>NZ_CBFFRI010000114.1:0-78 GCF_965644235.1 Sphingobacterium sp. LRF_L2 | reverse complement strand
GTCTGGTAGTTCAGCTGGTTAGAATACATGCCTGTCACGCATGGGGTCGCGGGTTCGAGTCCCGTCCAGACCGCTAAA
>NZ_CBFFRI010000113.1:0-78 GCF_965644235.1 Sphingobacterium sp. LRF_L2 | reverse complement strand
AAAAAAAAAAAAAAAAAAAAAAAAAAAAAAAAAAAAAAAAAAAAAAAAAAAAAAAAAAAAAAAAAAAAAAAAAAAAAA
>NZ_CBFFRI010000112.1:0-78 GCF_965644235.1 Sphingobacterium sp. LRF_L2 | reverse complement strand
CCCCCCCCCCCCCCCCCCCCCCCCCCCCCCCCCCCCCCCCCCCCCCCCCCCCCCCCCCCCCCCCCCCCCCCCCCCCCC
>NZ_CBFFRI010000111.1:0-79 GCF_965644235.1 Sphingobacterium sp. LRF_L2 | reverse complement strand
TAGCGGTCTGGACGGGACTCGAACCCGCGACCCCATGCGTGACAGGCATGTATTCTAACCAGCTGAACTACCAGACCAA
>NZ_CBFFRI010000110.1:0-79 GCF_965644235.1 Sphingobacterium sp. LRF_L2 | reverse complement strand
GGGGAAAGCTTGGAGGGAATAGGTCTAATTTTCTACCTTTGCACCACTCCGCAAGGGAGGGACGGTTGAAAAGCGAAAA
>NZ_CBFFRI010000109.1:0-79 GCF_965644235.1 Sphingobacterium sp. LRF_L2 | reverse complement strand
CAAAATAAACTTCACCATTTTCTAAAACTACATTTAAATCAAGATTATCATTGTAAATATCTTTTACCTGATATGGTAC
>NZ_CBFFRI010000108.1:0-81 GCF_965644235.1 Sphingobacterium sp. LRF_L2 | reverse complement strand
CTGATCCCACTTCCGCTTTAAACTTACGTCATACATCGTACGTTCCTCCTTGTTTAATTTACAATACTCTGCTATCTTAAA
>NZ_CBFFRI010000107.1:0-82 GCF_965644235.1 Sphingobacterium sp. LRF_L2 | reverse complement strand
TCGTGCATCTCAACAAAATATCAAGCTGCAAATATCTGATTATTTTTTCTCCTCTCCACAACTTTTGAACATGATCCGTTAT
>NZ_CBFFRI010000106.1:0-83 GCF_965644235.1 Sphingobacterium sp. LRF_L2 | reverse complement strand
ACACCAACACCAACACCAACACCAACACCAACACCAACACCAACACCAACACCAACACCAACACCAACACCAACACCAACACC
>NZ_CBFFRI010000105.1:0-85 GCF_965644235.1 Sphingobacterium sp. LRF_L2 | reverse complement strand
TTCAAAGCAGGGGTAACCAAAAATACCACTGATGAAGTAAATCCTGCGGAAAACACCGACATTGCGCCTACAACGGAAAACAAAA
>NZ_CBFFRI010000104.1:0-86 GCF_965644235.1 Sphingobacterium sp. LRF_L2 | reverse complement strand
CTTTCTATTTCGAAAAAAGAAATAACAACAAAAACGAGCTCCAAAACCGAAAAATTTATCCTTGTTCGGATAATAAAAAAATAGCC
>NZ_CBFFRI010000103.1:0-90 GCF_965644235.1 Sphingobacterium sp. LRF_L2 | reverse complement strand
TAAAAATAAGTGCGGAAAGCTTGGAGGGAATAGGTCTAATTTTCTACCTTTGCACCACTCCGCAAGGGAGGGACGGTTGAAAAGCGAAAA
>NZ_CBFFRI010000102.1:0-92 GCF_965644235.1 Sphingobacterium sp. LRF_L2 | reverse complement strand
GGAAAGCTTGGAGGGAATAGGTCTTATTTTCTACCTTTGAACCACTCCGCAAGGGAGGGAGGGTTGAAAAGCGAAAAAGGAAGTGTTTTTTT
>NZ_CBFFRI010000101.1:0-94 GCF_965644235.1 Sphingobacterium sp. LRF_L2 | reverse complement strand
ACAACAGCAGCGCAACAGAAAACCTCCTGTGATTTGCCCAGGATCACTGCAGTGCCGAACAAAACAACAGCAGCGCAACAGAAAACCTCCTGTG
>NZ_CBFFRI010000100.1:0-94 GCF_965644235.1 Sphingobacterium sp. LRF_L2 | reverse complement strand
TTACTATTACAAGTAACAGCTAACCGCAAGCCACAGATCATTGACATGCATTGAAAGAAAGAAAATGGAAAGAAGACAACAGCGTTCTACCGGC
>NZ_CBFFRI010000099.1:0-95 GCF_965644235.1 Sphingobacterium sp. LRF_L2 | reverse complement strand
TTCGGAATGGTAAGAGGTAGAAACCGCCGATATAGGCACCTGAATATCGTTTGATCATCGGAAATTACAGTTAACATCATTACTATTACAAGTAA
>NZ_CBFFRI010000098.1:0-99 GCF_965644235.1 Sphingobacterium sp. LRF_L2 | reverse complement strand
TTCGCTTTTCAACCGTCCCTCCCTTGCGGAGTGGTGCAAAGGTAGAAAATTAGACCTATTCCCTCCAAGCTTTCCCCACTTATTTTTACAGACTATTCC
>NZ_CBFFRI010000097.1:0-101 GCF_965644235.1 Sphingobacterium sp. LRF_L2 | reverse complement strand
TTTGTTGGCCTACATTGTGGGAATTGCCACTTAAAAGTGCAGACTTTTTGCGTGTTTAATTTCTGTTTTTCTAGATTAAACATATTTAAACCTATTTCCTT
>NZ_CBFFRI010000096.1:0-102 GCF_965644235.1 Sphingobacterium sp. LRF_L2 | reverse complement strand
TCGGCTGCATTAAAGATGCTGGCCAGTGGATTTGCAGTTGAAGTAGTTGCCGATATGTTGGGACTATCAATTGAAGACGTCGAGAAGTTAAAATAACAAGCT
>NZ_CBFFRI010000095.1:0-105 GCF_965644235.1 Sphingobacterium sp. LRF_L2 | reverse complement strand
GCGATGCGGCGGCGAGAGAAGTTCTATAAGAAAATGAAGGAGTAGCCTAGCGAATAATATGAAGGTGAAAGTTATAAGATACCAAGAAGTCAGTTCCTGTCAATG
>NZ_CBFFRI010000094.1:0-106 GCF_965644235.1 Sphingobacterium sp. LRF_L2 | reverse complement strand
ATCTGTCTCGCACTAAAGGTAGAAACTCCATTTAGGCCTTTTATAATACCCCATAACTTATCTACCACAGGTCATACTAAAATATAATACCGATTAAGCCAGCTAA
>NZ_CBFFRI010000093.1:0-108 GCF_965644235.1 Sphingobacterium sp. LRF_L2 | reverse complement strand
AGAGTATTGTAAATTAAACAAGGAGGAACGTACGATGTATGACGTAAGTTTAAAGCGGAAGTGGGATCAGGAGGCTGTGCGGCAATATCAGGAACAAGAGCAGAAGAA
>NZ_CBFFRI010000092.1:0-113 GCF_965644235.1 Sphingobacterium sp. LRF_L2 | reverse complement strand
TGAACCAATACCAGTTGTCACCGACACAAAAGCAATTGTCATTGAACCAATACCAGTTGTCACCGACACAAAAGCAATTGTCATTGAACCAATACCAGTTGTCACCGACACAA
>NZ_CBFFRI010000091.1:0-115 GCF_965644235.1 Sphingobacterium sp. LRF_L2 | reverse complement strand
TTAAAGGATTTGTATCCTGCTCTTTCGACTTTGTCAGTCCATCTGGCCAATCTAGTGAAAGCATATATTTTATCTTTAGTAGCACTGAATATCCAGGAAAGCTCCTGTGCTAGCC
>NZ_CBFFRI010000090.1:0-117 GCF_965644235.1 Sphingobacterium sp. LRF_L2 | reverse complement strand
AAAGATAAAATATATGCTTTCACTAGATTGGCCAGATGGACTGACAAAGTCGAAAGAGCAGGATACAAATCCTTTAACACCGTATCCAGAACCATTAATATTCATCATAAAAAGATA
>NZ_CBFFRI010000089.1:0-119 GCF_965644235.1 Sphingobacterium sp. LRF_L2 | reverse complement strand
ATACCGGTTGGCATCGCAACAAAGACAACTGTCATCGAACCAATACCGGTTGGCATCGCAACAAAGACAACTGTCATCGAACCAATACCGGTTGGCATCGCAACAAAGACAACTGTCAT
>NZ_CBFFRI010000088.1:0-127 GCF_965644235.1 Sphingobacterium sp. LRF_L2 | reverse complement strand
AGAAAATGATCATGTAGCGTAGCGAGTAATCGGAAGATGAAAGTTATAAGATAACAAGAAATCAATTCCTGTCAATGGGGAACGTTAAGATACAAAACAAGACGATTCTAATTATTTATTGATAGAT
>NZ_CBFFRI010000087.1:0-129 GCF_965644235.1 Sphingobacterium sp. LRF_L2 | reverse complement strand
TGTCATAAACTGATGTAAGTTTGTCGTATCCGAACTTCGTTTGTGATAAACTGATATGCGTTTGTTATAAACTTGGATGCGTTTGCGGTAAACTGATTTTCGTTTGTGACAAACGCAATCGCGGTTGCT
>NZ_CBFFRI010000086.1:0-137 GCF_965644235.1 Sphingobacterium sp. LRF_L2 | reverse complement strand
TTGGAAAGCGATCTGGATCGTTGGCTTTATGTTTTACGTGATTTATCAAAGCTAGATAAGCTGCCAATTTTTTTGCGGAAGTCGATATTTGAAAAACTATTTGAGATAGCAGAGTATTGTAAATTAAACAAGGAGGA
>NZ_CBFFRI010000085.1:0-138 GCF_965644235.1 Sphingobacterium sp. LRF_L2 | reverse complement strand
ACACCGCCGATATAGGCATCTAAATATCGTCTGATCATCAGAAATTACAGTTAACATTATTTTACCAATACAAGCAACAGCTAACCACAAGCCACAGACCATTGACATGCATCTAAAGAAACAAAATGAAAAGAAGAC
>NZ_CBFFRI010000084.1:0-138 GCF_965644235.1 Sphingobacterium sp. LRF_L2 | reverse complement strand
GTCTTCTTTCCATTTTCTTTCTTTCAATGCATGTCAATGATCTGTGGCTTGCGGTTAGCTTTTACTTGTAATAGTAATGATGTTAACTGTAATTTCCGATGATCAAACGATATTCAGGTGCCTATATCGGCGGTGTCT
>NZ_CBFFRI010000083.1:0-138 GCF_965644235.1 Sphingobacterium sp. LRF_L2 | reverse complement strand
AGACACCGCCGATATAGGCACCTGAATATCGTTTGATCATCGGAAATTACAGTTAACATCATTACTATTACAAGTAACAGCTAACCGCAAGCCACAGATCATTGACATGCATTGAAAGAAAGAAAATGGAAAGAAGAC
>NZ_CBFFRI010000082.1:0-147 GCF_965644235.1 Sphingobacterium sp. LRF_L2 | reverse complement strand
TCGAAAAAAGAAATAACAACAAAAACGAGCTCCAAAACCGAAAAATTTATCCTTGTTCGGATAATAAAAAAATAGCCACCTGAAATATACAGATGGCTATTCTTTATTATATTTAGCAAATGCTTAAGCTTGTTATTTTAACTTCTC
>NZ_CBFFRI010000081.1:0-148 GCF_965644235.1 Sphingobacterium sp. LRF_L2 | reverse complement strand
TGCAACTTAAAAGTGCAGACTTTTCACGTTACTAATTTCTGTTATTCTAGATTAAACAGATTTAAACCTATTTCCTTAAATCTGTCTCGCACTAAAGGTAGAAACTCCATTTAGGCCTTTTATAATACCCCATAACTTATCTACCACA
>NZ_CBFFRI010000080.1:0-150 GCF_965644235.1 Sphingobacterium sp. LRF_L2 | reverse complement strand
AGGGGTAACCAAAAATACCACTGATGAAGTAAATCCTGCGGAAAACACCGACATTGCGCCTACAACGGAAAACAAAACACAATCCGAAGATACGCCCGCAAAACCGCTTGGGTTTAAACCGAGGTTCAAAGCAGGGGTAACCAAAAATAC
>NZ_CBFFRI010000079.1:0-151 GCF_965644235.1 Sphingobacterium sp. LRF_L2 | reverse complement strand
TTCTTTTAACCCTGAAAAGCCGATGAGCGCTTTAAATTTAGTCGTCATTTTTTCATTCATCTTAGCACACAAAACACTGCGTGTGCCACTACTGTCCGTTCTTCCTCGCGAGCTATCCGAACAGTACAAACGTAAAAAACAGAACCACCAC
>NZ_CBFFRI010000078.1:0-155 GCF_965644235.1 Sphingobacterium sp. LRF_L2 | reverse complement strand
AGGAGGTTTTAGTCTGCGCTGCTGTGATTTAGTTCGGCACTGCTGTGATCCTAGGGAAATCACAGGAGGTTTTAGTCCGCGCTGCTGTGATTTAGTTCGGCACTGCTGTGATTTGGAGAAAATCACATGAGGTTTTAGTCTGCGCTGCTGTGATT
>NZ_CBFFRI010000077.1:0-155 GCF_965644235.1 Sphingobacterium sp. LRF_L2 | reverse complement strand
GGTTCTATTTCTTATCAGGGAAAGCATATCTGCCATACGATAGAGCTTCCGGATAGGAACAATACGCGGCGTCTGAGCTGTATTCCGGAGGGTCGCTATAAACTGGAGAAACGGGTGTACCCGAAGAATGGGGAGCAGATCGGTATTCCGCATGT
>NZ_CBFFRI010000076.1:0-155 GCF_965644235.1 Sphingobacterium sp. LRF_L2 | reverse complement strand
CTGCTTATTGTAAATCTCTTATATTTTTTTAAACATGAATTGTACGCATACACTTGTGTTGAAGCGCCGGTATGGCGCGTGCGGCACGAATGGTTCTATTTCTTATCAGGGAAAGCATATCTGCCATACGATAGAGCTTCCGGATAGGAACAATA
>NZ_CBFFRI010000075.1:0-155 GCF_965644235.1 Sphingobacterium sp. LRF_L2 | reverse complement strand
AATCGCAGCTGCCCCGACTGCCGTCCATCGCTCAATTTTATTCCCTCTACCATCAATGGCACAGGTAGCGAACTGGATTTACCATTAGTCGGGAAACCCGAGCTCAACAACACCGAAAGACTACCATTAGCCACGCTATTCACGTAGTAAGCCAA
>NZ_CBFFRI010000074.1:0-155 GCF_965644235.1 Sphingobacterium sp. LRF_L2 | reverse complement strand
GCTGAGGCATTTGTACTCCTGTTATCAAAGTAATTAAGTATCTTTTTATGATGAATATTAATGGTTCTGGATACGGTATTAAAGGATTTGTATCCTGCTCTTTCGACTTTGTCAGTCCATCTGGCCAATCTAGTGAAAGCATATATTTTATCTTT
>NZ_CBFFRI010000073.1:0-155 GCF_965644235.1 Sphingobacterium sp. LRF_L2 | reverse complement strand
CTGCGTAAGACCGCGACGGTAGGTACAACGGTGACGCAACGTGATTATGTCTACGGAATCGAATACAGCAAGACGGGTACAGGAAGCAGTACCATTGATATGATCCTGACGGAGGAAGGTTACCTGCAGAACAGCGCTGGGACGTACAGTTACCA
>NZ_CBFFRI010000072.1:0-155 GCF_965644235.1 Sphingobacterium sp. LRF_L2 | reverse complement strand
CCTGTCACGGATTATGGGTTCAAATTGATTTTTGGATCGGAGACAAACAAAGATTTATTGATAGCCCTATTAAACGGCTTCTTTCGCGGTAGAAAGAATATCGTTGATCTGGTTTATGTGCGGAATGAACATGTTGGGGATGGGGTCGAGATCGG
>NZ_CBFFRI010000071.1:0-155 GCF_965644235.1 Sphingobacterium sp. LRF_L2 | reverse complement strand
TTATCGCAGCTTATCACGTCCTTCATCGCCTCTGAGAGCCTAGACATCCCCCGTGTGCCCTTGTTTACTTTCTTCGCACATATACCCCTTTTGCTCGGTATATGGCTGCCTTTGTCTTCAGGTAAAGTATATTGCTATACAGCCCCTCAGACTAT
>NZ_CBFFRI010000070.1:0-155 GCF_965644235.1 Sphingobacterium sp. LRF_L2 | reverse complement strand
AAGTAACGATAAGGCGGGTGGGAAACCCGCCCACCGAAAGACTAAGGTTTCCTGATCAACGCTAATCGGATCAGGGTCAGTCGGGGCCTAAGGCGCATCCGAAAGGAGCCAGCCGATGGACAACGGGTTAATATTCCCGTACTTTTTATAACTGC
>NZ_CBFFRI010000069.1:0-155 GCF_965644235.1 Sphingobacterium sp. LRF_L2 | reverse complement strand
GAGCACCTGCCTTGCACGCAGGGGGTCAACGGTTCGAATCCGTTATTCTCCACATTGCGGATACCTTCGTATGAGGGGTTTATTTTCCGCAGAAGAGTTCTTTGACATATTGAAAGAAAGAAAACACAAGAGAAGACAACAGATAGTCTGAGGGG
>NZ_CBFFRI010000068.1:0-155 GCF_965644235.1 Sphingobacterium sp. LRF_L2 | reverse complement strand
AAAAGGCACCATAGTAGCTATCATGCAGGGCACTAAATCAGAAACCATCATTCCCTTACTATCCCGGATACCACTTACGCTACGCAAAAAAGTCAGCGAGATAACCCTTGATCTAGCTTCCAACATGGGACTTATAGCCAAGAAATGTTTTCCGT
>NZ_CBFFRI010000067.1:0-155 GCF_965644235.1 Sphingobacterium sp. LRF_L2 | reverse complement strand
AAGTAACGATAAGGCGGGTGGGAAACCCGCCCACCGAAAGACTAAGGTTTCCTGATCAACGCTAATCGGATCAGGGTTAGTCGGGGCCTAAGGCGCATCCGAACGGAGTAAGCCGATGGACAACGGGTTAATATTCCCGTACTTTTTATAACTGC
>NZ_CBFFRI010000066.1:0-155 GCF_965644235.1 Sphingobacterium sp. LRF_L2 | reverse complement strand
AGAAAATGATCATGTAGCGTAGCGAGTAATCGGAAGATGAAAGTTATAAGATAACAAGAAATCAATTCCTGTCAATGAGGAACGTTAAGATACAAAACAAGACGATTCTAATTATTTATTGATAGATAGTTAGGAATCGAACAATTCATTTTACA
>NZ_CBFFRI010000065.1:0-155 GCF_965644235.1 Sphingobacterium sp. LRF_L2 | reverse complement strand
ACGGGGGATGTCTAGGCTCTCAGAGGCGATGAAGGACGTGATAAGCTGCGATAAGCCACGGGGATCGGCAAATGCGACTTGATCCGTGGATTTCCGAATGGGGCAACCTAACATACTGAAGGTATGTTGTATAATACGCGAACGCGCTGAACTGA
>NZ_CBFFRI010000064.1:0-156 GCF_965644235.1 Sphingobacterium sp. LRF_L2 | reverse complement strand
AATAAGTATCTTTATAACGGTAAGGAAGTTCAGACGGAACTTGGTGACCAACTGGATTACGGCGCGAGGTTCTACGACCCGGAGATCGGACGGTGGAACGTAATGGATCCGCTGGCGGAAGTATATTCTATGTATTCTCCGTATGCGTATGTTGGT
>NZ_CBFFRI010000063.1:0-156 GCF_965644235.1 Sphingobacterium sp. LRF_L2 | reverse complement strand
TTCCCAAGTAGTGGCGAGCGAACGGGAAAGAGCCCAAACCCATATTGTTACGGCAATCTGGGGGTTGTAGGACCACGCGATGTGATCTGTCGAGCGAAGTGGAACCGGATGGGAAGCCGGGCAATATGGGTGATAGCCCCGTACACGTAAGCGGAA
>NZ_CBFFRI010000062.1:0-157 GCF_965644235.1 Sphingobacterium sp. LRF_L2 | reverse complement strand
CACTGCGTGTGCCACTACTGTCCGTTCTTCCTCGCGAGCTATCCGAACAGTACAAACGTAAAAAACAGAACCACCACCAAGAAATTTTGACCCGATTTGACCCAAATTGACCCGATCTGACCCTTTCTGACCTATTTCCTACCAAGAAAAACCAAAA
>NZ_CBFFRI010000061.1:0-158 GCF_965644235.1 Sphingobacterium sp. LRF_L2 | reverse complement strand
CACTGCGTGTGCCACTACTGTCCGTTCTTCCTCGCGAGCTATCCGAACAGTACAAACGTAAAAAACAGAACCACCACAAATGAAATTTTGACCCGATTTGACCCAAATTGACCCGATCTGACCCTTTCTGACCTATTTCCTACCAAGAAAAACCAAAA
>NZ_CBFFRI010000060.1:0-158 GCF_965644235.1 Sphingobacterium sp. LRF_L2 | reverse complement strand
AGAATAACGGATTCGAACCGTTGACCCCCTGCGTGCAAGGCAGGTGCTCTAGCCAGCTGAGCTAATTCCCCTTTCTATCTATGTAGTCCCGAGCAGACTTGAACTGCTGACCCCTACATTATCAGTGTAGTGCTCTAACCAACTGAGCTACGGGACTA
>NZ_CBFFRI010000059.1:0-161 GCF_965644235.1 Sphingobacterium sp. LRF_L2 | reverse complement strand
GGATCCGTCCCTGAAGGACTTAACCTTGCCAGCCAAGAGTAACTCGTAGGCTCATTATGCAAAAGGCACGCTGTCACGGAACTGATCCGCTCCAACCGCTTGTAAGCACACGGTTTCAGGTTCTTTTCACTCCCCTGTTCGGGGTTCTTTTCATCTTTCCC
>NZ_CBFFRI010000058.1:0-164 GCF_965644235.1 Sphingobacterium sp. LRF_L2 | reverse complement strand
ATACAGGATTAATTTCAACATGATCCAATTCATATCGAAATCCATTGGCTTCATCTTTAATGTAAGAGGAAAAGTTTGCAAAAGAGAACCCTCCAGACGAAATATACCCAAGAGCTTTCGCAATCTCATCCGGATCGGTAATATTTATATTCCCGGCGGCGTCT
>NZ_CBFFRI010000057.1:0-165 GCF_965644235.1 Sphingobacterium sp. LRF_L2 | reverse complement strand
GCATATTGTAGATACAGACACTTTGCACAGACAGTTGGTAAAAACGCTTACGGTAGAACAGAAGGAGTTGTCCCCTTGGGGAGTTTGTAACGATACCCTTTTGATTGAAAAATTGATCGAAGACTGGAGTTTAGAAAAGTGGGGTTAGCTGGCTTAATCGGTATT
>NZ_CBFFRI010000056.1:0-171 GCF_965644235.1 Sphingobacterium sp. LRF_L2 | reverse complement strand
AGCATATTTGCACTATATACATAAAGACCCGGTTACAGTAGCACTGGTTCGGGTTTTACAGGGATTACATTCGGAAAAGCCTGCCAACTTTGACGAGTTGGCGGAGCAAAAGGAACGCTATTTAATTTCTTTTCCTTTAGGGCCAGCGGCTAGTCGAAAGATTGTTGAACG
>NZ_CBFFRI010000055.1:0-173 GCF_965644235.1 Sphingobacterium sp. LRF_L2 | reverse complement strand
CTCGCTGCGCCACAGCATGATCGTTAAGAATAAGAAGACAAGAAGAAAGTGCCCTCCCTGTCCGATGGCTGGATATCGTTAGATGTCAAGTTTAACCGGAACGACGAGCGTCACCGAGCAAGAAAGAAGAAAAAGCTAGTCCCGTAGCTCAGTTGGTTAGAGCACTACACTGA
>NZ_CBFFRI010000054.1:0-175 GCF_965644235.1 Sphingobacterium sp. LRF_L2 | reverse complement strand
GAGGAGAAAATAACAATGATTTCCCAAGTAGTGGCGAGCGAACGGGAAAGAGCCCAAACCCATATTGTTACGGCAATTTGGGGGTTGTAGGACCACGACATGTGATCTGTCGAGCGAAGTGGAACCGGATGGGAAGCCGGGCAATATGGGTGATAGCCCCGTACACGTAAGCGGA
>NZ_CBFFRI010000053.1:0-182 GCF_965644235.1 Sphingobacterium sp. LRF_L2 | reverse complement strand
GCGGTCTGGACGGGACTCGAACCCGCGACCCCATGCGTGACAGGCATGTATTCTAACCAGCTGAACTACCAGACCAAAGTATTTAAAAGAATGTAAATTGTTAAATTTAGCGGTCTGGACGGGACTCGAACCCGCGACCCCATGCGTGACAGGCATGTATTCTAACCAGCTGAACTACCAGA
>NZ_CBFFRI010000052.1:0-185 GCF_965644235.1 Sphingobacterium sp. LRF_L2 | reverse complement strand
ACCATATCAGGTAAAAGATATTTACAATGATAATCTTGATTTAAATGTAGTTTTAGAAAATGGTGAAGTTTATTTTGAGACTTTGTTTACACTGCAAAATATCAAGAATTATGGAGAGCAATTGTGATGTGTATTTTTGGTCGACAGATATGCTTATTTTGAAAGATCTGTCTTATGAGAGCATG
>NZ_CBFFRI010000051.1:0-187 GCF_965644235.1 Sphingobacterium sp. LRF_L2 | reverse complement strand
CATGCTCTCATAAGACAGATCTTTCAAAATAAGCATATCTGTCGACCAAAAATACACATCACAATTGCTCTCCATAAGATTCTTGATATTTTGTAATGTAAACAGGGTACCAAAATAAACTTCACCATTTTCTAAAACTACATTTAAATCAAGATTATCATTGTAAATATCTTTTACCTGATATGGT
>NZ_CBFFRI010000050.1:0-191 GCF_965644235.1 Sphingobacterium sp. LRF_L2 | reverse complement strand
TCCGATTACTCGCTACGCTACATGATCATTTTCTTAAAGAACTTCTCTCGCCGCCGCATCGCGCTTTGGCTCTATTTTAAAAGGCATCGCTGCCCCTTTCTTATCTTTTCTGTCTCCCCTCATCTCGTTCGGGACTGCAAAGGTAGAAGATTTTTTCGTTTCCGCAAAAATTATTTTAAAATAATTTTTAA
>NZ_CBFFRI010000049.1:0-201 GCF_965644235.1 Sphingobacterium sp. LRF_L2 | reverse complement strand
ATAAGAGATTTACAATAAGCAGGATCCCAATCCCGCAACAAGCACGTTCACGCTCCGGAAACATCCAACAAGCCAAACGTCCATTTTTGTATGCAGAAGACCGGCTAGCACAGCCTTCCACATACAGTTGTTCGCAACAGATCAGATCGCGATTCCGATCCGCGAATTTGACTAACGCACCAAAATACTCGCCGTCTGGCT
>NZ_CBFFRI010000048.1:0-201 GCF_965644235.1 Sphingobacterium sp. LRF_L2 | reverse complement strand
GAAATTTTGACCCGATTTGACCCAAATTGACCCGATCTGACCCTTTCTGACCTATTTCCTACCAAGAAAAACCAAAAAGCCCCCATAAACGACACTTAGTCTGAACCAACCCGATATAAATCTGTCCCAACCGCATCACAGTCTATCACAACCGCATAGCAGTTTATTGCAAACTAGAATAAGTTTATCACAAACGTAAAT
>NZ_CBFFRI010000047.1:0-208 GCF_965644235.1 Sphingobacterium sp. LRF_L2 | reverse complement strand
TCTGGTAGTTCAGCTGGTTAGAATACATGCCTGTCACGCATGGGGTCGCGGGTTCGAGTCCCGTCCAGACCGCTAAAACAAGAAGAGAAAACTCTTCGAAACGTTCTTAAAAATAAAAGATTTAAAAGATATTGGTCTGGTAGTTCAGCTGGTTAGAATACATGCCTGTCACGCATGGGGTCGCGGGTTCGAGTCCCGTCCAGACCGC
>NZ_CBFFRI010000046.1:0-213 GCF_965644235.1 Sphingobacterium sp. LRF_L2 | reverse complement strand
ACAAGGTTACTTGATTGCAAAGTCGTTAAGTCGTGGATTCGTGAGGTTGTGGATTTGTTGAGGGGAGGGTGAAAATCATTTTTGGTTAAGGGTAAAAATTGATTGCAATGAAAAAAGTATTGAATAAAATCAGTCGGGTGATACAGGTTGTATTGCTGGCTCCGGTTCAATTGCCTGGAAAGGCATTGAACGTCTTGAAATATATTGCTATAG
>NZ_CBFFRI010000045.1:0-221 GCF_965644235.1 Sphingobacterium sp. LRF_L2 | reverse complement strand
CCGGAGGGTCGCTATAAACTGGAGAAACGGGTGTACCCGAAGAATGGGGAGCAGATCGGTATTCCGCATGTGCTGGGCCGGGAAGCGATCTTAATTCATCCGGCAAATAATGCCATGAAAGAGCTGCACGGCTGTATTGCTCCCGTGACTGCGCTCACGGGCGAAGGTACTGGAACAGAGAGCCGTAAAGCACTGCAGGAACTGAAAGCGTTGGTCTACGC
>NZ_CBFFRI010000044.1:0-223 GCF_965644235.1 Sphingobacterium sp. LRF_L2 | reverse complement strand
GGGACAGCCTCGGCTACTACGGTGGACATCGTACAGCAGCAGGATTATTATCCATTTGGTAAGACAAGGGCTCTTGTGACAGGCGGAAATAACCAAGGAGAGGAGCGACGAGCTCATTTGATCCATTAAAAGACAAATCAAATACAAATAATAAGTATCTTTATAACGGTAAGGAAGTTCAGACGGAACTTGGTGACCAACTGGATTACGGCGCGAGGTTCTA
>NZ_CBFFRI010000043.1:0-229 GCF_965644235.1 Sphingobacterium sp. LRF_L2 | reverse complement strand
ATCTATGAATACCGCTACCGCCTTGCTGACACGGGCGATGCAGGTTGGAGCGACCGTTTATCGACAACTTCCTCTCGAGGGAACATCATCGCTCCACTGCTGGTCGGGCAGACCTACGAGGTGCAGGTGAGGGCGCTGAACACCAAGGGTGTAGGCGACTGGAGCCAGACGGCGAGTATTTTGGTGCGTTAGTCAAATTCGCGGATCGGAATCGCGATCTGATCTGTTG
>NZ_CBFFRI010000042.1:0-229 GCF_965644235.1 Sphingobacterium sp. LRF_L2 | reverse complement strand
GGGTGGGTGACATCAATTTCTTCCTCTTCAGATTAACCAAATTATTTGCGTAGTCCACAGGTTTTGACTCTGATCCCACAATATCCCAAAGGTCGTAGGTTCTCATGCCCACCCTGAAACGAAAAAAGCCCTAACTTTCGTTAGAGCTTTTTTTGTCGGGGTGGCAGGATTCGAACCTACGACCTCCACATCCCAAATGTGGCGCGATACCGGGCTACGCTACACCCCG
>NZ_CBFFRI010000041.1:0-230 GCF_965644235.1 Sphingobacterium sp. LRF_L2 | reverse complement strand
GTTTAAACCGAGGTTCAAAGCAGGGGTAACCAAAAATACCACTGATGAAGTAAATCCTGCGGAAAACACCGACATTGCGCCTACAACGGAAAACAAAACACAATCCGAAGATACGCCCGCAAAACCGCTTGGGTTTAAACCGAGGTTCAAAGCAGGGGTAACCAAAAATACCACTGATGAAGTAAATCCTGCGGAAAACACCGACATTGCGCCTACAACGGAAAACAAAA
>NZ_CBFFRI010000040.1:0-230 GCF_965644235.1 Sphingobacterium sp. LRF_L2 | reverse complement strand
ACAAACAAAGATTTATTAATAGCCCTATTAAACGGGTTCTTTCGCGGTAGAAAGAATATCGTTGATCTGGTTTATGTTCGGAATGAACATGTAGGGGATGGGGTCGAGATCGGTACAGTTATCTTTGATCTGATGTGCACCACTGCTGATGGTGCAAAATTCGTCATTGAGGTCCAGCGTACGGCTCAGGTGAACCTGAAACGTCGTATGTTGTATTACGGTAGCAAAAT
>NZ_CBFFRI010000039.1:0-236 GCF_965644235.1 Sphingobacterium sp. LRF_L2 | reverse complement strand
AAATAAACTTCACCATTTTCTAAAACTACATTTAAATCAAGATTATCATTGTAAATATCTTTTACCTGATATGGTACTGGAAATATCATTTTGAATAACATCTTTACTTTTTTTTAATTTCTATCAAACGATTAATTACTAACTATATGATACCACCTTTTTGTTGGCCTACATTTTGGGAATTGCAACTTAAAAGTGCAGACTTTTCACGTTACTAATTTCTGTTATTCTAGATT
>NZ_CBFFRI010000038.1:0-237 GCF_965644235.1 Sphingobacterium sp. LRF_L2 | reverse complement strand
AAATAAACTTCACCATTTTCTAAAACTACATTTAAATCAAGATTATCATTGTAAATATCTTTTACCTGATATGGTACCGGAAATATCATTTTGAATAACATCTTTGCCTTTTTTTTAACTTCTATCAAACGATTAATTACTAACTGTATGATGCAACCCATTTGTTGGCCTACATTTTGGGAATTGCAACTTAAAAGTGCAGACTTTTCACGTTACTAATTTCTGTTATTCTAGATT
>NZ_CBFFRI010000037.1:0-242 GCF_965644235.1 Sphingobacterium sp. LRF_L2 | reverse complement strand
CGTTGGTCTACGCGCTTTGGGAAATGGGGGGAGAGGTGTTTTTGCTTATCAGAGGTTGAATTGTGTTGGTTGTGAAGCCGTTTTAATTAGTTACAAAGTGACGGAAGAGTTACAAGGTTACTTGATTGTAAAGATGTTAAGTCGTGAATTCGTAAAGTCGTGAATTCGTTTTAATTAGTTACAAAGTGACGGAAGAGTTACAAGGTTACTTGATTGCAAAGTCGTTAAGTCGTGGATTCGTG
>NZ_CBFFRI010000036.1:0-249 GCF_965644235.1 Sphingobacterium sp. LRF_L2 | reverse complement strand
GACTAAATTTAAAGCGCTCATCGGCTTTTCAGGGTTAAAAGAAGATGGGCTTGTGGTTGCCGCAACCACAATCGTTAATGCAATGACAGGTAATGCAAATTATCCGGATCCTTCTCCTACATTGGAGAGCATCCAGGCTCTGCTGGATGATTTTTCGAGCAAATTGGCGGCATGCAGGCGTCGTGGCTCTCCGGAAGACACAGCATTGAAGGACGAGAGCCGGCCGTTGTTGGAGGCTGGACTGCAGAA
>NZ_CBFFRI010000035.1:0-250 GCF_965644235.1 Sphingobacterium sp. LRF_L2 | reverse complement strand
CCTGCCTTGCACGCAGGGGGTCAACGGTTCGAATCCGTTATTCTCCACATTGCGGATACCTTCGTATGAGGGATTTAATTTCCGCAGAAGAGTTCTTTGACATATTGAAAGAAAGAAAACACAAGAGAAGACAACAGATAGTCGGAAGGAGGGTGTAGAAATATACTTTTCTGGAAGACAAAGGCAGCCATATACCGAGCAAAAGGGGTATATGCGCGAAGAAAGTAAACAAGGGCACACGGGGGATGTC
>NZ_CBFFRI010000034.1:0-251 GCF_965644235.1 Sphingobacterium sp. LRF_L2 | reverse complement strand
AACCTAAGAACGGAACAAGAACAACCCAAGGATAGACCTAGCTCTGACCTGTCCCTGCACAAGAACAACCCAAGAACAGACTAAGAACAACCTAATAAAGCCCCAAGAACGGAGGAATAGCACTGTTTCTGTAAAAATATCGTGCAGTCTACCAGCGCCTTGCGGAATGGTCTTTAAAAATAAGTGCGGAAAGCTTGGAGGGAATAGGTCTAATTTTCTACCTTTGCACCACTCCGCAAGGGAGGGACGGT
>NZ_CBFFRI010000033.1:0-256 GCF_965644235.1 Sphingobacterium sp. LRF_L2 | reverse complement strand
AAAACCGATAATTGGGGCTAAGTCGTAACAAGGTAGCCGTACCGGAAGGTGCGGCTGGAATACCTCCTTTCTAGAGTTTCCCATTGGCACTCGCTGCGCCACACCATGATCGTTATTAACAAGAGACAAGAAGAAAGTGCCCTCCCTGTCCGCCAGCTTAATATCATTGGATGTTAATGTTAAGCGGAACGACGAGCGTCACCGAGCAAGAAAGAAGAAAAAGCTAGTCCCGTAGCTCAGTTGGTTAGAGCACTAC
>NZ_CBFFRI010000032.1:0-261 GCF_965644235.1 Sphingobacterium sp. LRF_L2 | reverse complement strand
TGTAATAGGGAGACAGGTGAAGTTTTTTATGAAGATTTGGGATTTATTTACGTGCAGTTGCGTAACTTTACAAAAGCTGAACATGAATTGGAAAGCGATCTGGATCGTTGGCTTTATGTTTTACGTAATTTATCAAAGCTAGATAAGCTGCCAATTTTTTTGAGAAAGTCGATATTTGAAAAATTATTTAAGATAGCAGAGTATTGTAAATTAAACAAGGAGGAACGTACGATGTATGACGTAAGTTTAAAGCGGAAGTGG
>NZ_CBFFRI010000031.1:0-281 GCF_965644235.1 Sphingobacterium sp. LRF_L2 | reverse complement strand
CTAAGAACGGAACAAGAACAACCCAAGGATAGACCTAGCTCTGACCTGTCCCTGCACAAGAACAACCCAAGAACGGAGCAAGAACGACCCAAGAACGGACTAAGAACAACCCAAGAAAGCCACAAGAACGGAGGAATAGCACTGTTTCTGTAAAAATATCGTGCAGTCTACCAGCGCCTTGCGGAATAGTCTTTAAAAATAAGCGGGGAAAGCTTGGAGGGAATAGGTCTAATTTTCTACCTTTGCACCACTCCGCAAGGGAGGGACGGTTGAAAAGCGAA
>NZ_CBFFRI010000030.1:0-296 GCF_965644235.1 Sphingobacterium sp. LRF_L2 | reverse complement strand
GATAGTCCCAACATATCGGCAACTACTTCAACTGCAAATCCACTGGCCAGCATCTTTAATGCAGCCGATTTTTTCTCCGCTTCAGCTTTAGCACGTTCTTCAAAACGCCCCTGTTCTAGACCTTGCTCTAACCCCTGTTGGATTCCTTGTTCTATGCCTTGTTCTAGACCTTGCTGTATTCCCTGTTGCATACCTTGCTCGAAACCTTCTTCGAGTCGTTTCTTCTGCTCTTGTTCCTGATATTGCCGCACAGCCTCCTGATCCCACTTCCGCTTTAAACTTACGTCATACATCGT
>NZ_CBFFRI010000029.1:0-314 GCF_965644235.1 Sphingobacterium sp. LRF_L2 | reverse complement strand
TCGTGCATAACAGCCTGTGACTCCTCCGCATCTGGTAACACAAAGCCATCCATCAGCACAATGACGTATACTTCTGTAACTTCGTAATTCCAGGCCTTTCGATTCCCTTTTGGCGCCTGATCGGCTATAATTTTGCTACCGTAATACAACATACGACGTTTCAGATTCACCTGGGCCGTACGCTGCACTTCAATGACGAATTTTGCACCATCAGCAGTGGTACACATCAGATCAAAGATAACTGTACCGATCTCGACCCCATCCCCAACATGTTCATTCCGCACATAAACCAGATCAACGATATTCTTTCTACC
>NZ_CBFFRI010000028.1:0-317 GCF_965644235.1 Sphingobacterium sp. LRF_L2 | reverse complement strand
GCAAATGCTTAAGCTTGTTATTTTAACTTCTCGACGTCTTCAATTGATAGTCCCAACATATCGGCAACTACTTCAACGGCAAATCCACCGGCAAGCATCTTTAACACAGCCGATTTTTTCTCCGCTTCAGCTTTAGCACGTTCTTCAAAACGCCCCTGTTGGATTCCTTGCTCTATGCCTTGTTGCATGCCTTGCTGTATTCCCTGTTGCATACCTTGCTCGAAACCTTCTTCGAGTCGCTTCTTCTGCTCTTGTTCCTGATATTGCCGCACAGCCTCCTGATCCCACTTCCGCTTTAAACTTACGTCATACATCGT
>NZ_CBFFRI010000027.1:0-332 GCF_965644235.1 Sphingobacterium sp. LRF_L2 | reverse complement strand
GGAGCACAGCTTACCGCACCGCAATTTAACGGTAATATCGCCCAGCAGCTTTGGGGGCATGCGGCAACGACAAGCAGCACGTTCAATTACAGTTACGATAAGCTGAACCGCCTAAAGAACGGTACAAGCTCGGGTACCACGGTCATGATCGAGGCATTGACCTATGACGATATCGGGAACATCAAGACGCTTGCCCGTAATACGGGGAATACCACAACTACAACCTCGACAACCTATACCTACAACAATAGTGGCAAGAGTAACCGTTTGGCAAGCTTATCGGGTAACACCAATACGTATACCTATGATGTGAATGGCAATGCGACGAAAGA
>NZ_CBFFRI010000026.1:0-419 GCF_965644235.1 Sphingobacterium sp. LRF_L2 | reverse complement strand
GATGACCCAAGGATGGAACAAGGATAACCTAAGGATGGAGCAAGAACAACCTAAGAACGGAACAAGGATGACCCAAGAACGGAACAAGGATGACCTAAGAATGGAACAAGAACAACCCAAGAACGACCTAAGGATAGGCCTAGCTCTGACCTGTCCCTGAACAGGGACGGAGCAAGAACGGAGCAAGGATAACCCAAGAACGGAGCAAGGATAACCCAAGAACGGAGCAAGGATAGCCCAAGAACGGAACAAGAAAGACCCAAGAAAGCCACAAGAACGGATCAATAGCAGTGTTTTAATAAAAATATCGTGCAGTCTACCAGCGCCTTGCGGAATGGTCTGTAAAAATAAGTGCGGAAAGCTTGGAGGGAATAGGTCTAATTTTCTACCTTTGCACCACTCCGCAAGGGAGGGACGGT
>NZ_CBFFRI010000025.1:0-443 GCF_965644235.1 Sphingobacterium sp. LRF_L2 | reverse complement strand
CTTGCGGAGTGGTGCAAAGGTAGAAAATTAGACCTATTCCCTCCAAGCTTTCCCCACTTATTTTTACAGACTATTCCGCAAGGCGCTGGTAGACTGAACGATATTTTTACAGAAACAGTGCTATTGATCCGTTCTTGTGGCTTTATTAGGTTGTTCTTGGGTTATCCTTGCTCCGTTCTTGGGTTATTCTTGTTCCATCCCTGTGCAGGGACAGGTCAGAGCTAGGTCTATCCTTAGGTCGTTCTTGGGTCATCCTTGTTCCATCATTGGGTTGTTCTTGTTCCGAAGCCTGCGCACAAAAGCCCCTCCAACTTTCTACCTTAGACCGGATTTGCTTAGGGTTAATAGGGGGTTAGTAGGGGTCATACCCCTACTAACCCCCTATTAACCCCCTACTATACCCCTATAAAACCCCTGTTAACACCGAACTTAAATAGAACTAA
>NZ_CBFFRI010000024.1:0-496 GCF_965644235.1 Sphingobacterium sp. LRF_L2 | reverse complement strand
CTTGCGGAGTGGTGCAAAGGTAGAAAATTAGACCTATTCCCTCCAAGCTTTCCCCACTTATTTTTACAGACTATTCCACAAGGCGCTGGTAGACTGAACGATATTTTTACAGAAACAGTGCTATTCCTCCGTTCTTGTTCCATCCTTAGGTTATCCTTGCTCCGTTCTTGGGTTGTTCTTGTGCAGGGACAGGTCAGAGCTAGGTCTATCCTTAAGTCGTTCTTGTTCCATCCTTGTTCCGTTCTTGCTCCATCCTTGGGTCATCCTTGTTCCGTTCTTAGGTTGTTCTTGCTCCATCCTTGGGTTATCCTTGTTCCATCCTTAGGTTATCCTTGTTCCGTTCTTGGGTCATTCTTGTTTCGAAGCCTGCGCAGCAAAAAGCCCCTCCAACTTCCTACCTTAGACCGAATTTACTTAGCGTTAATAGGGGGTTAGTAGGGGTATGACCCCTACTAACCCCCTATTAACCCCCTACTATACCCCTATAAAACCCCTG
>NZ_CBFFRI010000023.1:0-691 GCF_965644235.1 Sphingobacterium sp. LRF_L2 | reverse complement strand
AGATATTTGCAGCTTGATATTTTGTTGAGATGCACGATTCTTTTAAAGCCCTCTTACCGCTGCTGATTCCAGAAGGAGTTTCCGATTATTTCGAAATGACTCACTATTCAAAAGATGAACAACGATTGGATATCTTCTTGGAAGAGATGAATATCATTCCGCAAGAGTATAAAGCTAACAAGCTAATTTCCAAAGGATTTTTCGAGGCGATTACCCTTCAAGATTTTCCCATTCGTGGACTTCAGGTCTACTTACATGTCAAACGGCGCAGGTGGCTTAATCAGGACACGGATAAGGTTGTTTTTAGGAATTGGGAACTAGTAGCAAAAGGAACGCGTATCACCACGGATTTTGCCGCTTTTTTAAAAGGCATCAGCGGATAATCAAGCCCACAGCATCCAGACCATAAGTTCTTTTTACGGGATATCAGCCAGCAAACTAAGAAGATACTACAGAAATAAGCTTAGTGGCTTTCAGCAATGGGAACATCGTGAAAATGCAACAGAGGGTCTGATCTTTCCCTGTAATATCGGTGCTCGAGTCTCCATAGATGAAACCTGTCTTTCTCATGGTGAACTCTATACGGTAGTAACCAACAAGGACGCTCATGGTAAAAAAGGCACCATAGTAGCTATCATGCAGGGCACTAAATCAGAAACCATCATTCCCTTACTATCCCGGATACCACTTA
>NZ_CBFFRI010000022.1:0-795 GCF_965644235.1 Sphingobacterium sp. LRF_L2 | reverse complement strand
GTGACAGCGTGCCTTTTGCATAATGAGCCTACGAGTTACTCTTGGCTGGCAAGGTTAAGTCCTTCAGGGACGGATCCGAAGCGAAAGCGAGTCTGAACAGGGCGCACAGTCAGTCGAGGTAGACGCGAAACCTTGTGATCTACCCTTGGGCAGGTTGAAGTTGCAGTAACATGTAATGGAGGACCGAACCGATAAACGTTGAAAAGTTTCCGGATGACCTGAGGGTAGGGGTGAAAGGCCAATCAAACTGGGAAATAGCTCGTACTCCCCGAAATGTTTTTAGGAACAGCGTCGGCATAGAGTCTGATAGAGGTAGAGCTACCGATTGGGTGCGGGGGAGTCAAATCCTACCAAATCCAGACGAACTCCGAATGCTACTCAGATATGGCCGGCAGTGAGGCTTTGGGTGCTAAGGTCCAAGGCCGAGAGGGAAAGAACCCAGACCATCAGCTAAGGTCCCCAAATATACGCTAAGTTGAACTAACGAGGTCCGGTTGCCCAGACAGCTAGGATGTTGGCTTGGAAGCAGCCATTCATTTAAAGAGTGCGTAACAGCTCACTAGTCGAGCGGCCGGGCGTGGATAATAAACGGGCATCAAGTGTATTACCGAAGCTATGGATTTGTAACATAGGTTACAACTGGTAGGGGAGCATTCCATGCGGGGAGAATCGGAAGGGTAACTTTCCGTGGACTGCATGGAAAAGCAAATGTAGGCATAAGTAACGATAAGGCGGGTGGGAAACCCGCCCACCGAAAGACTAAGGTTTCCTGATCAACGCTAATCGGATCAGGGT
>NZ_CBFFRI010000021.1:0-1203 GCF_965644235.1 Sphingobacterium sp. LRF_L2 | reverse complement strand
AAAACCGATAATTGGGGCTAAGTCGTAACAAGGTAGCCGTACCGGAAGGTGCGGCTGGAATACCTCCTTTCTAGAGTGTCCCATTGGCACTCGCTGCGCCACAGCATGATCGTTAAGAATAAGAAGACAAGAAGAAAGTGCCCTCCCTGTCCGATGGCTGGATATCGTTAGATGTCAAGTTTAACCGGAACGACGAGCGTCACCGAGCAAGAAAGAAGAAAAAGCTAGTCCCGTAGCTCAGTTGGTTAGAGCACTACACTGATAATGTAGGGGTCAGCAGTTCAAGTCTGCTCGGGACTACATAAGTAGAAAGGGGAATTAGCTCAGCTGGCTAGAGCACCTGCCTTGCACGCAGGGGGTCAACGGTTCGAATCCGTTATTCTCCACATTGCGGATACCTTCGTATGAGGGATTTATTTTCCGCAGAAGAGTTCTTTGACATATTGAAAGAAAGAAAACACAAGAGAAGACAACAGATAGTCTGAGGGGCTGTATAGCAATATACTTTACCTGAAGACAAAGGCAGCCATATACCGAGCAAAAGGGGTATATGCGCGAAGAAAGTAAACAAGGGCACACGGGGGATGTCTAGGCTCTCAGAGGCGATGAAGGACGTGATAAGCTGCGATAAGCCACGGGGATCGGCAAATGCGACTTGATCCGTGGATTTCCGAATGGGGCAACCTAACATACTGAAGGTATGTTGTATAATACGCGAACGCGCTGAACTGAAACATCTAAGTAGGCGTAGGAGGAGAAAATAACAATGATTTCCCAAGTAGTGGCGAGCGAACGGGAAAGAGCCCAAACCCATATTGTTACGGCAATCTGGGGGTTGTAGGACCACGCGATGTGATCTGTCGAGCGAAGTGGAACCGGATGGGAAGCCGGGCAATATGGGTGATAGCCCCGTACACGTAAGCGGAACAGCGCTAGTGGTATCCTGAGTACCGCGGGACCGGAGAAATCCTGTGGGAATCCGCCAGCACCATCTGGCAAGGCTAAATACTCCTGAGAGACCGATAGTGGACCAGTACCGTGAGGGAAAGATGAAAAGAACCCCGAACAGGGGAGTGAAAAGAACCTGAAACCGTGTGCTTACAAGCGGTTGGAGCGGATTTATTCTGTGACAGCGTGCCTTTTGCATAATGAGCCTACGAGTTACTCTTGGCTGGCAAGGTTAAGTCCTTCAGGGACGGATCC
>NZ_CBFFRI010000020.1:0-1595 GCF_965644235.1 Sphingobacterium sp. LRF_L2 | reverse complement strand
AGCTAACCGCAAGCCACAGATCATTGACATGCATTGAAAGAAAGAAAATGGAAAGAAGACAACAGCGTTCTACCGGCGTGGAAAGCTTCGGGCAATTAGTACCACTCGGCTTTGGTCTCTCAACCTTTACACCTATGGCCTATCAACGTCGTAATCTACAACGACCCTTTAAGGAAGTCTCATCTCGTGGCTAGTTTCGCACTTAGATGCTTTCAGCGCTTATCTATTCCGGACGTAGCTACCCTGCCGTACACCTGGCGGCATAACAGGTTCACCAGCGGTCCGTCCAACCCGGTCCTCTCGTACTAAGGTCAGATCCACTCAAACTTCCAGCGCCCACAACAGATAGGGACCGAACTGTCTCGCGACGTTCTGAACCCAGCTCGCGTGCCACTTTAATGGGCGAACAGCCCAACCCTTGGGACCTTCTCCAGCCCCAGGATGTGACGAGCCGACATCGAGGTGCCAAACCTCCCCGTCGATATGAGCTCTTGGGGGAGATCAGCCTGTTATCCCCAGCGTACCTTTTATCCTTTGAGCGATGGCCCTTCCATACAGAACCACCGGATCACTATGTCCGTCTTTCGACCCTGGTCGACTTGTGGGTCTCACAGTCAAGCAAGCTTATGCCATTGCACTCCACGTACGGTTACCAAGCGTACTGAGCTTACCTTTGAAAGCCTCCGTTACCTTTTTGGAGGCGACCACCCCAGTCAAACTACCCACCAAACAATGTCCTCGACATAATCGAGTTAGAAACCGGATACAGAAAGGGCGGTATTTCAAGGGTGATTCAACGACTCCTGGCGAAGCCGCTTCATTATCTCCCGCCTATCCTACACATCCTGTACCCAATTCCAATGTTAAGCTATAGTGAAGGTGCATGGGGTCTTTCCGTCCCGTTGCGGGTAACCGGCGTCTTCACCGATACCACAATTTCACCGAGCTCATGGCTGAGACAGCGCCCAGATCGTTACACCATTCGTGCAGGTCGGAACTTACCCGACAAGGAATTTCGCTACCTTAGGACCGTTATAGTTACGGCCGCCGTTTACTGGGGCTTCGATTCAATGCTTCTCTTGCGATGACATCCCCTCTTAACCTTCCAGCACCGGGCAGGTGTCAGGCCTTATACTTCATCTTTCGATTTCGCAAAGCCATATGTTTTTGCTAAACAGTCGCCTGGGCCTTTTCACTGCGGCTGCTCATCGCTGAGACAGCGCCCCTTCTCCCGAAGTTACAGGGCCATTTTGCCGAGTTCCTTAGCCATGATTCACTCGAGCACCTTAGGATTCTCTCCTCGACCACCTGTGTCGGTTTACGGTACGGGTTTTTATAACCTGAAGCTTAGCGGGTTTTCTTGGAAGTCTGATTACCTGCACTATCAGCGCCCCCGAAGGTTTGCTGTACTATCATGTTTCGGCACAAACTGCGGATTTGCCTACAGTCTGTATACCTACGCACTTCAACGGACTATTCCGTCAGTCCGCGGCAGTGTCACTACTCCGTCACCACATCGCAGTTATAAAAAGTACGGGAATATTAACCCGTTGTCCATCGGCTTACTCCGTTCGGATGCGCCTTAGGCCCCGACT
>NZ_CBFFRI010000019.1:0-1598 GCF_965644235.1 Sphingobacterium sp. LRF_L2 | reverse complement strand
TGCCCCCAAAGCTGCTGGGCGATATTACCGTTAAATTGCGGTGCGGTAAGCTGTGCTCCCGCTGTATTTACATTGTAATTCAGCAGTTCGGTAAACTGGGGAGCAGAGACCACTGCCCCTCAATGTATGCATACAGTTTGATTAGGCGATGAGCGGATATGATCTAATCTGACCCGATTATATTATTTCCCGAGCTTAAATGATCGTATAATTAGTTCCAGGGCCTGTCCCTTCTTTGATAATTAATTTTTGATCTATCAATATTTTTAACTCACGTTTCACTGTTGCAGAAGAGAGATCTAGTTTTGTAGCAATATCACCCGTCTTGATGCCAGGATACACCTCAATTAATTTCAAAATATTGTTGGTACGTGTGGCAAGACTTTTTTCAACACCATGTTTCTCCAATTTGTTCATTAGAGATTCTGTTACATTAATGAGTGCTTTTAAAAAGTATTGCACCCAATCTGTCACATCTTCTCCAGGACGATTGGATTGGCATGCACGTAAGACGCGGTAATATTCATTTTTTGTGTGCTCGATCTCATGTTCCAAACTGACATATTGAATCCACTGATAGCCACATTTGCGTAAGAGTAGTGTTGCTATCAAACGACTGAGACGACCATTACCATCCTGAAATGGATGAATGGAAACAAATTCATAACTAAAAATTGCACAACGAATAAGCGGATGTACTTCCTGTTCACTATCATGCCAATCAAACATGGCGCGCATGGCACCGTCAGTTGCAAATCCGGGGGCAGTGGTTTCAAAAATAATCTGCTTTGTCCCATCTGGAAGGTTAGCTTCCACGGAGTTACTGAGTTTTTTGTAATCTCCTTTATGCCATTGATCCTTTTCGCTATGTCGCATTAGGAGATTATGTAATCCTTTTATGCCACTATCCGACACAGGAATTTCTTCATAACTTTCACTTATCAGATCAAGTACTTCAAAATAACCAACGACCTCTTGTTTGTCACGGTCTTGTATCTTTGAGATATCTATATTCTTTAGTAGAACATCTACTTCTTCATCGCTCATCTTAGAGCCTTCAATACGTGTTGAAGCTCCTACACTTCGCACAGTAGCTATTGATTTTAATTCCTTTAGTGTACGGCCTTCTCTTTTTTCAATCGCTGTCCATGCAGCATCAAATCTGTCCAACTGACTTACGAATTTAATCAATCCCCAGTCAAGCTGAAGTTTTAACGTATGTACAATTTCCTGACTCATAAATCAAATATAAAAAAATAACCTAAAAATTGAGCGGATAAGAGCCAATAAAATCCGATTATGAACTGATAAAAATCATTCCTGTATCCAGTCCACAGTGGGCACTCCTACAAAATATTACTGGCCGAGGGATTCGTGATAATCTGACCTATCAGACTTAAGTCTGCACTGGTGGTTCGATGAATTATTAAAAAAATATGTATCAAATGGAGTACTGGTTCGCGAACAGTCTACACGGGTGACCAACGATGAGATCATCTCCTCGCAAAAGATCTTTCTATATCGAAAAAAGAAATAACAACAAAAACGAGCTCCAAAACCGAAAAATTTATCCTTGTTCGGATAATAAAAAAATAGCC
>NZ_CBFFRI010000018.1:0-1604 GCF_965644235.1 Sphingobacterium sp. LRF_L2 | reverse complement strand
TTTTACATAGCACAACAGTCCCCAAAGTCACAGAACGATATAAAAACCGATGAATACTCACGTATCATTTAATCAAATAGTTTTAATATGTAATAGACAAATACGGGTTCCTTCTGAAATATAATACTTGCCAATTTGACCATTTCTGACCTGTTTCCTGCCTTAAAAAACAAAATATCCCCCATAGACGCAATTAAGTCTGAAGCAACCCGATGTACGTTTGTCTCAACCGCATATGAGTCTATCGCAGACGCAACTGCTTTTATCCCAAACTAGAATAAGTGTATCACAAACGCAACCAAGTCTGTCGCAGACGCAGTCAAGTTTATCGTCAACTTGCATCTGACACCCCAACCGCATATCAATCTGAAACAGCCGCGATTGCGTTTGTCACAAACGAAAATCAGTTTAACGCAAACGCATCCAAGTTTATAACAAACGCATATCAGTTTATGACAAACGAAGTTCATCAGGGATTTTAAGAATAAACAGGCATACGCTAAATAACAAAAGCCCGGACTTGCCGGGCTTTGTGCTGTTATTATAACTCGCTAAAATGCTTCAAGCACAATCGAAGTTCCTTGGCTTCCTTTAATAACTTCCGCTCTATTTCATTCTTTGCATTATACTTGGCAAAATACGCAGCGTTTAAGTGGATTTCTTCTTTGCTGGCTTTTGCCATTACCAACCTGTTAAGCTGTTTTAAATGTAGCGTTTTTGTTTTATCGTCATAGTCTGGCATTTTGCCGTTCTGCAACATAAAAACAATAACTTCTAAATGGTCTTCTATGTTCTCGTATGAAATAGAAATTATTCGTTCTTTATCTCTAAACTCCACGTCATAAAAAGCATTGCCATTTATGGTTTCATTTACTTTACTAAAACCAAAATCAGTTTCAAGAAAAGAATAAAACTCCTTTACAACTTCTATATATTCTTCTCCTTCTATCATGGCTTAATTACTTGAAATGCATTTGGATGAAGCTTTAAATAATTCTTTATCATATTTTGTTCCATTTGGTAGAATATACTTGGAACTCCTCTGGCAGGATCCAATCCAATGTCTATAATCGGTCTTCCACTCCTCATTTGTTGCAGCAACCATTGACGATTGAAAGTCATCATTTGGCTTGTTACTTGGTCAGCAGTACCTGTGAAATTTGGCATATTATTTAGAATAACAGAGCCTTCACGTTTCGCTGCTTCCGTACTAACACGCTTCATTCCCTCTCCAATAACTGTCTGTCCCCCCTTAGCGGCCTTTCCCCCTAACTTTAAAGAAGTGGATGCCCAACCGGCAAATGGAACCATGGCAGACGCACTCAGTGACGCATTCACATAATCTCCACGTCCCGCATACAAGAAGGCATTGAAACCATCAGCAAATTCTCCGAAAACAGGAACCATACCGAGAAGGTCTAGTCCCGTCTGTATGCCATTTAAAGCTCTCTCACCATTAGAGACGGTCTTAAATGAGTGTGCTATACCTCCGACATTCACATTGCCGTTTGTCGAAGAATATCTATCCGAAGCTATATTCTGACCATCCGTATAGCTTTCATTTGCAAGTGATACAGGATTAATTTCAACATGATCCAATTCAT
>NZ_CBFFRI010000017.1:0-1611 GCF_965644235.1 Sphingobacterium sp. LRF_L2 | reverse complement strand
GGAACGTTAAGATACAAAACAAGACGATTCTAATTATTTATTGATAGATAGTTAGGAATCGAACAATTCATTTTACAATGGAGAGTTTGATCCTGGCTCAGGATGAACGCTAGCGGCAGGCCTAATACATGCAAGTCGGACGGGATCCTTCGGAGAGCTTGCTCGAAGAAGGTGAGAGTGGCGCACGGGTGCGTAACGCGTGAGCAACCTGCCCATATCAGGGGGATAGCCTCTCGAAAGAGAGATTAAGACCGCATGATATAATTTTACGGCATCGTGAAATTATTAAATATTTATAGGATATGGATGGGCTCGCGTGACATTAGCTAGTTGGTAGGGTAACGGCTTACCAAGGCGACGATGTCTAGGGGCTCTGAGAGGAGAATCCCCCACACTGGTACTGAGACACGGACCAGACTCCTACGGGAGGCAGCAGTAAGGAATATTGGTCAATGGGCGGAAGCCTGAACCAGCCATGCCGCGTGCAGGACGACTGCCCTATGGGTTGTAAACTGCTTTTGTACGGGAATAAACCTGGGTACGAGTACCCAGCTGAACGTACCGTAAGAATAAGGATCGGCTAACTCCGTGCCAGCAGCCGCGGTAATACGGAGGATCCGAGCGTTATCCGGATTTATTGGGTTTAAAGGGTGCGTAGGCGGCCTTTTAAGTCAGGAGTGAAAGACGGCAGCTCAACTGTCGCAGTGCTCTTGATACTGATGGGCTTGAATGCCGTTGAAGATGGCGGAATGAGACAAGTAGCGGTGAAATGCATAGATATGTCTCAGAACCCCGATTGCGAAGGCAGCTGTCTAAGCGGTAATTGACGCTGATGCACGAAAGCGTGGGGATCGAACAGGATTAGATACCCTGGTAGTCCACGCCCTAAACGATGATGACTCGATGTTAGCGATATACAGTTAGCGTCCAAGCGAAAGCGTTAAGTCATCCACCTGGGGAGTACGCCCGCAAGGGTGAAACTCAAAGGAATTGACGGGGGCCCGCACAAGCGGAGGAGCATGTGGTTTAATTCGATGATACGCGAGGAACCTTACCCGGGCTTGAAAGTTACTGAATGATCTAGAGATAGATCAGTCCTTCGGGACAGGAAACTAGGTGCTGCATGGCTGTCGTCAGCTCGTGCCGTGAGGTGTTGGGTTAAGTCCCGCAACGAGCGCAACCCCTATGTTTAGTTGCCAGCATGTAATGGTGGGGACTCTAAACAGACTGCCTGTGCAAACAGTGAGGAAGGCGGGGACGACGTCAAGTCATCATGGCCCTTACGTCCGGGGCTACACACGTGCTACAATGGACGGTACAACGGGCAGCTACACAGCAATGTGATGCCAATCTCTAAAAGCCGTTCACAGTTCGGATCGGGGTCTGCAACTCGACCCCGTGAAGTTGGATTCGCTAGTAATCGCGTATCAGCAATGACGCGGTGAATACGTTCCCGGGCCTTGTACACACCGCCCGTCAAGCCATGAAAGTTGGGGGTGCCTAAAGCATGTAACCGCAAGGAGCGTGTCAGGGCAAAACCGATAATTGGGGCTAAGTCGTAACAAGGTAGCCGTACCGGAAGGTGCGGCTGGAATACCTCCTTTCTAGAGT
>NZ_CBFFRI010000016.1:0-4350 GCF_965644235.1 Sphingobacterium sp. LRF_L2 | reverse complement strand
TTATGGAGAGCAATTGTGATGTGTATTTTTGGTCGACAGATATGCTTATTTTGAAAGATCTGTCTTATGAGAGCATGTTTATTGCTGTTGAAGAAATGTTAAATGATGGAACATTAGAACAGGTTTTTTCGAAAATAGGTACAATAAATACTGTTTTTTCGCATTTAGGTTGGAAGCATTATTCCGATGTTATCCTATTATAAAATGATCAGTGATCTGCAGAAAGATCGGTATCCAATACTAATTAGGTGGTGCGGGTAAAACTTTGATAGCATGTAATTTTTGGGAGATTGATGAGAGTCACTCTGCTGGAACGATCAGTTTTGGAACTCATTAATGCGCAGTGCAAAATAATAAATATATGACAACTATTGAGAGAAATGAAGCTCCTAAGTCGAGCGAAATAGCCGAATTTTTGAGACGTATTAGTTTTTTGCTTCCTGAAGGCTTTATAGAATTTTATAAACAAGCAAATGGAGCTGATATAAGCTCTGAGAAATACTATACAATACTTTGGCCAGTAACAGACATGATACAGCTTAATGAAGATTATTCTGTAGAAGAATATGCTCCTGATTTTTTTATTTTCGGGTCAGATGGAGGAGACAATGCATTTGCTATATACAAATCTACGGGTGAAATATTTGAAATGCCTTTTATAGGTATGTCAAAAGAGGAAGCTATTTTTAATGCGAGTACTTTTAACGAGTTTTTAATATTGAGATAGAGTTGTCGCTAAGACGGGAGGTAGTCTCGGGAATGCTGCAACAAGAAGCCAGATAGATAATATAGCAACAACTTTAGAAAGTAGAGGTTATACAATAACTAGAGGCGGAGGAAGATTCCCTGAAGAATATTTGAAACCTTTGGGTGGCGGTAGAAAAGGGGGGGGCTTATTTGGATTTAACTGCAACACATCCAGAATATGGAACTTTAAGAATTAACACAGTTGATGTTTATAAAAGTGGATTACCGACGACTCGCGAATTAAAAAATGCAGCACGTATCAGAACTCAAATAGCACCAGGAGAACATCTTTTATTAATTCCCAAAAGATAAATGAATATGAAGAGTAAACAAATAATGTTTTTTTCACTTTTAGAAGATATTGAAAACATAATTCAGGATTTTGAATCAGCGAATGAAATTCAATACTATCAAACAGGGTTGCTTGATAGTAAAAATATTCCTACTTACTATTCTGTAAGTGACTTGCCACATGTTGGATATACCTTATCAGGAGATTGGAATAGGATAGATGATTATTTGATAATCAAAAAAAACACATCACTTAATATTGATGAAGTTCCTCAAAGAAAAGGAGGAGTAAAATTTGCTGTTGGTCAAGGTAATAACCCTAGATCAATTGAATTAAAATTGGGAGGTATTTATAGAGAAAAAGAAAATGTAATCGTTGCAGGAAGATTAGCCACAATATCAGAAGATCCAGATTCATTAGAGTTTTTTAAATTATTATCAACCAAAATAAAAAAAGAGTTTAAGAAAATTGGAGCGTTTTACGTGGGGAAATCTGCTGAAGAGAAATTGAAGGAAGGTTGGCGTTTGGTTACAAATGAAAAATCACGGAAAGAGTATGATTTAGCATTAAGTTGAGCGTGCTGCTAAGGGGTAGGTAAAGAAACTCACTTGGTATATGAAGGCCTGAATGCAGAGGGTTATGTTAAATCTTAATTTCTCAAAGAAGATAGTATATGTGAGTAACATATTTTATGTGTTCTTGACTAGAATTGAGAGCAGGTTGTCTGAATCAATCTGCTCCTTTTATGTCTATACTTAAAGATACTTCGATACTTTATCTTCTTTGCTGTGAGTCAATAAAATAATAGTAATCTGAAAAGTAATGTGAAGGGTGGCTAAAGTTTTTACGCAAAAACTATGTTTTTTAATGCTTAATTTTGGCTTTCATATCACTATTGGTCAGCAGTGAAAACTACAAATCTATTTTCTTTAGCTGCAAGTTCCCAAAAATCTTTAGAAAGATTGAACCATTCCCAGATATATTGAAAATCTTCCTCACCTAAAAATTCTGCATAATCTTGCTCGTCCTTGGGTATTTTTTCGTAACGCTTTTTTAGTTCTTCCTTTGTTATATCTTTGATTGCCTTCGCTATTTCTTTTACGGTTTCGGGAGTTTTTAAGACCATAATGTAATCATCCTCTGTGTATAAAATCTCTCCGCCCAAAATGATATGATTTAAGGGGAATTCACCGTTACTCCATTCAAGTTTTCCATTTGTTAAACTTCTATGTAAACCGTCCCATGATTTGTCAAGTTCAGCGAGTCGTTCCGGAAAATTTTCAAAATAATTTTCTTCAATATCTGCTTGTAAATATTCTAATCTTTCGGAGTCGGAATCATAAGACTTCAATTTCTCCACTTCTTTTTCATCCAGTGAAAATAGTACACCTAAACAACCCATGTTCTTTATTTGAAAATTTAATAATTATGAACTCTAAAATATTGAATTTTCGTGTTTTAAGAAATAACTATCCAAGTTAATTTGATCATCTTTGCATTATTAATGCATGATTTCAACGTAAAGAATTTAAAATTAAAGTATAGAAAACGTGTATTGAGCGATTGGAAAAATACATAAGTAGCATCTCATCTAAGAACCCAACTTATGGAGCACAAGTGCAAAGAGGATATGAACTTTTGAAATCAATTGGTTATTAATTATGGCGAGAATTAAAGTTGGAGATATTTTTGAAATAGATACTCCTAAAGGAAAAGCATATTTGCACTATATACATAAAGACCCGGTTACAGGAGCGCTGGTTCGGGTTTTACAGGGATTACATTTGGAAAAGCCTGCCAACTTTGACGAGTTGGCGGAGCAAAAGGAACGCTATTTAATTTCTTTTCCTCTAGGGGCAGCGGCTAGTCGAAAGATTGTTGAACGTGTTGGGTTTTATAGCGCTTCAGAATTTAGTAAGCCTAAGTTTATGCGTCAAGAACATAGTGTGAGGGGTGAATTTCTGGGGTGGCATATTGTAGATACAGACACTTGGCACTTACAATTGGTAAAAACGCTTACGGTAGAACAGAAGGAGTTGTCCCCTTGGGGAGTTTGGAACGATACCCTTTTGATTGAAAAATTGATCGAAGACTGGAGTTTAGAAAAGTGGGGTTAGCTGGCTTAATCGGTATTATATTGTCGTATGACCTGTGGTAGATAAGTTATGGGGTATTATAAAAGGCCTAAATGGAGTTTCTACCTTTAGTGCGAGACAGATTTAAGGAACTAGGTGTAGCAGGATTATTATCCATTTGGCTCTTCTTTACGAGATGGATGTATTACTTTTTTGGTGATAATGAAAGTACTACAAGTTCAAGTAGTGTACAATCGTCTGGGACTTCTTCAGGTAATGAAGATGGAAAAAGATGGAAAAAATAGGCTCCCTGATGTAGGTAAGCCCAATTCTATATAAACAAATACACCTGGTGTAACTATCAAGGTGTATGGAGAGGATGGAAAAGTTCAAAAAGAACATAATAGGAGGCATACTGGTGTAAACACACCTAAAAATGAAGGTGAAGATCATGTGTATGATCATAAACCAAAGCCTAATCCTAATGCAACTGAAAGGCAGTCTAGAAGAAAACCTAAGCCAAACGAACTCGAAAAAGACAAGTAAAAACGGGAACAGCGAAGAAGAAATACTAATAATTAGATATCCATGAAATTTTTAGGAAAAGATAATATATTATTTGAACAGCTGACTCAAGAACTGAGCATATTAAGTTCTCAGATAATTGGCTTTAATATCAAAACTAAAGACTACTCTTTTACTATAGAGGTTGAAATTAAGTTGTTATATTCGAAAGGAAATTGCTTGAAATTAGTGTTTTCAAAAATAAAGGAGTATGCATTTTATAATAACTCCAGCAATGATGTTTACTATATTGAGGATTACAAGCTGATGCAAAAAAATAATTTGTATTATATAAGCTTTGATCCAGACGCCAATGATTTAGCAGACATTTCTGATGATGACAATGATTTCATTTTATGTGAAAACATGGAAGGGTATATTTACAGTTCAGAAAGTTAAAGATTATGACACCAAACCCCGCTGACGAGCCTGAGTTTGGTGTTTTACCACGAATATGCTTTGCCTGTTTTGGCATCCCTGATGGGGGCAGAAGTACGTGTATTTCGGCAAATTATTAAGACTACAGTTGGACTGCAAGTTTGGGAAAAAGGTAAAGGCTATTTTGAAGTTTCTACCTTTAGTGCGAGACAGATTGAAGGAAATAGGTTTAAATCTGTTTAATCTAGAATAACAGAAATTAGTAACGTGAAAAGTCTGCACTTTTAAGTTGCA
>NZ_CBFFRI010000015.1:0-18272 GCF_965644235.1 Sphingobacterium sp. LRF_L2 | reverse complement strand
GGGGTGGGTGACATCAATTTCTTCCTCTTCAGATTAACCAAATTATTTGCGTAGTCCACAGGTTTTGACTCTGATCCATCATAACTTCGAAATACCAATTTTTTTGCTGAAGAATTTATTACGAATTATGATAATCTAGTAGTCACTCTTGATAAAGGACTAAAGAATAACAGCTATGGGGATTGGTTGGTGGGATATTTGTCGCCTTTTGTTTTCGCTAGTGATTTGGATCCTTGGACAAGATGTCAAGATGTTCCGTATGATGCGCCTAATCCTTGGGATTTTATCGAGATTAGGATAGTGGACTCGAGTACAGGAGATGTGAATTGGAAGTGGGGTAGGCTCGAACCGAATGCTTCTGCAGATTGGAACGATTTTGTCTATAAATTTAAGGTTATTCAAGAGAACGGTTCTTGGAAAATTGCTTACCTAGAAGGGTTTGATTTTCATGAGGGAATAAGGTCTGTCAATTAATAGTTGCTGTACGGTAAATAAGAAAAGCTAAATAATTAGCATAACAACTAAATTAAGAAGGTTAAAATAACAAAATTAATGGACTGAATAACGCTATTATGCTAAACTTGCCTTCAATTTAGCTAAAAGTTCTGAAGCTTTGGTGTTCTCCTTTTCGGGATTAATTTTACGGATAGTAGCCCGTTTTCCTTGCGCTTTCTGTTTGATGATTTTTAGAAGTTCTTTGCTGTATTCGTTCCTGTATCCCGATATATCAAAATTGGAGCTGTTTTGTTTGATGAGTTTTAATGCCATGTCCATTTCAGGTTTGGAGATTTGGGCATTTGGTATATTTAGATCTGCTGTTTCTCGTATTTCTTCTTCGAAGCGTAACTTATTTAATACTAACATGCCAGCATATGGTCTCACGATGGCCAAGTTTTCGGTGCTGCGCATTACAAAAGTACTAAGTCCCACATATCCTGTCTTTTCTAGTGACTTATAGAGAAGAGAGTAAGCCTTTTCTCCTCCCTTTTGAGGTTCCAAATAATAAGGAGTATCGAAATATATACTGTCGATTTCCTTTTCCTTTACAAAGGTCTGCAAATTGATCATTTTATTTTTCTCCGGAAGAGCGTCCTCAAAATCAGCATCTTCTAGTACAATGTATTTATCTTTCAGCAGATAACCTTTAACGATATTTTCCCAGGCTACTTCTTTTCCAGATTTGTCGTTGATACGTTTATATCTTATATTAGATAAATCCTTTCTATCTAACATATCCAAATCCAATTGACTGTCTTGGATTGCACTGCATATTTTTATCGGAATATTCACCAGACCGAATCCGATAGCTCCTGTCCATATTGCTCTCATGATTTTTTATTAGTAGAACCATGGAAACACAAAGAAAGTTTTTAGCTAAAAATCGAATCTCAATCGATCGCGTTATGTATTTTAGCTATATTTACCACCTGTTAGCAAATAAACTTAAAATAATATATGTGTGGAATCGTTGGCTACGTAGGTAGCAATTTAGCTTATCCGATACTAATCGATGGATTAAAAAAATTAGAATACCGAGGATATGATAGCTCTGGTGTGGCCTTACACACAGGAGAAACACTCGAGGTATACAAAAAGGAAGGAAAAGTATCTGCATTGGAAGATTTTGTATATGGTAAAAATATACAAGCTACAGTAGGCATCGGACACACCCGATGGGCAACTCATGGAGAGCCTTCGGATAGAAATGCTCACCCACATTATTCGAATTCTGGAAATATCGCCATGATTCATAACGGAATCATCGAAAACTATGCGCAACTAAAAAGTGAGCTTATACAAAAGGGTTATACCTTTCAAAGCGATACCGATTCGGAAGTTCTACTGAATTTTATTGAAGACATAAAAATAAACAACGAATGCTCGTTGGAAGAAGCTGTTCGAATTGCTTTAAAGCGTGTTGTAGGGGCTTATGTTATTCTGCTTTTAGACAAGTATTTACCCGATACAATAATCGCAGCACGAAAAGGAAGCCCTCTGGTTATCGGAATAGGTGACCATGCACATTATTTGGGGTCTGATGCTTCTCCAATGCTGGCTTATACCAAGGAGGTTGTTTATATTAACGATTATGAATTAGCTATTGTTCGCCCGGATGAATTGATCTTAAAGAATTTAGGTAATGAACGTATTACGCCTTTCGTGACGAAGTTGGACTTAGAACTGGCAGCCATTGAAAAAGGCGGCTATGACCATTTTATGCTAAAGGAAATTTTCGAACAGCCCCAAACGATTTTTGATTCTTTACGTGGTCGATTAGATGCTGGTCAACAGTCTATTACATTAAGTGGGGTAGACAAAATAAAAGATAAACTACTGCAGGCAAATAGAGTGATTATTGTAGCTTGTGGTACGAGCTGGCATGCTGGTTTGCTTGCAGAGTATGTTATCGAAGAGCTATGCCGTATCAATGTGGAAGTTGAATATGCATCCGAATTTCGATACAGAAATCCTATTATCACGGATAAAGATGTGATCATAGCAATTTCTCAAAGTGGAGAGACGGCCGATACACTAGTAGCGATTGAAAATGCAAAAAAACAAGGAGCAACTATTTTTGGACTTGTCAATGTGGTTGGATCATCCATAGCCCGATTGTCAGATGCGGGAGCTTATACACATGCTGGACCGGAAATAGGTGTGGCGAGCACAAAGGCTTTTACTGCACAGTTGGCGGTTTTATATTTGATCGCGCTGAAAGTCGCATTGGAGAAAGGTACTATCGATCGCGTCTTGTTCAATAAGTTGTTGGGAGATCTAGCAAAAGTTCCTCAATATGTGCACGAAATCCTCGAAGAGCAAGATGCTGTTATAAAGGAAATCGCGAAGAAATATAAAGATGCGCAGGATTTTCTATACCTAGGAAGAGGTTATAATTTCCCTATCGCGCTGGAAGGTGCATTGAAATTAAAGGAGATATCTTATATCCATGCTGAGGGATATCCTGCTGCGGAAATGAAACATGGTCCAATTGCGTTAGTCGATGAAAGACTACCCGTGGTGTTTGTGGCGACGAAAGACAGCTATCACGAGAAGATTGTGAGCAATATTCAAGAGATTAAAGCTAGAAAGGGAAAGGTTATTGCCGTAGTTTCTCAGGGAGATAATGTGGTGGTTGGATTGGCCGATGATGTAATGGTTGTTCCATTGGTACATGAAATCATCGCTCCTATCTTATCCGTTATTCCGCTTCAACTCTTATCCTATTATATCGGGATTGATAGGGGATTGGATGTGGACAAGCCTCGTAATTTGGCGAAATCGGTAACCGTTGAATAATAGGTATGTCTGAAATAAGAAAGAAAAAACTTTCGGATTTAGGCAACCATTTTATTCCGGAGGTCTATCTGCATGAAGGAGGAGAGTATCATCATCGAAACCAACAGTTTGGTCGAGGAGACGAATTTAGGGCATTAACCGAAAGAGAGATAGAGCTCCTGCTGGAAAATGACAATTACGCGGCCAATTGGGCAGATGTATTGGTTACAGATCGGTTTATACCTCAGCAAATTCAGAATTCTAAGTTTTACGGATTGGTTCGTATTGGCGATATGGACGATGTTTATTTAGACTTTAGGGACTTACGTCTGCCTTGTGGAATATACAATTCTACCGTGGTGAGCTGCGATTTTGGGAATACAGTAGCCGTACATCATGTTCGTTATATTGCTCATTTTGTCGTAGGAAATGATGTGATGTTAGCTAATATCAGTGAGATGGAGACCAGTAGCAATGCGAAATTTGGAAATGGTATTCTCAAAACTGGAGATGTAGAAGATAGGCGGATACGTTTGGAGCTTTGTAATGAGAATGGCGGCCGTGCCGTATTACCGTTTAATGGAATGCAGGCTGGAGACGTATTCCTTTGGTCTCGCTATCGTAATGACTATGTATTGCAGAATCGATTCAAGGAAATTACGGAAAACCAGTTTTCGCCAGCGCATGGTTTTTACAGCGAAATTGGTGATAGATCCGTCATTAAAAATACACAGACGATTAAAGATGTCAAAATAGGTACGGATGCTTACATCAAAGGGGTCAACAAACTCAAAAATCTAACGATAAATTCGTCTAAAGGCTCGTTCACACAAATTGGGGAAGGTTGCGAATTAGTTAATGGAATTATTGGATATGGTTGCCGTATATTTTATGGTGTGAAGGCGGTACGCTTTGTGTTGTCCTCAAATTCGCAATTGAAATATGGCGCACGACTAATTAATTCTTTCCTCGGGGATAACTCGACGATTTCTTGTTGCGAGGTTTTAAATTCTTTAATTTTTCCAGCACATGAACAGCATCATAATAATTCGTTTCTATGTGCTGCACTCGTAAAAGGTCAGAGTAATATGGCCGCAGGTGCCACCGTTGGATCTAATCATAACTCAAGAGCCGCTGATGGCGAAATTATTGCGGGACGGGGTTTTTGGCCTGGCTTGTGCGTCAGTCTTAAACATAACTCCCGGTTTGCATCTTACACGCTCATTGTTAAAGGCGACTTTCTGCACGAACTTGATATTAAGTTTCCTTTTTGTTTGGTTAGTAATGAGGTGGACACAAACCGCTTGGTAATTTTGCCAGGTTATTGGTTCCTTTACAATATGTACGCGTTGATGCGTAATACATCGAAGTTTCAGTCAAGAGATAAACGCAAGTTTAAAAATCAATATATTGAGTATGATGTGTTAGCTCCTGACACGGTAAACGAAATGATAGAAGCGATGTCGGAAATTGAGCTTGCTGTAGGGAGCGCATTTGCTACATCATCTCATGCGGTAGAAGATATTAAGCGAGTTGGTCGGGACATGCTAAATAGCGTTGACGTACTTCCTGAAAAGACGGTTCTTTTGGATAACGTCGAGTTTTCGAAGAGGAAGGTTGTACTTGCGAAGCCTAAAGAAGCGTATCAGGTCTATAAAAGGATGATTCGCTATTATGTGGGGTTGCAACTGATTGATGCGTTGGAAGAAACCTCTTTGGCACAAGTTAAAGAGCAGCTTATTGAGATCGGAGTTGATCGTTATCTATTTGAAAATATTGGCGGACAATTGGTGCCGTCAAACAAGTTGGACGGACTTTTGGAAGGTATCCGTGCTGGCGATATTTCTTCATGGACAGCCGTACATACGCATTATCATGCTTGGAGCAAAGAGTATCTAGGGGATAAATTTAAACATGCCATTGCTTCGTTGGTGGATGTTTCGGGAAGAGAGTTGGAAACCTGGGATATTGAATTTGTTAAAGAATTACTTGCGGAAGTTTTGGAGACGAGGAGATGGATATGCTCGGAAATAGAGCGTGCTCGATTAAAGGATTATCAAAACCCGTTTAAACAGATGGTCTATGAGTCCTATGAAGAGATGGAAGAAGTGGTAGGCAAATTCGTCGATAACGACTTTATAAATAAGGAAAAAGCGGCTCTTCTTGTTTTTGAAGAGCGCGTTACGAAAATGATAACAAAGCTCTAGATAAATTCTAGAGCTTTATTTTTGATACTTTGTAAGGGCGTTTTACGGCTAAGTGAGCCGCCCTTTTTGCAATCGTTGCCTGTAGATCGCTAACATGTTGCGGTTTGTAGGCGTTGCCTCTAACATCTTCGTGGAAAAGTTTTTCATACCAGGTACAAGCTGCTGTAAAGCGGCCGTAATCCAGTTGCAGGTGGTATCCGTCACGTGTGTAATGGTCTCCAATGGAACTAGAACGCGCATTTTGAACGGCTGTTCCTACCGGAATAATCTCTTTAAAATAACCTAACTTGCGTACCTGTTTTGAGGCATCAACTATGGCGCTATACATCTTGCTCTGATCACGCTCGTAGTTTTTAAAGCCATCGTGTTTAGAATCCTGTTGATAAGCCCAAGTCTGGTGATAAACAAATTGGGCATGTTGACCAACTTTTGTACGTACGTAGTTGACAAGTTCGGGTAAACTTTCGATGATGCTATTGTATTTTCCGGACAAAGGACTCGCTTGTTGAAAGCTGATGTAATCCCAATTCTCATCACTTAACGCTTCAGAGATACTGCTATTGTTTTTTGTGGTCTTTGTGCCGTCAAGTGCTACCTTCCTATAGCTATATTTATTTGCGTCTTCTCTTGCATTTTGAACATGCAAAGAGAGCGGTGCCCCGCCGATATAAAGATTGCCGATAATGATTTTTTTGTCTGAAGCTGAGGCTAACTCATGTAAATAGTTTTCGATGGCATCTTCAGAGAAACTATTGCCTATTGCTAAAATTCTTAAGATGGAATCTTGGCTTGAGAAAGCTTGGAGGTGGAGTAACGAGATAAAAAGGAATAAATAAATTGTTTTTTTCATCAATGTTTTTTTAAATAAGAATTAAGCCTTGTGGTAAAGGCTATAGAACAAATAACATAAGCCCCGATTACCAAGTTTAAGCCCGAGATAGGAATCGGTTAAAGCTTAAATGCTAATATAGGTAAAACTATATTGCTATATAATGTTGACCTTAAATATTTTGCATTTTAATAAGATAAATGTGGTTTAACAATGGTATTTTTGAGGTATAATGGCGTATAAGTTTGTAGATAATTATCGGGAAAAGGGAGCACGGAAGCAACTGGTGAACAATTTGGAAACTCGTGGGATTGCTGACAAACGTGTTCTGCAAGCGATAGGAAAAGTGCCACGTCACTTCTTTTTTGATGAGACGTTTTGGAATCAAGCATATCGTGATATTGCATTTCCCATAGGTGATGGACAAACGATCTCGCAACCATATACCGTTGCTTATCAATCTGAACTGTTGCACGTGAAAAAGGGAGATAAAGTGCTAGAAATAGGAACGGGATCTGGTTATCAAACCTGTATTCTCCTAGAACTCGGTGCACAGGTGTTTACCATTGAACGACAGGAAAAATTATATCAACGTACAATTCAGGTGTTGCCCTACATGGGATATCAGCCTCATTTTTTTCTTGGCGACGGATCGAGAGGTATTCCTGAACATGCCCCTTATGACAAAATTATCGTTACTGCAGGAGCGCCTTTTGTTCCTGAAATTATGCTGAAACAGCTAAAGTATGGAGGACTTTTAGTTATTCCAGTAGGGGATGAGAAAACGCAAAAGATGGTGACCATTCTTCGTGTGGGCGAGAACGATTTTGAACGAATTGAACTTGATACATTTCGTTTTGTTCCGCTCGTCGGAGACCAAGCATGGTAATAATCTAAGATATAGAATAAAAAAAGCTTGCTACTGCCAAGCTTTTTTTATTTTTATGCCATGATATACGCACGTTACCAAGAGCACGTTCAAAAGACGTTGACAGAAATTCAATCACTCAATAAATCAATCAACCAAAATAGTTTCGCACGTTTATTTGTTATTATAGGTGGGGGCGCGCTATTGTTTTATAGTTTTCAGCAGAATAGTGTGCTTTTGGTTTTTATTTTGGCCTTGGTCATCGTTCTTGTTTTTGCCTTCTTAATTAGCAGGCAAAGCAAATTAGAAAAAAGAAGAGACGATAAACAGGCTTTTTTGAAAGTAAATGAAAACGAAATAAATCAGAAAGAAACGCGGAAAAATATATATGATGATGGCCATCAGTTTGAGGATGGGGAACATCCTTACACTGCTGATTTGGATATATTTGGTTCCTTTTCGTTATTCAGTCTTGTCAACAGAACGTCCACTGCCGGAGGTTTGACGCTCTTGGCTTCATGGTTTAAAAGGGCATCGTCCAAGATGGAAATTGAACAAAGACAAAAGGCGGTGGCCGAAATCGCAGACGATCTGAATTGGAGTCAGGGATTTCAGTCTAAGTTGTTGTTTAACGTGGCGCAACCTACAGATGTGAAATCATTTCTGGGGCGTTATTTCCAGGATTCTAGTCTTTCATTTGGCTCTAAGGCTATGGGGCTTTATGTGGCTGTTGCTCCATACTTGTTTGTATTCGGAGCCTTAATTTCAATTTTTGTTATTCCTCTATGGTCTTGGTTAGTGGTTTTGGGCATTGCTCATCTTTTGTGGACGCTCGCTTTGGCTGGTAAGGTTGGGCTTTTTTCAAATAAGATAGATAAGGTCGGTCAGATGCTAGCTGCTTACGCCGAGGGATTAAAAATGGTAGAAGATCAAGGTTTTCAGACAGAAGGAAATGTGCAATTGAAAAATAGGTTACAAATTGGAGATAAAAAGCTTTCTTTTGCTTTTCGGGAGCTGTCCAAGTTAATAAATAACCTAGATGCACGCAATAATATGCTCGTAGGGGCTATGCTGAATATGATCTTTCTATGGGATTTTAAGTACGTGATGAAAATTGTGCGTTGGAAAAATCAATACGAAGCAAATATTCTGATTGCTTTCGATGTCATAGCCGAGTTTGAGGCTCTTAATTCTTTGGCAGTTTTGAAGCGCAATCGATCGCAATGGGTTATGCCAAGTATTCAAGAAAATTCTTTAACGGGAGCTATTACTGCTAGCCATATTGCGCATCCTTTGATCGAAGGGAAATCTATTGAAAACGACTATACGAATGATAGTCATCGCATAGCTTTAATTACAGGGTCTAATATGGCCGGTAAAAGTACCTTTTTACGTACGATTGGTATCAATGCTGTTTTGGCTTATGCAGGTTCCGTTTGTTGCGCGTCTTCATTTTCTTTGCCGATTTTGAACCTTATTTCCTATATGCGTATTAAAGATTCATTAAAAGAAAGTACATCAACATTTAAAGCTGAGCTTGATCGTATGAAGTTTATCCTGGAAACTGTAAAGAGAGATCCACAAAGTTTCTTTTTAATTGATGAGATGCTGAGGGGGACAAACTCTGTTGACAAATACCTTGGATCTAGGGCAATTATCCGACAGTTGATGGAAATGTCCGGCAGGGGAATGGTTGCAACACATGATTTGCAACTGGCGACGTTAGAAGAGGAGTATAATGGGGCTGTACAGAATTATCATTTCGACATTCAAGTGGTTAATGGCGAGATGTTGTTCGATTACAAATTGAAAGATGGGCGTTGTACAGTTTTTAATGCTTCTATGCTACTCAAGGGGATAGGTATTGATGTAGAACAACTTAAAGAGAACCATAACTAAAGAAATCGGTAATGACATTAGAAGAAAGAATTGAATTGTCAGAGACACGTGTGTGTACAACGGTGTTTCCTTTTTTGACAAACCATCACGATACGTTATTTGGAGGAAAAGCCATGTCAATAATGGATGAGGTCTCATTTATGGCTGCCACACGTTTCTGTAGAAAGCGTTTGGTGACTGTATCCACCGATCGGATAGATTTTGAAAAAGCTATTCCTGCAGGTAGTATTATTGAAGCCGTAGCTAAAGTGCAAAGTGTTGGCAGAACGAGTGTGAAAGTAAAAGTTGAAATTTTTCTGGAGAATATGTACCAAGAGGGAAGGGAGTTGGCGATTCAAGGTATGTTTACTTTGGTGGCTCTCGATGAAAACAGGAAGCCAATTCCAGTTCTTGAAAACTTAGATATCACATAAAATAAGGGGCCTAAGCCCCTTATTTTATGTGATATTCAGTGGTCCTTATCGGAAAATGAGTGCCCCTATTGTAGAAATAATTATGCATTCCTTTGCACAGGTGCGAGATCCTGCAGCTCTTCTTCGGTGAACAAACGGTAGTGTACTTTGAAAGTTTTACCTAATGGACTTTCTAGCGAGAAGCCGCCGGGTCCAAAGCCATCCAAAACGTCTAATGTAAAGTGTGAATATTTCCAATATTCAAATAGATCCCGATCTACCCAGAATTCAAAACCCTCCGCATAGCCTATGAGGGCATCGTTCATGCGAGGGAAGAATGCGCCCTTCTCAAAGCATTGTGGTTGGGTTCCTTCACAACATCCGCCTGCTTGGTAGAACATAAGGTCACCATGCTTCAATGTCAATTCTTTAATGAGTTGTTTCGCGTTTTCTGTAACATCTAATCGTTGTATCATAAGTGCTACTGTTTAAAGTTAAAGCAAATGGGATTATATCTTATAACCCCATTCGACTTTTGTTGTTTAGAAAAATCCTAATTTCTCTTTGTTGTAAGAGATTAACATATTTTTAGTTTGTCGATAATGGTCTAGCATCATTTTATGATTTTCGCGACCAACACCTGACTGCTTGTATCCTCCAAAAGGTGCTCCCGCAGGATAAGAATGATATTGGTTTACCCATACACGCCCTGCTTGAATAGCCCGTGGTACTTGATACAATTGATGTGCATCTCTTGTCCATACGCCAGCACCTAATCCATAAATCGTGTCATTCGCAATTTCAATAGCTTCTTTTTCATCTTTAAATGTAGTAACAGCTAGAACAGGGCCAAAAATTTCCTCTTGGAAAATACGCATCTTATTGGTGCCTTTGAAAAGTGTAGGCTTGATGTAGTACCCATTTTCTAATTCCTCGCCCAAATGATTCTCGTCTCCTCCTGTTAGAACTTCAGCTCCTTCTTCTTTCCCTAGTTTGATATAGGACATGATCTTATCTTTTTGGATTTTAGACGCTTGTGCTCCCATCATGGTATTAGGATCAAGAGGGTCTCCAACTTTAATTTTATTAACTCGATCAATTACTTTTTCGATAAAACGTTCGTAAATATCCTCTTGTATGAGTAGCCTAGATGGACAAGTACAAATTTCCCCTTGATTTAAGGCAAAAAGGACTGCTCCTTCAATCGCTTTATCTAAGAATGCATCGTCGTGATCTAAAACAGAGCTAAAGAAGATATTTGGTGATTTTCCACCTAACTCTAGCGTAACAGGAATAATGTTTTCCGTTGCGTACTGCATAACCAAGCGTCCCGTTGCTGTTGAGCCAGTGAAGGCTGCCTTCGCAATTTTAGGGTTCGTGACTAACGTACGGCCAAGTTCAGATCCAAAACCATTCACAATATTTACCACACCGGCAGGAATTAAGTCACCAATGAGCTCAATAAGCACCAAAATGGAAGTCGGTGTGCTTTCTGCTGGTTTTAGTACCACACAGTTACCAGCAGCCAGTGCAGGAGCTAGTTTCCATACGGCCATTAAGATTGGGAAATTCCAAGGAATGATTTGTGCGACCACACCGATAGGCTCATGTACAATGATGGATACGGTGTCCTTATCCAATTCATTTATGCTTCCTTCTTCTGCTCTAATAACGCTAGCAAAGTATCGAAAATGGTCTATTGCGAGCGGTATGTCAGCATTAAGAGTCTCCCGAACGGCTTTCCCATTGTCTATTGTTTCTACAGCAGCGATGTACTCTAAATTTTCTTCAATACGGTCTGCGATTTTATTGAGCATAATGCTTCGCTCCGTTACCGATGTTTGGCTGAATGATTTAAATGCTTCTGTCGCTGTGTCGACGGCTAATTCAATGTCTTCCTTTGTGGAATGTGCTACTTGCGTAAATACCTTTCCGTCTATGGGTGAAATATTGTCAAAATATTTACCTAAAATTGGGGCGACAAATTTCCCGCCAATGTAGTTGTCATAACGTTCTTTGAACGTGGGTCTTTTAATTGTACTCATGTTACTTTCTTTTAAAGAGGTTTGTTAGCTAAACAAATGTAAAGACGGCTATGTTTTATCCATAGCATTATTCTGTCAAAAGATAGCATAAAACATCCAGGGGGTATTTATGTTGCTGGGGTATTTTGCTATATTTGGATAACGCCAAGAAAATAAGGAGCATGTATGAGAAAACCCTATCAACTGGATCGGCTTCCATTGTCTGCAGAAAAAGAGCTGACATCGCTTGTTGAAAATCGTCGTGCGTACACGCTCGCGAACTATGAACTGAGTATTTTTGAAACGTATGAAGCTAGTTCTCTCGTTCCGTTAAGGTTTGACGACTTGGTAATCATCAATATGATCCGTGGAAAGAAGGTCATGCATTTGCAGGATGATAAGGTTTCCTTTGATTATTTCCCAGGAGAGACCTTGCTTTTGCCCGAGTATACAAGGATGGAGATTGATTTTCCCGAGGCTAGGATAGAAAGTCCCACGCAATGTACCGCAATAACGGTGGACAATGTTAAAATAAGAGAGGTGCTTAATTATCTGAATGAATTTTATCCGAAAAAGGAACGCTCTACAAGCTGGTCGTTTCAATTAGAACAATTTCATTTTAGTAACAATGAGGAATTAGCCCGTTTGACAAATAGATTGTTTCAGGTAAGCCTAAGCGGCGATTTACATAAAGAGGCTATTGCAGAATTGGTGCTTAAAGAGCTGATGATCCGTATTATGCAGATGCAGGGCTTGCTCGTTTTAGATCAATCAAAGTCGTTAGGCAGCAACAGTTCCGTATTTAGTTTTATTAAGCAATACATAACTGAAAATATTGCAGAAAAACTATCGGTAGATAAGATAAGTAATAAAGCAGGAATGAGTAAAAGTGCGTTGTGCCGTGCTTTTAAAAATGAATTGGGTGTAAGCCCTATGGAATTTGTGATCAGAGAGCGCCTGACTTATGCAAAACATATGCTAAGGATAACAAAAAGCGTAAAAGAAACGTGTTTCTCTGTGGGGTTCTCTGATGTTAATTATTTCATTCGCCTTTTCAAGCAACGGGAAGGTCTCACTCCAGGCCAGTTTATTGAACAAGGATAATACGTTATCTTTTCATGACGCGATCCAATTCACGTTTGCTCTCACGTTCTTTAATCGTCTCTCTTTTGTCAAAATCTTTCTTTCCTTGTGCTAGGGCAATTTCAATTTTGGCATACCCGCGCTCATTGATAAAAATTTTTAAAGGAACGATTGTGAAACCTTTTTCTTCACCTTTCTCTTTCAATTTTTTCAATTCGCGCTTTGTCAATAGCAATTGCCTATCGCGTTTTGCTTCGTGATTATAAAAAGAACCAAAAGAGTATTCCGCGATGTGCATGTTCCGAATATAAAGTCCGTCTTCGAAAAACGTGCAAAAACTATCGTTGATGTTCGCTTTACCTTCTCTTATCGATTTTATTTCTGTGCCTAAAAGTCGTAACCCCGCCGTATAGCGGTCCAATAGATGATACTCAAATGATGCACGTTTATTTTTGATGCTTATATTAGCTGCTATCCCCATTTCAATTGTGTAAAAGGCAAAAGTAAAGATTTTATATTTTTGTTGAAGTTTTAATCGCAAACTATTGGTAATATCTTAACAATAATTTAATTTTATGATATTCATATGGTTTTTACATGAGGTTAAATCAATTGAGTTTCGTATGTTTGCAGCGGTTTTTTTTAGGCTGAATGTATACAATGTTTATCTTTCATGCGTTGGGAAATGGCTTTAACGAGCGGACGCTATCTGAAATTTAAAATTGTATATTTTTGTTTATTATTTTATTTTTGACGTTTAATACTTTAAAGTCAAAGGTTAAAACTTCTTGCATTAAAATTGTATCATATTAAATAGAAATACCTACAGCATGAGTAAGGGAAAGTTAAGTGAAAGAACATCTAGGTTCCTACAAAGTGAACTGGAGCCTATTAAGTCGAATAATCTTTATGCTTATTTTAGACCTATTCAGTCTAGACAGGATACAGAAGTTTTGATTGATGGGAAACGTGTTTTGATGTTCGGATCAAACTCTTATTTAGGTTTGACAACGGATCAACGGATTATTGAAGCAGCACAAGACGCTTTAGCAAAGTATGGCACTGGCTGTGCTGGATCGCGTTTTCTGAATGGTACATTGGATATTCACGTTGAACTGGAAGAGAAATTAGCTAGTTATGTAGGTAAAGAGGCGGCTATTTTATTCAGCACAGGTTTTCAATCAAACTTAGGACCGTTGTCTTGTTTGACAGGACGTAACGATTACATCCTATTGGATGAAAGAAACCATGCTTCGATAATAGATGGAAGTAGATTGTCTTTCTCTAAAGTGGTGAAATATGCGCACAATGATATGGAAGATTTACGCGCTAAAATAGCTAGACTTCCAGAAGAAAGCCTCAAATTAATTGCAACAGATGGTATCTTTAGCATGGAGGGTGATATCGTGAAACTTCCAGAGCTTGTTGCAATTGCTGAAGAGTTTGACGCAGCTATCTTATGTGATGATGCACACAGTCTAGGTGTTATAGGTGATAAGGGTGCTGGTACTGCTTCTCATTTTGGTCTAACGGAAAACGTAGATTTGATTATGGGGACGTTTAGTAAGTCATTAGCCTCTCTAGGTGGCTTTGTGGCTGCAGATGCACAGACAATCGAATTTTTGAAACACAAAGCTAGATCTTTGATGTTTAGTGCAAGTATGACACCTGCTTCTGTTGCCTCGACTTTAAAAGCATTAGAAATTATTCAGACGGAACCGGAGCACATTGAAAGATTGTGGGCGAATACCAATTACGCGACAAAGTTATTGTTGGAAAATGGTTTCGATTTAGGGTCTACAGAGAGTCCTATTTTACCAATTTTTGTTCGAAATAACGATAAGACATATTATGTAACGAAAATGCTTCAAGATAATGGGGTGTTTGTCAACCCTGTTGTTGCGCCGGCTGTTCCTGCTGAGGAATCGTTGATACGTTTCTCACTGATGGCTACGCATACCTTTGATCAAATTGATGAAGCAGTAGATAAAATGGCTAAGGTTTTTAAAACTTTAGAGGTTGAGTCATTTATGAATGAGTAAAATGATAACAGTTATCCCTGTTCGCTCGAAAAAACAATTAACCCAGTTTATTGATTTTCCGCATGATCTGTATCGTAACGATCCAAATTATGTGCCTGAATTGTTTTTAGGCCAGCAAGACCTACTGACGAAGGCTAAACATCCATTTTACAAACACTCCGAAGCGGAACCGTTTTTAGCATTAAAAGATGGTGTTGTTGTGGGGCGAATTTTAGCTATCTGGAATCGAAACCACAATTCATTTAACAACGTTGTAGAAGGACAATTTGGTTTCTTTGAATCTATAAACGATCAGGAAGTGGCCAACAAGTTATTGGAAACTGCGGAAGCTTGGGTTAAAGAACATGGAGGTACCAATATCGTTGGTCCTATTAATTTAACAACAAACGATACTTGTGGGTTATTGGTAGAGGGTTTCGATCGTCCTCCTGTAGCGATGATGACCTACAATCCTCCTTATTATATTGATCTGCTACTCCATGCGGGTTTCGGACAAAAAGTTGATTTAAGAGCTTATTACGTAGCTTCCTCAACGGCCGACAAACGTTCTGTATTATTGTTGGATAGGCTGGAAGAACGTTTGAAACGTTCGGATATTGTTTTGAGGCAGATTAACTTGAAAGATTTCGAGAACGAGGCGAAAAAGATTAAACAGGTTTACAATAAGGCATGGGATAAAAACCTTGGTTTTGTTCCGATGACAGATGAAGAGTTCAATCACACAGCTAAGGATCTGAAGATGATTGTCGACCCTAGGTTCTGTATTGTTGCAGAAAAGAATGGTGAATTGGTCGGATTTGCACTAGGGGTTCCTAATATTAATGAAGTCCTTATTAAAATCAAGCGTGGACGTTTATTGCCTTTTGGTATCTTCAAATTGTTATTTGGTTTGAAGAAGATCAAGACAATCCGTGTCCTTATGTTGGGTGTTATAGAAGGGTATCGTAAACTTGGAATAGAAGCCTGTTTGTATGGGCGTATCATAAAGAATGCGACGCCCGCAGGCATAAAAGGAGCAGAATGTTCTTGGATGCTGGATCATAATTATGTGATGAACCATGCTATTGAACAAATTAATGCAGACCTTTATAAGCGTTACCGCTTGTACGAAAAAGCAATATGAAGAAGAAAATCTTGGTGACAGGAGCTAGCGGGTTTGTAGGGACTCATTTGGTGGAAGCGGCTTCGTTAGCGGGATTTGAAGTTCATGCAATCGTGCGCAAGTCAAGTATTGTCGATGGAATTTTGCCGTTTACGGCTAAGCTTTTGTATCCAGATCTCACCGATACAGAAGGATTAAAAAAAATATTTGCTGAGGAAAAATACGATTACGTTATTCATGCAGCAGCGCTGACGAAAGCAAAATCTGAAGCACAGTTGTTTGCCGTAAACGTGGATGTAACAAAATGTCTTATAGCCTCAGCGTTTGATAGTACTCACCCTCCCAGTCGTTTCGTTTTTGTAAGTAGTTTAGCAGCTATAGGCCCGGTTAATTACAATGCTGATGCTATATCAGAGACTTCTCCTTACCATCCTGTAACGGCTTATGGCCGTAGTAAGAGGGCGGCAGAGGAAATGATTTTAGCCCAGTTCTCGGATAAGCCGATCTCTATTATTAGGCCAACGGCGGTTTATGGCCCTCGAGAAAAGGACTTATTTATTCTTTTTGATACGATGAATAAGGGCCTAGACGTTTATATTGGCAAAACTCCACAAAAGCTTTCTTTTATTCATGTCAGTGACTTGGTGACATTATTGATTAATGCGTGTTCGATAACGAATCAAGGGGTTCAGATTTTCAATGTTACGGATGGATATGTGTATCCAAGATATGTGCTCGCTGATATTTTTAGAAAGACATTTGCAAAGCGGATGCTTCGCTTCCATATACCTTATGTTTTTGTAGAAAAAGCAGCTTATTTTTCGCAATGGCTGTATAGAAATTCTCCGAAAACACCAGTTTTGTACCCCGAACGACTTGGTGAATTAACCGCTCAAAATTGGGCTTGTGATATATCCAAAGCGAGAAGAGTGTTAAACTTTAAACCAATTTATAAATTGGAAGATGGTTTGAAGGAAAGTTTGGAGTGGTATCAAAAAAATAAGTGGTTCTAATAAAAAATGACTTATGAGTCAAGAGATTAATAAAAAACTTTTTCAGGATCGGAAAAGAACAAATATCTTAAGTTCGCCTGAACAGAAATTTATATCCTATTTGGTGCCTCGTATTCCAAATTGGATATCCTCCGATGGATTAACAGCAATAGGTCTTTTTGGATCGCTTATGATCTTAGGCAGTTTTCTCCTAGCAGAATATGTGTCGCGCCCATTATTACTCATTGGTATACTTGGTTTTTTTGTTCAATGGTTTGGGGATTCACTCGACGGTAGAATAGCTTTTTATCGGAATAAATCAAGAAAATGGTACGGTTTTGCTTTAGATATTGTGATGGATTGGATCAGTACCGTGATGATAGGACTGGGGTATGTTTTCTATGCTCCTGGCGATTTTAAGTATACTGGTTTTGCTTTGGTTGCATTGTATGGATGGGCTATGATTATTTCGCAACTCCGTTATCGGATTACAGACAAATATACCATTGACGCAGGGTTGTTAGGTCCTACGGAGATCCGTGTGATTATTTGTGTTGTACTTTTAGCGGAGGTTTTATTTCCGTTTAGCATTAACTATTTGGTTATTCTTATCTGTGTTGCGCTCTTTGTGATTAATTTAGTAGATACTAAGAATCTATTACATCTTGGAGATCTGAAAGACTGGGAAGAGAAGAAGAAAAAGCAGGTAATTGCTGATGAGAGAGAAGGGTAGCTATTCCAGATATAATTTTCTTAGGTCTTTCGGTAAGGCACAAGTTTCTGCTTTTCTTGGTGGATTATCTGATTTTGCTATTTATACCTTTTGTTTACGTGTATTGCTTTTTTCAGCACACGGATCCAATATCATTAGTGGATCCTTGGGGGCTGTTACGAATTTTGTTATCAATCGCTATTGGGCCTTTGAAAGTAAGGCTACACCGATAGGAAATCAACTTTGGAAATTTGTTATTGTAGTGGTAATGAGTATTACACTAAAGTCTACTGGTATTTATTTTCTGGTGGACTATTTATTTTTAAACCCTTTTTATTCTAAGCTTGTTGTCGAAATTGTGGTTTCGCTAGGGTTCAATTTTACGATGCAAAAATATTGGGTTTTTAAAAAAAACTGATGTTGTAGATTTCGGCTAAAAACAACATTTTCTCTGTATGGTAAAGTGCTGAGAAGCCGTTTAATGTTTAAAAAATAGGAAGTATAAGATATGTTTGGATCCCCTTATGTAATGATTACATAAGGGGATTTTTGTTTTTATCAACGTTCTATTTAGTGTTATTTAAGTTCGGTGTTAACAGGGGGTTAGTAGGGGTCATACCCCTACTAACCCCCTGTTAACCCTAAGCAAATCCGGTCTAAGGTAGGAAGTTGGAGGGGCTTTTTGCTGCGCAGGCTTCGGAACAAGAATGACCCAAGAACGGAACAAGGATGACTCAAGGATGGAACAAGGATAACCTAAGGATGGAGCAAGAACAACCTAAGAACGGAACAAGAACAACCCAAGGATAGACCTAGCTCTGACCTGTCCCTGCACAAGAACAACCC
>NZ_CBFFRI010000014.1:0-44725 GCF_965644235.1 Sphingobacterium sp. LRF_L2 | reverse complement strand
CAGTTTATCACAAACGAAGTTCGGATACGACAAACTTACATCAGTTTATGACAAACTTTTTAGCATCTGCCCTTATTCCGGCTCTCTTCCATAGCCTTCAGAAGATCCTCTTCGAAGTAAACATCCGTCCCGTTCAAGCGCATAGGCTTGAGCAATCCCGAGCGGACATTCCGCTTATAGGTGCTTTCGCTCATACCCAATTTGTCAATCACTTCCTGCTTCGTCCATAGCTTTCTATCTTCTAAAGGCGCGAGTTTCCTTCCATCAGATGGCTTACTATCTTCCAGGGAATTGAAGATCTTATGTAATACCATTAAAATATCCTGCATCCATTTTTTCATAATTTAAATAGGTTATTTTTAAAGCCATACGGAATATCCAGGTTATCTTGTCCACACAGCATCCATTGCTAATTACCATTCCAAACAACGCATACCAGCTAATCCAGCAATCATCAACAACATCTATTTTCTATACCATCATAGCCATCAGGTTATGATTTTGAATATTCCCTATGTAAATAATTATTTATAAGTGTTAGATTTCATTGGAATAAATGAGCTCGTTACACGCGCAGTTTGTTTTTTTATTGGTTATATGGAATGTCCAGATTTCCTTTGGAGAGTTCGCTTCGCTCGGTTATCTCCAATCGCGTACGTGTTTATTGATCGTATCCAATTCTAACGGAATCAATAAGCTCATTACATTCGGTTTGCAATCGCGGACATTTTATCTACATAATTGGTTCGTTTATTCAAAAAAACAATATTTCATATGTAAATAGTTTGTTTTTTAAAGGTCATATGGAATGTCCGGGTTATTTTCATTCGTGTTTTTGCTTTGCAAGCATGGACATTTCATATAGATTCAGCGTCATTATCCAGCTGATTAAAAGCATCAAAACGCCTCAAAAATTCATCAAAGTAAGTCTTGCTGATCGCTATTTCATCTGCAAAGCCACTAAATAAGACCTTCCGTTTTTTGGGATTTAGCTTAAACACTTTCTCCAAATTAATGACATATCCTTTATGAACCTGCATAAATTTATCCAACGGTAATCTTCTCAACAGTTCAGTAATGGTCATTCGACTGACGACAATCTGCCCAGAAACTAATACAAACCTTATATTATTTGACTTAGATTCCATATAGAGCAAATCATCAAAATATATTTTCACATTCAATAAAGTATCCATCTCTTTAACCATCGTATAACCCAATACCGGCATCTTCCTCTCTTCCCCCTTTGCCCGTTTAATTGCCCTATCCAGCCGCACGAGCTGTATAGGTTTATCGATGCAATCAGCCACATCAAGGTCAAAAACATGAATCGATTCCTCCACAAAAGCAGTCATCATAATGATCTTTGGGCGGTAAGGTAGCACACGGACAAGACTAATACCATCAATAAAAGGCATCTTGATATCGCAGAAAAGCAAGTCAACCTTATGCTTTTTCAGCGAGGAAAGAGCCTGCTTACTATTCGATTCCATCAAGACCACTTCCAGATCGTTATACACACTAAGCAGGCCTTTCAGTATTTCCAACGTCGTCACATCATCGTCCACCAGCCCAACCTTTATAACATTTTTCTTTTCCATCATCATTTAGTTTTTAATCTCAAGAAATACAGCGAACCGCATTTCGTCTTCGACAATATCCATAATGAATTTATTTGGGAATAATGTTTCCAATCTTTCCCTCACCATCGCTATCCCTGTACCACTATGCTCATCGCAGACCATTTTAGAAGCTTTCACGTTCGACATTTCGAAACGATAGCGATCGGCAAGTATTTCTAAAGTCACACAGACGGGCGTATCCGCACCAAGATGCGCATGTTTAAGCAAATTATCCCCTAGCGTCAGTAATACCATCGGCAGAATGATATGGCCATGCACCCTTCCGATCTTGTTGTAGCGAAATATCTTTTGTCCTGCATAATAGCCTTCCACTGTTTCCATAAAATCTTCAAAAGCTCTCACCTCTCTCGCTAAGCTTATCTTTTGTTGCCCATCTGCCGCTACCAACGATGAATAGCGCAGATTTTTCATCCAGCTTTTTATCGTTGCGGAAAATGACAATTCCCCTTTAGAAGCCAGAACATTTGAAATCAATGTCAACACCTGAAAATTAAAATGGTTATCTGTTTTAAAGAGCAACAAGCTATCTTTCAATAAAGCCGTCTCGTATCTAATCTGTGCAATTTCATTTAAACAGATAAAAATCTTCCCAATACAATAAGCCAACAAGACATAGAACAATAATTTAATATTTTGAAAAAAAATACCTGCCAGCTTTTGCCATTCCGGCCCCTTCCATGCCCCATTGGTGAGGTAAACCTCGTATAAAGGAAACCACACGTAAAGTGCGTTGTACGCTATGAAGCATCCAAAAACAGACAGTAATGAAATATAGATCGCCGACATTAGCCGTCCATTTTTCCTCCCATCATACTTCCAAATGATTGCCCAATACATATAGAAAAATGGGATATATAAGACGATCAATCCCACCGTAGCCTTCCATGTTCTATCACCATTCGAAGGCCAGTTGGAGAAAAAATTCAACAAGAACAAAAGGCTCCATCCAGCCAAATGATGCCGAATAGCAAAAATAAATTCCAAAGGCCGACGAAAGCAATACATCCGAAAATCAGGTTTATATATTAGGATTAAGAATCTAAAATACATGTTCCCACCTACAATTCCAATACAAAAAATATCTTTTACCGTTGAAAAAACAGGATCAATAATCGGAATAGCCCGTATAGCGCCACATTAACCCTCTTTATACGATATCTATGCGTACTGATAATGTAATATTTCCCTTTCGCCCGAAAAGTCCAAATCCGAATTTTATTTTGAGAATACGCGCCATCGGCCATTTCGACAAAAGGCAAATTATAAAATAAGCCCTCCCATTGGTTCCGTTCGTCTTGCATTCTATCTTCCAAGAACTCATAGAGCTGCTGAAAAACATGTTCAATATAATTCTCCTTCGTAACAGCATCCGTTGGCGCCATTGTCTCCCCAATTTCTAAATCCACTTGATCCTGTTCAGTATTTACACACAAAACAGGGTACAGCGGAATATTTAACTTGTAAGAAATACTGGCAATTGCAGGTCTCACATACAGTTGATTTCCCATAAAATCAACCTTAGTGGCAGAAGCCTCAAAATTCTTCTTCTCCACACCATCGTTACCGTCGATATAGATCAGAATTTGCCGTCCGTCCCTTATAGCGCGAACCATCTTAAGCAATCCGTGAGGAGATCCAGCCTCAATAAATTCCAGGCGATCAACATAACCAAACTTTTCAAACTGCCAACGCATGATGTACGCCTGCTCCTCCATTATTTTTTTTGACATCACGAGCGATATTTTCAGTCCAGCAGCACAGAGCAAACGCGCAAGTAGCCGATAGGCGCCATAATGAAAAGTGCAGATCATCCCCGGTCGATTTTGTAAAGTCTTAAAAAATTGAGCATGATCGTCGAAAAAACTTGAAGACAGCGCCATCTCGTCAAGATCCTGCTGCCGTATAGTTTTGTTGATTGTACGCCTTAAATCAGCACATATCCTGTCATATGCAGAGATTTCAATAGCAGGAAAAAGCCGCGTCATATTTGCGGCAAATAAGGCAAATTGAATGGACTCCCGCGGAAATCCCGAGTTACATTTTTTCATATCGTATTACCAATTATTTACAATAAGTTATAATTCGGGGAGCTGAATAAGACCACAGCTCCCCAACAGTCGTTCGTATCGCTAAGATACTAGAATGGACTGTACGGACACTTGATCAGGTCATCCAGATCGTCGTCCTCATCAGCAAGGCGCATAGGAGAATCAAACGGCAACATCTTTCCAAGAGCAGCTTTAACTGCGCTAGAAAAATTCTGAAATAAGGTCAATGCAATTTTCATGTTTATTAACATTTACTTCCAAACAATCGCACCATAATTCGCAGGCATGGTACTTCAACCTGAAGAACACGCAAGACGTGCTCTTTGGTCGAATATCATTTTGCCTGTTGTAATTTTTCAATCTTGGGATACAATGCCTAGATAACATGTGGCATCCTGTGGCAATTTCGTGATGAATCAATTCATCACATGAAACGATCATTTCATCACCTAAATTCCCGCCATACATCACAAAATTTCATTTGAGAGGCCGTTCCTGTATAAATTTCCGGTTTTTAAAACCTAAAAAACTATGAATTGCAACCAGCTAACCAGCCAAGACAACAAGGTTGATATTTCACACCTTGTGCACTCATTTGAAGTGCTAAGCAGACAATGTAATCTCCGTATTAACCAGAAAGCAGGGCGCCGATGAAGACCATTCGCAAACACAACAAAGGGTTTCAACAATTTCTAGCCTTTTGGAGCAAATATGCAGCGTTAGACTCTTTTCATGAACAATGGGCAAAAACCCATATTAAAATAATACAGTACCGCAAGAATGCTATCGTTTTAGAAGAAGGAAGCCTCGAAGATTCCATTCTGTTAGTGAGTGAAGGTATGTTGGCCCGTATCGAAGAAGACGAAGAGGAAAACAGACGTAAAATCCTGAGCATTGCCCTGCCCGGTATGGCACTATTCAGCAGCTGGCACCTGTATAGCAAAAAGCATATCAACGGCAATATCGTTGCCCTTCGGTCCTCCCGCATCATCAGCATATCCTACAAAAACCTGAAAGCCTACAAGGATCAAGATAAGGCCATTGATATTCTGATCGATGTACTGGGCAACAAAAAGAAAAAACAGATGATGCAGCTTCGCGGAATCACCCTCGGACAAAAGCCCTTCCGGTCCTGTATTCGATTTTTAAGCCGGATGCCGCAGCTACATACCCTGCTCACACAGCAGGAACAGGCCGATCTGCTGGGCGTTTCAAAAACCACGTTGCAATCAGCAATCTATTACATGGCGAAAGGAAAGCTCAGAAATTAGCTCAAATACTTGAGCATCTGGCCGTTTTTTTCTATGCCGAACTTTGAAAACACTAACACCAGAACATTTGTGTTATGAAAAACAAATCTGTAGTGAAGACGTCACTCTTCACGTTAATCTTGGCAGCAATGGCAACCGCAGCGGTAGCCTTTAATGCAGTGACGAATGAAAAACCGGTAGAGAAGCCTGCGCCACAGTTGTGGTTCTACCAGTCGAACAGCACCGCAACAGCAGACATCAACAATCCCGCAAACTATGCACTAACAAAACCCAGCAGCAGTGTAAATTGCGGAGAAGGAGCGATCGTCTGTAGCATTCAGGACGAGGCAGATCCATCGAACAGCAGCCAACCCGCTATGTCGCATGGAAATGTAAGTAGCAACCCTACTTCGTACAGTAGAAATCTACGTACGCCGTTCTAAACAAAAAAGGCATGTTTCCTGATCCGCCGAGATTCGGATCAGGAAACTGCCTTATGCTATCTCGGATTTTGGGTCATACCACTAGCTTGGATAACCTCCTGCGGAAAAGGCAATGCATATCGGTTATCATTGGGAAGCAGTTCCAGCACCTGATCACCCAGAATTCTCTTTACGACAATACCCCGTCCGTCCATCCTGTTCAACCGTTTGATATCTGCCCAGCGCGAATCGCGCATCAGCATCTCCTTACGCCTTTCATCCAACAGCAGATCCAGTGCTGCACCAGAAGAGAGGGATGCATTCAAGGTTCCCTCATAATCCATATAACGGTTCTTCAGCAGCCTGTCCAGATAAGTGAGCCCCTCAGTAATTTTACCCTGCCGGAACAGTGCTTCCGTAAGATTCAGGTAAGCATCCGTACTTGCAAAACCCATGAACAGGCTAAACGAACCAATGTACGAACCCCTGAAATATACCGAGCCGTCCGAATTACTTTTGAAAAACAGAGATTTCCGAAGATCCCCCGTCCCATAAGAAGCATATAAGGTCGAATCGATCTTTGCATTGTAATAGTATAAAAGAGATAAGTTGGCACTGCGCAGCGTAAAGACCACTTCGGCATTATTTAGCTGAAAAGGGTAGCTTACCCCTGCATCGAACTTCGAATAATCCAAGATCTGGTCATTTAGCGTAAGCGACTCCTTCGCATATTTTTCACAGTTCACAAAATCCTCCGTTAGAAGATAAGCCCATGACAATAATATATAAGCCGCATTTCTAGAAGGCGTATACGAATTATCCTGCAATACAGGCAACAGCTGCGCCGCCGAGAGGGCGTCCGATATAATCTGCACATAACATGCCGCCACCGAGGCCCGCGTAGACGGGATATTAAAATCATCGCTCAGGCGCAAAGGAATACCGGGATCAGTATCCGCCGTTGCAGGATCGTAGCTCTGCGCAAACAAGGTCACCAGTTTATAGAAGGCCAGTGCGCGGAAGAATAAAGCACGGCCTTTGATATCATTAAAACGCGTCCTATCCTCTGTTGAAGCATCCAGCTTTTCCAGACGTCCCAACACATAATTGGCGTTGTACACCGTCTGATAATAATCGAGCCACGCGTTCAGGTAAGTATCGTAGAAGATCTCCCCGTCCCAGGCATACAGACTACGTTCATGTTGGTCCAGCGATTCCCATGTCGAGCTCTCGAGGTAGTAATTGTCGGCAGAGGCCTCTCCAAGCCCCATCGTATAACGGTTCATGGCGGCCGTATAATCAAATATGGCTTCCAGATCAGCAAGTGTACTCGCTTCACTGAGCGATGCATCCGGCTTTTCATCCAGAAAGCCCGAACAGGCGCCGAAGATCCCCAGAAACATCAGCAGCAGAAAAACAGTCAATATTTTTTTCATCATTTTCTCGATTAATAATTAAAGCGTAACCCCACGGAGAACAATCTGCCCGGAGCTAACTGGTTGACATAGTCAGGATCTATCCCATACCGGTTCTTTCGCCACAGCAGACCAAGATTTGTACCGTTGAGATTCAGTCGGCCCTTGATTCCGCTACGCAGTTCAAAACCATAGGCAACCGTCATATTCTGGAAACGGATATGGTCTCCGCTCTCAACAAGTACCGATGAATTCTCGTAAAAGTGATTGCGATAGCCCACCACGGGATAAACGAATGAAGGCACGGAGGTCAGCACCTCATCCCCCGCCTGCTGCCACCTGCGATCGTAATCTCCACTTCCTGCGCCAAGTGCCCCCATAGAAACCAAATCACCGTAGCGCACCGATTCACGCCGGAAAACATGGCCAAACTTAAAAGAAAAACCAAAGCCCAGTTCGAAGCGGCCCACCGCAAACACAGGATTGAAAAAACCGGTATACAGCGGCACAGCAGAACCTTTGTATTCCAATCCGCCCTTATCCTGATTGCGGATACCTGCGTAGTCGACCGATTGCTCCCCATTAAGGATACCCATCGGATTACCCGCTTCGTCAAGCCCCATCCAAGGGTAGGCCATCACGGCATACACAGGGTTGCCCACGATACCACTTACGGAAGTTCCGTGACTGATAAACTCATAGGCTGCCGAACCTGAAAGATAATAATCCGTAATCTCGCTGCTATTGGTATTAAGCATAAACTGAGGCCTGAAAGCCATAGCTTTACCCAGTTTAATATCCGCATGCAGGCTGACATCCAAGCCCCGCCCCTTCATCGATGCCACATTGCGCATCACCGATTTGCTCGGCACCGCTGTAAAGTCGATAGGTGCCGTACCGAAAAGATCCTCACCCCGCTTACCGTAGTAATCCACGGAACCGCCGAGTGCACCGTTCAGTACTGAGAAATCAAACCCTATATTGGTGATTCTGCTCTTCTCCCAGCGCAACTCAGGATTTGCGTACTGCAATATTGCGGCTGTCGTGCTATTGGTGTATGTATCGGGACCGAGGTATTTAATTGTCGTGACGGCCGAGCGCGACTGGTCTACATTTCCCGTCACACCATAGGACAGACGTAGGCTCAATCGGGAGAGCCAGTCCAGGCGCACAAATTCCTCCTCCGAAATATTCCACCTGTAGCCAAGTGACCAGAGCGGTTGCCAGCGTTCGTTTGTCTTCACACCGAAAAGGTTAGACGCATCCCGACGCACACTCCCTGTCAGGACATATCTATCGCGGTACGAAGCAGACACATTCATATACTGCGAGATATACCTGTTCACATATTTCGAGCGGCTGTCCTTAAAAGGAACATAGATAGCCGTATTATTGATCAGGCTGTTATACGCGTTCACATAATCCACCAGACTTACCGTATAGTTATCCGGATCAAAGCCGTAACGCCTATCCGTTGTGGCAATCGTTTCCAGCTGCCGCCACTCCGTTCCAAGGAGCGCCGTAACACGGAGATCGTTCCAGTTTTTCTGGAATTCTGCGCCCAGCCGCAGGTTATGTCCCTCCCCGTCAGACCTTTCCTGGTCCATGATGCCACCCCGCGGAATACCATAACTCACTGCGCCCGTTGCTGCATTGATCCGGGAATAGGTATTGATCAGATCACGGACGAAATAACTCTGTTCACCATACAGGCTACTGTTATCCACCGAAGAACGTTCATAACGGTAGTTTCCCTGCAGGTTCAAAAAGTCGAGTATCTTATAATCAGCCGACAGATTGGCCGTTAACATATTCGTAACAGTACGTATTTCCCTGTTTTGATAGTCTGTAAGCGGGTAATCGTACCAATCGAGCAGCTTACCCTCCCCTACCGAGTCGAGATAACCCGTGCGGTAACGGGCATGGGGCAGCGCGTTTCCATCGGCATCAGCGAGCATCATATACGGACGCGTCCCTGTGGTCGTGTAACCCGTTCTGCCGGCTTCATTTTCCAGTCTATAGTATTGCAGATCGGAAGAGAAATTCAACTTCGGCAGGAGCCTAAATTCTAGAAAAGAACGTAGTACCGTCTTCTTGTCCCTGCCGTGTAAATTCCCGACGTTATCGTCAAACCTCCCCGACAGCAAATAGCGCAGGTTCGTATTCCCTCCCTCCAGATTTAGGTTATAGTTTCGGTTCACAGCATTCCTGTAAACATAACGTTCGTAATCATTGCGCACATCATTATAACGCAGCCCCTCGATCGCCGCCTCATGTTCTGTGGCATTGCCGATCCCGTCACGAATTGCAATCAGATGTTCGACAACCGGCGAAAGCCAGATCTTTGAAGTCGATTTCTCCTGGTTCGTGTAATATCCCTTTTCGAACAGCAGGCGTTCCAGATCCACCACGCCTGATGACGATATCCGGTTGAGACCATACAGATCAGGTTTCTGCTGCACCTGCGTCCCCGTGGTAACAGCAATTCTGGTCGGCATATCGTACCTTCCTTTTTTAGTCGTGATGATCACTACGCCATTTCCGGCACGTGTTCCCCAGATTGCTGCGGCAGCAGCATCTTTCAAGACGCTGATATCCGCAATATCCTCGGGATTGATCAGATCGATATCCCCTTCAAAAGGGAAATTGTCCAGTACAATCAAAGGAAGACTGCTGTTGTTGATACTGCTGAGCCCACGTATGGTCATGGATGAACGTCCTCCCTTATCAAAAACAATGGCAGAGTTGCCTTCCAGTTTCTGTAAGATGCTGCTCCCATATATATCCTGCAGCTGTCCCACATCGATCTTATCGACAGCACCTGTGGAAAGCCTTGCATTTATCGACTGGTATCCCGTTTGCACCGCAACCTCCTCCAATACAATTACCTTTGCACGCAAAGCGAATACCTGTAGTGCCAGCAGTTGTCCATAGCTGGCAGATCTCGACTCATAACGCACATGGGAGAAGAAAACAGAATCATTGGCAAGTGCTATGGGCAACTGTACAAGCCCATTGCCGTCCGTAGACCGTTGCTCTCCGGCGATACGAACCGTAACCTTCTCTATCGGCATACCTGTCTCCATATCGGTTATGCGCAAGGTATGCGGCACCTGTCCATAAAGTACAACTGCCGTGCAAACGTATAGGAAAATAAATAATATTCTCATAATGCCCTCCTTTCCGAGATAATGAGTACAGGTTCAACACGGCTTTCCAGCGCAATGGTGAAGCCGCTCGCCTCCAACACCTTCCCCAGGTATATTCCCCCCTTCTGCGGGCCGTTCTCGAACATATAATGCTCCATAGCCGCCAGATCGACGTTAATCCTGGAAACACTGTCCGCAGGGTCTCTCAGCACATAGAGCGGTGCAGATGGAGCATCCAACCGCTGGTAATTGAGCATATACAGTAACTGTTTCAGTTCTGCTCCTCCATTGTCAGGTTTCCGTTTTTTACCCCGGGGCTGTCTATCGATCACATAGCAGGGCAGCTCTCTGCTGGCAAAGGACAACGACAGGCCGTTTGCGGTACAGATGGCTGAAAGCGCCGAAAAATAAAACGCAGACCGCGGAGTATTCAACCGTTCGCGGCCGTCTGCACCCACCCCATATTTCGCCAACCACTGCGGGTAGGAAAGTTCTCCTTTATAGCCATTAAAAAAGTCCCAACGGCCGGTATCTTCCACCTCCAAGAAAACACGGTTATGCCAATAGCTATCCAGGAGCAACAATGACACTTCACGCAAACTCTTATTCGTGATCAATATCCGCTGGTGCAGACTATCGGCCGTCCATCTGTTCACGCCCGATAGACCGGGAACCGCATCCAGTACAGTAAACGATGTGCGTACAGCATTTCGAATCTTACCATTAGGCTGTTCATCGATCCGTCTTGTCGGGTCAAAATCCAGAATATCCACTTTGCTGTCCTGTCGGCGGATATTCCCCGACAAGAGACTAGCGAGGCCATCGCCTTCCAGCACTTCGGCTCCCGCTGTTGCAAATAGCTTACCGTCCCTGATGATAACCACATGTGGCAGGGTACGATGAGGAAAATATTCACGCAGCAGCGAGTCTCCGATCATGGAAGGAAACTTCAGACCGAATCTACCTTCAAATTTCCTTATCTCCTCCTCATCCTGATAGGTAACGGTATAATAAGAAATCCGCGGATTCGGATAATCGCTGCCCGTTAAAAAATGCCTGATCGAGCTCACACAGCTGCCGCACCAAGTGGCCCAAAAATCAAGGATTAGAAATTCACTGCCATTTAGGTCTTTAAGACTTAGGTTCGATCGGTGTTCCGGATCATTGACAGCACGCATAGCAATAGACCATAACTCGTCCGGAATTGTATCCCCCACACTGAGCGGTCTGATTGATAGCCGCCCATCGGCCCCGCTGTCCCTGCGGGGCTCCTGAGCTTGCAACTGATTACTAAACAACAAAACGAAACATACCCCGAAGCAGAACAGCGTCCGTCTACGGTTATTCTTTGATTTGAACAGGTGGGATAGCCATTCCAATAGGCACAGTCCTCTCCCATCCGAGTAAAAATTCATCATTTTTCTGTAATTTGGTTAATAAAAACACATGAAAACAACCTCTATGAGGTTGTGTAAGAAAATACGATTGAATTACTCCGGCGGACTAATAATAAGAGAAAGTGTATCGTCCAGATGTGGGCGACACGATGCATATACGGTACAGAAAAGGAACCTCCCTTGCTCAATGGTTGAGCGTGAGAAACTACGCGACCCTGACCTTAAAAAATTAAGGGAGGCCCTCTCTGAATATTTACGAATTTTATTTAAGTCTATATATTTCATTCATACTGGCTTTAGGTTTCTCACGCCACCACCGATGAATGATATTACAAACTTACATAAAACCATGGTTTATTCCAAATTTGGTATAATTATTTACTGTTTTAAAATGTCACTTTGTTTATGGCCGAACAATACATAGACAAAAAAACACTTCAACTCATTAGAGAAAGGCTTTGGTCAATATCTAATTCAACAGGAATAACTTTGGAAGATATACAAGATAGAACTGGATTCAGTTATAGTCAAGTTTACCGAATTGTTAGGGGGAGCAATAACATGTCTGTAAGTGGCTTGATTGCAGTTTGTAAAGCCTTAGAAGTTCAGCCTGCTGATATACTGGATCTCAAAATAGAAATACCCAAATATTTGCCATTAAGAAAAAACAGAAAATCTTAGGTTCTTAAATTACAAAATACGCTTTTTACAGAGTTCAACAACTATCTTTTCTAACTTATCAACTTTGCGAATTAGCTTATCCAAATCATCAGGATCGATATAATAATCGTCTTGATAGCGAGCATCTAGATAAGCTTTATTGAGAATATCAAATAATCTATACTCTTCACTTTCGTCTACAGGATATTTGAATACTTGATTTAAGTTATCGTCAATATGCTTGGAGTATTTCCTATACACTTTTAACTTATGCGTCTTAGGTTTATAGCCAGTATATACCAATAACAGACCTCCATAAAACTTTTCAGCAGACTGGTTTAAATTAAATATGACTTCATTGAGAGGAAATTCTTTTGATAAAGCATTTTCCAACATTACTTTCGTATGATCTAAAAATCTTATACCGCTATTAACCCACTTATCATAGTTCCGAATTGCAATTTCTTTTTCTTGTTCCTCACTTAACGGTTTAGGTTCGGAAAAAGTGAGTACACCGCTATCAAAAAGAACAATCCCCTCCTTGATAATGTCTCTGAAAAAGTATTGTCCCATTTCAAGCCCTTTATTAACATAATTGAAACTGTGTACGATCGGACTTACGTCGTTTTTATATTTAAGCGTTCGGTTCTCAATTTTACTCGCAACATCATGCTCCCGATCCTTATCCCCATCGGGTAAAACAACCAAGATATCATAGTCACTAATGTAAGAATAGGTAGCTCCCCCCTCATCATACTCATCCTCTACCCACTTGTCCGAAGTATGACTACCGAACAAAATAATCTTCGCTGGATCAGCCACCTCACGGATGACCTTTACAATCTCTGCAAGCTCGTTTTGTTTGTGTAATGGCAAATGGGACAAGTGCTGGTTCATAAGCTAAAGGTACAATTTTTTGAGGTCATTGGCAAAATACAACTAAGGTAGCTGCCTATACTCTTCTATACCTTTTATCGCTTTATTTAGCACATTCATATAATCTTTGCTTTCTAAAGGAACAAAATTCACCTGCACACTTTCAAAAGTCTCAGCGAAATGAATCTCCTTATCTTTCGAATAATAAATATTTAATGTATCTCTAGAAAAACGATACACAAAAGCCCAATCTTGTGAAAGATTGGGCTTTCTTATTTGTAATCACTATGACTAAACTGAGTCATTAGTATAGTACCAAAAGTCTTCTGCTGAAAAACCCATCTTATCAAACCCAGAGTCAAAATCGATAAGATGAAAGTCCTCATCTATTTTAAAAACATCCAGCTCCAAGTCTGAAGTAGAAATTGACACTAACCTATATTTATCATCGATTATTTTCTTAATCGCAAAAATAGCCTTTCCATCTACAAACATCAATGGACATCTACGCCAAATATATGCTATAATACGATTCCCGTTCAAGAGAGTCATCCAATCATCTTCACCTTTCCAATAAGAAACAGACAATTCACTTTCTTTAAACATTTCCATGCATTCAAAGAAAAGCAAATAAGACCATTCTTCACCTATTTTCAAGGCAGTCTTCAAATCATCTGTAATATTTATCTTAATATTAATTTCCGGGAGCTCCATGAATTGTTCCTTTAGAATTTCTGTACACATTTATGACATTAGTTGGCTGACCATTCCCCAATGTACCAATATTTGTATTAGTAACCGTTACTTTAGCTTTATTTCCAATCCATAAACCCAACTCATCAGCCTTTTGCGCTGCTTTTAAAACGGCCTTCTCAGCATCCAAGGTTGGATAGAATATACTTTTCCCCTGAACGCCCCCAACCACATGCTTTTTCATTGCCTCTTTTGAAATCGTATAAACACCATCCGTCAAATTACCTTTGGAATCTTTAACAATTTCTCTTACTACAGTTTTTGTGGTTTGCTTTATGGTTTGACTAGTTACAGTTGCTCCAATTTTATATTGACTTAGAAGGCCTGCTGTGAATAATTCGGCCAAAGAAGTGCTAAAATTACCTAAAGAAGCAACATAATTTCCGTCAGCAAGATTATTTCCGCTTTCTGCAGCTGCACCAAGAATAGGTACATGATAAGTCCACGTTGGCCACCTAAAGGTACTTAAATTATTCCCTAAGACATTGACCGTTTCTAGAACTCCTCCCAAAAAAGTAGTATCGGCGGCCATACCTGTCGGATCTATCATCAGGATCGGATTGTTCATCCCATACACATACGGAGATACATTGTCGAATGCCTCCGCCATCGGATCCACCACATTCCACCTTCCGATCTCAGCGTCATAAAACCTCGCGCCGTAATCCAGCTGGTTACCAAGTTCCGTCTGAACCTCTTTACCGTTATAAAGATACTTATTATTACCGCCCGTTACAAGAGCCCTTGTCTTACCAAATGGATAATAATCCTGCTGCTGTACGATATCCACCGTGGTAGCCGAAGCTGTTCCCCGTTTGATAACTGAACGCACATTACCCAGGTGATCTTTCAGGTTGTAATGGTAGCTATAGGTACCGCTGCTGTTCTGCAGGTAACCTTCCTCCGTCAGGATCATATCGATTGTACTGCTTCCAGTACCCGTCTTGCTGTATTCGATTCCACCGATATAGTCACGTTGGGTTACCGTTGTGCCTACAGTTGAGGTCTTACGCAGTTTTGTTCCTGTAGCATCGTAGAGATACGCTACACTTGTACCAGTTTTGCTTGCCGTCTTCGGAAGGTTCAGGTGATTGTAGGTAAAGGTAGTCGCAAGGCGGTCTTTCGTCGCATTGCCGTTCACATCGTATGTATAGGTATTGGTGTTACCCGATAAGCTTGCCAAACGGTTACTCTTACCACTATTGTTGTAGGTATAGGTCGTCGAAGTTGTTGTCGTCGTATTCCCTGTATTACGGGCCAGCGTTTTGATATTGCCCATATCATCGTAGGTCAATTCTTCGATCATAATCGTCGTACCCAAGCTTGTACCATTCGCCAACCGGTTAAGCTTGTCATAGCTGTAGTTGAACGTACTACTGGTCGTTGCTGCATGCCCCCAGAGCTGCTGGGCGATATTACCGTTGAATTGTGGAGCGGCAAGCTGCGTTCCAGCTGTATTGACATTGTAGTTCAGCAGTTCAGTGAACTGGGGTGCAGAGATATTCGTTGCCCAGCCCCGTTCGTTATAGCCGTAACTTACCGTCGTCAGGAAGTTCGTTCCGCTGTTCTCGCTATGGATACCCTTCGTCTTGAGCTGACCGATCTCATTGTAGGCCAAACGGCTCTGCAGGATCTCCGTCTGGCTATTGACCTTCTTCTTTGTATCCTTCAACCGCCCCACATGGTCGTAGGTATTTGTAGTCAGGATCGTCGTCGTACTACCTGAGCTGGGGATATGCTCGTGCTTACTCGTGAGCAGCTCTCCTGGGAAACTGTACGTATTGGTAATCCTGTCCGTACCCGTCAGGTGATTCTGCGCAATAGACTGGATCAAACGCCCGCGTTTGTCGTAGTAATTGACCGTGAGCAGTGGAGACGTCCCGTCGTCCTTACTCACCTTAGTTCCTGTCAATAAACCTTTAACCCTAGAAGTACTGTCCAATCCGGATGTTGCAGGAAGAACAGTGGATGTTTTAAAGGCATAGTCATCATAGTAGTTCACCGTGTATTCTGCTATCTGGGCGGATGTCGTTGGAAAGCTCACATTGGTATAAGCAGTCGTTCCAACACGACTCTCCCATTGGCTGCTCACTGTATCGGCAAGTGACTGTATCTGTTTGCGCGTAATCTGCCCACTTGTCGCATTGGTATAGATCCCCGTAGAGACTACACGACCAAAAGCATCATATTTGCTGTAGCTCCATTTTCTGCTCACACGCTGCACAGAATCCTGTGTCAGTATGGGCTGATCGTTCTTATTGTAAACGATGTATTCCCAGCCTTTTCCAGGGATCTTCTTCTCCACCAACCGACGTCTGCCGTCGTAACGGTACGCATACACAAGCTCATTGAAATCCGTACTATTATCTGTGACTGTTGTAGCTGTATATCCAGGCGGAACCACATAGCGCAGGTCCCCGAAATCGTCATATACATAGTACGTGTTCAGCGCTTTGCTATCGCTTTCCCAAACACGCTTGAGAACCACACGGCCTTCGAAATCTTTATATTCATCCACCGTACCGCCCTTGCAGCTCGCATTTACCCAGTTCTCATCCTTAAGTACCGTTTTGTAGAGCTTGCCTGCTGCATAATACGTCGTACCGCTTGCGCCCGTAGCCGTGATCTGCCATACACGAACATCGCTCACGGTGTTTGTTCCATAGTCCGACACCAATGTATGCCCCGTAGTCGAAGCCGTAGTTACCGAAGTCCTTGACACTGTAGGCTGCCAGGCCGCTCCCGGAGCCCCCTGTTCCAGTACACGGTTCAACGGACTGTTCTCGAAAACTGTAACAGAATACGGATAATCCGTTTTCTTCACATGGCTGTCCCAGCCCGTACTTTTGTAATAATTCGTCTGGTTCGTCTTGGGAGAGGTCTTATAACTGCCGTCATTACCTGTCTGCTCAGCGTATGGCAGGTACTTCACCGATTCACGGCCGAAACCGTCGTATTCTATATACTGTACAATATCTTTATAGGTCGGGCTTCCTTTAAGATCAATAGCCTGTAAAGGCCGGCCAAGACCATCAAAATATTGAACCCGCTGGTTTTCCTTATCAATCGTACGCACATTGTTAAGATGGGCTGCCCTGACCGTGTCGCGGAACGTACGCGTAAGGATATAATTCTGCGTAACTGTAGGCACACTTCCCACATTCGGAACCGTCTGACCTACAGCAAAACCCCAAATATTAAATAACAGGATTAATATAAAAATATTTTTCATTTACGATTTCATTAAGGTCTGTAATTGTATTGATAATATTTAAGCAAGTAGCCATCCATATCTAGAACATCTCGCAAACGTTGAAAGCCATCGTACTCGTAATATTCGGTAATACCGCGAGGATCCGTCATACTCGTCATACCTGTAGATGTTTTGTAGGTATAACCTGTTATCTGCGTTTTACGCATATTCGCGTTATTTCTAAGCCTTTGTAGGTTCGTAAGTATCGTCGAATCGGTAACTAATTGTGAATCAAAAGATGTAACCACAGACTGTCCTAGAACCGACAAAACCTCCTGATAGGTTGCATTTTCAATTTTGGCAATGGGGTATTGACCACCATAGCCCCAAAGAAAAACAGTATGTTTACCATCTTTATTCGTAATTTCCAATGGATTTCCGTATGCATCATAACTGTTGAAGGTCTGTGTAATTTCCCCAGATGATCCTCTTGCTCCAATTTCGATTTGGTCCGGACGAAAAAGCACACTGGATAAACGTTTATAGGGCACTTTTATATAACTGGTCAAAAGATTATCTGTATACAAAAATTTTCGTATATCTGTAATTAAATGTAACTGTACCATATTATTGTATACACCATCAGGGTCCAAATTCTCATCCACCATTCGCTGCGGCGTATAAATCTCCTCCTTGCACAAATTGCCTATACTATTCCGAAAAGATTTTTGGGAAAGCTGTTTATCCTTCGCATTGTAGCCGAACCATTCCTTTTGCTTGGTGGAATCTAATAAAGTATTACTCCTGAAATAATCAGTTTTTATTACTGTGTCTAATTTTGTATCATTTGAATATATAGGAAATTTTCGCACGATAAATTTGGATAGATTCTGTACAGCATCGACACCGGATATACTAACTTCTGGCAAATGATTGAATGCAGAATAATTATACAAAACTCTTGAGGTATTGGAATACTTTTTCTGAGTATGACTTATAATCGCGGCTTCAATACCTTCGACATTTAATCGCGTAGAAATCGGTAATGTCCCATTTACATTAACCACTTTCCCTTGGAAATTAAAAAGCTCCATTCCTCCTCCCCAAGCATAGTTATCTACAGTAGAATAATTCACAGGGAAATCGGGAGTGGAGTAATCAAATATTCTATATGCCAACTCGTTCTTTGAAACATCATAAATAGAAGCGTCCATACTGGTTACATTTTTATCGAAATCATGAACAAATTCACTAACATTTGAGTAAACATATGGTAAACCACCATAAATATTCGGATTTTGAATTGGATTAGAATGCAATGTATACATCCTTAAATATAAATTCGCAACTTGAGCCAAGCTATAAAAACTATAATGAGGGTTCAAAAAGGCATCTGTTACTGCTTCATAACACAGAGAAAACCAGCCCGAATGATATTGGGGATTATTGTATCTGATGATAGATGAAGAATCGGAGTATACTAAGCTATCATCTATCTTTTTAAACACATTATAGTTGAAAAATTTGGTTTTCGCTAATTTACCAGCAGAAGAATACGATTGTATCTGTGAAACCCTGAATCCATCCACTTTTTTGTCAACGTAGGATGTATCTATTCTCTCAAGATAGTCAAGCTCCATTTTCAAGGTCGCGTCTTTACCAAAGATTTCCACCTCAACCCAATAATCTACGTCCTTCTTAAAAACTAGATCTGTCGACACCTGCCTAATACCTGTCCCCATATACTTGCTTGTATACTGTCCGTTAAGAAGTAAGGTAACTGTTGAAGGGCCATTTGGCAATGCTATACGTCCTTCCGTACTCATGAGTTTGATAGTTGCCCAAGATTCTAAAGTAGATCCCTGCATGGGTGCATCTTCATCGTATGTTAGGGTAAATTTAAGAAAACCGACACCATTCTCTGGCACGTTAAAATCGAACAAACCTCCCTCGTAACTATCTTCTTCATTTGTATACCAATCTATCCTCTTATTTCTTACCTCATCGATCTGCCTAACTCGAATTTCATTGTTCTCATACGATATGGAATCAACACCTCCAGTGGGATGTTTAACATAAGATAGCAGCCCAGACATGCCATTCGCATTAGGATCTCTGTTCGCTATTGGCATATTAACAGCAAATGTCTTCATCCATGGTAAGTTGGGGACATCCAGAGCCTCTTCAGGTATCAGTCCTCTATTCACGGCGCCGTTGTAACAACCAAAATAATCCTGAGAAAATGAAAATCTATGCGGAAGTAACTCTGGTGTATAGTACCGAAAAGAATAATTATAATATGCGTCGTTCGAATGAACGTAAGCAGCAGTTAAAAAATACCTTGTTTTCAAGGATTCATGAAGAACTGGGTCTGGCTGTAGCTTTGATAACAGCTCAGCTTCCATAGGCGCTTGCGAAACAAACTTTGTATAACTAAAAGAAACCCTCCTAAGCTCTTCAAGGCTTGAGCTAAATCGCTTGTAAAAGATAATATCCTTAACTAATTTTTCGCCCATAAGATCTTCTCGATCCTGATAATCAAAGGTTATTTCGAATTTATCGGAAACAATCTTTCGCAAGATCCTACCATAGGATTGCTTAAATTTAAAACAAGAGGTTTTATAACCGCTTTCTGGCTGTGAACAGGATGCCGTCATTCCAGGATAAAAAATACTATAATAGTTCATCAGGTCATGGTATTCAAAATATGTCCAGAATTCGGTATAATTATCTGTGTAATCAAAATCCAAAGGATCGTAAATATATTCTAGCTGCTCCCCAGAAGGAGTAACCACTTTACTTAGAAACCAGCTGGTTGGGGAGGTATTGTATCGATAAGGAGAATTCACCTCACACTCATTCTGGTCATGAATTTTCACTATCTCTGTATCTTTAAAATAATATTTTACCCCGTTCTTGTCAGTTATCAAAAATTTATATCCGGGAACATCTATATCAACCTTTACTTTATTGTCATTCTTTAGAAAATAGGCACTTCCATTCTTAATAATGAAGGATCCACTTGCATCAAAAAAATTGTAATTATATAAATCATATTCTCCGTCAATAGTCCCCATGCTTAATTTTTTCACCAAGTCGTAATCCGTCATATCTGGCGCATCATTTTCAAGCCCATTATAGTCATCTGATACCCGTGTTGAAGCCGCTTCATCAGGCATTCCTCTGATCTCCCTACTTACGACACCGCCAATTGACAATTGCCATGACATTCCTAAACGCCCGCCCCATTCATTCACTTTAACAGCATGGGATGAATTATAGGAAATTCCTACCGTATAATCCCAATCCCGAAGTCCCAATGAAAATAGAGGCAGGTTATAGGACACCGCGCCTGAACCCTTTATTAAATCAGGGGATACATAGTTAGCATGCTGGTTCACTGCCGGTGATGGATTTAGTCTGCGTTCAAGTGTACTTTGATAATCCACCATAGGTTGTGCGCTAATGTCACAAAGATGAAACGATAAAAAAGTTAGAAACAATAACAAAATTCTGAAAAATCGTGCTAAAACAATTTTATCACTACAAAAGATAGGGTAATAATTCATTTATTTTTTTTCTTACAATTAAAATAAATTCCTATTACCTATTTGTGAAATTGATTTTAATTCTTTATTAACTAAATCCAAAACTCATTAAAACAGACTTCCAAAACAACATCAAGTTAATCAAAACATATGCCTCAGAAACGATCCTCATATGGGAGCGGGAACCTTATTTTCTGTATAACAGTGCTATCCACAGTACCATCGAACAACCAGCGGGTGATAGGGATATGCAGCAGCTCATCACGATCATAGGCCGTATACAACAGAGAAGCCAGATTAACATTCGTGATACGGTACGTCCAGAAGTTCCCATCATGGTCCAGTCTAGGCCCCCTAATGCCCTCTCCTTCCATATATCCAGAAAACGAAGAAGAAAAAAGCAGGAGCTCATCCCTCTCTTGTTGCGTAAGGGCAATAAAATCATTCTTAAGATGAAGAGAAGGCTTTTCTTGATGCATAACCGCATCGATAGTTAACTGATTAACTTCTGTAGCGCCTGTGCCTGCAATAAAGGTTCCATCGCGATCTATCCATATCACATGTGGAAGCATCCTGTGCGGAAAATAAGCCAATAACGTAGAATCTGCCACTATGATAGGGATTCCAAGGGAAACCTGGTAATTGTCTTCATAGTTATCCACGGCACGTTTGATCTTTTTCAGGTCATCCCTCGTATCTTTCGTATTGGGCAACAGAAAGACCAGATCATCAGCAAAATAAGTACGCAGCTTCTCTAATTTGGGAAACGCTTCTACACAGCTCTTGCACCAGCTCGACCAGAAATCAAGGACAATAAGCTTTCCCCGGTATTCATTTAAGGTTCTACGCACCGTATCCCCGGCAATCAGGAAAATGTGCTCACGGCTCCAGAATTCCTCGGGCAGTTTTTGACCTACGGCAATAGGTGTAATAATCGGCCGCCCATCGGCCCCGCTGTCCCTGCAGGGCTCCTGAGCTAGCAACTGATTACTAAACAACAAAACGAAACATATCCCGAAGCTGAACAATGTCCGGCTCCGGTTATTCTTTGATTTGAATAGGTGGAATATCCAGTCGAAATAAGACGTATCTCTCCCACCCTTATAAAAATTCTTCATTTTTTAAGGTTATTTCATAATGATCTTTGATACTAGCAACGCTTTAGAAAAATACCATCCCTTCTTTCCGGCCAGATGCCGGATCATCGATCTAATTAAGTTAATTGCAAAAAGGTTATCAGAATACGTGTCAACACTAAATCAGGTAACTTAATTGGTTTCTATTGACGTATTCTACGATATCGGTTAGCTCCTATTGGTACGGACTTTCCTTCTCTATCGTACTATGTAACGACGAAATCGGAAATATCTCACTCTTAGGAGCATTGTCCTGTAAGCGCTAATCTGGAGCTTTAATTAAGTTTTTGAAAAGTTGTTTTCTGTGACTCATAATTCGTTTATTTTCTGCCTTTGGGAGAAATCAGCAGAGAAACAAAATGAGCATAAAAAAGCCACCCTATTGCTTGCTCTGCCGAGAAGGCGTAGGACAGCCTACCGTCTTTCAACGGCCGCACACAGAGCAAGCAGGGTGCCCCTGTCTTATAGACTATACAAATATAGCATAAGACAAAGGTCTTTTCCTACTCCTTGTGTGCAGAACGTCCTACTTTTCTCCACAAGTTCTTCGGATAAAAATCCTCAACTTTTTATATTTCAATTTATCATAACCAATAAATTACACAAATTTACACATTATGTATCAAATAAACAACAATATGTAATAGAAAAATATGATTAAATACTTTTAGTTAGTTTAATCACACATAATGTCCACAGAAAATAAGGTAATAAAACAAAATAAACTCACCCCATTTGGCAAATATTTAGCGGTACGATCTGTTAATAAATCCGATGTAGCAAGGAAAGTGGGAATAAGTTTAACCAGATTGAACCGTTTATGCTATGATGAGAAAAGCTTTTTAAGAGCCTATGAATTACAATTAATTGCTCTTGCCATTAATGTGGAACCAGAAAAAATGCAGAAGGAATTATATGGACATTTGAAATTAAAGGAAGAATTCACACCCTCTGAAAAAATTATTAATCGAATCTCCAAATCTCTCAACGAAAAAGACCTACTAAAAAAATATAGCATAACTATTCGAGAGTTGGAACGGGTCACAGAGATCTTACTTTATTGCAATGAGGAAAGAAATGAATTAGAAATATTGAAAAAAATAGGCCTTAAACGTAGATCGCCTAAAATAATCAGGTCATTAAAAGCATCGATTGAGATAGGGTGGCTTACGCTAAGACAACAATCTGCAGAAGGCAATCTTATTAGTATTTATAAGACCTCCGAAGCAGGGAAGGAGATTTTGCAATTAAAGTGATGCGAAAAAAAGATGATAAAGTCTCTTCAAAAATATGTAAGCCTATATCTTTCCAAAGAGTTAAAAGAAGTATCCTCTTCACATAGGAACAATGAACATCAAGAACTTGATGTTTATGAAAAGACTATTATCTACAAATATACAGAGGATGGATACGAAAGCGTTAATAATGCGCTTAGAAAAGGGCAACCAGTACCTCTTTTGGGCACACATTTAATCAATTCACTCAAAAAAATCCCCAATTATAAACGACTGTGCTACAGAGCGGCTAAATTGAGTGAAACAGAAATACGCAAGTATTACGAAGCTAATCAAAGGGGTACAACGATAACAGAGCCAAGTTTCCTATCATGCAGCAAATCTAAATCCATTGCATTGGCATTCTGTCAAAGTCCGTTGTTCATCATTTTATCGAAGCATGGGAAAGATATTGAAAAAATTGCTAAATTTGGGATATATAGCGGTCAGAACGAAAAGGAAATTTTATTTAAACCTGGTTCAAAATTTAGGGTTTTAGATATATCAGGCGAAAATAAAAAGATAACAATTACTTTGGAGGAAGTCTAAAATGGATCTGGTAAAAGAATATAAGGAAAACACAAACTTTAAAAATGTAGAGGACATATTTAAAAGCTTGGCAAGTGTATTCATGTTTGGATCTATCAAATCTGATTATAAACGTGGAAAGACCATCAAGAATAAAGAAGAGATAAACGACCTGACTATTCAGTTTCTTGAAAACATTCTGGAGAATGATCTCGCGAATACAAAACAGGAAAAATTAACGGTCATTTCTCTACTGGACGAACTCAACTATCGTAACGAGCTGCTTCAGATTATGGAAAAAGAGAACCAATCCTCAGTAAAAAAAGCTGCTAAGAAGATCGGTAAGAAATTTATGTCTTCTGTTGAATGATTCCACATTCTTAAAAAACGTATAATTTACATCACTGTTTAGCTGGGTAAGATAGCTGACAACATATTGAAAATTATAATTATCTGAAGATTAATTATCCTCCAAAAATATTGGTAGTGCTAGATCAGCTTCTTTTAATCTAAAACCATCAACATTATCAAAAGAATAAACCCAAACCATCGGTTCAAAAGAAACAGGAGGTGCAGGAATATCATTTTTTTCTATCGATTTTACATTAGTTTTTGACACATTAAGGAATGTAAATATTTCACTATTTTCCGTAACTCTATAAATTTCTTTTGCAGCATTACCAAAAACTATCACTGGAATATTTTGATATTTTGTAAAGCCAAAAACTTTGTCATCCCTGCCTTTAAAACACGATCCAAAATCAGCTTTATCGAACATGGATATTCTTACTTCTATGTTCTCTCCATGCTGGATGATATTTAAAATTAACACGTCACTGTCAGCCTTAGAATAAGACTGTACACTTTCAAATACCGGCCGTATTACCATATTGGTAATTTCACTATTTATAGTCTTTAACTCATTTAATCTTGCAGAATCCTGACAAGTAAAAAACAATAAAAAATATAGTAATTTCATAAATATCTACTAAGGTTTATAAATTTTCGTATGATCATATCTCACATAGCTCCGATTCCTTGGAGTATAAACTTTTAATTTGGTACTAGGTGAATATTCATTTATGCAATTTGCTAAGGCCCTATCGCCTGTCAGATATGCTCCAAAACCACTTGGTCCATTATTTGAATTCGGGTGACTATGAATATGTTCACGCACTGGAACTTTATTGATTAATAAACTACGTATTAAATTACTTCCGCCAGACTCTTTATGTGATTTATGCGATGTTGCAAGATAATTAGATTTCGCTCCAAATTTAACTTGTGACCATTCAACCTTTGAATGTTGGGCAACAAATTCAAATAATTCTGTCGCTTTCAAGTCATCATTAATTTTATAAAAATCATATTTGTAGCCGTCAGATGCAGTACCCTCGTCTTTTTTATTTAAAATATCCTTTTCAACCTCAATAGAAGCATCCGTTTCCTCACCAATCGCAATGGTTATCGTAAATCTTAGTTGTTTATTCAATATCTACTTCTACAAATTGACTAATCTCAATGCCTTTCTTACTTAATTCTTTATTTAAATCTGTTTTACTTAAAGGCCCGTTTATACCCATGCTGGGATCAAAAGTATCATCGTTATACATTGGTATAATGTAGTATTCCTTATATAAACGTGTTTTCTTTTTTATAGCCTTCACAGCGACGAGCGTATCTCCTCTTTGGTAAAGATTTAATAATCCTCCATCTAACAGCCCTAAATAGTTTCCATCGTACAATTTGTAACACAAATCTTTGTCGTTCACATCATCAACCTGAATAACAAAATAATAAGGAAAAATCTCGATCTCACGTTGAAATCTGCAACCAGTTTTTAGCAAAAGCATTACAAATATACCAATCAACAATTTATAATTTCTCACGTTCAATGTTTTCTGTAAATTTAAAGGTTTGCCTTGCATTACTCATCGGCCCTCCCGAATCATAAGAAGGTGATGCGTGATAAAAAAATGAAGTCATACTTGTATTATTTTTAATATGAAATTCTAGGTATTCGCTATCGCCCTTTTTTCGATAATAGACATCTACGGTATAGCTACCAACAAATTGTTCAATAGGGTCAATGCCTGCCTTAAAAAACTCCTTGATACCGAAGCCACCTCTAAAGTTTGTTACACTAGCACCGTCAAGGTTTTTCCCCTTGTATTTATTATAGAAAAATTCCCTAGCTTCTTGAATTTTTGAAGCATTTTTAAAAGCATTAGCTACTCTATCGTTCTCATAAGAATTATATGTAGACATTCCCAATCCTCCCGAAGCCCATTGAACAAATAGTCCCGTAGCAGTTTTAAAATTAGCTCCCCAATTATCTAAATCACTACCTTTCTTATTCTTATCTAGAGGATCCTGTTGAAACTCCATTTCACTACCATCAGCATTCATCCCGTGACTGGCCATGGCATCAGCAAAGTCAACCTCACGACCATTATCCATATATTTCCCTGTACTCCAATTATATTCGGCAGCCATTCCATCTGGATCAATAAAGGCTATCGGATTATTGAAAGCATAGTTGTATGGCGAATAGCGACACATCTGCTCCGCCAGCGGATCCACCACGTTCCACCTTCCTATCTCCGGGTCATAAAATCTTGCCCCGTAATCGTATTGGTTACCACGACTTTTTCGTAGTCTGCCCGATTCTGTGGTAGCTGCAAACCGCCTTTCTCAAAGAACTTTACCTACCCAAAGATAGCAGTTGATTGGTTTCTGCAAGCGGTATTTTACGGTTGGTATGTTCATCTGTTGCAGCAAATATAGCCTCCGAAGTTTAGGCCAGTAAAGATCGAATTGACCATTATTAGCCAAGCAGAAAGCCCTATATAAAAAGGCTCAAATAAAAAAATTAAACGTAGCTTAAAATTTAAAGGAGTATTCGCTAAGATAAAGGAAATATTTGCTCTATGTTATTTAATTTGCTTAAAATTATCTTATCACATGGTATTATTCCTATTAAATCTTCTCCAACATAAAGCTCATAAGGATCAAATATCACAATTAGATTGACTTCTTCCAAATCACTTTCAATTAAATAGAGCTCAATATTATCTTCTCTTGCATCATAGTTTTGTTCAGACAGAATTGAGTTTAATTCGCATTGATAAATAGCATTTTTTATTATTTCAAACCCATCAGATGTATACTTAAAACCACCTAAATAAAAAGCTCTCTTAACCTTATCAAGAAAAGGTTTTCTTTTATTTATCGCTTTTAATTTCTCATAAAAGGGATTGTTTTTTTTCCTAAACATAATCAAATATTACAGCTATTTTTTTATAACCTCTTGAATTTTATCATAAAGCTCATCTGCAACTCCTCCCCCAACAAGCCCTCCTCCAATCGCACCCACTACTCCTCCAATTATTGCACCAGGAACCGCTCCTCCGCCACCAAAAAGCGCGCCAACACCAGCCCCTATTTTGGCACCAGCCTCTCCCCCCATAACAGCTCCAGCTAAAGCTCCAACCTCGTGAGTAGCTGCTTTAGGTTTATCGTCTGCTAACGTTACGTTAGTAACAGCCATCCCTACAGCTAAAACACCTGATGCCTTACCAACACTGCCTAAGTTAGAAACCAATTTATTCACTCCTGCATTTGTTTTACTCGCCGTACCTCCAGCTCGAGTCGCTTCACCACTTATCGGTCGCATGTTTTCTGCGACTGCCTTCATAACCGCAGGAGTCTTTGCTCTTGCTTCAATTTTGGCTTGTGTTCTTCCTTTCGAATCTCCAGCATCCAATTTAGAGACATTATTTTTATACTCCTCTCTAACACTTTCCGACTTCACTAGGGTTACAGATGCAGATGCAGCAACAGACTTAACTGAATTCCAAGCTCTTTTATACCAAGGATCTTCTGGCTGTCGTCCATCTGTATCAATAAATCTAATCGGATTATCGAAAGCATAGTTGTACGGTGAATGCCTACGCATCTTCTCCGCCAGGGGATCCACGACATTCCACCGTCCTATCTCAGGGTCGTAGAACCTTGCCCCGTAATCCAGCTGGTCACCAAGTTCCGTCTGAACCTCTTTACCGTTATAAAGATACTTATTATTTCCACCCGTTACAAGAGCCCTTGTCTTTCCAAACGGGTAATAGTCCTGCTGCTGTACGATATCCACCGTGGTAGCCGACGCTGTTCCTCGTTTGATAACTGACCGCACATTACCCAGATGATCTTTCAGGTTGTAATGGTAGCTATACGTTCCGCTGCTGTTCTGTAGGTATCCTTCCTCCGTCAGGATCATATCAATCGTACTGCTTCCTGTACCCGTCTTACTGTATTCGATTCCACCAATATAGTCACGTTGCGTTACCGTTGTACCTACCGTCGCTGTCTTACGCAGTTTTGTTCCTGTCGCATCGTAGAGATACGCTACGCTTGTACCCGTTTTGCTTGCCGTCTTCGGCAGGTTCAGGTAATTGTAGGTAAAGGTAGTCGCAAGGCGGTCTTTCGTCGCATTGCCGTTCACATCGTATGTATAGGTATTCGTGTTACCCGATAAGCTGGCCAAACGGTTACTCTTGCCGCTATTGTTATACGTATAGGTCGTCGAAGTCGTTGTCGTCGTGTTCCCCGTGTTGCGGGCAAGCGTCCTGATATTGCCCATATCATCGTAGGTCAATGCCTCGATCATAACCGTCGTGCCGGAGCTTGTACCGTTCATCAGGCGGTTCAGCTTATCGTAACTGTAATTGAACGTACTGCTGGTCGTTGCTGCATGCCCCCAGAGCTGTTGGGCGATATTACCGTTATATTGTGCTGCGGTAAGTTGCACTCCAGCTGTATTGACATTATAGTTCAGCAGTTCGGTAAACTGGGGAGCAGAGATATTCGTTGCCCAGCCCCGTTCGTTATAGCCGTAACTTACCGTGGTCAGGAAGTTCGTTCCGCTGTTCTCACCATGGATACCCTTGGTTTTGAGCTGACCGATCTCGTTGTAGGCCAAACGGCTCTGGATCACTTCCGCTTGACTGTCCACCTTCTTCTTCGTCTGTACCAACCTGCCAACATGGTCATATTCATTGGTCGTCAGAACGGTCGTAACGGAAGCAGAGCCACTGATACGGTGCTGGTGCTTGCTTGTCCAAAGCTGTCCCGAAAAATTATAGGTATTGGTAATACGATCTACTCCGCCTAGATGGTTATCCGATACAGATTCGACCAAACGTCCGCGTTTGTCGTAATAATTAACTGAGAGCAGTGGAGATGTTCCGTCGTCCTTGCTTACATTGGTTCCCGTCAATAGCCCTTTGAGCATAGATGTACTGTCCAGTCCTGATGTAGCAGCTAGAACGGTAGAGGCCTTGAAACCGTAATGTCTAATCGTTCAAAAGCACAAAATAACGTTTCAATTCTGTATCAACAGAATTTCCTATTGTGAAAATTTTATTCACAATTAAATCATTCCCGTTATGTGCTGATATAAGTAGTCTACCATCCAATTTAATATATAAGCTAATTTATTATTTTAAAAACATCATATGAATCAAAATTTAAATTAAATTTACGCTAATACAAATGAAATAACAATGACTGAAGAACTATTCTGGAAAATAATCGAAGAGACAAAATCATCAACTCAAGATGAGCATGCGGATCAAATAGTTGCACAACTTACCCAGCTTTCAATTGATGATATTAACAATTTTGAAAAAGAACTCCGAAAACGAATTGCCGAAGCTGACGATTACAGGGTAATGGCTTTGGCTAAGATCATCGATGGCTATGTTTCTGACGATAGTTATCTCTATTTCCGTTGCTGGCTTATCGGCAAAGGAAAAGCTATATTTTATAAAATATTAGCTAATCCCGACGATCTTATTGATTACGTCATCCCTTCGGAACTACCTGATTTTGAAAGTTTATTATATGTAGCGACGACGGCTGTAGAAGAAATAAGCGATGAAGAAGATTTCGAAGATCCTAGAGATATCGCCGTTGAGGATGGCTTAGACTATGATAGTGATGGCAACACCAAAGGTGAAGACTGGAATGAAGAAGATCTTCCAAAACTTTATCCAAAACTATGGGCAGCATTTGGCGGCAATTAAACACTACTATTTATAGTATCTAGGGAAGTAATTCAATATCTCCCTGGATACTATAAATCGACATCGATCATCACAAGATTTTCGACATCCATTTTTTAAAATCCTTCTCGAACGTTGGCAGATCAAAATCTTCAAACTTATATTTCGCAATGATTGCAGGAACCTCCGCTATCAGTTTCTCCAACACTATCCTGTTGCGTTCTTCCTGTGTAATCCTCATAAAAAGGGCTAAATCAAATACTAGATCAATACTTAATTCTTTATCATTTTTACTAAATCTAGCCTTTTGCTTCTTGTTGTATTCCGGATCCAGACAAACCAAATCAATCATAATTTTCGTCAAGGATGTGCCGTAATTTTGCTCATAAAAATACGCCCTAAAGCCGGTATCTGTCAGAGCTCCCAATACCTTACTCATTTTAGATTCCCACCAAGCGTCTGATGTTATAAAAAGATCAAAATCAGTCTTTATTCTCATTATTTTACTATTTTATTACCTGGCGTAAGATATCCTGTTTGCACTTTAAAATTCAATATCTTCATGCTTTCTACACTGAGGGCATTACTTAAATTACCACTAAACTCCGAATCTATATATACACCGTGCTCACCTATACTGTTTTTATATTTTTGTGTGTACCGCTTTTCAAGGTCTTTAGAAGTTCCAAATTTCCAGACATCATCCTTATCTAACCAAACAAGTCCTTGTGCTTCCTTGAAGCCTCTTTTCATGATTGGATAAAATCCACTTTCTTTCGCCCTTAATGCGTACTGATCTACCTTTACAATGCTCTTAGCCGCGTATAGGTTTTTTGAGACTTTAATTTCAGTACCACCTGGTAAAAATCCTGTTAATGCAAATGCAATTTCCTTTGCGTCCCCAGTGCCGATCGCTCCCCCAAAGACATAAAGTCTCCAACTTGTGCCAGTCCTGGTATATTGGTCATACTAAGTATGTCACCAGTTCTCATCCACTCTTCCGCGGTCTGTGGTCCTTGCCAAGGACGATATGCTCCACTTGCAGAACCGTGAAAATACGGATGATCGGGCAATGTAAAGCTTGAAGAAAGGGAATTTAACATCCTATTCCAGAGGGACAGATTTTGCCTACCCCATACATTTACATTATCAAGCATTATTGGATCGGCATTGCCATTTGCACTCCATCCCCCGTCGGGATCAAATCCTGTAATAGGATTGTTTCCCATACCGACATACGGTGAATAGTATTGCCCATATGGAGCCGTACTCAACCAACGTCCTATCGCAGGATCGTAGTTCCGAAGATAGAAATTATTCCAACCAGTTTCATTATCTTTTTCGGCATATTCACCTTGATATCCATATCGGGAAGCAATTCCAGCAGACTGTAAGGTTGTCCCGAAAGGATAATAATCCTGCCACACCTAGTTCTTTAAATGTGTCTCGAACAAAAGGTAGCAACTCCACTATATCAGGAATGCAAAGGTTACTAGGGCATTTAGCGTATAAATAAACAAAGCCCCATCCTATGTAAGATTGGGCGGTGTGCATTCACATACAACATTAGCGCAAATAGAACTCTTCAAATTCAATACAGTCGACACTGATTACTTTACCGTTCTTAATAATAGCCCTTGAAGCAAAGATCATGAATGGACTTGTTAGATTCGATTTCTCCGTTTCATATTTCCGTATAGTTGCAACGTCCCATTTCTTCACCAATCCGATTGTTTCCTTATTGAAAGCCGGTGGATTTTCAAAATCGAATTTGTTCTTTAAATATTCATATGCAATAGACTTCTGTTCATTCCATATCATGCCATATGAAATTCCGGTTTCATACTCATAGGTCTCAAGAAAAAAAGCAGTATCGCATAAGGACAAAAAATTTAGGCTATCCCGATCGATAAGCTGTTTCCTAATATTCGCATAAAAATCTTTACCTCTTTTTCTTATTTTACTTTTTAATTGAGTCCTAGATATTTCAGAAGAAACTTTATCCATAATTTCGGACTGCCCATATGTGTAATCCGAAGAAAAAATGAATCCTATGATGAATAAAAATATTACGATTCTGTTCATATTAAATCAATTTATCAATATAAGAAAGGAGAGTCTTTTCTGCCCAATCTCTTATAATTGGTAACGCCATTACTATTATAATACAAACTCTGGTTTGTACCCGTCCTTATGATTCTTGTAGAAGGATCTGCATTCCCTGAAACATCCACTCCATAGGAAACCCTTAATAGCATTTACTAACGATGCTCTGTTTATAAATTGCTTAGCGGATTCGAGATCAACAAACACATGGTAAGAATTCATTTAAGTCCGTCACACGCTCCTTAGATCTATGATCGAAAAAAGCGTACCCGAGCCCTTTTACCAATATTTGAGCATAAACATAATAATCATTTTCAATATTTATCTCTAAGATTGATCCTTCTGTTATCCTTTGCCTTTTCATTACACCTTAAATTATAGTCCTCTACTACCAAATATGCTTTGATAACGTTCTAACAGAATTGTAGGATAATTATGCTTTTCTGTTCCTGTAAACCTTCCTATACCTCAAATTGCTGCCTCAGCTTTTGTCGCAACCTTTTGAACCAACTTCGCATTAGAAAGTCTTCCCTTAGTAGCTCTAATAATTTTATCAAAATCCTAATATCTGATAAATCACTTCACTACTTAAATTAACTAAAATGATAGAACATAAATTCTTATTAGCGTCTGTTCCTAATATACAGTTTTTAGCAATCAAATATTTTTCCGAAGGTAGTTCTCCCCAAGAAAAACTCAATGTTTTTTCGGAACGTAAAGTCTGAACAGGCTTTGAAATTTCTAACCCACAATCATTTTCAATAAAACATTCATAATACTTGCCTTCAATATTATAGTCATAGCCCCTCAATTGGACAGTATCCTCTTGAATAGACACTATTGTAATTTCGTATAATTTTTTCGTTCCCTTATCAAACCACAACTCAATAAAATTTTCCCCTTCAGAAATTTCACAGTAAATAGAAGTAGGCCTATTTACCGGATAATCAATTTTAAGAGAAAACGGAATTCTATTTGTAGAATCATAAATCTCCAAATCTGAATGAATATGCGTATTTGCTTCTTTAAATCCTATTTTTATAACCTTATTATTGTCCATAACTAAAATGTTTTACTGCTGGTAATTCACCTGCTGTTCTTGGTGCGCCAAAAATTATTTTGTTTCCACCCGAAAAATACGGCGTGTTGAATTGAAGCGGTCCACGTGACAACACATCATCAATTGCTGAATGTAAAGCCTTCTGGTGTGTTTGGCCCAGTAACTTTAAATAATCTGGTCCTAATTTAGCTCCGTTGGTCGCAAGCTCTTCGATTTAGGCCTTTTATAATACCCCATAACTTATCTACCACAGGTCATACTAAAATATAATACCGATTAAGCCAGCTAACCCCACTTTTCTAAACTCCAGTCTTCGATCAATTTTTCAATCAAAAGGGTATCGTTCCAAACTCCCTAAGGGGACAACTCCTTCTGTTCTACCGTAAGCGTTTTTACCAACTGTCTGTGCAAAGTGTCTGTATCTACAATATGCCACCCCAGAAATTCACCCCTCACATTATGTTGTTGACGCATAAACTTAGGCTTACTAAATTCTGAAGCACTATAAAACCCAACACGTTCAACAATCTTTCGACTAGCCGCTGGCCCTAAAGGAAAAGAAATTAAATAGCGTTCCTTTTGCTCCGCCAACTCCTCAAAGTTGGCAGGCCTTTCCGAATGTAATCCCTGTAAAACCCGAACCAGTGCTACTGTAACCGGGTCTTTATGTATATAGTGCAAATATGCTTTTCCTTTAGGAGTATCTATTTCAAAAATATCTCCGACTTTGATCCTCGCCATAATTAATTAACAAATTGATTTCAAAAGTTCATATCCTCTTTGTACTTGTGCTCCATAAGTTGGATTCTTAGATGAGATGCTACTTATTACGTTCAATGTCCTTTTGATATTATTCGGTTTAGCCATTTTATATGGGCTGAACAATATATCCCATTGTGTACGCTACCATTGAACTCAGAGACATAGGACACATAAACAACACCGCCAAATCGTCATCAGATCAGGCGGTGTTAAGGCTTATTTTCTCTGTTAAGGAATCAACTGGTACCCTTCTTCCCCCATTCCCACTTTATTTATTATGCCCACATACTTTCTATTTTTAAGCGGATTATAATCTATCTTTATAGACTTGAACCTCTCCTTAATAACTATTTTTTTCCATTCCAGATAAAAAACAGATAAAGTATCTCCACGGAACCTGTATGCAAATGGTGAAAAGCCATTTATCATACATACTCTTTATAGCAGAAATCTCCCCTTCTATCTTAAAATTCGTCCAATTCGATTCCCTTCCCAATCAGTAATCGCCGGCCTATGCATCTCGTGCCATCTTTTAACAAAACTATCTATATTTCTCATATCACGGCTAATCAATTTTTCCAACTTTCTCACCCTGTTTTTAAAACCTTTCGATGTTAAGTAGCAACCAATTTTATGCTCCGGACAAAATAACATATAAAATAAAAAAGTTCATATCCTCTTTGTACTTGTGCTCCATAAGTTGGATTCTTAGATGAGATGCTACTTATTACGTTCAATGTCCTTTTGATATTATTCGGTTTAGCCATTTAATACGGGCTGAACAATATTATCCCCTTATGTACGCTACCATTGAACTCAGAGACATGGGACACATAAACAGCACCGCCAAATCGTCATTAGATTAGGCGGTGTTAAGGCTTATTTTCTCTATTAAGGAACCAATTGGTACCCTTCTTCCCCCATTCCCACTTTATTTATTGTGCCCACATACTTTCTATTTTTAAGCGGATTATAATCTATCTTTATAGATTTGAACCTCTCATTAATAACTTTTTTTTCCATTCCAGATAAAAAACAGATAAAGTATCTGCATCATTTAGTCATGATGGTGCACTGATTATCATCAGTAAAAACAAATTAAGAGTATTTTAGTTACAAAGTACCATTCTTTAGTTTCAGACCTTTGACAAACCTTTGAATGAGCAATGCATTTATTCCCAACAAAATCCCTAATCCTGTAATTAGAACAGCAAAATTCACACGATATCCGATATTAAATTTGACCCAGTTAATTAATTCGTCGTTTCCGTCAAAGATTTTAATTGACGAGTATTGTAAGTTAGTAATCTGTCGTACGTCGATTTCCCTAACGCGAAGATTTTCATCAATACTTACAAATTGTTGTCTAGCTTTATCTGTTGAAATCTTAAACACCAAAAAATTATCACTATAGAAGTATTCGTAAATTTTCTGTATACGACCTCCTCCTAGAATAGATTTCCCTGAATATAATACTAAAGCATCAGTACTATCCACAACGACAAGACCATAATTATCGGAAGATATGTCGTATCCCCAGTAATCAAATTTCAGCCCATACGGTAAATTATACTCATTTTGAAATTTATCATTTTTGAAAAAATAATATATATCATCTGATGCAAGAATTAATATTAATACAGTAATAGCCAAAAAAAACAAAGTAAAAAACATTTGAAAAAATTTATTCATACCAAATTAAATCTAATAAAAAGGAATAGTCACAACGGTTGGTTTGTAGTCATAAGGCACACCAAAAGCTTCTAAGTTTGGCCCCTTCCCATCGGGAACCATACTAGGCGATATAAACAGTTTATTGTTAACTTTTTCATCTATAAAATCAGGATCCCAAAAGCCATCGCTTTCAAACAACGTGTAAGTGACCTCTTGTTTGAAAGGATCTGCAAAAATATGAATCGTAGTTCGACCAATATGAAACTCATATTGAGTTGCATTTATACTTTCCCTTGATTTATAAAGTCCTTTAGAAACAGCTTTATGTAATTGAATAAACTTAGGTGAAGATAAAATTTTCATGAGAGAATTCCGTCCAATAGCAACAGATTCACCTGATCCACTATAATAATGTTTCACAGCATCAAGATTGCTGTTAACAACCATTCCCTTAGGTTCTAATCCAATGATCTTTTGATGAATGTTTTTATACATATCAATATCTCGCTTATCGACAAACTGAATATCAGTCTTTTTAGTTCCTAATACCTCAACTGGTGCTATAGTTTGCCCTACATAGACAGTATCCGCAGCCATTCCAGTTGGATCTATCATTAGTAGGGGATTATTTATTCCATAGTTATATCCAGACAAATTCTCATACAGATCCGCCAGCGGATCCACCACATTCCACCGTCCAATTTCTGCATCATAAAACCTAGCCCCGTAATCCAGCTGGTCGCCAAGTTCCGTCTGAACTTCCTTGCCGTTATAAAGATACTTATTATTTCCGCCTGTTACAATAGATCTTGTCTTACCAAATGGATAATAATCCTGCTGCTGTACGATATCCATCGTGGTAGCCGAAGCTGTTCCTCGTTTGATAACTGTACGTACATTACCCAGGTGATCTTTCAGGTTATAATGGTAGCTATACGTACCGCTGCTGTTCTGCAGATAACCTTCTTCCGTCAAGATCATATCGATTGTACTGTTTCCCGTCCCCGTCTTACTGTATTCGATTCCACCGATATAGTCACGTTGCGTTACCGTTGTACCTACCGTCGCTGTCTTACGCAGTTTTGTTCCTGTCGCATCGTAGAGATACGCTACGCTTGTACCCGTTTTGCTTGCTGTCTTCGGCAGGTTCAAGTGATTGTGGGTAAACGTAGTCGCAAGGCGGTCTTTCGTCGCATTGCCGTTCACATCGTATGTATAGGTATTCGTGTTACCCGACAAGCTTGCCAAGCGGTTACTCTTGCCGCTATTGTTATACGTATAGGTCGTCGAGGTTGTTGTCGTCGTGTTCCCAGTATTACGGGCCAGTGTCTTGATATTACCCATATCATCGTAGGTCAATGCCTCGATCATCACTGTCGTACCCGAGCTTGTACCGTTCGTTAGACGGTTAAGCTTGTCATAGCTGTAATTGAACGTACTGCTTGTCGTTGCTGCATGCCCCCAGAGCTGCTGTGCGATATTACCGTTATATTGTGCTGCGGTAAGCTGCGTTCCAGCTGTATTGACATTGTAGTTCAGCAATTCGGTGAACTGAGGGGCAGAGATATTCGTCGCCCAGCCCCGTTCGTTATAACCGTAACTTACCGTCGTCAGAAAACTGGTTCCGCTGTTTTCGCTGTGAATACCCTTCGTCTTGAGCTGACCGATCTCATTGTAGACAAGCCGGCTCTGGATCACTTCCGCTTGACTGTCCACCTTCTTCTTCGTCTGTGCCAACCTACCAATATGATCATATTCATTGGTCGTCAGAACGGTCGTAACGGAAGCAGAGCCACTGATACGGTGCTGGTGCTTGCTTGTCCAAAGCTGTCCCGAAAAATTATAGGTATTGGTAATACGATCTACTCCGCCTAGATGGTTATCCGATACAGATTCGATCAAACGTCCGCGTTTGTCGTAATAATTAACTGAGAGCAGTGGAGATGTTCCGTCGTCCTTGCTTACATTGGTTCCCGTCAATAGCCCTTTGAGCATAGATGTACTGTCCAGTCCTGATGTAGCAGCTAGAACGGTAGAGGCCTTGAAACCGTAATCGTCGTAGTAATTGGTCAGGTAAACTGTTCTGTCGGCAGTGCTCCGCGGATAACTTTTGTTATCGTATGCCGTACCGTTCGAGGCCCGTGTCTCCCATAATGCCGTATTCGAGCTGGCCTGCTCGGCATTCAATACCTTCTGCAGCGAATCGCGGAGCAGCGCGCTACGGAAAATACCACTTTCAGTAATCTTGCCAAAGGCATCATATTTCGTATAGCTCCACTCTTTCGTCGTTTTCTCGCGCTGAACGGCATCCTGCGTCAGAACGGGCTGGTCGTTCTTATTGTAAACAATATACTCCCAGCCTTTACCGGGAATCTTCTTCTCCACCAACCGACGCCTGCCGTCGTAACGGTAGGCATACACCAATTCATTGAAATCCGCATTATTATCTGTGACTGTTGTAGCTGTATATCCAGGCGGAACCACATAACGCAGGTCCCCGAAATCATCATATACATAATACGTGTTCAGTGCTTTGCTATCGCTTTCCCAAATGCGCTTAAGAACCACACGGTCTTCAAAATCCTTAAATTCCTCTACAGTACCTGTACGGGTCGGATTAGCAGGATCTGTACTGCTGTTAACCCAGTTCTCGTCCTTTATAACAGTTTTATATAATTTACCCGCGGCATAGCTTCCTGAAGTGGCTCCACCTGTCTCCACCGTCCAGAGCTTTACCTCATCGGACTTATTCGTACCGTAATCAGAAACAACTGTGCGCCCTGTCGTGCTAGCGCTCCCTCGGTTGCTGACAGGCTGCCAGGCCGCTCCCGGAGCTCCCTGCTCCAGTACACGGTTCAACGGACTGTTCTCAAAAACAGTAACAGAATACGGATAATCCGTTTTCTTCACATGGCTGTCCCAGCCCGTGCTTTTGTAATAATTCGTCTGGTTCGCCTTGGCAGAGGTCTTATAGCTACCATCATTGCCTGTCTGCTCGGCATACGGAAGGTATTTGATAGATTCCCTTCCGAAGCCGTCATATTCTATATACTGGACTCTATCTTTCTTACCGTTAGCACCGCCCTGCCATTGCACAGTCTGCGAGGGACGTCCCAGGCCATCAAAATATTGGATATCGACGTTCACATCTTCAACAGGTTTACCCTCCAAGGAACCCGCGGTAAGATATCCCGGATTGCGAGGCGTACGGGTAACAATATAGTTCTGCCCCGCACTCAGGTTCAATACCCCATCGTTAGATATGGTGAAAGTGACCGTTGCCGTTGATGTTCCGCCGCTGTTGCGTGCCGTTACCGTATAGCTCTGCTGGGCAAGCGTCGTGCTCACCTTGCCCGTGATCCGGCCTGTACTTTCATCGAAAAGCAGTCCTGAAGGGAGAGCGGGGCTTATACTGTATGCGCGTAGCACATTCACTTTTTTTATACGGTTAGATGTGTTCTCAGCAATATAAAAACCACCGTCAGGACCTTCTGAGATACTATAGGGATTCGTGATCTGACCACTTGTCGTTATTGTCAACACATTGCCGGTCGGCGAGATATAACGTATCGCATTGTTCAGCATATCTACACTGTAGAGATTTCCACGCTTTACCACGAAGTCACTGAACCCATTGAACCGCGCACTTGTACCCTGACCGTCCAGAAAGCCTGTTGTACTGCTACCTGCAACGGTGCTCACATTCCCTCCGCTGACCTTACGCAGGCTGTTGTTCAGCCTATCAGCAACATATAGATCTCCGTTATCATCGAAACGAATCGCCTTGGGTTGATAAAACCGCGCCGTAAGCACTGTTCCGTCAAGCATCCCCTGAACACCGCTGCCAGCGTAATCACTTACTACTCCAGCCGGTGTGATCCTGCGGATCTTATTATTATAGGCATCGGCAACATATAGGTTACCATCAGGACCGAACGCCAGCCCCATCGGGTAGTTGAACGATGCCGCTGTACCTGTCCCATTGGCAGAACCTATGGAACCGCTTCCAGCAAAGGTTGTCACAACCCCGGCAGGGGTTATCTTACGGATACGGTGGTTCTGCTGGTCTGCAACAAAAATGTTTCCCGATCCATCGATAGTGATGAAACTGGGGTGTTTAAACCGCGCTACCGTACCTGTACCGTTGACGTAACCTGAGCTCGTGCTGTTTCCGCCTGCAAGAACTGTCTGTACACCTGCAGAGGTACGCTGAAGAATGCTATGATACCCCGTATTGGCGATATAAAGGGTACCGTTGGACGCACAGACCGTACTGAGGGGATTGTAATAACCGGTAATCGTCTGATCGACAGTTACGCCAAATTCAGCGGCACCGCCACTGTTAACCGGAGACCAATCTATCTGTTGATTTACTCCAATTACACGGGATCCCCCGTAGTTAATGGAAGGAGATGAAGTGGCAGCAATGTTTGCCGCCATCAAAGCTCCGGATGACTCAAAATCCGACTCGACCGAACGGAGCATCATTGCCCCCGAAAGATGCGCATTCAACGTATCGCTCTGGGCGAATAAACCCAGATAGAGACAGCTGAAATATATTAAAATGAAATTAAAAATCGACTTGTTCACGATCTGGATGTTTATGGTTTATAATTATACCGGTAGTTTCTCAAAATATTGCTATCAAAGTCCAGGACACTCTTCAGACGCTGGAAGCCGTCGTATTCATAGGTTTCCCTGATCCCACGTGCATCCGTCATGCTCGTCATGCCTACCAAAGGTTTATAGGTATAACTGCTCACCTGCGATTTCTTCAGGTTCAGGCGGATCGTCTGCGCATAACCGTTTATCACGGCATCACTCACGTTATCCGCATTTAACGCAGTCATCGCAGCTGTGGCACTCCCCGTGCCACCCAATGCCGCAACTGCCTCTGCATACGTCGCATTTTCAATTTTTATAACTGGATACTGACCTTTGTAGCCCCAGATATAGGTCGTAGTGAGCGTTTCATTCTCACGTATTTCCTGCACATTGTTGTAGGAATCGTACGAAATACACTCTACTCTTTTCTCATAGCGCGTATCCGGCTGGAAACTTCCGGTAGTACCATTTGGTGGAAGAAGTCCCAGGCTTCGATTGCTCAGCTTAAATTCACTTGCATTCAGTTCTCCCGTACTAAAGTTAAGACCGTATACGGCATTCAATCGACCGGAATTATCAAAAGAGGTATACCGTCCACTTACGATACGCTTGATCGAATTGTCTTCCCTGACCTGGATACTTTCTATGGGATTTCCGATGATATTTTTCTCCAGAAGCTTGGTCAGCCAGGTCGTATTTGAACTATAGTCGTAGGGATAAACGAAGTAATTCTCCACTTTTTTCCCGTCACTCCCGTAGGCTGTCTTCTTTTTCAGCTCACCATAAAGCGATCCGTACTCCATTTCTGTTGAAGAACTAAGCAGGATGTTTTCCCCTGAAACATCGTAATCCGTAATAATTTCCCTTGTTAACCAATACTGGGGAAGCGAGATTTTAAACAACGAAAGGCTAAATAAATTACTATTGGCGGCCAGAACAGCCATTGCGCAATAGGCGCGTTCATATATTTCCTTCCTGTAATACTTTATCATCTCAAAGGTATTATTACGGAAAGAATACTCGCGTTGTACAGCGCGCTGCCTGATAAACCTGTTCCCCGTCGCATCCCACCTGAAATAAGTTTCAGAAGGTAAGCTACCAATTATGGAAATATTATTAACAAACTCCGCCTCATAAGGTCCGTTCGGATAATAATAGCGATAGGGAACGCTACGGTTTATAGCTCTGGAATATCCCGTCTTGCCCAATCGTATATTCGCTCCATTATATTGTACCTTCTCTACATATTCGTAATAAATATGTCTTCCTGAGAGGTTCGGCCCCAATATATTCGGCTGTCCGACATAAACGGCATAATTACGGTCATAGAAACACTGGCAGTCAGACAATGAAGAACACTCCCAAGTAATCTTCCATTTTTCGTAGAACACATTGTTATCTACCTCCCTCAGGTCCCGAAGTACTGTACCAGATCCATATTCAAATCCATCCTTATTAACCAATGTGTTCTGACGATCGTAATTCGAGAGCTCCTTGATCCGCAGACCGTCGACATATAACTTCTGGCTCACTTGTGCGGTATAGTCGCCGACAACATAAGCCTGTACGTAAGAAGCATCCGGAAGGGAAGCCGTAGCGGCATCTATTACGGTGGTGATCAAACGGTAGGTATGCCCATTGGTCAAAAAGATCTGCCCATTAACGGTTTCTGGCTGCGTATAGGTTTTTGTTCGCTTGACGTGCAGCACAGTTTGGTTCATCGTAAGATCGATAAGTTTGACGACCTGCATATCGGGCGGATCATGGTAAGGACTGGGCTGTTGCAGTGGAGAAAAATAGATCTTCAGATATCCGGTATTGGGTGCTATACTCCTGTTCAATACAAAATCGACCGTATCGATAACAGGTACCTGCTTGGAATTCCCTATCACTTTTAGCTGCGCAAAAGTACCAGTGGTTGTCTGGTTCGTTATCCCTGTATAGTAATTCGGCTCAAAAGTGAACACCGTCTTTCCTCCTGTAGGATAAACAACCTCTTTAAGCATTCCTGCCTGGATAAGGGATGTATTGACACTTCTATCTGAACCGCCGACATAATCATTTGTGTTTATTCCCGGCAGGGATGGCGGTTTGATCTTTGGGAGATAATCGGATACAATACCGTTATAATAGCCCCAATAATCCTGTGCCGTGGAGTTTGTAGCAGGAAGTGCTACACTGCTATTGTAACCGAAAGTGTATTTCTGATCTGAGGACAGCCCTACAAAAAGGCTGTCCAGTTTAAGCCTATAGTCATACTGATAGACCGGATTGGCAGTCTGGAAGTAACCGTAGGAGAACCGAACCCTGTTGATCAGCTCCTGTTTGCTGTAGATATCTATACTATTCAGTTGGTGCCCAGGAAAATCATACCTTGCCACATTGTAATTGAAAACGACTTTGCCCTGCTTGCTGTCTATCTGTTTGAGCCTCGGCTCCACAGTTGTGTAATAGGTTATATTTTCTGAATATTTTATTGGAGGAAATAGATTTAAATCACTATCCTTCGGATCTCTATTATAGAGATACTTCTTCAGATACGACTTCTGCGCAAGCCACTCCGGTTGAACGCTATTGCCTGAAGGTAGAAGGGCATTGGCAGACACAATCTCCCATTGATAGTTCAGGACATCGCCCTTTACGTTTTCAATCTTCGTTAAGAACCAGGACTGTAGATATCTTTTTAATGAGGGCGGGATCTCCCAAGCAGTATCATCAAAATAAAGCTGCGTCTGCTCGAACTGATATTTGGTGCCATCGGCAGTCGTGATCAGAAAGGAACTGGACAGAAAAGACGTCCGGTTCACCCATTCCACTTTAAAAGAGGGGTTGAAATCATTGATAAAACGTTGTTCTTCCAAGTTGTAAAGAAACTTGCCTGACTCTCCCGTAGGTAATCTAAAACTGAAAATATCAGGTTCGTTATCATATTCGAGATCTGCATATTTCTGCTTGTCCAGATCGGAAGTGAAACTGAACTTTTCGATATATCCCTTGTTCAGATCGATATAACCATAGTCTTTGTATTCATCAGGTAACGATCTGACCGTACGGCTGATCATTCCGCTTGCGTTGAGCGACCAGGCCAATCCGACCGACGAGGCTACCTGTGCAACTTTAATCCCCGAACCGTTGTAATCGATATCAACGCCATAGGAAATATTACCGGATTCAACAGAGAAAAGAGGAACGCGTATATCGGGAACACCCGTATTAACGCCCACATTATACTCACCATAACGTAAAAATGCGGCAACATTCGGACTCGCAATCTGTGGTTTGGTATAAAAAGATTCGGTCTGCGCAGAAACATCTACACAGAAAAAAGCAATTAACATGGCTAGTAGACCCGAACGGATCCGAAAGCCTTTCAAGCTCCTTGATATCATTTCAGAATTTAATAAATAGTATTTTATCTTGTTAATAATTGGATTATTTCACTTTTACGATAACACCAAAGCACGAAAGCTCACTTTAATAAATCAGAATTTCTAATTAAAAGCTATATTTCAGAGCCAAAACCTATACGTTAATAATTCAATTCGAATGCTAATATCTGACTATTTCATCAATAAAAAAAATTTTTTATCAAAAAAACAAGAAAATTCACTCAACACATACGAACAACATATTAAAGATTATTTTAGACTGGAGTTGCATTTTAGTAATAAAAAAAAACTACAATCTGAAGATTAATTATCCTCTAAAAATATTGGTAGTGCTAGATCGGCTTCTTTTAATCTAAAACCATCAACATTATCAAAAGAATAAACCCAAACCATACGTTCAAAAGAAAGAGGAGATGCAGAAATATCACTTTTATCTATTGATTTTACATTAGTTTTGACGAATTAAGGACTGTAAATATTTCACTATTTTCCGTAACTCTATAAATTTCTTTTGCAGCATTACCAAAAACTATCACTGGAATATTTTGATATTTCGTAAAGCCAAAAATTTTATTATTCCTGTCTTTAAAACACGATCCAAAATCAGCTTTATCAAACATTGATATTCTTACTTCTATGTTCTCGCCATTCTCATTCTGGAGAATATTTAAAGTACATTCTGTTATTCTCGATATTCAGATTTAGACCTATTTCTTTAAATGCATTTCGCACTAAACGTAGCAACTCCAGGCATCAACTCCAGTAATCAGAGGGCTAAAGCCATATTGCACTGTAAATCGAGGTCTTCAAGAAGAACTTCATCATAAAGCAAAAAACTTAATTACCAATAGATTTAAAGAAGCTTTATATAAAAGTTCCTTTAGCAGTTGTCCAAAATATATTTCCCATATACAGAGCCCCAGAACATGTAGGATAACGTAATCAAAAAAAACAAAAATGCGCAAATGGCTGAAATTTTTTGACTATTAAAAATAAGGGGCTGGCTCTTTACGATATCATCACCTCTTCCTCTTACGATATAGAATAAATAGTTTAATCCAAGAATTACACAAAACACGGCAATAAAAAACCATTTATCAAGCTTATGGCAATAATATGTGATAGATATCAGGTCAATCACTCCATTTATTAAAAAACTTAAAGAGGAACTCAGCGCAAAACATGTTGTAAAACGAGGGGTACCATCTTTCAATACTTTTGTGTAGAATAAAAAGTACTGAGAATATAAAACATCCAAAAATAACATAGTCTTCATTATCTAAACCAATCTATTACTTTCCCAACTCCTGGTACAATTTTATTATCTCTCAAATTCTGCCAGCCAGATGTCGTTGAAATACTTCTTCCCATTTCCCAACCTATCCCCCAAGCAGCACCATAAACACCTCCAAACATTGAGTACGCATTTGTACCTTGCTCTATAACCATTTGGCCGGTGTTGATCGTTCCAGCAGAGTGACTCACATTAATCTTCTAAAAATTATATGCTCCCAAAGTTTTACCCGCACCACCTAATTAGTATTGGATACCGATCTTTCTGCAAATCACTGATCATTTTATAATAGGATAACATCGGAATAATGCTTCCAACCTAAATGCGAAAAAATAGTATTTATTGTACCTATTTTCGAAAAAACCTGTTCTAATGTTCCATCATTTAACAGTTCCTCAACAGCTATAAACATGCTCTCATAAGACAGATCTTTCAAAATAAGCATATCTGTCGACCAAAAATACACATCACAATTGCTCTC
>NZ_CBFFRI010000013.1:159508-171912 GCF_965644235.1 Sphingobacterium sp. LRF_L2 | reverse complement strand
TCCCAAATGTGGCGCGATACCGGGCTACGCTACACCCCGAAAAGGTATCACCTTTGTTTTGTGTGGCACAAATATACGCCATATTTAATTACCGTCAAGACTTTTTTTACCTGATCAGGCTAAACAACTCATTAATTGGTAGATAATTTTTAAATAAAATAATCTCAACAAAATTTACTACACGTACAAAAAGATAAAAACATCTTAAAAGCTAATTTATTTTTACTACCTTTGCACGCACTTGTAAGAGAGTGAGAAGATTATTTAAAAAGTATTTTTTTTATTCAGGGAAAAGCTGTAATATTGCAGTCCGATTTTTACAGGAGATAAAATCGTTAATAATTACTCGAAATCATGGATTTAGTAAAATTTGTAGAAGAACAAGCGGTAGTAAAAAATGAAGTTCCCGCTTTCAAAGCCGGAGATACCATCAGCGTTCATTATAAAATTCGCGAAGGAAATAAAGAGCGTGTTCAGGTGTACCAAGGTGTAGTTATCCAATTAAACAGCGAAGGTGCCAACGCTACTTTTACCGTTCGTAAAATCTCTAACGGTGTAGGTGTTGAACGTATTTTCCCTGTAAACTCACCAAACATTGAGAAAATAGATGTTAACAGCGTAGGTAAAGTACGTCGTGCTAAATTATTCTATTTACGCGGTCTTACTGGTAAGAAAGCTCGTATCAAATCGAAACGCGTTTAATCCAGATTAACGTCTCCAAACATAAAAAAAGCTTCTACTCCGTAGAAGCTTTTTTTATGTTTATTTTTTTGCACATAAATACAAAATTTGTGTTACAATGATCTTTTAATGTTTCTAAATCTGTATTTTCAATCCCAACAATGGTACGACAACTTTTTCTACTATCCTGCTGCTCTCTTTTTTTATTCCACACGACGGATCTGCCCGCTCAAAATCTTGAGCAAATAACCCAGATGCAGTCTACACCACTCGTATACAACGCAAAAAAAATACACAGGCCCATTCGCATCGATGGAAAGGCTACCGAAGAAGAATGGAAAAACACAAGCTGGACATCGCCTTTCGTCGATATCGAAGGCGATAACAAAGCAATCCCCAAGCTCAAAACAAAAGCCAAGATGCTATGGGACAACGAATATCTTTATATTTATGCCGAACTTGAAGAACCACATGTATGGGGAGACATAAAAGAACACGATGCAATCATCTATCATAATAACGATTTTGAGATTTTCATAAAACCCTTTGACAAACAACCTTTCTATTACGAAATCGAAATCAACGCATTAAATACCGTAATGGATTTAATGATGCCCAAAGCCTACCGCCTAGGTGGCGATGCCCTTATGCACTGGGATTTAAAAGGGTTAAAAAGCGCCATACATATAGAAGGATCTCTAAATAACAATAAAGATATTGACAAATATTGGTCTGTTGAAGTCGCTATACCATTCCATTCATTAAGTACGTTTGCTAAAGCCCCTACCCCCGCTATCGGAAGTTATTGGAAAATAAATTTTTCCAGAGTGCAATGGCAACACGAAAAGCGAGGAAATGGTTACGAACGAAAAACAACGAACAACAAGCTATTACCAGAAGACAATTGGGTTTGGTCTCCAATAGGTGTTATTAACATGCACTTTCCGGAACGTTGGGGGTATGTTAGATTTACAGATGACGACAAAAGCGAAAGCGAACTACCGGAGAACTTTTATATCGAACGCTTAGCTTGGAATATTTACTATCTACAACAGGAATTCAAAAGAAAAAACGGTACGTATGCCCTAACAGCAACAACATTACCTGGTTTCCAAAACATATTAAAATCTGATTTGAGCCTATTCGATGTTGATTTTTTGTTAAACGATGCTAAAACCTTTTATAAGATAAAATTAAAAGACAAAAAAAGACCAACAACCGTAACCATAGATAGTTATGGAAACTACCACATAAACGATGACTAATAGAAGAAACTTTTTAAAAACAGCCGGATTAAGCTTAGCTGCGCTCCCGCTGAACAACAGCAAACTCCTGGCGACTACAAAAGCATCAACAGCTCCATTGAATTTTGATATTTGGCTGTGGATGCGCCCTAGTGGCAACGAAAGCGAATCGCAGCTAAAAGAACGCTTTTCTCACTATCGGGACGCTGGAGTAAGGGGGATTTTTTTTGAGGATTACAGCAAGCGTCATTTTCAACTTGCGAAAGAATATGGATTGGAAACACATCGCTGGATGTGGACAATGAATAGAGGTGAAAAAGACCTCCTGGAAAAACATCCAGAATATTATGCTGTAAGTCGCTCTGGAAAATCCTGCGCAGACAACCCTCCTTATGTCAATTACTATCGTTTTCTCTGCCCATCTCATCCAGACGTGCCCAAATATCTCGAAGAAAAAGCACGTGAACAGCTAGCTAAAGAAGATGTTGATGGTCTACATCTCGATTATATACGGTATCCCGATGTTGTACTTCCCGTTAATCTTTGGCAGAATTACAATTTAGACCAATCGACAGAGTTACCTGATTACGACTTCTGCTACAGCAAGTTCAGTAAGGCCGCTTTCTTAAAAGAAACGGGGATCGATATCGATAAAGTAGAACGACCTGAACAAAGTTTGTCGTGGCGCTCCTTTCGTTATGGTCAAATTACAAAAATTGTAAACCGCATTTGCGACGCCGCTTTGGAGTATGAAAAACCTGTTACCGCAGCCGTTTTCCCTACACCAGACCTCGCACGTCGGATTGTACGCCAAGATTGGCCGAGCTGGAATCTAACAGCGGTATTTCCCATGATATATCATGGTTTCTATAAAGAACCGATACATTGGATAGGTACTGCCGTAGCTGAAGGAGTAAACAGTCTACAGGGCAAATACCCATTATTTGCAGGACTTTATATTCCTGATTTTAAAAATAAGGAGGAACTGAAACAAGGAATTATCCTTGCCAAAAAAAATGGTGCAGCAGGCGTTTCCCTTTTTGGCGAAACAGATTTTGATAGCTCAACAATTGCACTATTAAAATCCTTAAGATAAGCACGCTTAGGAGAGGATATCCTTAATTCCTCTCCTCTTGTAATCATCTACAGAAATCCTAAAAACGATGATTATGCCCATTATCCGTGTAAAGAAACATTTTTAATTTCTGATAATGTATAAAAAGACTTACCTTTGTATCCCGTACATAAAGCAGATTTAGAGCCTTGATATAGGTTCGATATCGTTGAAATTCCATTTTATTGCTATGAGTAAATATATCTTTGTTACGGGCGGCGTAACCTCGTCGTTGGGGAAGGGCATTATTGCTGCATCTCTTGCTAAACTTCTTCAAGCTCGCGGTTTTAAAGTAACCATTCAAAAATTTGACCCTTACATCAACATCGATCCAGGAACACTAAATCCATACGAACATGGAGAGTGTTATGTGACAGAGGATGGTGCAGAGACAGATTTGGATTTGGGCCACTATGAACGATTCCTGAATGTACCTACATCTCAAGCGAACAACGTAACAACAGGACGTATTTACCAACATGTAATTGAACAGGAACGTGCAGGTGCTTACCTTGGTAAAACGGTACAGGTAGTTCCTCATATTACAGACGAGATTAAACGTCGTATGCAATTATTGGGACAGACTGGCGAATATGATATTGTTATCACGGAGCTAGGAGGAACAGTAGGAGATATTGAATCACTTCCTTTTATTGAGGCTGTAAGACAACTGCGTTGGGAACTAGGCAACAGTGATTCACTGGTTATCCACTTAACATTGGTACCTTACTTAGCGGCGGCTGGGGAGTTGAAAACAAAACCTACACAGCATTCGGTAAAAACATTATTAGAATATGGTATTCAACCCGACATACTAGTCTGCCGTACAGAACATAAGCTCACTCAAGATATCCGTAAAAAACTAGCACAGTTCTGTAATGTGAATATTAATGCGGTAGTAGAATCTATCGACGCTTCGACAATATACGACGTGCCTTTAAATATGTTGCGCGAGCAATTGGATAAGACTGCACTGGCAAAGTTAAAACTATCTACAAAACACGACCCGGATTTAGAAAGCTGGAAAACATTTTTAGGAAAATTGAAAAACCCTACAAATGAAGTAAATATTGGCCTTGTCGGTAAATATGTCGAACTCCCTGATGCATACAAATCAATCACCGAAGCATTTGTCCACGCGGGAGCTATCAACGAGACCAAAGTTAAAGTGAAATACATCGCAGCAGAAAGCATTAATAAAGAAAATGTATCCGAAAAGCTGAAGGATTTAGACGGCGTACTAGTGGCTCCAGGCTTTGGCGAAAGAGGACTAGAAGGTAAGCTTTCAGCAATCCAATATGTACGTGAAAATAAGGTGCCATTTTTTGGAATATGTCTTGGAATGCAGTGCTCTGTTATTGAGTTTGGAAGGAATGTTTTAGGCTTGAAAGGAGCAAATAGCTTTGAAATGGACGAAAAAACAGCGCATCCAGTTATTAATCTCATGGAAGAACAGAAATCAATTAAAAACATGGGTGGCACGATGCGATTGGGAGCCTACGACTGCGAAATTAAGAAAGGCACGAAAGCTTACACTATTTACGGAAAAACAAAAATTACAGAAAGACATAGACATCGTTATGAATTTAACAACGATTATCTGAAGCAATATGAGGAAGCTGGAATGATTGCCTCGGGAATCAACCCAAAAACTGGATTAGTAGAAATTGTCGAATTAAAAAACCATCCATTTTTTGTTGCAGGACAATTTCATCCAGAATTAAAGTCCACTGTTGCAAATCCTCACCCACTTTTTGTTAATTTTGTAGCCGCTTCTTTAGCCAACAAAAAAAACTAAGGAACGAAAAAGAGAATTGAAAAATAAATAAAATAAAAAATGGATAGAAATACCCTAATTGGATTAGTGCTAATCTTTGGAATTCTAGCGGGATCATTTTATTTAATGAAGCCGTCTGAACAAGAATTAAAACAAGAACAAAAACTCCAAGACTCACTTAAACGCGTGAGAGAGGGATTAACTCCTTTGTCAGACACTCTAAAGAATAACGCACAAAGCAATAACACATTAGATTCAGCCGCAGCTTTGCGTAAACCTTTTGGTGTTGCTCGACTTGGTGGAGAGCAAATTGTGACGTTAGAGAACGAACTTATTGTCGCAAAAATAAGCTCAAAAGGTGGCCAAGTGAAATCGGTTCAATTGAAAAATGAAACGAATTTCGACGGTAAACCTCTAATGATTCTTGAAGAAAACTACAATAAATTCGGGTTTGACTTCAAAGCAAATGGAGAGCGCATCAACACAAGTGAATTGAATTTTACGCCGACAGGAGGAGATGTTTCCATCACCGGCGAAGGATCAAAATCTGTAAGTTTTAAACTAAATTATAGCGACAATCAATACCTAGAGTATACCTATAGAATCAAGGGTAATGACTATAGTGTATCACTTGATGTAAAGGCGGTAGGAATACAGCATGTGGTGGATGGTAATCCTAATGCGATTGCTCTTAATTGGGAAACTACATTATTACAGAAAGAATTAAATGGAAAGTCTGAGAGGGAAAAATCGACCATCTTCTTTAAAGAATTAGATGGCAAAGTAAACCACCTCTCTGAAACAAGCGATGATAAGGAAAAAGTAGAAGAAAAGTTAAATTGGATTGCATTTAAGCAACACTTCTTTTCCAGCGTACTGACATCAAATCAGCCTTTAAATAACGTGGAACTAGCTGTAAATGCTGACAGTAATGAAAAGATTACAAAACACTACAAAGCATCAGCTAATTTAGATTTCTCAACCCAGAAAGACAATCAATATTCCTTTAGTTTCTTTTTTGGCCCTAATAAATACAAAGTATTAAAGGCACAGGGAAATGATTTTGAAAATATAATCAACATGGGCTGGGGACCTATGGGCTGGATTAATAAGTTCATCACAGTTCCTATATTCGATTTCCTCGATGGATTTGCTTTAAGCTACGGTATCATCATCCTTATCTTAACCATTTTCTTAAAAGGGGTATTGTTCCCGTTAACATACAAATCCTACCAGTCAATGGCTAAAATGCGTGTTCTAAAACCGCAACTGGACGAAATTAAGGAAAAAGTGGGCGATGACAACCCGATGTTGTTACAACAAGAACAAATGAAATTATACAAACAAGCGGGAGTGAATCCGCTTGGTGGTTGTTTACCATTAGTTCTTCAAATGCCTTTTACACTAGCGTTCTTCTTTTTCTTTCCAAACTTGTTTGAACTTAGGGGTGAAAGCTTCTTATGGATTAAGGATCTCTCGACTTACGATGCTCCTATAACTTTCGCTGCATTACCTCTGGTTGGAATTAACCACATCTCATTAATGTGTATATTAATGACCTTGACTACTCTTTTAACAACTTGGTATAATAATTCGACCTCGGGAGCTGCAAACAACCAAATGAAATATATTGGCTACATCATGCCATTAATTTTCTTTTTCGTATTGAACAACTTTCCCGCAGGATTAAACTATTACTATTTTCTTGCTGCTGTTTTCACGTTCTTAACACAACTTCTCATTCGTCAATTTGTTGACGATGAAAAGATCTTAGCTAAGATTGAAGCCAACAAGAAAAATCCAAAGGAGCCAAAGAAAAAGTCATCTTTCCAACAGAAAATGGAAGAAATGATGCGTCAGCAACAAGCTGCACAGCAGAATAAGAAATAATATGAATAAATGAAAAAGCTCGGATAATCCGAGCTTTTTCATTTTATATAAACCTAGCTTAGTTAGTTCGAACTGGTTTTTCAAACCCATCCTTTTCGGCCTTTTTTGCCATTTCATCAACTCTTTTTTGTGTATCAGGATGCGATGAAAACAATTTTTTCGTAAAACCTCCATCCGACGAGTCCCCTGACAGCTCTACCAGCCGCTCAAAAGCCATCGACATAAACCAAGGATTAACATCATTTGCTTTCAAAAACTGGTAACCATAATCGTCAGCCGCACTCTCCTGCTTTCTTGAGAAACTCATATTAGCCACTTGTTCACCTAAATCACCTAACTGCGAATCCGATAAAGCGGCGGCTGTACCACCCTGAGACGTAACACCGTCTTTTAATGCCGAAGTCATAAGGGCCGATTTAAATGCATCCCGAGAGTCCGTATTTTTCACATGGCCTATTTCATGTCCTATAACCCCCAGTACTTCATTATCATTCATCGTCTGCAAAAGTCCTGCACATACCCTAACACTTCCATCCGCACAGGCAAAAGCATTTACATCTCTGACTAAATAAACTTTAAAATTGAGATCCAAGCCATCATAAGTACCTAAATTTTCCGTCAACTTGCGCAATCGAATTGCCAGCTCATCGTCATCAGGTGCTACAGGATTGTTTTCATCCATCCAAGTAATATACTCTTTTGTGTACGCAATAACATCATCATTGGATAATGTTACCGCCTTTACAGCCTTCGCCGCAGCCCCCACGGACTTTGTGTTAATTTTAATTTGCCCAAATGCGACGGACGTCAACATCAGTGCAGACGCGCTTAATAAAATGTGTTTGGTTATCATATTTAATTATGTTTTGTCTGAAAAAAGCACACCTAGCTTTTTATCAACGTGTAACAAATATGATACCAATAAATAGTTTAGAACTTAACATTACACGAATGCACTAAACCCTGTAATACTTCTTCCAACAATCAATGAATTGATCTCTTTCGTTCCTTCGTAGGAATAAATAGCTTCTGCATCAGCTAAAAAACGAGCAACATTATATTCTAACAAAATGCCATTCCCTCCCATAACTTCCCGTGCTCGAGAGACAATATCTCTTGTGCGTAAAGTACAGAAAACTTTTGCCAACGAAGCGTGCTCATCCTTTAACTTCCCTTCATCCTGTAATTCAGACAAGCGAAATACCAATGTCTGCATAGCCGTCAAATTGGAAAGCATCTCCACCAAGTGATTCTGTATCAACTGAAATGAAGCGATAGGTTTTCCAAATTGTTTCCTCTGTTGTGTGTACGCCAGCGCATTTTCATACGCACCCCGGGCGCAACCCACAGCCATCCAAGCAACGCCTGCTCTAGTCATCTGCAATACCTTTGCCGTATCCTTAAAATTATTTGCAAAAGGTAATCTGTCACTCTCGGGTACAATACAGTCGGTCAAAGTAATTAATCCATTCTGTACAATTCGCAATGCCATCTTACCCTTGATCTTTTCGACCATAAAACCTGGGTTTTCTTTTCTTACAATAAACCCTTTCACCTGTCCGTCATCTAAATCCCGAGCCCAGATAATAGAGATATCTGAAAACGTAGAGTTTCCAATCCATTTCTTTTGTCCATTCAAGCTCCAACCGTGATCCGTTTTACGGCAAGTCGTAGTTAGCCCACCTGCTGTTGCCGACCCCACTTCTGGTTCTGTTAAACCAAATGCGCCAATCTTCTCCAAGCGTTGCATACGTGGCAACCATTCCTGTTTTTGTTCTTCTGAACCACAAAGGTATATAGACCCCATAGCCAGGCCGCTCTGCACCCCCAAAAATGTTGCAATAGATGGATCTATCCGACCAAATTCAGCCGCAATAATCCCATCCATTAACGACGAGCCTCCAGCACATCCATACCCCTCATAAACATAACCACAAACATTCAACGCAGCTAACTTCGGAATAATTTCAAAAGGAAATTCATCATGAAGCCAATATTTATTAACGATAGGCTTTACTTCTGTTTCTAAAAATTCGCGGACTTTGAGTTGTAAACTCCTATCCTCTGCTGATAACCTTTCTTCTATAGCATAAAAATCAGCATTAATCGGCGGGATTTCATGTTTCTTCCCTGATGAAGTTAACATCTTCATCACGCCCTTTAGCTGTCCATCATCCATCTTAGAAACGGCTTTCATAACAGCAACCAAATCAACCTTTTTCGATAGATTTTCAATTTGTTCCAGATCAACAGATCTCAACAATTGTATTATATTTTTAAGTTTCTTTATCATAACTAAACACGGTCTTTACTTTAGTTGTAACATTTTTTTTATGAAAATAGTTTTTTTATTGTTGCAATTCAACAAAACAGTATTATATTTGCGCCGGCTTTCGAGGAAAGAAACATATTAAGTATTTAGTAATTAGCATATTAAATTATTTTTTATTTTTTTTTAGATAGTCGGGTTACCTTTTCAGATAACCGGTATAAATGGATAAATAAACAAATTTGTTTCAATTAAAAATAGAAGATTAAAAATGAAAAACTTATTCAAATTCGGATTTTTAGGATTAGCTTTAACTATCGCTTTCGCTTCATGTGGTGGTGCAGAAACTAAAACAGAAGAAAACGCTGATTCATTAGCTAACGCTGTTGAAAACACTACAGATTCTATCGCTGATTCTTTGAACACTGTTGCTGATTCAACTAAAGCTGCTGGTGATTCTATCGCTGATTCTTTGAAAAACGTTCAATAATCCGAACAACATTATTAAAGATAATAGATAAAAAGCCTACACCATGTGTAGGCTTTTTATTTATATCCTATTTCTATCCCTGCATCTCGACGAGTTTTATTATTTTTGTCGATGTAGAGACATAAGTTTCACGGTCCGTGTTCATTCCGGACTTTTTGTTTTTAATTTATTTTCAGTTTGAGCATGAGTTTATCCCCATTGACAGCCGTCACTCCTATAGATGGACGTTATTACAAAACGACAAGCGACCTGAGCAACTACTTCTCAGAATTTGCCCTAATAAAGTATCGCGTTTTGGTTGAAGTCGAATATTTTATCGCACTTTGCGGTTCAGGAATTCCGCAACTGGCACATTTTGACGGTTCCCTGAACGCTCGTCTTCGCGAGATATATGAGAACTTTTCTATAGAAGATGCGGAATGGATCAAAGAAACAGAAAAAACGACAAACCATGATGTAAAAGCTGTTGAATATTTTTTAAAGAGTGAATTTGAAAAATTAGGTTTACACGATTCTTTGGAATTCATTCACTTTGGCCTAACATCACAAGACATCAATAACACAGCAATTCCCTATTCCTGGAAGGCGGCTTTTAGTGATGTTTATTTACCAAATATAGAAGAGCTATTAGGAGAATTAAAAGGATTGTCAGACTCTTGGAAATCAGTGTCTATGTTAGCAAGGACACACGGTCAACCGGCCTCTCCTACACGCCTAGGAAAGGAAATAAAAGTTTTTATCGAGCGTATTGAAAAGCAATTGGAAGTTTTAAAGACCGTTCCTTATTCTGCAAAATTTGGAGGGGCTACTGGAAATTTTAACGCACACCATGTCGCTTATGCTGAAACAGATTGGGTTTCGTTCGGTAACAACTTTGTCAACGATATATTGGGACTATCGAGGTCACAAACGACCACTCAAATTGAACATTATGACAATTTCGCTGCAAGCTGTGATGGTTTTAAACGCATAAACAATATTTTGATTGATCTTTGTAGGGATATGTGGACCTATATTTCAATGGAATATTTTAAGCAAAAGATTACCGCTGGACAAATAGGTTCATCCGCAATGCCCCATAAAGTAAATCCTATAGATTTTGAAAATGCGGAAGGAAATCTAGGTATTGCAAATGCGTTGTTTGAACATTTAGCAGCAAAACTCCCTATTTCGCGTCTTCAAAGGGACCTTACCGACTCTACTGTCCTACGTAATATTGGAGTTCCCTTTGCACACACCTTAATAGCTATTAAATCTACCCTTCGTGGTCTGAGAAAATTGATTTTAAACGAAACAGCTCTACAGGCCGATCTGGAAAACAATTGGGCTGTTGTGGCCGAAGCAATTCAAACCATCCTTAGAAGGGAAGGATATCCAAAACCCTACGAAACATTAAAAGATTTAACAAGGACGAACAGTCACGTCACAAAGGAGACTATTGCCGTTTTTGTTAACAATTTAAATGTATCAGACGAAATCAAAGAAGAAATAAAAGGTATTTCTCCAAGTAATTACACGGGTGTCGAGCTATAAGCTTTGACGAGAAAATGACTAGGAAGCTTCGCTTTTGACGTATATTTGTCTTTTAACAGAATCACATGGCTACAATCAACGTATATACAGAATCGACACCAAATCCTTCAACGATGAAGTTTTTGGTCAATAAACTATTGATCAACGGAAGTTTAGATTATCCAAACAAAGAAAAAGCACAAGAGTCAGCTTTCGCGAGCGAGCTATTCAAATTTAACTTTGTAGAAGGGGTTTTCTTTGCTAGTAACTTTGTTACAATCACAAAAACAGACGGAGTGGACTGGTCCGACATTGAACCTCTTCTGAAAGATTTCGTAAAAGGGGCTGTCGAATCCGAGCTATCCGTAAAGCCTGTCGAACATTCGGAAGATGTAAATTTTGAAGGTACCGAAGTCGAAGTCAAAATTCAACAAGTATTACACGAGTACGTCCGTCCTGCAGTGGAACAAGATGGTGGAGCTATAGCGTACAAAGCCTTTGAAAATGGCATTGTCACCGTAGAATTAAGAGGGTCATGCAGTGGATGTCCATCTTCGACCATTACCTTAAAGGCGGGGATAGAGGGCTTGTTAAAAAGAATGGTTCCTGAGGTTGAAGAAGTAGTTGCGGAAGCAATGTAAACAGAACATATTTAAGTTATAATTGAGTAGGAGGAAAATGAAAATTTTCCTCCTTTCATTTTCCTGCCCCACAGCAGCTTATGTACGGATCTCGTAAACAGCGATTTCTTTAAATAATTTTGATCAACATTCTTAGAGGCTTACAACGAGATTTCTTTGAACAAACAATCCCGGTAGCGAGGACTAGTCTTTGACCTGCCTGTGTTGGTTCCCATACGCAAAAGAAAACAACTTACACACTTTAAGGTATACTGCCAACAGCGTTAAAAGCAACTGTCACTGCAGTAATGCCAGTTGCTATCATACCAAAAGCAATTGTCATCGAACCAATGCCGGTTGGTATCACAACAAAGACAACTGTCATTGAACCAATACCGGTTGCTATCATACCAAAGACAACTGTCATTGAACTAATACCAGTTGCTATCACAGCAAAGACAACTGTCATTGAACTAATACCAGTTGCTATCACAGCAAAGACAACTGTCATTGAACTAATACCAGTTGGCATCTCAACAAAGACAACTGTCATTGAGCCAATACCGGTTGGCATCTCAACAAAGACAACTGTCATTGAGCCAATACCGGTTGCTATCACAGCAAAGACAACTGTCATTGAACCAATACCGGTTGCTATCATACCAAAGACAACTGTCATCGAACCAATACCGGTTGGCATCATACCAAAGACAACTGTCATCGAACCGATACCGGTTGGCATCGCAACAAAGACAACTGTCATCGAACCAATACCGGTTGGCATCGCAACAAAGACAACTGTCATCG
>NZ_CBFFRI010000013.1:0-159410 GCF_965644235.1 Sphingobacterium sp. LRF_L2 | reverse complement strand
ATACCGGTTGGCATCGCAACAAAGACAACTGTCATCGAACCAATACCGGTTGGCATCGCAACAAAGACAACTGTCATTGTCACTTAAAAACACTTCCTATCATATTCCAGCTCCCAATGGATGCCCCTGTATTCGGCTAACCCATTCAACTGTAATGGCGTGTTTGGTACTTCCCCCCTAGCAGTATGGCCCATATTGGGCACAACATAAAATAGGTGAAAAACGATGTTGTTTTTCACCTATTTCAAACAACTAATACGATTAAGCAGTCTTTAGAACTTTTATCTGCTAAAGAAACCCTCAAAATGGCAGATAAACCAGATGTTAACAATTGTTGTTTTTCGGAATTTAGTCCAGCTTTTTAGGCAGTAGTAGATTAAAAATCATTAACTTTACGCATACAATAATCGAAATTTTATATTTAAAAATGAGTGCAGATATCAACAATCTTGAACAGATCGCTTCTCAAGTAAGACGTGACATTGTTCGCATGGTACATGCTTGTCAATCCGGCCACCCAGGTGGTTCACTTGGATGTACAGACTATTTTGTAGCGTTATACTTCCATGCGATGAAACATGACCCAACATTTAATATGAATGGTGTTGGAGAAGATTTATTTTTCCTTTCAAACGGTCATATCTCCCCTGTTTTTTACAGTACCTTAGCACGTGCCGGTTATTTTCCAGTAAGTGAATTGGGCACTTTTAGAAAAATCGAATCACGTCTTCAAGGACATCCTACAACTCATGAGCACCTTCCAGGTATACGCATTGCTTCAGGTTCTTTAGGACAAGGTTTATCCGTTGCTATTGGTGCGGCTCAAGCAAAAAAATTGAATAAAGATAATAATCTAGTATATGTCTTGATGGGTGACGGTGAGCTTCAAGAGGGGCAAGTTTGGGAAGCTGCATTATATGCACCACATAACAAAGTTGACAATCTTATTGCTGCGATAGATTATAATGGAGCACAAATTGACGGTTCGACAGAACAGGTTTTGTCTTTAGGAAACTTACGCGCAAAATGGGAAGCTTTTGGATGGGAAGTTTTGGACGTAGAAAAAGGAAACGACATGTCTTCTATCGTAGAAGGACTAGAAATTGCCAAATCAAAAACCGGACAAGGTAAACCTGTTATCATATTACTTCATACCGAAATGGGAAATGGGGTTGACTTTATGATGGGATCCCATAAATGGCATGGTGTAGCTCCAAATGATGAGCAATTAGAATTAGCATTAAATCAACTTCCGCGCACTATCGGTGATTATTAATCTATAGATAGTAGAAATTAAATCGTAAAAATTTAATTTCTATGGATTATCTGAAGATTAACATCTAAATAAGAATACAAAAATGAAGAAATATACATATACTGAATCCAAAGATACACGTTCAGGTTTCGGCGCCGGTTTATTAGAGGCTGGAAAACAAAACGAAAATGTTGTTGCACTATGTGCTGACCTTATCGGGTCATTAAAAATGAACGATTTCATCAAAGAATTTCCTGAGCGATTTTTCCAGATAGGAATTGCTGAAGCGAATATGATGGGGATTGCTGCTGGTCTAACTATCGGAGGAAAAATACCTTTTACAGGAACTTTTGCAAACTTTTCTACTGGCCGCGTATACGATCAAATTCGTCAATCTATCGCTTATTCGGATAAAAATGTAAAAATTTGTGCGTCGCATGCTGGTCTTACCTTGGGAGAGGATGGTGCAACACACCAAATTTTAGAAGATATCGGCTTGATGAAAATGTTACCTGGTATGACGGTAATCAATCCTTGTGATTTTAACCAAACAAAAGCAGCTACCATTGCTATTGCAAATTACGAAGGACCTGTCTATCTACGCTTTGGTCGTCCGGTAGTTCCTAACTTCACACCTGCTGATCAAACTTTTGAAATCGGTAAAGCTGTATTGTTAAACGAAGGTACAGATGTCACAATTATTGCAACCGGACACTTAGTGTGGGAAGTTATCCAAGCTGGAGAAGAATTAGAGAAATTAGGAATCAATGCCGAAATCATAAATATTCATACGATAAAACCTTTAGACGAAGAGGCTGTTCTAAAATCTGTTACGAAAACAGGTTGCGTAGTTACGGCAGAAGAACACAACCGCTTAGGGGGTCTTGGTGATAGTGTGGCACAATTGTTGGCTACAAAAATGCCAACACCTCAAGAGTTTGTCGCTGTAAATGATAGTTTCGGCGAATCGGGAACACCAGCGCAGCTAATGGAAAAATATGGATTAAATGCAAGTTCCATTGTTGCGGCAGCTCGTAAGGTAATCGCACGAAAATAAACAATAGGTATGGAACAAATGGAGGACGCTCTAATCATTTCAAAATTTTCAGATGAACGCACACGCGAGGAAGCGTTTGGCTATTTGCTAAAAAAATACCAACAAAAAATATACTGGCACATTCGTCGTATGGTGATTGATCACGATGATGCCGACGATGTAGTGCAGGATGTATTTATCAAAGTGTGGCGGAATCTCGATAAGTTTAGAGAAGACTCTCAATTATATACTTGGTTGTATCGCATTGCGACAAATGAGTGTATTACATTTTTAAACAAGAAAAAACAAAAGCAGAACCTGTCGTTGGATGACGACAGTTCTGCCTACTTGGCTGATACCCTAGCTGAAGGAAGTTACTTTAATGGCGATAAAGCTCAAATGAAACTTCAGCAAGCATTACTAACTTTGCCAGAAAAACAACGCCTCGTGTTTAACATGAAGTATTTTGAAGATTTAAAGTACGACGAAATCTCTGAAATACTAGGAACAAGTGTCGGAGCACTAAAAGCTTCCTACCATTTAGCGGTAAAAAAAATAGAGAACTTTTTTGCGGTGAACGATTAAACCTTTGCGTGCTTAGCAACTCTAAATAGAGACTATGAAGGAAAATAACACATATCATGAGGAATGGGACGATTTAAATCTACCGGAATCTTTTCGTGTGAATCCTTTTTTAGTGCCTAATCAATATTTCGAAGTGCTAGAAAATGAAATATTAGCACAAATACGTCTAGAAAATTCTGTAGTACCGACTACCTCATCTTTTTCTGTTCCTGACAATTATTTTGAGTCCTTAGATCAAAACATAATTGCACAGATACATTTAGAAAACTTGTCTTCCGCAGCTGAGCTTCCTTTTACAGTTCCTGATCAGTATTTTTCCAACTTGACCACGCAACTGAAATCACACATGCAGCTTGACAAACAGATGGGTGATCAAAAGTTTGGAAGTATTCCTCTAGGCTATTTCGAAGATATGACAGAAAAAATTCAGTCTGCTGTAAAAATCGAAACATACGCTTCAAGAGAGGAGGGCCTAGTCGTTCCTTCGGATTATTTTGAAGATATGTCCAGCAGGATCAACGCAAAAATATTTGAAGACAATTTAAAAGAAACGTTGTCTACAGACGGTTTTACAGCGCCTGCACATTATTTTGAGAATCTATCCGATCAAATAAAAGGTAGGATCCTTGCGTCTGATGCGACGATTCAACAACCGAAAACTGAACCTGCAACAATTCGTAGATTGAACCTAAGGACTTGGGTTCGCTATGTCGCTGCAGCTTGTGTAGCTACAGTTCTAGGTACTGTTTCTTATAACGTCGTAACAGAACAAAAAGATACAAATACTACGGCATCTCATTTACAGGAGATACCAGAGCAAGAAATTATCAACTACTTAGCATCTTCCCACAATAGTGATGACATGCTATACATTATGGAGTATATATACGAACCGGAAGAATCTGAGGGTGTAGGCAGTCAGGTTAAGAAAGATGATATTGAAGATTATTTAAATTACATGCTATAATGTTACGTTTTAGACATCTGTTATTCACGGTTTTTGCTGTAACCTTTGGAATATTAAGTGTTGCGGGTCAATCTCGAGATTCTAAAAGATTCGCCGCTATTGAAAATGAAAAAATAGCGTACATAACGAAAGAATTGAACCTTTCACAATCCGAAGCACAACGTTTCTTTCCTATATATAATCAATATAATAGAGAAATGTGGAATATCAAATCAGAAAAAAACAACAGTTCTACATCCGCTCCTTATGGAGGGAACTCATTTAATGGTTCTGCAAAGAGAGATATTTTATCATATGACGCTAAGGAACTAGAGGTTAAAAAAAATTATCGGAAGAAATTTGCTGAAGTTATTGGCAATTCCCGCGCATCTCAATTTTTTGAAATCGAACAAAATTTCAGAGAACTACTATACAAAGAATTACAGCGAAGAAATCAGTAATAGAAGCTAAACAAGCTTCTATTTTTTTTATATAATATTCTTTGCAGAAAAAACTCCCCCTGGCAAATTTTCATTTGCCCTTATATTATCCGTAATTTTGCATTCTGAATTTCATGTAACATGATTAGTAATAGAGAACTATTTCTTAAAAATACCGCCCAAACGTCATCTTCACCACGTTTATTTGAAATTGAAAAGGCTGAAGGAGTATATCTTTACGGGCCGAACGGAGAATCCTATATAGACCTCGTATCAGGTTTTAACGTGAGCAACATCGGCCATCGACATCCAAAAGTAATTGAAGCAATACAGCAGCAACTTGAAAAATATTTACATGTGACTGTATACGGTGAGTTTGTACAAGCACCACAAGTTCAATTCGCTACGGAGTTGCTAGCATTACTCCCCGACTCTTTCCAATCCGTATATTTCACAAACAGCGGGGCTGAGGCTGTTGAAGGGTCGATGAAAATTGCAAAAAAATTCACCGGCCGGAAGGAAATTATAGCCGCAGAAAAAGCATATCATGGAAGTACACAAGGAGCGCTAAGTTTGATAGGAAATGAAGCTTATCGCGATGCTTACGGCCCTTTATTACCCTCCATCCAATTTATACGATTCAACGATATATCATCATTAGAAAATATTACGACAGCAACTGCTGCTGTGGTATTAGAAGCGATTCAAGGCGAAGCTGGTGTACGCGTACCGACCTTAGCTTTTATGAAAGCTTTACGTGAGCGCTGCGATAATACAGGAGCCTTACTCATTTTTGATGAAATTCAAACCGGATTTGGAAGGACTGGAAAACTATTCGCTTTTGAACATTTTGAGATTGTCCCCGACATTCTTATGTTAGCTAAAGGTATAGGAGGAGGAATGCCTTTAGGTGCATTTATTGCGCGAAAGGAAATTATGGATGTCATTAAGGAGAATCCGATGTTAGGTCATATCACCACATTCGGAGGGCATCCTGTGAGCTGTGCTGCCGCCAGGGCATCATTAAAAGTAATACAACAAGAACAACTCTTGGCGTCCGTCGATGGTAAAGTAGCTTTGTTTCGTGAACTTCTTCATACTCCAAAAATAAAAGAAATCCGAGGCTTAGGTTTAATGATGTGCTTACAATTGGATTCTTTCGATCAGGTATATGCTGTAAGCAGCTACTGTGCGGAAAATGGGGTAATGATTGATTGGTATCTGCATTGCGAAACAGCTCTTCGAATAGCTCCTCCATTAACTATTTCTGAAGAAGAGATCAGAATTGCCTGTAAAATTATTAGAGAAGGCATTGAAAAATTCTGTTAAAAAGACTAACTTACGTTAAATATAAGCCTATTTAATACATGGAATCAAGAAGAAAATTTTTAACAAAAAGCCTACTGACCTTGGGTGCTACCGCCGTTGCTTCTAAAGGTATTTTCGCCGCAGAAGCGATGCAGAAACCTGCAGGAAAAATTAGCATCAAACAAAATGATATTATCCTCTTTCAAGGAGATTCTATTACGGATGCGGGACGCAAGAAAGAGAATTTACAAGCAAACGATACAGCAGCCTTTGGGAATGGTTATACTATGATGGCAGCAGGCTGTCTATTAAATAAATATGCAGACAAAAATATCCAAATCTACAATAGAGGAATTAGTGGTAATCGCGTACCTGATCTAATCTCCCGCTGGAATAATGATACATTGGAACTTCGTCCAACAATCTTGAGCATACTGATCGGTGTAAATGATTTTTGGAGAACAAAAGATCGTGGTGCTCAAAATACGCCCGCTCAATACAAAGAACAATATAAACAACTGCTGGAAACGACTTTAAAATCATTACCCAATGTTAAACTAATCATAGGAGAACCCTTTGGTGTTAAGAACGTTAAACACGTAACCGATGATTGGTATCCAGATTTTCTAGGTTACCAGCAAGCAGCAAAAGAGATAGCGAACGAATTTAATGCTATATTTCTCCCCTATCAAAGTATATTCGATAAGGCAGCAAGCCGAGGTGCAGGTAGTTACTGGACGACTGACGGTGTACACACATCCTTAGCCGGTGCTAATTTGATGGCACAGTCATGGCTTGAACTTATTAAGTAAGCAGTGTCAGGGTCGTCATTAGACGACTCTGACCAACAAACCTTTTAGATACTCTCCTTCCGGAAAGGAAGCTCGAACCGGATGATCCTCGGGTTGACTAAATTGTCTAATAAATTGAATTTCACGTCCTGCGTCCAGAGCCGCCCATGAAACTACTTGCTTAAAGGTATCGATATCCATTGCCCCTGAGCAAGAAAAAGTAGCTAATAAACCTCCGCTGGATAACAACATAAGCCCCCGACGATTCAGATCTTTGTAAGCACGTGAAGCTTTTTCTAACGAAGAACGAGAGGGAGCATATTTTGGAGGATCAAGTACGATGAGATCAAATTTTTCCCCCTCTTCCCCCAACTGTCTCAAGTACTTATTCACATCGGATTGAACAGCTCGGCTCTTAACCGCATCAAAACCATTGCTGATTAAATTCCGTTTTAACGTATCAACTGCCAAGGCTGAACTGTCGACAGAAACAACTTCCGAAGCACCTTGTTTAAATGCATTTAATGTAAATCCACCGGAATAACAAAAACAATCCAAGACTCTTTTATCGGCAACATATTGAGCTGTCAACCATCTGTTTTCCCGTTGATCACAATAGAACCCTGACTTTTGTCCTTCTACAATATTAATCTGATAACGAATTCCATTCTCCATGACCTCCACAAATTCAGGAGGAGTTTCTCCGTACAATAATCCATTGCTGTTAGGCAAACCTTCATGTTCCCTAGATTTCAAATCACTGCGTTCGTAGATTCCCCGAGGGGCAAGTAAAGTCACAAGCTCATCCACAACAACAGACTTAACCAACTCAATACCCGAAGAATGAACTTGAATAGAGATAAAATCACCATATTTATCCACAATCAAACCAGGTAAGAAATCGGCTTCTGCAAAAACTAAACGAACAGTATTATTTTCTGCAGTTAATAAATGCTTACGCAGCTCAACAGACCTCCTTATTCGATCACGCCACCACGATTCATCAACAACACGATTGGGATCCCATTCCAATAGGCGCACAGCCACTCTAGATTGTGCATTATATACGCCGAAGGCAATAAACTCATCATCAGCATTAAAAACTTGTACCAGACTCCCATTAAGAGGCGCCCCCTTCACTTTATTTATTGCTCCCGAAAATATCCACGGGTGAAGCTGCCAAGCAGCTTTATCTTTTCCTCGATTAAGAACTATCGTATTCATCTGTACAAAAATAAAGCTTAGTTTCTGTAGTTAATAGTAGAAAAGAAACTTAAATTGCAGATAGAAAAAATGAAATGATAACAAGTGATCCGAATAAGCTAAAAACAACTCCTGCCACAACAAGACTAAAAAAAATATAAATGAAAAAGACAATTAGTATCCTCGTATTAAGCCTTGTATTAATTTTAAGTTCTTTTACCATAAGTTGGTACACCCTTTGGAAAATTCAAGAGAATGACTATGTGATTAAATTTGAGACTTCCAAAGCCAGTGGAACCATAAAAGGACTAGAAGGCAAAATTTTGTTCGACAAACAGCAACTTTCTACAGCAGATATCGATGTGAGCGTCGATGTGAATACTATTGCTACAGGAATTTGGTTAAAGAACAATCATGCAAAAGCAGAAGATTTTTTAAATGCAGAAAAGTTTCCTAAAATCCATTTTAAATCTAAAAGTTTCAAAAAGACAAGCGCAGGATTTGAAGTTGACGGCACTTTACGCATAAAAGATGTGGCTAAACAAGTTCAAATACCCTTCTCTTTCGACGAAAACAGCAACAAGGCTGTCTTTAAAGGAGATTTTGAAATCAACAGAAAAGACTATAACCTAGACAAAAGCGGTATAGGAGAAATTATAAAAATACAAATCAAGCTTCCGGTAAGCCATTAAAAAATAAGGGGCTATATCCAACCGATATAGTCCCTTATTTACACACTATTTTAAAATTAAGCTTTTCTATTTGTTTGCTAACAAGTAAGCTTTAAATGTATCGTAATCCACAGGAAGTTCTGTCGTAAGCTTTGCTCTGTCAGCTAATGCTTCTGCTCCTGCAGGTAACGTTACCTTTTCAAAAATTGAAGGTGAAATGGCATCAGGGAATTTACAAGGATGGGCAGTCGATAGGAAAACAGACGCATAAGTCCCTGCTTGATCTTTCTTATATTGCTCCGCTGCCAGATATGCTATCGCTGTATGAGGACAAGCAACATAACCATACTTAGCAAACAATTCGTCCATTGCAATCTTCGTTTCTTCATCAGTATAAGTATAAGAAGAGATCGTTGCACGTAGTTCCTCAATATTCTGCGCAAATAGATCTTGGATTCGTACCCAATTACTTGGATCACCAACATCCATTGCATTAGCCAATGTCTGAATAGAAGGTCGAGGTTCATACAAGCCATCTTTCAGAAAACGAGGAACGGTATCATTAACATTAGTACCTGCGACAAAATGTTTCACGGGAAGACCTAACTTATATGCTAATAGCCCTGCCCCTATATTTCCGAAATTACCGCTCGGTACGGTAAAGACCACCTCGTCGATACCTTGTGACTTCAGCTGTGCGTAGGCCCAAAAATAATAGAAAGTCTGCGGAATCAACCGAGCTATATTAATCGAATTCGCAGAGGTCAAACGGAGTTCTCCAGCTAAAGAAGGATCATTAAATGCAGTTTTCACAAGCGCTTGACAATCGTCAAATGTTCCATCGATCTCTAAAGCACGGATATTTTGACCATTTGTGGTAAGCTGCTCTTCTTGAACTTTCGATACTTTTCCTTTTGGGTAAAGTATAGTAACCCGTGTTCCTTCAACACCTAAAAATCCTAAAGCAACAGCTCCTCCTGTATCTCCCGATGTCGCTACCAATACATCCAATAAGCTATCGCCCTCTTTGGAGAAATAAGCCATTACCCGACTCATAAAACGAGCACCGAAATCTTTAAACGCATAAGAAGGTCCATGAAATAGCTCTAGCACAGCCAAATCTTTGTCAAGAAACTTAACCGGTGCATCAAAATTAATAGCATCTTTCACCAAAGCTTTCAAGTCATCCGAAGGAATATCTTCTCCGATTAACGCATGCGCAATATGAAAAGCGATGTCCTGTAAAGAGTATTGTTGAATATTACGGATGAATGCAGGATCAAGTGTAGGAATCACTTCAGGCATGTAAAGTCCCTTATCTTCAGGCAAAGAGTTAAATACAGCTTCTTGAAACGAAACACGCAGGTCTTTATTATTAGTACTATATAGTCTCATTTTTATTTTCTGTTTGTCTATTTATAAAAAATTGAAAAATAATTTAGTTCAGTATTTTTGGTCCGTTCACATTAACCGAAGAGACATATTTTAAGCTTTCAATGTCACAATCTGTTAGATGTTGTTGAATTCGGGAAGCCGCACGTTCAGCAGCCTCTTTTCCCCGTGCAATAGCAACTACAGAGGGACCTGATCCAGAAATACCAAAGCTTAGCGCTCCAGCCTCTAAAGCGAGGCGTTTCATTTCATAAAACTCAGGAATTAGAATTGCCCGAGTTGGTTCAATGAGGACATCCTGCATACTTCGACCGATCAATGCATAATCACCTTCATACAAACCAGCGATCAGACCTGCAATATTTCCCCACTGGGTAACAGCATCCTTTAACCATACTTTTTCTTTAATCAGTTGCCTAGCGTCACGGGTAGGCACGTCCACCTGCGGAAAAACCACTCCAGCATAAAGTTCATTCGGAACTGGTAATCGCACAATGTCTAACGGATCATAGCCTCGGATCAACGTAACTCCCCCCATCAATGCAGGAGCAACGTTATCAGCATGACCATGACCGCATGCCAATCGCTCTCCTTCTACACAAAAAGGCATCAGCTCTTCCTTCGAAAGCGGATTTCCTAAAAGACTGTTTATTGCGAAAAGTCCAGCTACTGTGCTAGCAGAACTAGACCCTAACCCACTGCCTATAGGCATATGTTTTGTAAGCTCAATTTCAACGCCCAACTCATCCGCAATTCCGAGATGTTCCAGTAACATCTTCACACAAGCGCTCACCGTATTTTTGTCGGCATCGAGAGGCAATCGACCATCATCGCCATGTATAGCCCGAATACGTACCCCAGGCTCTGCGACCCGATACATCTTCACTTCGTCGCCCGGATAATCTAACGCAAAGCCTAACACATCAAAACCACAGATCATATTCGCTACTGTTGCGGGAGCAAATACGTGCACCTGTTCACGCAGATTACCAAAATCTATCGCATATTCTTTCTTCTCCATTGATTCCATCATATAAGCATTAAGCACCAACATTCACTAAATCTGCAAAAACTCCTGCAGCGGTTACTTCCCCTCCAGCTCCTGGACCCTTCACAACAAGTGGACGATCCTTATACCGTTCTGTCGTAAATGATATAATATTATCACTTCCAGATAGCGAGAAGAAAGGATGCGTTTGGTCTACCATCTCCAAAGCAATAGTTACCTTACCATTTTCCAATTTACCGATATAACGAATTACCTTCCCTTCGTTTTCCGCTTTTTGCTTCAATTCGTTAAAATATAAGTCCGCTTTCAATAACTCGGTGTAAAAATCATCTACTGACGTCGCTTTCAGGCAATTTTCAGGTAGTATAGCCCCTAAATCGACATCCGATGCTTCCAAAGCATAACCTGCATCACGAGCTAAAATTAACATCTTACGCATAAAATCCACACCACCTAAGTCATCGCGAGGATCCGGTTCGGTATAACCGAGCTCCTGCGCTTTTTTAACCGTTTCGTAGAAAGAAGCATCGCCAACAAAATTATTAAAGATGTAAGAAATAGTACCGGATAGTATTGCTTCGATCTTCACAATACGATCACCGCTCATCATCAAATCTTTCAATACCCGTACAATTGGAAGTCCTGCCCCCACATTCGTCTCGTAAAAAAAGTCTACCCCATGCTTACGAGCTGTCTCATGCAAAAGTTTATATTGTGCATAATCTCCGGAATTTGCGATCTTATTACAAGTAACAATGGATATGTTGGCCTTAAATATATCTTCATAATACGTACTAGGAAGTTTACTAGCGGTATTATCCACAAACACACAATTAGGAAGATTCATCGCCTTCATACGGTCAATGAAAGACGACAAGTCAGACAACTCTCCTGCAGCATCCAACAATGTAGACCAATTTTCCAGATCAACACCATTAGCGTCGAAAAGCATCTTGCGGGAATTTGCAATTCCTACGACCTTTATCTCTATATCGTTATTCTCCAAGAGAAAATTATGCTGTTCGTGTATTTGTTTAAACAGCGTCGAACCGATATTACCCGTTCCTAAATTAAAAACATATAACGTCTTTTTTAGCTGTGCAAAGAACGCATCATGAACCGCATTTAATGCTTTTCCTAGGTTTTCTTTGCCTATAATCACCGAAATATTCAATTCTGATGATCCTTGAGCTATCGCCCTAACGTTAATTCCGTTTCTTCCTAAAGCATAAAATAAACGCCCTGACATGCCAGGTGTACGCTTCATATTTTCACCAACTATTGCCAATACCGATAGGTTATCTTCTACCGTTGGCAATTGGAGTTTATTCGCTTCCAATTCTAACTCAAACTCAATTTCAATCAATTTAACGGCCTTCGTCGCATCATCCGGATTAACGGCAAACGTAATACTATGTTCCGACGACGATTGAGTAATCAATACTACGTTGATCTGCTCCCTCGCTAATAGCGTAAACAAACGTCCGCTAAAACCCGATTTACCAATCATACCGCTTCCCGACAAGTTGATAACGGAGATATCCGATATAGAAGATATACCCTTAATTGGAAAAATAGACTTACCACTTTCAAACTGAATAATAGTTCCGGGAAATTCAGGTTCGAACGTATTCCTTATTACAATAGGGATTTTCTTTAAAAAAGCGGGAATCATGGTTGGCGGGTAAATCACTTTCGCACCAAAATAAGATAATTCCATCGCTTCAGTATAGGACAAAACCGGCTGGGAAAATGCTTTCTTCACGATACGTGGATCAGCAGTAAGCATTCCATTCACATCCGTCCATATCTCAATTGTTGATGCTTGAAGAATAGCGCCAAAAATTGCTGCCGTATAATCCGAACCTCCTCTTCCTAATGTCGTCACCCGTCCTTTCTCGTTTGATCCAATAAAACCTGTAACAAACAACAATTTATCAGCATGCGTATGAGCCAACGACTGAATCAATTGCTCTGTTAGCACCTCATTAACATGCGCATGACCAAAGTTAGTATCTGTTTTCACGTAATGCGAAGCGTCTAAATATTCGGCCTCAACAACATATTGTTCCATCACTTTGGATACCATGTAATTGGAAAGGCGTTCTCCAAAAGAGATAATCAAATCTTTACTCTGCGGACTCAATTCTTTCAAAGAACTAACACCTTGGAGAATTTCCTCCAAGTCGTTCAACATCAGCTTTAGCTTTGTAAAAACGGGATTCTGAAATTTAACAGCTATTAATTTTTTCACGACATCAAAATGGCGCTCCTCTAGAAATTTCAGATCATCGTCAAAGGGAACTCTTTCAGCTGCGTTTTCTGCCATTTTTGTAAGCAAATTTGTAACGCCTGACATCGCAGACAAAACAACCAAAGGCTTTTCTCCAGCATCGTGCGATTTTTTTACGATGTCTAGTACAGCACTGATACTTTCTACCGTACCTACCGACGTTCCCCCAAACTTTAATACTTTCATTTTAGCTTATTTTTATATTTTTTAAATAGTGTGTTTCAATAAAAAAAGCCTTCCCGTTGGAGGAAGGCTCTATATGTCGTGTACACTTTCTTATACAATAGAATTACTTCCTCCGCTGAAAATCGCCGGTGGTAATAATAATCGTTGTAATAATTCCGTGTTTACTTCTCATGTTTGAAATTTGGTTTAAATATAAGAGATAATATTTAAAACTATCAAATAAATTTTAAATTTATTACAATTTTGTCAAAAGAGATCCCATAAGAACCTTTTCTAGCGAGAGCTTATATTCCGCAGTTATATGCCATAAGTGGATTTGAGAAATTGTTAAAAATAGTTAAAGTTGTGTTAAATAATCTGAAATATGTTTGGATGCATAGACATAATGTATTAGATTTGCTTCAGTCTGTGTAGAAAATACAAGACAAGAATAAACAAGTTGTATATTAAAGCGAACAAATGAATACAAAGAAACTAGTAGCAGGAATGCTCTTCATAGGCTTATGTCTAGTGTCGCAGGCACAAACAACAAAACCAAAAACAACCTCATCCGATCCCGATAACCTAGCAAAAGAATATTTTTCACAAATAATGGGCGTAGCATCAAATGCGATGGCGAATACCAAGCTCTATCAATTTGTATACGAATGGTTAGGAACGCCCTACAGATTAGGGGGAGATTCAAAAAAGGGAATTGATTGCTCTAAATTTTCGCTTGCTGTCTATGAGAATGTATTCAATACAACCATAGGATATAACAGTCGGAATCAGTATGCGAACGTTAAGCCTATACGCAAAAACGATTTGCAACCTGGCGATTTAGTATTTTTTAAAATCCGTAGCCGAAGCATAACACATGTTGGTGTATTTTTGGGTGATGACAAATTCGCACACGCTTCATCGAGTCGTGGGGTAATGGTAAGTGATTTAAACGACGCTTATTGGAAACGTTATTACTACAACGGAGGAAGACCTTACGAGGAGTCAGGCACTATGACAGCCAATTCGATGACTTCCGAAGATGAAAACAAGAATTTAAACTAGTTTCTATTATTCAAAATAAAAAAAGGGTCTGCATACTATTTGCAGGCCCTTTTTTATAAAACACATCGTACCCTATACTTTTATTATTCTCCATCGATAATAGCGCGCAATCCCGAAGAAAATTATAGACCGCTATTCTTGCTGATTCCATCGAATCATGAGCGTTTTATTAAAAGATTTAGTACTTTTACCTCAAAGAAATCAAAGAAAAGAACATGTCTAATAAGAGAACGCTTATCTTAGATAAAGAGCAAATACGACAAAAATCAATCCGTATTGCTTATCAAATTTTAGAAGATAATTTTGAAGAGGAATCCATTGTATTGGTAGGTATTGCCGATAGAGGCTATATCTTTGCAACGAGATTACAGAAAATTCTACAAAGTATTGCTCCAGATAAAAAATTTGAGTTATTAAAAGTAACCATTTCAAAAACGAAGCGAAGCTTAGAGGCACGTACAGATCACGCGATTGACGTAGCTACCAATAAGGTCATTATCTTGATAGATGATGTACTTAACAGCGGGCGGACACTCGCTTATGGGTTAGGTATGTTTCTAGATATTCCGTTAAAAAAGATGCGCACAGCTGTCCTAATCGATAGATCGCACCATCAATTCCCTTTGTTTAGCGATTACTATGGATTGAAGCTTTCAACAATTTTAAAAGAACATGTTGAAGTTGTATTGGAAGAATTTGACAATGAAGAGGATGCGGCTTGGCTATCTTAGCCGCATCTGATATACCCAAACAAACATGCTATGCTGCAATACAACAAAAGGCACGCTTACTAAGATTTTTTGATTCTCAATTTCTGTCCAATTTTCAAAGCACTTCCTTTTAGATTATTATCAGCTCTAATAGCAGATACAGTACTTCCCTTAAAACGTTCTGCAATATGCGATAATGTATCACCTTTTCTCACAGTATAGGTTACATACGTTATCGTTTTCTTTTTTTCCGTGGAAGATACCTTAGCCAATAGTGTAGATTCCTCTTTCTTCACGAGTAACGTTCGCCCAGCAATTTGGCTTTGAGCAGACAATCCATTCCAAGCTTTCAAATCCTGTACACTGACACCGAATTTACGAGACAAGGAAGTGAGCGTTTCGCCTTTTTTCACGCGGTAAGCCAAGGATGACGCTGTGTTTTCCTGACTTTCAAATTGTCTCAGCTTATCCACAGGAACATTCCCTCCTGTATTCAATGCGATATAAAGTAAACTATCATTCAATTGCACTGTCTCCGGTAAAATTAAACGTCTTGGTCTTTCTACACTAGCGACCACCACGGTACGTTTGAGAGAAGGATTAAACTTCTTTAAGGTTTCTAACGGCAAATTAATGGCCTCAGCCACTGCGTTTAAATTCACATTATTTTCTACCATCACAGGTTTCGCCTTCAACGCAAAATCCGTGCTAGCAGCTTCAATTCCATATTCGTTCGAATGCTTTAACACATAGGTCATCGCAATGAATTTAGGAATATAATTTCGAGTTTCTTGAGGTAGAAATGGAGATAATTGCCAAAAGTCTGGATGATCAATCCCAGAACGTTGAATAGCTCGACGGACAGCGCCCCTTCCACAGTTATACGACGCTAGCGCTAACAACCAATCGTCAAATTCTTCAAAGGCTTCCTGAAAATAACGACCGGCAGCAAAACAAGCTGCATAGGGATCTTTTCGTTCATCAATATCCCCATTCATCGCCAGATCATAAATTTTCGCTGTACCATACATAAATTGCCAAGGACCAACAGCCCCAGAGCGAGAGACCAAATGAGGGTCAAGGGAAGATTCTACCACCGATAAGTATTTAATTTCATCGGGAAGATTACTTGCCCGCAAAATCTCCTCATAGATAGGAAAATAGTATTGAGCTAATCCCTGCAGCTTGCACATATAAGGATGATAGTTCGCAGAGACATATTTATCAATAAAGAACTTGATTTGTTCGTTGAAGGCCAAGGGAACAGTCTTCTGTATTTTACGCATCCTATTAAACACCAAGGAATCCTCAGCAGAATGAAGCGGATCCGAGTAAGAAAGCCGCTTTAATGAATCAATGCCGGAAAAAATGGCTTCACGTTGACTCGTTACAAGTTCCTTTAAATGCAACGGGTATTCCGATTCTATTATAGCCATATCTTGCGCATGTACTTTAAGCTGAGAACAGCACGCGCAAATAATGGCTACCCATAAATGTTTTTTTATCATAAGGTTTTATTTTATGAAAAATTCACTGTCTAGGTATTACGATTTAGATATTGTTAACATTAATTTTTTAAACGTCAGTATTATAATATTAGTATAAAACTTCCTGAAAAATTAAAGAGTTTCATAGTATTCACTATGAAACTCTTTATGTCTTTTTTAAACCCTATTTATTGGTTATTCTGGTTGTTGTTGGTATTATTGTTTTTAGTCTCATTGGGGTCTTCACGTTGCCCATCCTTAAACTCTTTAACACCACGTCCCAGCCCACGCATCAATTCCGGAATCTTCTTACCTCCAAAAAGTAGTAAAACTAAAACCACTATGACGATAATCTCCTGAGTCCCGATAAATAATAATCCCGATGTATACATAGTCTTAAATTCTTAACGTTGCTTTCATTATCAACGTTTTACAAATATATAATTAAATTTTTTAAATCCTTGTAACTATTTTGCTAACCACGAAGATGGATTCATAGCCGTCTGTCCTTGAAAAACACCAAAATTAACGACAGAGTAACCCGCATCAGTATCCTCATCAGCTACACCAATCTGCTGGCCTCTACCAATTTTTTGCCCTTTCCTAACCGACACACTCTTCAGATTGGAATAAGAAGTAAAATACTCCCCGTGTTTAATAACCACAAAACTTCCAATAACCTGCACAACCTCTCCCTCGAACACAGCTTTAACAGAAGCATTTGTTGCTGTTCGTATCGCAATATCAGAGTTATCTATACGGACATTTCGCTCTACAGTTTCAAATCCAAAGTTACGAACGATATTTCCTTGCGAAACAGGCCATGGCAACCGCCCCCTATTAGATTTAAAGTCTGCAGAAAGTTTAGCAGCTTCCGGTGTCGAGCGTAAAATCTCACTATCCGATTTTCTAGGGGTCTTCTTCTCTACTTCTTCAACCGTCTTACCCGTACGCTTCGCTTCCGCCTCAGCAGCTTTACGCCTAGCTTCTTCCGCTCGACGACGCTCTTCCTCAATTTCTCGACGAATAGCAGCCTGAATCATCGCATCTATCCTTTTCTTCTCTTGCTGTTTCTTTGTCAACTGCCCCTTGAAACTTGATTCCTCTCTCTTCAGCTGACTGAGTTCCTTAGCATGCTCAGCTCTATCTTTTGCAATAATAGACCGCTCTTGCTGTTGTTCTTTTAACAATTGATTCTGAGTCTGTCTATCTCTCTCTAATTGTGCAATCTTTAATTCGATTTCCTTTTTAGTTCCCTCTATTTCGGCAGCTTTTATTTTCCGCGCATCATTAAACTGTTGGAGATACTTCACCCGCTTAAAAGCCTGATTGAAATCTTTCGACGCGAATATAAACATCAGCTTATTATATCCATTCTTGTTACGAAAAGCAAAAAGAATCATTTTCTCATAATCCTTTCTCAGCTTCTCCAGTTCAGCTTTCAACTGTTCTACTTTCTTTGTATTTAACTGTATATTACCGTTTATGATACGTAATTCCGCATTAATCGTCCCTATCTTATCCTCACGTAAATCAAGCTGACGACTTAATGCATTAACCTCTTTCTGAGATAATAACTTTTCTTGAGTCTTTGCCCGCAACACTTTCGTCAGCTCCGCAATTTCAACATCTATTTTTTCACGTTGCTTTTTTAATTCCGCACTACTTTGCGCGGAAACAAGCCCTAACCCCAACCCGCACAATAACAAGACACTAACTATTATTCTCTTTAAATCCATGAACTGTTTCTCTCTAAATATCAGTTAAAACAAGCCTACAAAAATAATGATATACATTTTATACGCGTAATTATTTTAGTATTTCATCCAAATATCGATTAATTTATCACCTTATAACGTGCTGAAACAGAAAAGGGCATATCGACAGCCTCATTAAAAGACACCTTATTATAACTTAACTGTGCTTTAATGGCTATATTTTCACCACGAATATCTAACGCCATATTCTGGGGGAAATTATATCCGCTGATTTTCGAGTAGTCTGCATAAAAAGCCTCCAGATTTTGAGTTCCCCCAACCTCCTGCAGCATAAAATTGAATGGTCTATTTTCTTTATTAATACGATATTGATAAGAAAGTTGATCTTTTATACCCACAAGGATAAATTCATCCGTAGCACTTGCCACTTGCACATTATCGGTACGCAATAAATTAGAAGATACATTTGCCAAGAAAAGATCTTGCAATGTACTGAAAGTAACCCCATTATTTGTGTAATGGTAAATATAATCAAACGGTTTCGCCAAATATTCCCCTTGTAGTTTATTCAGAATCTTCACACTATCAGGGGTGATCAAAACGCGGGCAACTTCCACGCCCAAGATTGCCGTGACAGAAAACCAAATCGCTTTATCTCGTTGGACACGTACATTGACTGTAACATCCTGTGTTTGCTTATTCATTTCAATCTTCGTTTTCGCTCTACCCGAAAATGTATGAAAATCTAAATTATTCAACTCGAACGTCTTTATCACGGCAGAATGAGCCGTACTCAATTCATTAGGCTTTTCGGTTGAGGGTAGATTAACCCGTTGCCTTGTTTTACAAGATACGAATACACAAACAACTAAACTTAAAACAATGAATTTATTCCACATAACTCTTTTTTTCAATTTTGGATTTCAACTTCTCCTTATCAACACCTACTCCATCTCCCATCGATAAAGCTTTCTCCCACTGTTTTAATGCCTCTTTCGTATGACCAGATTTGTACAATATATCGCCATAATGTTCAAACAGCACTGCCGAAGGTGATGATCCGCGCAATGCTTTCTCCATCCACTTTAACGATTCCTTATATTTTTCTTGCTTAAAAAGCACCCATGCATACGTATCTTGAAAGGTTGCAGATCCTGGATCCAGCTCATTTGATTGACGTGATAGCTTTTCTGCTAGATCTAATTTCTCGTTTCTTTCTGATAGATAGTAAGCGTAGTTATTCATCGCCGTAACATTTGTACTATCGAGCTTAATAGCCTCCTCATAGGCTACATCGGAGACATCGCTCATTTTCAATTTATGATAAAGATCACCAAGTCCCGCATAAATAAGAGATTGCAGGTACGTATTTTCTTCTGTGCTATTATCTAAAGCTGTTTCTAGCATACGGCGAGCATTGGTAGCATCATCTTTAACCAAATAAGCCAACCCTGTAAAGTAAAGCAACATGGGATTGTTAGGATTTGCTTCCAACGCTTCAAAGCCATGCTTGATAGCTTGATCGGACTCATTCAACGCCATTTCTACATTCATCAACATGCGCCAAGCATCAATATGATTCGGATTGATACCCACTGCTGTCAAGAAAAGAGAGCGGGCTTCCTGAGCTTGACCTTTTCGCCAAAGCACGTCTCCTTTGGCGACATGGCTATCGGCAACCCGAGGATGTTTAAGAACCAACAGGTTGGCTAACTGCTGAATCTGGTCTAGGGTAAATTTTGATTTGCCACTTAGAAGGGTAAACATAACCCGATGTTTATCTACGTAATTGATAGCATTCGATTCAAAAGCCTTCTTCAATGCATCAAATGCCAGTTTATCTTTTTGATTCGCATCATAAGCGTCAGCCAAGTCAAGATAAAGTAAATCGTCCTTTGTATTAAGAATACCGCGATCAAGGACTTGTACAGCAGCTTTTGGTTGGTTTTTATCCAAATAAATATAACCCAAAGTACTATAAACCTGGCGGATTCCGGAGTTTTTAGCGGCCCAAGGCGTTAAAATTTTCTCTGCTTCCGCTTTACGATCCATATCGACCAAGATTTCTGCCTTGATAACGTCTAATGTATCCGAAGCTCCAAATTTAGACGACGCGTCGTCATAACTTAAAAGTGCTGCTTCAGATTGCTTATTGGCATGCATGAGCATAATCTTTTCTCTATACAACGCCGCATTCTTCGGATAAACCGTGATAACGCTATTCAAAACCCCAATTGCTGCATCTAAATTCCCGCTACCTTTAAATAGCTCCATCAAATAATTCGCAAAAAGCAAATTACTTGGTTCCAACTCAAACGCTTTTTGCGCAAGTGGAATGGCAACCTCTAAATTACGAGCCTGCCCAAATAGCAAGGCCTTAGCATAGTAAACTTCCGCCGCATCAGGATACTTAGCAATGACTGCATCCAATGTTTCAACAGCCCCGCTTACATCTCCAGAACGTAGCTTACCTTCTACTAAAGCCAGTTCTTGCTTATAAGGTTTGTCTGGCCCTTGGAATTGCTGAGCATTTAGTCTGACACTTCCTATTAATCCCGCAATCGTTAATACACCTATGCAAGCAATCGTTTTATAAATCTTCATTAATTTTCCTTCTTCGTTTACAACACTTTATTATAAAGATGGCAAAAAAAAGCAAAAGTTTACTTATTTCGTCTTAAAACATGTTAAATCTTCGCCGTTGCCTCAATTTTTGACACAAAAAAAAATTGAGGCAAACAGATATCAAGTTGGCTATCTGCAAATCCTAAACGCATATAATTGGAGCAAACGATAAATTAAAGGATCAATGTTTAATAGACATAGTAGACAAAAATAAATTTCACTTTTATATTTCAGAATAATTATCGTACCTTTGCAGACCTCATTGTAGGGATTACAGGAGGATATAAATATTTATTAATTAATTAAATAAAAGCAAGTGAATACGTTAAGTTACAAAACTGTCTCTTCTAACAAAAACACCGTTAACAAAGAGTGGATTGTTATTGATGCGGAAGGAGAGATTTTGGGGCGCTTGGCAAGTGAGATTGCGAAAGTAATCCGTGGAAAGCACAAGCCTACATTTACCCCACACGTAGACTGTGGAGATAACGTAATTGTTATCAATGCAGACAAAATTAGATTGACAGGAAACAAACTAGGCGACAAAGTTTATGTTCGCTACACAGGCTATCCAGGTGGTCAGCGTTTTGTTTCTCCAAAAGAGTTATTGGCAAAACACCCTGAGCGCATCATCGAGAAAGCTGTTCGTGGTATGCTTCCTAAAAACCGTTTAGGTCGTCAATTATTCAAAAACCTTTATGTTTATGCTGGAACAGAGCACAAGCATGAAGCACAAAGTCCAAAACCAGTTAAATTTTAAGGAGAGCAAACATGTTAACAACTAACACTTCAGGTAGAAGAAAAACTGCTGTTGCCCGCATTTACTTAACTGCTGGTAGCGGAAACATTACCGTAAATGGTAAAGATTATAAAGAATATTTCCCAACATTGCCTTTGCAATACATCATTACTCAGTCTACTGAAGTAGCGGGTGTTGCAGGAAATTTTGATGTGAAAGTTAACGTTCAAGGTGGTGGTGTCAAAGGACAAGCTGAAGCAGTACGTTTAGCAATTGCTAAAGCTTTAGTAGAACTTGACCCAGAAGTAAAACCAGCTTTACGTGCAAAAGGTTTAATGACGCGTGATGACCGTATGGTTGAACGTAAGAAACCAGGACGCCGCAAAGCACGTAGAAGATTCCAATTCAGTAAACGTTAATCAAAGGAGGATCAAAAAATGGCAAGAACAACTTATCAAGAATTATTGGATGCAGGTGTGCACTTTGGTCACCTTACACGTAAATGGGATCCGAAAATGGCTAAATACATTTTCATGGAACGCAACGGTATCCACATCATTGACTTGAACAAAACTCTTACGAAATTAGAAGAGGCTGCTTCAGCAATCAAACAAATCGTAAAGTCAGGTCGTAAAGTACTATTCGTAGCTACTAAAAAACAAGCAAAAGAAATCATCGCTCAACAAGCGAAAGACGTGAACATGCCTTTCGTAACAGAAAGATGGTTAGGTGGTATGCTTACAAACTTTGCAACAGTTCGTAAGTCTATCAAAAAGATGTCTAACATCGATAAAATGCAAAAAGACGGTACTTACGATGTACTATCTAAAAAAGAGAAATTAATGATTCAACGTGAGCGTATCAAGTTAGAAAACCTCTTAGGCGGTATTGCTGATTTGAACCGTTTGCCAGCAGCTTTATTCATCATTGATGTTAAAAAAGAACACATTGCTGTTGCTGAGGCAATCAAATTGAACATTCCTACTTTTGCAATGGTCGATACAAACTCTGACCCTTCAAATATCGATTTCCCTATTCCTGCAAATGATGACGCTACAAAGTCTATCAGTTTAATCGCTGGAATTATCGGAAAAGCTATCCAAGAAGGTTTGGAAGAACGTAAACGCGACAAAGAAGAGGATGCAGAAAAAGAAGCTGCGGCTGCTAAAGCTGCTGTAGATAGCGGTGAAGCTGTTGACGCTAACGCTGGAAAACGCCCTCGTAAAGCGAAAGACGGAGAATAATATTTTATATTAAGCCGGATAAACGAGTGTTAGCCAATTTGAAGCCTAGCTTCAGAGCGTCTACATATGTTTGTCCGGTTTTTTGTTATTTAACAAAAGTTTAATGCCCACGTAGCATGTTAATGTTATACTTGAAGGGCTTTTAGATTGTAAAATTTTTTAAAGAAATAAAACATGTCAGTACAAATTTCTGCATCAGATGTAAACAAATTGCGTCAACAAACTGGCGCTGGTATGATGGATTGTAAAAAAGCATTAGTAGAAGCGAATGGTGATTTCGAAGCAGCTGTTGACTACTTACGTAAAAAAGGTGCTAAAGTAGCAGCTAGCCGTCAAGACCGTGATTCAAACGAAGGTGTAATTATTGCGAAAGCTACAGCAGATGCTAAATCAGGCGTTGTTGTAGAAGTAAACTGTGAAACTGACTTCGTAGCTAAAAATGCTGATTTCATCGCTTTTGCGGAGAAAATCGCAGAGATAGCTTTGTCTAATCAACCGGCTTCTCTTGATGAATTGAAAGCTTTGGAAATCGACGGTAAGAAAATTGCTGACGCTTTGATCGAGCAGACAGGTGTTATCGGTGAAAAAATCGATGTATCTAAATACGAAACTATCTCTGCAGAGAAAGTAGTAGCTTATATCCATGGTAACTACCGTTTAGGCGTATTAGTTGGTCTTTCGGCAGATGCTGAAGGTGCTGAAGATGCGGGTAAAGATGTTGCAATGCAAATTGCGGCAATGAATCCAGTAGCAATCGATAAAGATGGTGTTGATTCTCATACGATCGAGCGTGAGCTTGAAATTGCAAAAGAGCAAATTCGTGCAGAAGGTAAACCAGAAGAAATGGTTGAGAAAATTGCAGCTGGTAAATTGAATAAATTCTACAAAGAATCTACGTTGTTGAACCAAGAATTCGTAAAAGATTCTTCTAAAAACATCGCTCAGTTTTTAGATTCAGTAGCAAAAGGCTTAACTGTAACTGCATTCAAACGCGTACAATTAGGTGCTTAATTTTAAGCAACTATAAATAGAGCGTATTGCTCCTTTAATAAGGTCCATTTCTTTCCGGAGAAATGGACCTTATTTTTTTCAAAGTATCGGCCTATACAATTTGCACTAAAAAGATCATAATTATACCTGCTATTTCTGGGTCTCCATCAAAGCAGATGCATCCTCCGCCATGCGAATAAACTCCATACGGTAGCCTTCCTCGTCAAGCCCCTTGGCCTCCCTGGCTCGAGTTATCAATGAAGAGAAATTCGAAGACTGTCTGAACGGAGAATTTCGCAACAACATACCGAATTCTGCTACGGCAGAAGCGAAACGAAAATCTGCCGATACTTTTTCTAAAGCCACGACATTATTCGAAACAGTCTTTTGTTGCAATTTTGACTTTTCACTCTGCGGCTCTTTATATCGAAATTTAACGGTAGCAATTTCTGTTGTCGTGCTTTCATTGACCGCCTCGTTTGTCTTTTGGTATTTCAATTTATCTACTGTACCGACCATTGCTGAGTTAATGCCTTTTGGAATCAACTCATAAAGAGCTGTCACGGTATGGCCTACCCCCATATCTCCACCGATCTTAGCATCATTATTAAAATCTTCAGCTTCCAAAAGACGGTTTTCATAACCAACCAAACGATATGCTTGCAGGTATGCAGGATTAAATTCAACCTGTATTTTTACATCTTTTGCTACCGTAAATAATGTTGCTCCAAATTCATGAACTATAGCTTTTCTAGCTTCCGAAATATTATCGATATAAGCGTAATTCCCCCTACCCTTATCCGCTAAAATCTCCATTTTACTATCTTTATAATTTCCCATGCCATACCCCAATATCGAAATATTAATACCACTTTCGCGCTCCTGTTCAATCAAACGTTCCATATCCTCATCCGTTGAAGCGCCTACATTAAAATCACCATCAGTAGCCATAATAATCCGGTTGTTGCCGTTCTTTATAAAATTTGTTCGAGCAATTTGGTAAGCCTTCTTAATTCCGGCCGAACCGGCTGTTGAACCAGCGGCCTCTAAATCATCTATAGCTTCCTTGATCTTCATTTTCTGATCACCAGTAGTACTCTCTAACTTCACACCTGCTGCCCCAGCGTAGGTCACAATTGCCACACGGTCCGTTGGACGCAACTGATCCACCAACATCTTTAAAGACGATTTAACTAAAGGTAACTTATTGTCGGTATACATCGATCCTGAAACATCAATTAGAAAAACGAAATTTGAAGCGGCTAAACTTTCCTTTTCTATATCCTTAGCTTTCAAAGATATACGCAACAATTGATGCTCAGGGTTCCACGGCGCACGAGTCAATTCTGTAAAAATCCGTACAGGCTCATCATTTTGAGGACCTTGCAAATCGTATTGAAAATAGTTTATCATCTCCTCTACCCTTACGGCATCTTGAGGAGGCAGAGTTCCCATTTTTAGCATACGGCGGACATTTGAATAAGAAGCGGCATCCACGTCAGCGGCAAAAGTGGAAAGCGGTTCTTTAAGCGGATTTAAGAACTTGTTTTCTTTTACGGCGGCGTAACTCTCCGTATTGTTAACCACAGGATGAATGGTGGACATTCCCCGAATCATCACCGAATTATTTTTCGCTGATCTAACGCGTGGACTGCCAACCCCCGACACCACCACTTCATCCAATTCCAAGACTTCCGCTTCCAGCAATATTGTTAACTTTTCTTGCTTATTGATCTTTACAGACATTGATTGAAAGCCAACCATTCTAATTAACAATTCATCTCCTTTTTCTACATCGATCACAAACTTTCCTTGACCATCCGTATACACGGAGCTAGCCGTTCTTTGATTAGTAACCAATGCCCCCACTACTACTGTCCGATCAGTGCGATAATAGACTGCACCACCAATTTGCCTTCCGAAGGTTGTACCTACACCCAAAAGCAACATACAAAATAACCATACTATCTTTTTCATAACTTTCTATTTTTGAAAACGGATGCACAGAAATATTAATTTCCATAAACAAGAAAAAAAAATTATTTTGCCAGCGAAATATGAAGCTTTCTACACCGTCTAAAACGAATCAAGAAGATAATATACTATTGACGAATTTTCGTTCAACAGGCGATTTAGAGGTGCTTGGTAAACTTTTCGCTAAACATAGCGAAATGGTATATTATGTCTGCTTGCGTTACTTCAAAGAGCAAGAAAAAAGCAAAGACGCCGTGATGCACATATTCGAAGAGTTAGTTTACAAAATAAACAAACAAGATATACTTGATTTCCCAAAATGGCTGTACGTTGTAAGCAAAAACCATTGTCTTATGGCCCTTCGCCGGGAGAAAAGTAATAATATCATTATTGTGGACGACTTTGTGGAATTTTCAAGCAACTTGCATCAAGACGATACTTATCAGGAGAAAGAGGAACGATTATCGCTATTGGAACGTTGTATAGAAAAGCTTCCTGAGAAACAAAAGCGCAGTGTCAACCTCTTTTTCATCAATGAGAAATGTTATAAAGAGGTGTCTGAGATAACGGGATACAGCCTAAATGAGGTAAAAAGCTATATCCAAAACGGAAAACGTAATCTGAAACATTGTATGGATAAAAATGGGAATTAAGCATTTTGACATAACTTATATCCGTAAATATGTTAACGGAGAACTATCTTCAAGTGAGATGTATGAAATTGAACGTGCCGCACACGAAGACGAGATGTTAATGGATCTGATACAGGGGCTAGAAATAGAAAAAGAGAGTAGAGGCACATTTCCTAAACAAGATCTTCAAGAAGCATTACTAAAAAGAACAACTAAAGATAGTCGACGTACAATATCCCTTTTGCAAAAATTTTCTATTGCAGCTTCTATCCTCATTATCTCCGGAATTGTTTGGTTTTTTGCGCAACAATATCTTCCATCTAAAATGGATAATCAACATGCTAATGTAGCCAATGACTCGATACAAAAAGAACATCCCCATACCACAACAGATCTCAACATTGACACATCCACTTCAAAAGAAAAAGATCATGCTGTGGATTCACGATTGGCCACCCTTCCGCCTAATAAAGCAAATGGCGTTAGCAAAAACAATAAATTGCGAAAAAGAGACAGCGAAGCAATACAGCAATCCATACCGAGATTAGACTCAATTGCATCTCAACAGGTCGCATCCACGGAAAAGATAATGCCACCTATTTTCGCAGATAGTGTAGATGGGACAAAAGTAGCGTTCATACCTCAAAAACCCACGGAAAAGAGTTCATCTTCTTCGCCACAAATTAGGATTCGAGGAGTGAGCACGGTGACTAATAAATCCACCAATACAGCTGTAGTTTTCGGAAAAGTTATTGACGATGAGACCAACGAAGCATTACAGAATGTACAATTAAGAGATCGAAAAACAGGTAAAACATTTCATACGGATAGTTCCGGAAATTTTGTCGCTTACTCGGATTCGTCGAAGGTTAATTTAGATATCAGCTACATTGGCTATGAGACACAAAATCTAATTGCCAGTACATCCGAACAAAAGATTAGACTACGTCAAGACAACGCCACATTGGAAGAAGTTGTAGTGGCTGGGTATAAACGTTCCAAACTGCCAAAAGCATCAGAACCTGCTGAAGGTTGGAAAGCTTTCAATCACTATGTCGAAATACAAACAAAAGCCATTACATTAGGAAAAGGAACAGTCACGCTTCTTTTTGACTTGGATGAAAACAATCATCCTTACAACATACGAGTTAAGAAAACGACGAATACCATGTTAAATAACAAGGCAATCGAAATTTTACACAATGGCCCTACATGGAAGAGGGGAAGTAAGTCTTCTGACATCGTTCTTAAAATTGTTTTTGACAATTAATTGAAAAAGCAGATTTCTTTTAGAAGTCCAAATTCTTTATTTTGTTGCTGTTTAACAAACGTATGAAGTATAAGCAAATCAACAACAACTCGATCAATCAAGTGATGCTGATTATCATCATCATCTTAATTAGTATCCTCGTCTTTCAAAATCTCTTATATTATCTACCAGGCTTTCTAGGTGCAATAACCCTTTACATTGTATTTAGAAATTGGTATTTTAATATCACAGAAGTAAGACGATGGAACCGGCATTTAACGAGCATGTTATTCATTGTGCTTTCTATTATTTTCATCGTCCTTCCCATTTGGGCATTAATTGACTATCTGGCACCACAGATTAATCACTTTCTGGAAAATAAAGAAGAACTTATTCAAAAATTCAACACCTTAAAGCTGTACATGCGTGACAAGCCATTTCTGAAAGATATCGATATGTCAGATACGGCGCTATTAGGTGTGATGCAACGACTAACGCGATATGTTCCTAATATTCTCAATTCAGTAGCTGAAGTAGCGATAAACATTATTGTTACGTTCTTCGTGCTGTACTTTATGCAGGTTAATGCAAAGAAGATGGAAGCAACCCTATACCGTGCTATACCATTCAGCAAAGAAAGTAAAAGAGAAATATGGACAGAGGTCAATCTTATGGTACGTTCCAATGCCATTGGTATACCAATTTTAGGATTTTGTCAAGGCGTGGTCGCCATGATTGGATACTGGATTTTTGGCATTGACAATTTTGTACTGTTAGGACTTTTGACGGGTATTTCTTCTATAGTTCCCATTTTAGGCACTATGACCATCTATATACCTCTCTGTGCCATCACCTTAGCCACAGGACAAACAGCCAATGCTATCGGACTTTTTATTTATTGTTTTATCCTTGTTGGAGGAATAGACAATATATTGCGCTTTACTATTCTAAAGACAATCGGCAACGTTCCACCCATGATCACTGTATTTGGCGTTCTTTTGGGTTTAAATATGTTTGGTATGCTTGGACTTATTTTTGGTCCTCTAATCCTCTCTTCTATCGGCGTACTAATTAAAGTCTACAGCCATGAATATGGAAAAGGTATTGTCAGAGATGTAATAGAACATCCCGAAGATGATACCGATGATATAAATAAAAAATGAGTGGTCCGAAAATCCTTTTTACCGTAAAGATGAACTTGGAATTCTACGCGTAAACTCCTATTCTGCCGGAGCAAACCAGGTCCCGATGATGGCGGCTTTTTATCAAACATGAGCGATACACCGTTGGAAGAAGTCGAACCTTAACAAGAATCGGATTTTTTCTTATCAAAAAAGATTAGAAATTTGAATATGGAAAAGTCACAAGAACTGATAAATTACGAACGTATTGCCTCAGCAATTACTTTTGTGCAACAAAATTTTAAGAGTCAACCTTCGCTATCACAAATTGCAGAACATGTCCATCTAAGTCCAGAACACTTCCAACGATTATTTCAAGAATGGGCTGGAACAAGTCCGAAGAAGTTTCTGCAATACACGAGTATTCAATATGCGAAGTCACTCCTCTCGAAAACAGAACAGACCTTATTTCAGGCCACTTTTCAAACAGGATTATCAAGTACCAGTCGTCTACATGATCTTTTTGTAAAAATAGAAGGAATGAGTCCTGCTGAATATAAAAACGGAGGAAGAAACCTAAAGATCTGCTATGCTCATTATTCTACCTTTTTAGGCCAGATCGTGATTGCATCCACCGAAAAAGGCATATGCTATGTCGCCTTCGACAATGAAGAGCAGGGGAGTTTACAAGAACTTATTAAAAAATTTCCAAATGCACTTTTCTCGGAAGAAGAGCGCCAAGAGCACCGCAGTGTCCTCTCCTTTTTTGAAAAAAATTGGTCAAATATCCAAGAAGTTAAATTGCATCTGCGAGGCACAGATTTCCAACTAAAGGTATGGGAAGCATTGTTAAAAATCCCAACAGGTCAATTAAACAGCTACCAACAAATAGCAACGCAAATAGGTCAAGAGAAAGCGTCACGTGCTGTAGGAACTGCCATAGGGAGTAACCCTATTGCTTTTCTTATTCCCTGCCATCGTGTTATTCAAACCTCCGGCCTGCTCGGTGGTTATCGTTGGGGCATGATAAGAAAATCCGTACTGATCGCTCTAGAGAGCGCACAACTAAACAAGGCCGCTGATGAAATTATTTGAAAATGAAGTCGATTCGACGAAGAACTTCCTGCCTTACGATGGGACAGTAAATTACTACGGTCCTCTATTTACGAAAGAACAAGCAGATGAATTAGAGCATCAGTTGTTCAACCAATTGGCCTGGGAAAATGACAAAGCGGTTATCTTTGGAAAACTCATTACTACAAAACGAAAAGTTGCCTGGTATGGCGATAGCGAATACAGATACACCTATTCTGGCATTCTTAAAGAGGCCTTAACGTGGCATCCATTACTTTTGGCTATTAAGCAAAAAGTAGAAGCATATATCGGTGAATCTTTCAATTCGTGCCTCTGCAATTTATATCATAATGGAGCAGAAGGTATGGCTTGGCACAGTGATGGCGAAAAAGATTTAAAAAAGCACGGGGCTATCGCCTCGCTAACATTTGGTGCTGAACGTAAGTTTGGTTTTAAACACAAGGAAACTAAAGAATCTCGTTATTTAGTTCTTGAACATGGAAGTCTTCTCGTTATGAAAGATGAAACACAAGATCATTGGCTACATCGCCTGCCCCCAACAACTAAAATAAACAAACCAAGGGTAAACTTAACCTTTCGACACATTGATAATTACTGATTATCAGCTAAATGTCAAGAGCCGCCGCATTTGTTAATTTACAATCATCTTCCACATTTCCTGATGCTTAATCAAAGTTTAACCTATTTTTTTCCTTAAATTGTCTATACAAAGATCGTATTAAAGTCAGCTAGATATGAACGGTCACTAGTTGCAAAACAAACAACAGGAATGCATAAAAGTAGAAATCCATCGCTAATTAGCATGAATTATTGAAAGCAGATATCGTCATGATATACATAGGGCAGAAAACAGTCAATTAGCTCATGGATATAGATGAAAGTAGACACAAACAAATAATATACATATGAAGAAGCTAGAAAATAAAGTCGCCATCGTTACTGGTGGAGCATCAGGAATAGGAAAAGCAATTGTGGACATTTTTGCTAAAGCCGGTGCAAAGGTAATCGCAGCAGATCTGAATGAAAAACTTGGACACGAGCTTGTTAATAGTCATGGTGAAGGAAATGTGGTATTTATCAAAGCCGATTCCTCTTCTCCTGAGGACAATAAAAAAATTGTCGACGCCGCAATAGAGAATTTTGGAGCTTTGCATATAGCGGTTAACAATGCCGGCGTAGGTGGAGCCTCAGCTACTGTTGGCGACTATCCCATAGATTCTTGGAACAAAGTCATCGATATCAATCTGAACGGTGTTTTTTATGGCATGCATTACCAATTACCTGAAATTGAAAAAGTAGGAGGCTCAATTATAAATATGGCTTCTATTTTAGGTAGCGTCGGCTTCGCGCAATCTTCCGCTTATGTTGCAGCGAAACACGGAGTTGTCGGACTTACAAAATCCGCCGCTTGGGAGTATGGAACAAAAGGAGTTCGAATCAATGCAATTGGTCCTGGTTTTATTGCTACGCCTCTTATAGAAGAGCATTTAGACCAAGAAACGCAAAAATATTTGGCGTCTCAGCACGCGATGCAACGATTGGGAACCCCTGAAGAAGTTGCGGAATTAGCGCTCTGGTTGGCCTCTGATAAATCTAGCTTTGTAACAGGATCTTACTATCCTGTCGATGGCGGATATTTAGCAAAATAAAAAGAATTTGTTGGCACTTTCGGTATATCACAAGTGCCAACAAATTACCTCTATTTATCGCTATATTTTAGTACTTCGGCAACAACAAAAGTGCTACCTCCGACAAAAATAAGATCTCCTTCCTCAAACGCTAACTTGGCAGCCTGCAATCCCTCCCATACGGAAGAAAAAGCACGACCTACTAACCCATATTTTTGAGCCTCATTAAACAAGTCAACGGATGACATCGAACGCGGCATATCCGGACTCGTGAAATAATAGTTTGCATCCGTCGGCAATTGTGGCAACATATGGCTCAAGTCTTTATCTCGCATCGCTCCGATAACGACATGAAGCTTACGATAAGATGTGTGGTTAAGATTATTGACAACCTCTCGAATTCCGTCTTCATTATGTCCTGTATCACAAATAATCCATGGAGACGTAGATAATGTTTGCCACCTACCCCTTAATCCGGTATTTGTCGACACATGGAGCAGACCATTTTGCACGCTGGTGTCATCAATATCCCAGCCCTGTTTCCGAAGTTCGTCAACGGCTGTCAAAACTCCAAGCAGGTTCTTTCGTTGGTAAAGGCCTGTCAATTCCATTGTCCACGTTTTCTTCTGATGTGCGTCTACCACACCGACACAAACTTCTAGGCCATGCGCTGAACGTTTGCTATCGATAATTTCTAGCCTGTCAGAAGCAAAACAGAGTGGAGATTCCATTTCAGCCGCCTTATTTTGAAAAACTTGGGCAACACTGTTGTCACGTTCAGAAACGATAACAGGAATATTTGACTTGATAATACCAGCTTTCTCAAATGCAATTTCCTGAACTGTATCTCCCAGCAAATTCATGTGATCCATTCCAATATTGGTAATCAACGAAAGTTCAGGACGGATAATATTAGTACTATCTAAACGACCTCCCAATCCCACTTCAATAATCGCAATATCAACATGCTCTTTCGCAAAATAGTCAAAAGCAAGCGCAACCGTAACTTCAAAGAAAGAAGGTTTAATTTCCTCAATCAATGGCTGATATTGTTGCACAAAACGAACAACCCGTTCTTCTTCGATCATATGACCATTGATGCGGATACGTTCCCTAAAATCGACGAGATGTGGAGATGTATATAGACCTGTCTTATATCCTGCAGAAGCAAGAATAGACGCTAACATATGAGAGGTAGAGCCTTTGCCATTCGTGCCCCCCACATGTAAAGATTTAAATTTTGTTTGGGGATTACCCAAGTGCGAGCAGAAACGTAGCGTATTATCCACATCCTTTTTTATTGCTGTCGCACCATCACGTGTAAACATGGTCAAACGAGCATAAAGATACTCGATTACCGCATCGTATGTGTTCATTTAAAAAGAACTATCTTAATTTGAAGTTGAAAACAATAACTCCTGTTTGGGAATCCGGTGCGTTAGGAAGTTGATTTAGACGAGCTCCCATAACAGCACGTTCACATTTTTCCAATAATGTACGACTTGAAATTGTCGTTCCTCTAACACCAGCCCTAGCATAAGTAATTATGCCTGATTTATTCACCTTAAACTCTACTGCCACCCGTCCAGCTTGTTGCCCATCATCCTGAATACTAGGACGCACTTCAAACCTTCTATTAGCAATAGTTAACATCATATTGCCATCACCAGAACCACCCTCACCATAATTACTTGCCAAAGGATCTCCTAGCGTACTGCCTTGGTTGCCTGCCGTAGTTCCGGTACCGTCTCCTGTTCCCTGTGCATTATTCTTTTTCCCTTTGTATAGCGCATTTGGGTTCACTGCAGGTTTTGCATCTTTCTTTTCTACCGTAGCAACATCCGCATTCGCTTTCACTGGCTTTTCATTTTTTGGTATTGCAGGTGCATCTTCAACATCCTGCGTAGCGACAACCTTGTCAGCCACCTGTTGAGAAGGTGTAGGAACCGGCGTTGTTGTAGGGTCTATCTTATCGGGTTTCACATTGTTCGCGTTTTCATCCATCGAAGGCTCATCCACACTCATATAATCATCTCCCATACCTTCGGGGGAGGTCCCATAATTAACAATAATCCCTCCCATACCGTATTGAGGGATGTCGCCACCAAATACAATAAAAAAACCTATCAATAAAAGAATTCCCATTACCGCCGTCGATAATCCAAGGGCCTTAGGTAAATTATTTTCCTCCTGTGATTGGTAATACATATTTATTAAATTAAAAACGCTAACTCACTAATCTATCCCTAATCTTTCTTCGGCTCCGTTGCCAAAACTAGTTTCACTTTATTCTTGTTTGCGACATCCATCACCGAAATGACATTTTGAATAGGCACTGAACTATCCGCATAAAGCATAATAGTTAATTCCTCACCATTCACGATCTGGCTCTGGATAAGTGGCTCAAGTTGCTCTAAACTAACGATCTGTTTATCGACATGATAAGCAAGATCGGCCGTAATAGAGACAGTCATTGTTTTTTTCGCGACAGATTGTTCACCAGCACTTGATTTTGGCAATAACAATTTGACTACTTGCGGATTAGACACTGCCGAAGCCAATAAGAAAAAAAGCATAAGGAAAAACATGATATCATTCAATGCTGCCGTATGTACTTCTGCCGTGGGCTTGTGTCGTCTATTTCTTAAATTCATTTTCCAACTAAAAAGTTAAAAGTAAAAACCTTTCAATTCCATAATTTCAAATTGAAGACGTCGTCTAGACGCCTGGTTCGTCCAATAAATCGATAAATTCTACAGAATCAGTTTCCATGCGAAGGATTAAACGCTCCACCATCATGTTAAGAACATGATAACCAATGTAAGCTAAAATACCTACTGTTAAACCACTCGCTGAAGCAATCATTTTTACATACAATCCTCCAGATACAGAACCAATATCAATTCCACCGGCCATTTCAACATCACGAAATATTTGGATAACCCCAAAGATAGTACCCACGAAACCTAGCATCGGAGCAATTCCGGCTACAATTCCCAAAATATTAATATTTTTCTCAAGCTTAGAAACTTCAAGCTTTCCAGCGTTCTCGATAGCTCCTTCTATATCTTTGATAGGTCTTCCTACACGAGCTAATCCCTTTTGCAACATTCTCGCTAAAGCCGAATTACTAGACCGACAGACTGCAATAGCAGCGTCCAAACGTCCCGACATAACATTACTCTTGATCTGAGACAACAGACCTGAATCTGATCTAGACGCTTTTCGTATGGTTATATAGCGTTCAAAAAAGATAACCAAAGCTAAAAATAAAAGGAAAACAATTGGAATCATAATCCAACCACCCTTCATCAACAACTGTATCAGATTTAGATTTTCATCTGTTGCCAACTGTACCGCTTGTTGTTGAACCGCGTTCACAGAATCCACCGTTAAATTCTCTTGCATCAATGACATACTCTTTAAATATATTTTTTATCAGGTTTTTAATTTAATTAATTTTATCAGGCCAAGCATCCTTAATTATGTGCTTTTGTACATATAATATAGCAGAATCTACTTGTTGCTTTGTCTCGTAAGAATCCCAAATAACTTTCTTTCTATTCTTAGCCATATTACTTGGTATAACACGAACCCTAGGATATCCCTTTTTGTGATAAGAATGCGCTTGTTGATAGGCCTGTTCTAATGTTTTATGAGAGCCTATAACAATTTGCCAGGTATGATGTTTAGGAACAAGAGCTTCATGCCCCTCATCAACCGATACTTTATCCTCTTGTATTGCTGTTGAATCCCCCAAGAAATCCTCCATCGACGTATCTTGTCCAGCCAAACTATCGGGAAAGAAGTCATCGACAAGGCTGTCCAATTTTTCCTCAGAAGAATCCACCAAGACCAACGGCTTTAAAGGTTCAACCTGCTTTCTATTGTAATAGTAGATTACAGCAAGAATACCCAAGGCCATTAGCGCAGTCAACAAGTACCATATTGTTTTGCTACGTCCTGTAGATTCAGCCGATGCTCCAATAGTTTCCGAAAATGGTTCGAAAGCCTCCGCTGCTACCGAAGGTGCCACCTCTGTTGTTAACGTAGGTTCTACAGCGGTATTGATTACATTTACTTCCTCTACTTGTTCAGGAACAGGTACTGGAGCAGGTATCTCTTCTTTAGAAGGCACTACCTTTAGACCTTCAACAGGTTCATAATTAAATCCAGAGAGATCCAATGCCTTAAAGACAAAGGCATCCCCGTAACTAACCAAATACCCAAGGTCATCTAACTTTGCTTGGCCATCTTCACGGATTTTTTGCAATAACTCCCTAACTGAAGCTACGACGAGTTTATCCGCTTCCAAACGATCTACAAGTTCTAGCTGAGTAACATATTGAACAAAATCATATCCTCTGTCACTCTTACTATCAAAATCAATATAACTGATAGGAGGAAGATAAACATTACGCTTAGCATCATATGTAGCAGGCGTATGATTACGCTTAAAAGATCCCAATCCAATGACATAGACTTCAGATTGCCTCTTTAAGAGATTATATACGTTTTTACCTAAATTCATCCACTGTTAAATTAACTGCAAAGTTATGATCTTCTATCTTTAAAATGAAAAATTTAAACCACCTAGTATATTAAATCCTAATTTTGGATAATAAAGATAGGTCTGATATTCTGTATTAAAGATATTATTTGCCTTTACAAATAGTCCCAATTGCTGCGTAGCTTTATACTCTGCTCCCGCACTCAAATCGAAAAATGAAGGTACTTGTTGTTTACTATACGGTACAGTAGTGTCTAACTCCCCGCTAGGAGTGTACGAATATGCTTTTGCATAAGAAATTCCATGGAATAGCGCTTCTGCGTCGATGTACAATTTCTCGGAAATATTAAACCTTGCATTAGCAGCCAACCGCATTTTCGGCGTATGCCAAACTTCTTGCTCTTGAGCCGCACTATATTGGTCTATGTTTAATCGTCCTCCCAAGTTCACGATTTTAGACAAACGAACATTAATCTCCCCTTCTAAACCAACGTGCTTGACCGCTTTATCACCATTACCATCGTAAACTACATCAAATCGGAAAGGCGTTTCTTCATTGTTGACGAACAACGGCATTCCCTCCAACTGACGGTAAATAGCCTTAATTTTATAACCAAAGGTAGCGCCAGCATTTCCTTTAATACCACCAAAGAAATTAAGACGCTCCACCATATTTTGAATACCAATCTCCGGCCCTAAAAATGGGTTCTGCCGAGCAAAGTCACGATACGAAGCTTTCTTTACACCGCCATTAACACCACCAAAAATGTGGAAATATTCAGGTGCCAAAGCAAAATCTATTTCTGCAGAAGGGAAAATATTAAAGCTTGTACTATCGCCAAACTCAGGAACAAAATTAGCCCCCAATGTAATGGCATAATTATCCCCTTTAAATCGGATATAAGGATTTATCGTGGCTAATGAATTCTTCGTCCGACCATTGTTCGCTACGTTATTCGTTCCATCTACATTATTAACATCTACACTTAGATTCGCCCCGATATTAAAGGTCTTTACGCGTTTATTAAAAAATGCAGAAAGGGCAACAGACGTTTCTTTAGCGTCAAATTTATCACTAAACGAATACGCATCTAGTTTAGCAGAGTAGCTAAAAGCATCCTCATTGTTGGGATCATAATTACTAGTCAGCTCTCCCGTAAAATAGATATCATTAAATGCCTGCTTCTCTGGAGTAGGGTTTATAGAAGTCACATTATCATTTGCCATCGGTATACCATAAAAATTAGTAGCATAACGATTATAGCCTATTAAACCATCAACAGTAAACTGTTCTAAAATACGACGGCCAAAAACCCCGACCTCTTGACGGGAAAATTTCTGCGCTTCTAAACTACCTTTCTGACTAAGATGCTTTACAAATCCACCAACACGCATATTCTCATATTCGTCATACGAGAAATAGCCTTCACCCAAAATGGTATTAAAATTTCCTAAGCCAAATTTCACATAATTGCTTCGTTGATCCATAGCCTGAGAAAAAGGAGTCTCCTGCACATTCAACTCTTTTAGACCGGTATTAATATCCAACTTCTTATCAGAAATATCGCCATAAGATAATTTCGGCATATAGCTTCGCTTATTCGTCATATCCGGACTTCTGCGGATTTTTACCGCATCAGCAAGAATAGGCTTATAATCACGTACGACATCAAAAGAATCTATCGTTACAGGCTTTTCAGGAGTAGTTTGTGCATAGCCCTCCACTCCTAACCCAAGCAACAACGCCACTATAGCGTAATTCTTAAATACTGTTTTATGCAATTTCATCATTCTTTCCTATTCTTGTTATTTCAGTTTTTCTAAACGAGACTTCGCTTCTTTCAGCACATCATCTTTATCATTATCGTAATTCTCAATCACACTCTCCAAAGTAGACTTTGCCTGGAATTTATCACCTTTTCCTTTGTATGCATCAGCCATAACAATAAATCCTTTCGCAACCCAATAATCATAGGATGAAAATGAGTTCGAAATATCGAAAGCCGATTCGATAGCTTTGTCGTATTGTTTCGCCTTTAATTGCTCTTCAGCAACTCGATATCTGGCTTCCGCACCTGTGACTGTCTTGCTTTTAAGTGCGGCCAAATTAAACTCTTTCAACGCATCAGCAGCCTTGTTGGTAGCCGCATAAGCCTTTCCTGCATAGAGATGTGCTAAAGCAATATCTTCTTCTGAAGATTTCTCATATCCCTTAACAAGTTGGGCATAATTCAGTGTCTCCACATAGTCTTTTATATTGAAGAAGCTAATCAATAAATTATTAATAGCGAATCCATAATTAGACTTATATTCGGAAGTAAGCTCTAGCTTTCTTAACACTTGCACGGCTTCATTATACGCCTTATTACGCAAATGCAGTTTAGCAACGCTGATTAATGTCTGTTCCGTATAAGCACTCGTCCAATCATTCATAATAATATTAAAATCATGGATAGCTTCTTTATCTTTTCCCAACTGGGCATAACTCTCGCCACGGATATAGCGCGCATACTTTTCCTGTATAGGTTTTGGGAACTTATCAAAGTACGCATTGATCGCCTCCACAGCACCTTGATAGTTTCCTCTATCAAACAAGGTTTTCGCTACACCAAATGTATGCGCATCCTGCTCGGCAGTACTCAAGTCTCCGATGTTGGTACTTGTCGCATACCGTATATAACCTGTAGCATCGCCTTTATCTAAATAGATATTCTCTATCGAGCGCATAGCTTGTTTAGCTTCGTCTGTTGTTGCATACTGATCAACTACCCGTTGAAAAGTAGCTAATGCCGCATTATTATCATCCTTATTATATTGGACCAGACCAATGGTCACCAAAGCACGAGGAACATAACTACTACGTGGGTATTGCTCAACCATCGCTTGCAACCCAGAAATAGCCCGGTCATAATCGCCCATCAAAAAATAAGTATAAGGAACCTCAAATGCCACATCATCGGCATAATTTGATTTCGGATATTGCTTTACTACGGCGTCTAATGTCGCTAGTTTGGCATTGTTATCACCTTGCAAGCCCTGTATTATCCCACGCTGGAACAACGCATAATCCTGACTAGGAGCTTTCGCACTGATCAGACGATTATACTGCTCTAAAGCTTTTCCATAATTTTTCATTCCGAAATAGGAATCAGCTAAACGTGCAATAGCATCATTACGTGTATTAATTTCAATACCGTCTTTACCTCCTGTTGCTAGGAAACGCTCAAAATAATTCGCAGCGGTGTTGTAACGATCGTTACGAAAAGCAGCATAGGCCAAAGCGTAATTCGCATAACTGTATACATCCGTTTTACGAGCGGCCGGTAGTTGCAAAAATTTATTAAAATTAGAAACAGATTCACCGTATTTTCGAACCTCATACATCGCTTCAGCTTTCCAATAAGTAGACAACGCATAAATCTCCTCATCGTATCTATTTGCTTCCGAACGCATGAACATAGAGATTGCATTTTCAAAAGCACGTTCATTATAGAATTCTAATCCGCGGTAGTAAGTTACCTTTTGATAAGCCGCATTAGCTTCCCGTCCTCTTTTCCCAAGACTTTCCAAGATATCTACTGCTGCACGGTAATTTTTTGTACTCAACAAAACCTCAGCCAATAGTGTCTTAGCTTCTTCCTGACGTTTATTCGGATAAGTGTCCAGATACTCTTGCGTTGCATCTAAAGCAACTTGATGAAATTCCAGTTCATAAGAGAGTTTCGCATAATTAAACAATCCCTCTTCTTTTAATTGAGGGTCAAAATCTAATTTAGACGCTCTGAAAAAGGCATTACGCGCACTTTGTTTATTACCCGTCTTAAGAAAAGAATCTCCCAACGTCACCATTGCACTTTGATAATAGGCGTCGGGTTCACTGAGCTTCTCCAATTCCTTGATTGCTTTCTCATAATCCCCAAGCTTGTACGCTATATAACCAATTTGATAACTATCTTGGTTATTTTGTGTTTTACCTTGATCTTGCGCCTGAAATTTATCGTAATACTCTTTAGATTTTTGCAGATCTCCCTTAATAAAATAGGTTGCTGCCACAATTCGGAATATTTCCGTTTCGTGCTCTTGCTTCGTGCGCTGTAATACAGGTAAGGCATAACTCAACACATCATCATAACGCTTATCTAAAAAGTAAAGCGCCGTAATATAATAGGGGTAACTATTTTCATACGTTTTGGAGCCTTCCAATCTTTCGAATTCGTTTAATGCAGTTTTATATTCTGCATCCAGATAACAGAGGTAAGCATAATAGTAAATAGAAGCTTCTTGATAAGGGCTTTTCTCGTCTTTTAATTTTTCAAAAAGAGGTTTCGACGCCTTAAAATCGTTGGTCATAAATTGACTATACGCCAATTTAAACCGATATTCTGTATTCTCGGCTCCGGCTAAATTTTTACTGTCTATCTTCTGGAACCATTCTATAGCTTTGGGGTAATCCTTTTTTTGATAATAGGATTTACCGATCTGGAAATAAGCAGCTTTTGAATTGGAGCTCGCTGGATAATCTTTTATGTATTTCAGAAACCGCGATTCCGCGTCCGAATCTCCCAGTTCAAGTGCACAAATGGCCTGATAAAAACGTACATTTTCCTTAATCAAGGTCAACTCTTCTGTATCATCCAATTGAAGCGTTGATTTGGTTCTAATATCCTCTACTCGATCAAATTGCTTAGCAGCTGAGCTGTATTTCCCTCGCTCAAACAACTCCATTCCAGACTTATAAGCATTGTTAATTTGCTGCCATGCGGTTTGTTGTGCAAACGAGACAGACCCCATTAAACTCAATGCCACTCCTACACCATAAATTTTCTTATTCATACTAATGAATTATTCAACAACTAATCTTCGTGTTAAAATCATTGATTGTCCCTCAAAAAAAGACACATCACTTCAGCATACTAAAATATAACTAAAGTTGCAGGTTTTCCTCAAAAGTTCTTAACATCTGTTGGTAACTGACTTTATAACGTAAATTTTACCTAAAAAAATATGCCTAACTAAAAAAAGTCAGGCATAATATTTAATTCGTTACACAATGCCCCTTATCCGCCGCGCTGACCAGCCAATAAATAAAGGACCGCCATCCGAACAGCGACTCCATTTTCTACCTGATCGAGAATAATAGAGTGCTTACTATCGGCAACATCCGATGTAATTTCCACACCTCGGTTTATTGGGCCTGGATGCATAATCGTAATTTCCTTATCCAGAGAATCGAGAATCTCCTTATTTAAACCATATAGCATCGAATACTCTCTTAGAGACGGAAAGTATGCGATATCTTGACGTTCCAATTGAATACGAAGCATATTCGCAACATCACACCAATTCAATGCTTTGCGCAAATCATGTTCAATCTTTACACCTAATGAAGCAATATACTTAGGAATTAAAGTCGTTGGACCACAAACCATCACCTCCGCCCCTTGTTTTTGCAAACATAGGATATTGGAAAGTGCAACTCTTGAATGCAAAACATCACCAATGATCGCTACTTTACGTCCGGCCATATCACCATACCGCTCCCGGATAGAGAAGGAATCCAGCAATGCCTGCGTAGGATGTTCATGTGCACCATCGCCAGCGTTAACAATCTGTGCATTGACATGCTTACTTAAAAACACTCCTGCTCCAGCATACGGATGCCGCATAACAATCATATCGACCTTCATGGCCAAAATGTTGTTAACTGTATCAATAAGCGTCTCTCCTTTACTAACGGATGAGGAAGAAGCTGCAAAATTAATGGTATCTGCAGAAAGTCTTTTCTCAGCAAGCTCAAAAGACAACCTTGTGCGCGTTGAATTTTCAAAGAAAACGTTCGCAATAGTAATGTCTCGAAGAGAAGGAACCTTTTTTATCGGTCTATTCAATACTTCCTTAAAATTTGCAGCTGTATCTAAAATTAACTGAATATCATTTTCATTTAAGTCTTTTATACCCAGAAGGTGTTTCGTGCTTAACTGCTCGGTTGTTGTTGACATGTTATTAAGGTTTTCTATCGCTTTATTTAGTTTCTGTAACAAGCACAATACTATCATCGGTATCGATTTCCTTCCAACTCACAATAACTTTCTGTGAATCGATTGAATCGACTTGAATTCCGATATAATCCGGCTGGATAGGAATTTGTCTAGAAAAACGTCTATCTACCAGAACCAGCAGTTCCATTTTTCCAGGTCTACCGAATGCCTGTATTGCATCCATCGCCGATCGAATAGTACGTCCGGTCCATAGCACATCATCTATCAGTATGACATTTCTATTTTCAACAATAAAGTCGATAACCGTACTATTTGCGGCTAAGGGACTGGAGCCCTTCATGCGGAAGTCATCTCTGTAGAAGGTAATATCAAGGGTACCAAGCTGCACATTGTCACCTGTCATATCAAAAATTTCTTTCTGAATACGCTTTGCTAAATATGTACCTCTGGGTTGAATTCCGATTAAAACGGCATTGGAAAAATCGCCATGATTCTCAATCAATTGTTGACAAAGTCGTTTGATTGTTATCTGAAATTTGGCTCCTTCTAATAAAATCGATTGTTTCATTATGGGAATATTTGAGCAAACTTACGTTATTTTTTCGAAACATAGTATATGTTTTAGCGAACAATTCTCAACAAAACCATGGGTAACAAAGCATACAGCGCTCAGTTAAAACGAAATAAGCATAAAACAATAATAAAAAAAGGCAATCTGTGAAGATTGCCTTTTTTTATTATTGTTCAGCCTGTTCAAAATAATGTCGATAAGTATTAAACAACTCGTCTACCTGTTTCTTCATTTCAGGCTGATCAATTTGATCTAACAACTGTTTATACCTTTGTATCGAGGCCAATCCGAACCGCATATTCCGATATTCTAAATTTGACTTAGTTTCAGCTATGGTTTCATAATAGGACATATTCTCTCGGATAAAATCCAGGTTCCGTTTGGTAATCTCATTTGCTTTAGCGACTTCACCAACTTTATACATCACCTCTAAAAGAGGAACATAACTCATCACTTCAGACATCAAATAAGCACGCTTAGGCATATTATCGTAAGCATTTATCACCAATTTTTTAGCCTTGTCTATTTCCCCTGCCGCTACTAACTGCTGTGCAGTCTGTCCGTAGATAGTGCCGACATACATACTAATATACCGATAAGAATCTGGATCAACATACGATGCCTTACCAATATTACCCCAAGAGAACTTATTCATAATATTATCATAAGTCTGGTCAACATTTTCCACTGCACTTTGTTCGCCTTCTTTCAATCCAAAATCCACAGGCATCAAGCGATAAGCAAACCCTTCGCTTACTAAGTAACGATCTAATCCCATATAGTTTTCTTCTGGGGTAGTAATCGTGAAATAGATTGGTCTTTTCCAATTGTTATTTGCCAAAATCGCTAACATCGACAATTCTGCACGGCTGACGTAATTAAGGCTATAGGTCCATCGCATCGTATCTACAACGGCTGCATCCCATTCTTTAGGCACTACTTTGTTTGCCAACACAGCTTGTTTATCAACAGCAAGTTCCATCTTTTTCGTTGGCAAGAGATTCACATATTCACCACTTTGCAGTTGTGCTTTATTTTGCGGATTGTCTGACAACATTACCTTCACAAGGTCCTGAACAGGCACATAACCTGGTATTTTATAATCCTGATAATAGATTACATCGCGCACCCCATCTTTAATCAACTCAGGGTCAATCTGAATCGGCAACGCATCCGCATCATTTACCTTATCCATCATTTGCTTCATGTACCAATCCGCACTCAACAAACTCAAATTCACGACACGAACATCCGTTCTGAAACCCTCTACCTCCTGTACATACCACAGCGGATAAGTATCGTTATCCCCGTAACTAAACAGAATGGCATTAGGCGCACAAGATTCAAGATAGTTCCGAGCCATATCACGAGCCAGTGTTTTTTCGGATCGATTATGATCGTCATAATTCTGTGCGATGAGGATGACAGGACCAGCCAAAACACCTATAGCTGCCGCTGTATACCCGGCTACTTTAGCATTTGTTTTCTTACTCAGAAAATCCGCAATCGCTAATACGCCAAGCCCTATCCAAATACTAAACGCATAAAAAGAACCTGCATAAGCGTAATCCCGTTCGCGGGGTTGAAGAGGCGTCTGATTCAAATAAAGAACAATCGCTATACCAGTAAAGAAGAATAGCAAACCAACAACGCCTGCATCACGTTGTTTTTTTCCAAAATGCCAAAACGCACCCAAAAGCCCTATAATCAATGGAAGAAAGAAGTAGGTATTTCTGGATGGATCACTTTTCGCAGAAGATGGCAGGTTGTTCTGTCCACCGATCAAAGCATTATCAATTGGTTTAATCCCACTTACCCAATTTCCCTCTGTAAAGGATCCATGCCCTTGTTGGTCGTTTTGACGACCCGCAAAATTCCATAACAAATAACGTCCATACATATGGCCAATTTGATATCCAAAGAAGAATTTCAAATTATCAGCAAAAGAAGGAGCCTCATCCGGGCCTAAACCTAAATATTCTCTATAGTAATCTGGGTGTCCCCCTTTATCACTATAGATACGAGGAAACAGCGTTTCTTTATCGTAGGTATAAACAGGATTACGTTTTGCAACCACATATTTATCACCATCTTTCCGGTAAATTTTCTTTCCTTCCTCCATACCCGTAGGTTTAGAGTCAAAAAAACGTCCCTTAAACAAAGGCTCATCACCATACTGTTCCCTATTGAGGTAACTTAAGAAAGAAAAGGCATTATCTGGATCACTATTGTTTAATGTAGGATTAGCCTTCGCCCGAATCATAATCATTGCAAACGAGCTATACCCGAGAAGAATAAAAGCTGTACTAATTAAAGCGATATTCAACAATGGTTTAGTCTTCTTAATCGAATAATAAATACCGTATGTTATTCCGCCAATAACCAATAGCGCAAAAACTGCAGCCCCATATCCAAAACCTGTACCTAGCGAATTCACAAAAAATAAATCGAAGTAGGCCGCGATTTTGATTGAATATTGTATAACCCCCCATAGAATTACACCTAAGATCACCACGCCCAACACGAAAGCCTTTAGAATACCGGCACTTGTACTTTCCTTAGCTTTTCTAAAATAAATAACCAAAGCAATAGCTGGAATAACCAAAAGGTTCAGCAAATGCACGCCAATAGAAAGCCCCATGACATAAGCGATAAAAACAAGCCATCTATCTGCTTGCGGCTCGTCGGCTCGGGCCTCCCATTTTAAGATACCCCAAAAAACGACAGCTGTACACAAGGAAGACATCGCGTATACCTCTGATTCGACCGCTGAAAACCAAAATGTATCGGTAAAGGCATAAGCTAGTGCCCCTACAACACCCGAAGACAACACAAGGAATAATTGCGTTGAGGAAAGAGAAGCTTCTCGCGAATTACCAACGAAAATTTTACGCCCCAACGCTGTGATCGTCCAAAAAAGAAAAAGAATAGTCAATCCACTGCTTACGGCAGAGCCCATATTCATCCAGAAGGCAATTCTGGATCCGTCTCCCATGGCCAAATTAGAAAATACATTTTGTACCATTAAAAACAAAGGCGCCCCAGGTTGGTGAACGATTTGCATCTTAAAAGCAGAGGCAATAAACTCACCACAATCCCACCAACTTACTGTACGTTCGAGCGTCATCACATAGACAATCGTGGCTATGGCTGCACAAACCCATCCCAAAAGGTTGTTAATCTTATTGTAATTCATTCTATATTGATAAGGTTATCCTATTTATGGCTCGAAAATAAGGAATACAAATCGACTATTAAACATTATTTACACATTTTAACGAAAGTTTTTGCAAAAAAGACCAGACAAAGAAAAAGAAGGCCTTCTCACAGGATGCGAGAAGGCCACAAAAAATATCACACTGAAAATCAGCCATGATAGCTCCATAAGCAAAAAAAGTTTTGGAAGTAATAAAATCTGCCGTATATTTGCATCGTCAAAACAAACAAACACAGTCTTGACAGCATGATTGTCCGATAGTATAAGGGTAGTACAAGTGATTTTGGTTCATTTAGTCTTGGTTCGAATCCAGGTCGGACAACAAAGAGGAGAGCGTAAAACTCTCCTCTTTTGTTTTATGCAGTGATACATTATGTTCTAAAAAATTGCAAAGCATCCTATTTTGTTTTCACAAACATTTGGCTAACTTTGCGACCATATAAAGAGCTGGTCTGTAGATAAAAATTGTCCGATAGTATAAGGGTAGTACAAGTGATTTTGGTTCATTTAGTCTTGGTTCGAATCCAGGTCGGACAACTTTCTAGATCATCTTTTAAAGAATTGGAAATATTGAGTAATCCAACATAAAATCACGCATAATGCCTTTGCAATTTAACACGGTAAAACTGTTCGCTGGGTCAGGAACAGTCGAGTTGGCAGAAAAAATCTCCAAATCGTACGGTAAGCCCTTGGGTAGCAAAACTCTCTCGAAATTTAGCGACGGAGAAATCCAACCATTTTACAATGAGTCCGTACGTGGAAGTGACGTTTTCCTTGTACAATCCACCAACCAACCAACCGACAATCTTCTAGAGCTTTTAATGATGATTGATGCCGCCAAAAGAGCGTCAGCACACTACATTACAGCGGTAGTCCCCTACTTTGGTTTTGCTCGTCAAGACAGGAAAGACAAACCACGTGTCGCGATAGGAGCTAAATTGATTGCGAATTTAATAACTGCTGCTGGCGCACATCGTATCATGACGATGGATCTTCATGCGGCTCAAATTCAAGGTTTTTTTGATATCCCTGTTGATCACTTAGATGGTTCGATTATTTTCGTACCTTATATAAAATCATTAAATCTTCCGAATCTCACTATAGCATCTCCTGATATGGGTGGCTCATATCGTGCGCGTACATTCGCTAAATTCTTTAATGCGGAAGTAATTATCTGTGATAAAAGGCGCAAAAGAGCGAATGAAATCGAATCGATGTCTATCATCGGAGAAGTAAAAGGGCAAGATGTAGTTTTAATTGATGACATTTGCGACACTGCAGGAACATTATCAAAAGCAGCAGCGCTGATTATGGAAAACGGGGCTAATTCAGTAAGAGCAGTATGTACCCATGCTGTATTTTCGGGTAAGGCTTATGAAACCATAGAAAACTCCGTATTAACAGAGATGATTGTCACAGACACTATCCAACTTGATCCAGAAAAATCACAGCTTTGCAGCAAAATAAAACTTCTTTCAACAGCTGATTTATTTGCAAATGCTATAAAAAATGTAAACGAGCATGGTTCTATTTCGGATTTATTCACGATTGAATAACCTAGCCATCAGTTCAATGATAAAAAAAGGATGATTTCATAAAATCATCCTTTTTTTATTTTTTACAAAAAAAAACTTATTTTTGCACCTCAAATTTAATTAAATATAAAAATGAAATCAATTGCTATTAGCGGTTCTGCTAGACAGAACGTAGGGAAAAGAGATGCGAAAGAGTTGCGTTACGAAGGACAAATTCCAGCGGTACTTTACGGAGGTAAAGAACAAACTCACTTTTCTGTATCCGCAGCTGATTTGAAACCAGTTCTTTATACACCAGATGTTGTATTTGTAGAATTGGAAATCAACGGCAAAAAATCAAGAGCTATCGTTCAAGAGGCACAATTCCACCCTCTAACTGACCTTGTTACACACGTTGACTTCTTAGAGTTATTCGATGACAAAGCAGTATCTGTAAACATTCCTATTAAATTGACAGGAACTTCTCCAGGTGTTAAAATGGGGGGTAAATTAGTTCAGAAATTACGTAGTCTTCGTGTAAAAGCATTACCAAACGCTCTTCCTCAAGAGATCGAAGTACCAATGGAATCTTTGGAAGTTGGTAAATCATTCCGCGTAGGTCAAGTAAAATTAGAGAATGCAGCAGTATTGAATAACGCTGATGATACAATCGTATCAGTTATCATGTCTCGTGCATTACGTCAAGCTGAACAAGAGGCTGCAAAAGCTTCAAAAGGCGGTAAAAAATAATTTAATCTACAAAAGATTAACCAAAAGGCACCGGATATCCGGTGCCTTTTTTTATAGCTCATATTTTTATATTTTTGCAGCCATGAATTACTTAATTGTAGGACTCGGTAATATTGGAAAAGAATACGAAGACACTCGTCACAACATAGGGTTTATCGTCGTAGATGAAGTTGCAAAACAAGCGAGCACAAGTTGGTCACTTCTCAAACTAGCTTATTATTCAGAATTTAAGCAAAGAGGCCGAAATGTGTACCTAATAAAACCAACGACGTTCATGAACCTTAGCGGAAAGGCTGTCAATTATTGGATGCAGCAATTGAAAGTTCCCATAGAAAATGTACTCGTTATCGTAGATGATCTCGCCATCCCTTTTGGTTCGCTACGAATCAAACCAAAAGGATCTGCTGCGGGACATAATGGACTCCGCTCTATAGAAGCAACCTGTGGTGGGCAGAATTACCCACGACTCCGATTCGGCATTGGAGACAACTACCCCAAAGGAAGACAAGTTGATTATGTCTTGGGGCCTTTTGACAAAGAGGAACAAAAAGATCTTCCAGCACTGATCGAACATGCAACCAAAATGGTGCAAAGCTTCGTTAATATTGGAATAGAACTGACCATGACAAATCTCAATACAAAGTAAAAGGAATACCGGTCAATAGCTAAATCGGCGGTATTCCTTTTCCATATTTTCAGGCGCGGAGCGCCTCCTTCACAAGTAAATTAATCGCCGTAAGAATGTTATTTACGTTCGATATAGGGAGAAGAGTTTTTAGATGGATCCACAATAAGTTCTATTCGACGTTGTCCATTATATATCGAAACAAAACTACCTCGATTCCTATTCTTATTTCCATCTGTAAGCGATAATACACCCATCACATTTTTAGGCAGATTACTATTTCTTTCTGTGAGATCTGTAGCGCTCAATTGAGAAACCTCTTCTGCTTTAATTTTTTTCAAATCAGCTTCGTTAGCTATCTTGCCATTGATAATCAATACAAAATCAGCTTTGAGGTCTATATTAGAACGATTATCATCTAAAAATTTCTTCAATTTTTCTGCATCAGATTCGTTGACTTTTTGAATATTGTCAAACGTTACATTGTCCATCTTTTTTCCAACAACAACAATCTCTTTAGCTCCGGTATGCCCTTCATTCTTCAAGTCACTAGTCGAATTAGATTGTTTTGATTTTGTTGTAATCAAAATGACACCATCCACCGCTCTGTTACCATATATCGATTTTCCTTTTGTATCCTTAAGCACCTCAACACTTTCGATTGTATTGGGATCAATTTTATTTATACCCGTAAATCCATTCTCCTGAGGTACACCATCGATGACATACAATACACCCTTTTTGATCGTATTAGTCTGATCAGCATGTTTGGTCGTAATTTCAATCACGCCATCTTTTGCCTCTTGCCCATAGATACTAACGGTTTTCGCCTCGGTTTTCCAAACAGCCATTTCCTTAATATCTTCAGGATTTAGGTCTTTAATTTCGAAATCCCTACCTTTTCGTACTCCGTCCACAACCAACAAAGGACGTTTTACACTATCTGGAGACGTTCTTATAAAAACTAATGGCTCGCCCTCCGTTTTCCTCGTCATCGTATCGATTTCTAAGGTATCCGTTCCAAGTACTTCCATCAGGGCCGCTCCTGCCTCTCCACCCATCTTTACCTTCAGCAGAGAATCTGGCTTTAAAATAGTCTGTAAATTTGTTTCTTTCACCAGACTTACCGCTTCCTCTATCGTGTCATCCGCTTTACTTACTGTAAATGCCCCTGCCGAAAAAATAATGATCGGAAGCAGGAAAGCATACTTGCTCAACTGGATCTTCGATGATCTCTTTTTGTTCATCATCATAATGCGCTTTTTTAAAAGTTTAAAATTAAATTGATTACTAATGCTTACCGAAGCCCCATGCTTCGATACTTGCAGCAAAGAATACTGATAGGCTTGCCGATCCGCCCCCTTGTCTAGCACCTGTTGATCAGTCAGGAATTCTAAATTTTGACGCACAGCTCTGCGCATGAGCCATACGAAGGGATTATACCAACATCCTATCAGCAACATCTCAAACAGCAGGATATCCAAACTATGAAGGCCTTTCACGTGGATATCTTCATGTTTGAAAATATCATAAAGCTCCACCTCTCGATGTTGCTCTTTATGTAAATAGATTTTATTTAAAAACGAAAATGGAACAATAGGGAACAACACATGTCGATACATATAATTTCTCCATGAAGCGTCAACAGAACGCAAATGTATACGTAACAAACTACCGAGTTGTATCCCCAAACGTATGGTAAACCACAATATGCCAAGAGCTACAAACAAATAAATCAAGTGTTCCAATGTATAGGCTGTAGACTTTTCATTTACGGGTTGTAACAAAGGCAACAAATCAATCCATTCCCCTACTGGCTCAATATGTCTTTGAAAGAGCGACTTGATATCCAAAAAAGGATAAGTCAGCGCGAAGACTACCGCAAACAAGAAATAGTATCTATTTAAGTTATAGAAGGTCAACGTTTTCAATAAAAGGACGTAACCTCCATACACAACCGCCAGTAGAATGTTTACCTGTAAAATATAAGCAAATAGGGAATCCATAACTTATGACGATTTGTTATTTTTAATCATATCCATAATTTCCTCCAGTTCCTTTGGACTTAACTTCTCCTCTTTGACGAAAAAAGAGACCATTTCTTTGTAGGAATTACGAAAGTAGTCGCCCACAAAGCCGTTCATAAATTTACCTTTATATTCTTCTTCAGAAATCAATGGCTCATACCTCTTTGCGTTGGCGTGCTTTACCGCTTTCACATATCCCTTTTTCTCTAAATTCTTAATCGTAGAAGCTAAAGTTGTATAAGGCGGCTTCTCTCCTTTTAAATTATCCAGCACGTCTTTCACAAAACCTCCTCCTAATTGCCAAACGGACAACATCGCATCTTCTTCCTGTATTGTTAACTTTTCCATAATCATTATTGAACAACACAATATTACGAAATTTTCGTAATTACCAAAAGAGAATTAACATTTTCCATAAATCATTCCAATTAAAGTCCTTATACCGAAAAACACCAAAACTTAATTCGACCTTTAAAAAGGACAGTACATGAATAAAAAAAGCCTAAAATGACGTATTTGTGTCATTTTAATTTCCAAGCATATTCGGATTTTTCACTGATTTTTATACATTTGTAGAAACTAGATTATTAAATATGTCGGATAAAGCAACAATAAATTTAGATGGTGGATCGTACGAACTGCCGGTTATTATTGGTACTGAAAACGAAAAAGCAGTTGATATCTCGAAATTAAGAGACCAATCGGGATACATCACCCTGGACCCAGGCTTCAAAAATACAGGCGCAACGAAAAGTGCCATTACCTTTTTGGACGGAGAGGAAGGGGTTTTACGTTACCGTGGGTACCCTATTGAACAATTGGCAGAGAAGTCTACTTTTTTGGAGGTAGCTTATCTATTGATATATGGAGAACTTCCTAGTAAGGAAGTTTTGGAGAAATTTCGTTCTGACATCCGGAAACAAATGATGATCCATGAAGACATGAAAAATTTCTTCACTGGATTTCCGTCCAAATCTCATCCTATGGGCCAATTATCCTGTTTAGTGGGTGCTTTGTCTGCCTTCTATCCAGAATCTTTAAATCCAAATGCGACAAACGAAGAGGAAAACAAAACCATTATCAACTTGTTGGCTAAAATGCCAACGATCGTATCTTGGATTCAAAAAAAATCATTAGGTCAACCTGTAGTATATCCTAAAAATAATCTAGGCTATATCGAAAACTTCCTGAACATGATTTTCGGAGAAGTAACTGGCGAAAGCACTTTTGATCCAGTCGTTATCAGCGCAATGCATAAATTGTTGATCCTACATGCCGACCACGAACAAAACTGTTCAACATCAACAGTCCGCATTGTTGGCTCATCAAATGCGAATCTTTATGCGTCTATCTCGGCAGGAATCAATGCGTTGTGGGGTCCTCTACATGGTGGAGCAAATCAGGCCGTTATTGAAATGCTTGAAGCGATCAAAAATGATGGTGGAGACGCCGAGAAATATTTAGCGAAAGCAAAGGATAAAAACGATCCTTTCCGCTTAATGGGCTTCGGTCACCGCGTCTATAAAAACTTCGATCCTCGTGCAAAAATCATCAAAAAAGCTTGTGACGATATCTTAGAAAAACTTGGCGTTAACGATCCCGTACTTAATATCGCTAAGAAATTAGAAGAAGCCGCATTAAATGATCCTTATTTCATCGATAGAAAACTGTATCCAAATGTCGATTTCTATTCTGGAATTATCTATCGTGCTTTGGGCTTTGAATCTGACATGTTTACTGTATTATTTGCATTAGGTCGCCTTCCTGGTTGGATCGCGCAATGGAAAGAAATGCGCGACAACAAAGAGCCTATCGGCCGCCCTCGTCAAGTATATACAGGTGCCGAAACTAGAGAATACGTTGATATTGACAAAAGATAGTTTCTATATATAACATAAAAAAAGCTCAAAGTTTGACTTTGAGCTTTTTTTATGTTACATCATTTGACCAATCTATTTCCGTTGAAATCTCATAATAACAATATCACCCATAATAAATTGTAATGTTTTTTCATCAACACTAAATGTATTGACTTTCTGCATTGTGGAGAAAAAAACGGCTTCTCCATTGCCTTCACAAGCCATCTTAGTGGACATTAGCGGTCCGAACTTAATTTTTGTTTCATTAATCTCAACCGATCCATTATAATTATTACATCCGCCATTCCCATTTACCCTTCCTTCATCCAAATCAAAATTTATAGTTGGCTTTTTTCCAGGAAATAATCCATCAAGGGCAATCTTACTACCGGAAATATAGTCCAATTCCCAAGTCCCGATGAGCGCTTCGGAATTATCTTGCCATAAAGAGAATTTTGCCTTTGTAGCTCCCCCTTTTTTTGATAATATCAGTATATTTTGATCTACTTCATAACTATCAATTGCCGCAAACAATTGCTTTAACCCGTGCTCAATACTCATATCTTCACAATACATCATAGTAGACATTCCAGGTTTAATTTCTATCCCCCCCTTTCCAGACAACTTAAATTCACCGCCAATGCCATTACATCCGCCATTGGCCTCATAACGTCCATCTTCAGTAAGAAACTTGATATAAGGAATCTGTCCGTTGACTTTTCCACTAATGGCCTTTCCATCTAGTTCTATCAATCGCCATTTCTTGTCCAACAATAAAGAAGTATTGTCCTTTGCTTGTCGTGAAACGGCACATCCCGCCAATAACAAGATACCAAAAACATAATAAGTCATTTTCCAACCTTTCATAAAATTCACTTTTTATCTGTTTAAATACAAATGAAAGAACGAAAGGTTTGTTTCCAACGCTACACTTGTAGTGGCTCTTTGCACATGCCCATACACCCCTATTCTACACCTATCAAAAAAAACTGTCATCCCTAAGTTGTATTCTCTACTGTTTTAGTATATTTTCTTTATTTTTATGGGCTTTTGCCTCGTTTTATGTATGTTTGCATCCAATTAAGAATAATTCTAAAAAAGTCACGTTGACCGATCTATTTATCCATATCCTTGTTCCGATAGCAATATTTACATTTATTGCTGGCTTCACGTTGTTTGCAGTTTATGCGGAACGGAAAATAGCAGGTTTTGTGCAAGATCGTCTTGGCCCAATGGAGACAGGAAAATATGGACTTATCCAAACACTCGCAGACATCTTAAAACTTCTACAAAAAGAATTTATTACCCCTTCTTCTGCTGATCGCATATTATTTGCACTGGCACCTATCGTTATTTTCACAGCAGTATTTATCGGGTTCAGTGTAATCCCTTGGGCCCCTGATTTCATGCCCGCGGACACCAATACAGGACTCTTTTTTATCATGGCCATTGTTTCTATCGATGCAATAGGTATACTGATGGCCGGTTGGGGTTCAAATAATAAATACTCCCTCTTGGGCGCTGTCCGAGCAATTGCACAGATGGTTTCCTATGAAATTCCTGTCGGCTTATCACTTATCGCAGCCGTGATGATCACCCAAACTTTAAATCTCAACGAAATTGGTCATCTACAAGGCATAAATTCTCCGGAAAGCATCTACTTTATGGGATTTTGGGATGTCACTGATATTGGCGGAATTTTCGCGTGGCATATTTTTCAAGCGCCACACCTCCTCATCGTGTATATCATCTTTTTTATTGCATCTTTAGCGGAATGCAATCGTGCACCTTTTGATATTCCTGAAGCAGAGTCTGAGCTCATCGGTGGGTTTCACACCGAATATGGTGGAATCAAATTTGCGTTCCTATTCCTAGCAGAATATGCCATGATGTTTTTGGTGTCTATATTGGGGGTTGTTATCTTCCTGGGAGGCTGGAACAGTCCGCTTCCAAATATCGGAAGTATACGGCTAGCTGATTGGACAACAGGATTAGGTTGGGGCCTATTTTGGACAATAACAAAATCGTTGACAATTGTAGGTATCCAAATGTGGATACGCTGGACATTACCTCGTTTCAGAGCAGACCAGCTTATGACCTTATGTTGGAAGATCCTTATACCGGCATCATTTATTTGTCTCTTGATCTCCGGATTATGGAGAATAATCGTAATGTTGTAAATTGTGATAGTAAAGACAACCATACAAGGCTTTTTAACAGCTGTTAAGGGAATGTCCTTAACAATCAAGCACCTTTTTGCAGCTCGGACTTCAAGAAGAGCGCTTGATATTCGAGACGAGAACTACTTTGATCAGCAACAGGGAGTAACCACAGTACAATATCCCAAAGAAAAGATGCCCATCCCCGAAGTGGCTCGATACCAGCTGGAGGTAGAAATTGATGATTGCATTGTATGTGATCTTTGTGCTAAAGCTTGTCCCGTTGATTGCATCGATATTCAGTCTATAAAATCACCAGAGGCAATTGGCAAAACATCAGACGGAAGTGTCAAAAGGCTTTATCCAGCCAAGTTTGACATTGACATGGCTAAATGTATGTATTGTGGTTTATGTACGGTAGTTTGTCCGACGGAGTGTATAACCATGACCAATCAATACGATAGGAGTACACAAAAGTTGACTGATCTCATCTACGGATTTTCGGAGATGAGCAATCAAGAAATTGAACAAAGAAAAGAAGAATGGACGCGTTTTCAAGCTGAAAAGGAGGCAGCAAAAAAGAAATAATGAACATTGAGCAATTTCTTTTTTATGCCTTTGCTGCCATGGCTATTCTTTCCGCCCTACTGTTGGTCAACATAAGAAATACAGCAAGAGCTTTATTTCTCCTATTTATCGTTTTGTTTGCTATGGCAGGACTCTATTTGTTCGCTTTGGCCGACTTTGTCGCTATCACTCAAATTTTAGTTTATGTGGGAGGCGTTCTGATCTTACTGATCTTTGCCTTTATGCTTTCCAATAAAGAACTATTAGCAGATTTACAATCGACTTCCAAGCGTTTTATTTCGTTGCCTAATTGGCAATCGCTATTACTTTCTTCTGCGTTCTTAGCTACCATGGTATACACTTTCCTTAATTGGTCAAGGGAAATGCCAGACTGGATTCAACGGGCACAACGACAAGGTACACTCATTGTATCTACAGATAATAATATTGAAACACTGGGATTCAAGTTTATGACGCAATATGTACTTCCATTTGAAATCATTTCTATTTTTCTTATGATGGCACTGATTGGAGCAGCCCATTTATCCCGAAAGGAGGACAAAAATTGATAACTTTCGGCCATTTTCTGATCGTCAGCGCTTGCATATTCTGTATTGGTCTTTATGCGATATTAGCGAAGCGGAATGCAATTATGATCCTTGTAGGAATTGAGCTTATGATTAATGCTGCAATTCTCAATTTTGTCGCATTTGCACGTTATGACAAAACAAACTATGGAGGGCAAATATTTGCTTTGTTCGCAATTGTATTGGCAGCTGCAGCTGTAGCTGTAGGATTAGCCATTATATTAAATGTATATCGACAGTTTAAAACGATCAATCCCAAAAATATACACGAACTGAAAGACTAACGTGAACGACCTCATCAACATATCGCCAATTACTGCTTCCATCTGGGCTGTGCTATTGCCTTTTCTTGCTTTTCTAATCCAAGCAATAGTAGGTAAGAAATACCGATCAGGTAATATCGGATTGGTAGCTATCATAGGAAGTACGACAATCAGCTTGCTGGCCGTTTTTTTAAAAATTTGGGATAGTGAACCGATGAGTGCTCAATTCACATGGTTTACAATAGGTGAAAGATCTATCGGATTTGGCATTTTGTTAAACAATCTCACAGCTCTGATGCAACTTATAGTCTGCATCATTGCCTTGCCTGTTCACATTTATTCAAGAGCCTACATGAAAGGAGATCAGGGGATACACCGTTATTGGATGTACCTTAGTCTTTTTTGCTTTGCTATGCTAGGTCTAACCGTATCCATCAATCTTCTACAATTGTATATTTTTTGGGAATTAGTAGGATTTGCATCCTATCTTCTCATCGGATTCTGGTTCACAAAGGACACTGCTGTACAAGCGAACAAAAAAGCTTTTTTGATAAATAGAATCGGTGACCTCGGATTTCTGATAGGTATTGCTTTGGTTTACGCGCATTGTGGGACCCTAGACCTCATCCAATTATTTGGTCCTCATGGACTGATCTCTACGACGGATACCTCCATATTTTTAGGTCAAGATACTTCTTGGATGACTTATGCAGGCTTAGGTTTCTTTCTGGGCGCTATGGCAAAATCTGCTCAATTCCCTTTACATGTTTGGCTTCCCGACGCCATGGAAGGCCCGACTTCTGTTTCATCGCTCATACACGCAGCCACGATGGTTGCCGCAGGCGTTTTCCTGTTATGCACGGTGTTCCCATTGTTTAATCAAAGTGTCCTACTCATTATCGCTATAGTAGGATGTGTCACAGCCTTGACAGCTGCAATCTTTGCTTTAGGGCAATATGATATCAAAAAGATTCTTGCCTTTTCAACCATATCACAACTTGGATTTATGATGGTGGGTGTGGGTATAGGCGCATGGGATGCCGCTATGTTTCATTTAGCGACTCATGCTTTTTTCAAATGTTTGTTATTCTTGGCAGCGGGAGCGGTAATCCATGAAATGGCTCACTTCAAAGAACATGCGCATCTTGATATTGACGCACAGGATTTACGAAATATGGGAGGTCTACGTCATTACATGCCTAAAACATTTATCTGCATGAGCCTCGCGTCACTCGCTCTAGCAGGTTTCCCATTAACTTCGGGTTATCTATCCAAAGATAGCATCGTTGTAAGTGCTTACGAATGGGCATCATCGCAAGGTGGATTCCATTTTCTTATTCCCATAATATTAATCACCGTCAGCATATTGACGGCATTCTATATCGGTCGATTGATTTTTAAAACCTTTTTCGGTACGTTCCGACATAGTACACATATTGATAGCCATCACCAGCTTCACGAAGCTCCGGCACAGATGTACGGGCCGATGTTTTTCTTAGCGATATGCAGCGTGTTTCCCTTATTCGGATTACACCCGTTTGATTATCATGCCAGCTGGATCATCCATACTTTTCACGTGGAAACATATTTTTCACAAATTCCAGCCGCTCATACGGTCATTCCAATAATACTGACCGGCGGAGCTATACTTTCTTGGTTACTTGGTTGGTATTGGTATGTTAAAAATCGTTATTCGCTTAAAGAGGATAATATTTGGGTCCGTTTCGCAAACAAGCAAGGATATCTCAATGAGATAAATCACAGTGTCTTCGTTAAAGGTACAGAAGGACTTAGCAAGGTACTATATGCTGTTGATAAGTATGTGGTTGATGGACTCACCAAACTCTTGTCCTATAGCACAAGACAGTTGTCCGTCGTTATAGATTGGTTTGATAAAAATATTGTTGATGGTTTTGTAAATTGGGTTGCCAATAGCACCTATTTTATAGGTCACTTAGCCCGGCAGGTTCAAAATGGACAGTTACAAGGCTATATCGGATTTACATTGACGATGGTTATTTTAGGGATTCTTTATTTGATAATTAAATAGAAATGGGCATATTATCCATATTGATATTTCTACCGCTCGTGGCGGCTTTGTTGATTTTAATATTACCTGCCACAAAAAAGGCGCTGTACAAATATATAGCCTTAGGCTTTACCTTCATTCAACTTGGACTTTCGCTCTACCTGTATCAGCATTTTGATCCATCTTTAGCGGGAATTGATCAGTTGTCCGGATACCAATTTGTGGAGCAATTACCGTGGATACGTCTTGATCTGGGAAGCATCGGAAAACTCGAAATCGACTATTTAGTCGCTGTCGATGGTGTTTCTCTGCCCCTGATTGTGCTCAGTGCTTTAGTGATGCTCATGGGAATTGGTGCCTCATGGCATATAACAAAAAGTACGAAAGGGTACTTTACGTTACTTATGCTATTGAATACCGCGGTGATGGGAATATTTGCCGCATTGGATTTTTTTCTATTTTATGTATTCTACGAGGTTATGTTACTTCCTCTTTACTTTCTCATCGGTATTTGGGGAGGGGAAAGGCGCGAATATGCCGCAATTAAATTCTTTATCTATACCTTGCTGGGATCTGTGCTCATGTTGCTCGTTATTGTAGGGCTTTATTTCTCCGTAATCAACCCAACAACCGGCGCACATACATTTAACATGCTGCATATGATGAACCCGAACAATTATATTGACGGTTCATTTTTTGGCTTTATCAACAACTATCACGAGGTATTCGGTATCCCTCCTCGTTTGATTGGTTTTATCATCCTATTTTTTGCATTTGCGATCAAAGTCCCTATTGTACCGTTGCATACATGGCTTCCAGATGCCCACGTAGAAGCACCGACGCCAGTTTCCATTATTTTGGCGGGTATTCTACTAAAAATTGGGGGCTATGGCATTATTCGTGTTTGTTACAGCATCTTTCCCGATGTCGCAGCAACCACCAATTGGTGGATCGCTTTGATCGGTGTAGTTTCGATACTATATGGTGCATTGAATGCCCTTGCACAAAAAGACCTGAAACGTATGATTGCATATTCATCCGTCTCTCACATGGGATTTGTTCTTCTAGGCATAGCTTCTTTAACCGCGGAAGGTGTTTCTGGAGCCCTATTTCAAATGATATCACATGGTTTTTTAAGTGCTGCCTTATTTTTCTTAGTAGGGGTTATTTATGACCGAGTACACGATCGATACATTTATAATTTCCGAGGGCTAGCCTCTATTATGCCAAAATATACGGCATACGTTGCAATCGCTTTTTTTGCTTCCCTAGGATTACCTGGCTTTTCAGCATTCATAGGTGAGGCATTTGTTATTATTGGTACATTTAATGCCGAAACGATGCTGACCGGAATACCGAGATGGATGGCCGTAGGCGGGTCGATAGGGATTTTGTTAAGTGCAGCCTATTTTCTGTGGACATTACAACGCATGTTTTTTGGACAAACTCGCCTTCAGGGAGGACAAGCTTGGCAGAATGCATTAGTTGATCTTTCCATTCGCGAACAAGTTATCTTATTTCCTACATTAGCTTTGGCACTACTTCTAGGCATTGTACCTTCGTTAATTTTCGGAAATCTGAACGCCTCAGTCTTACAGCTGATCGCACTAATAAAACCTTATTTGTAAGCTCAACTATTTAACAGTGAATCTTCCTATCACCGACATACTTGATCAAATCTTAGCTTCGGTCCCTCTCTTAAGACCGGAATTAGCGCTTATATGCGGGTTTATAATCTGTATTTTAGTTAGTCTTTTTTTTGGAAAAAGATGGAAAGCAGCTCCTTTTCTTATTTGTTTAGCGACCTTAACAATAACATTTTATCTACTTACTGTTCCTCTTAGTTTTTCAACTACTGGTTTTTCCGGAATGTGGCTCGTTGATCGCTTGGGTACACTTGCGCGTATGTTAATCGTCTTCAGCTCATTTATTATTGCCCTTTTCTTCCAGGAGAGACATAAGCGTAATAACGGCGACATCTACAGTATATTACTTGCGGCAACATTAGGTATGAACGTCCTCGCCTGCACAACGAATTGGTTAATGGCATTTATTGGCATAGAGACAATCTCTATAGCATCCTATATTTTGGTTGGCTATTTCTCCAGTACTAAAACGCAATCCGAAGCAGCCATGAAGTATGCATTATTTGGATCAGTATGCGCTGCTGTGATGTTGTATGGACTTTCACTAATCTATGGATTAACAGGTGACTTAGATTTCCAATCTCCCCAACACCTGCAGGGGTTAATGGCTGCTCCGCAAGCAATTACAACCTTAGCGTTGTTATTCGTCTTCGTTGGAATAGGTTTCAAGCTTAGCTTTGTCCCTTTTCACGTGTGGAGTCCCGATGTCTATCAAGGAGCACCAACAGCAGTTACCGCCTTTCTATCTACGGTTCCAAAAATAGCTGCTATTATTTTATTTACTCGATTATACCAAGCTTGGTCGTCAACTGATTTCTACTTTTCCGATCTCACGAATTGGTTCATCATTATTGTAGCCATTTCAACTATGCTCTTGGGAAATCTAGCGGCACTTCGTCAGACAGATATCAAGCGCATGATGGCTTATTCTTCTATTGCGCATACAGGATTCTTGATGATGGCAGTTTTTGCTTATCAGGATTCCTTCAATTATTTGCTTTTTTACATCATCGCTTACGTGATTATGAATTTAGCAACATTTATCTTTATCGATCACGTTGAGCAGCGCACCGGTTCAACTACATTAGCTGATTATTCTGGTTTAGGGAAAAAAATGCCTGTTTTATTCACGTCATTTACCTTAGTGGGTATCTCCCTGATCGGCTTACCCCCTACCATAGGCTTCATGGGTAAGCTACTTGTGTTTTCTTCCGTATTCGATCTTTACCAGGAAACTGGGGATATTGGTCCCCTAATACTCTTAATCGTTGGGGCACTTACTTCTGTGATTTCACTTTTTTTCTATTTTCGGATTCCACTTTATGCTTTTCTACGTGACAATAAAAAAAGTTATCCTCAAAATAGCGTGTCGCCTACATTAACTACGATAGCAGTGATATTCAGTTTTCTTATCATTCTATTGGGACTCTTTCCGAGTATATTATTACAGGCACTGTAAGTCAGCAAGGCGATTTGTTCACCATTTCGATTCTGTTTCCAATTTAGGGAATAAAAAAACATCTCTTCTAGGAACATTTAGTTCAATACGGATTAGGTTCGTGGAAATAAATTATTTACTATCTTTGCGCTTATGATTAGTGCAGTTGCCAACAAGATATTCAAGCAAGCTATTGATGATTATCATCAGTATGATAACATTGACCATCCTATCAATAACCCTTATGACAAAAGTTCCATAGAACATTTGTTATACCTCAAATGTTGGATAGATACCGTACAATGGCATATGGAAGACGTTGTCAGAAATCCTGAAATTGCACCAGCAGAAGGTCTTCATTGGAAGCGTCGTATTGATGAATCAAATCAATACCGTACCGATACCGTGGAATATATCGATAGCTACTATTTGCAGTTATTTGCACAAAGTAAGCCGAACGCCGACGCTCGTATTAATACAGAAAGTCCAGCTTGGGCAATTGACCGTCTCTCTATCTTAGCACTGAAAATTTATCATATGCAACAAGAGACCCTACGTACAGACGCCGCGAAAACACATATCGACGCTTGTCAATCGAAGCTGGACATTTTACTCGAGCAACGAATAGATCTTTCACAAAGTATCGATGAACTTATCGCTGATATACTGGCCGGAAATAAAATAATGAAGGTGTACAAACAGATGAAAATGTACAACGATCCTGCATTAAATCCCGTTCTTTACGGACAACAAAAGTAGGTACAACGCATGAAAAAGATCCGAGTGCTGGTCACACGCTTTTCGGCAATGGGAGATGTTGCCATGGTAGCTTCCGTACTTCGTGAGCTGAAAGCGCAGCATAAAAATCTTGAACTGGTCATGGTTAGCAGGCCACATTTTGCTCCTTTTTTTGAGAATATCCCTCAACTAAAGTTTCATCCTATTTTTCCAGAAGACCAACACAAGGGACCTAAGGGACTATGGCGCTTATTTAACGAGTTAAAAAATTACGATATTGACTATGTAGCGGATCTCCATAATAATATACGTTCAAGGATACTCACCTTATTTTTTAAAACTGCAGGTTATAGGTTAGCGACATTAGACAAAGGCCGACATCAAAAAAAAGATCTCGTACGAAAAAAAGGGAAAGTGTTTACGCCGTTACGTGCCACAGTGGAACGTTATGCAGACGTTTTCCGCGCACTTGATTTACCCCTAAAACTCCATCATCAATTAAAACATAGCGAAAGACCTGTACCCGTTGCTTTCCAAGCTGTATTAGAGACAGAAAAAGTAAAGATAGGCATAGCTCCTTTTGCACAACACCCCTATAAAGTTTGGAAAACGGCGAATTGGGAAACAGTATTTAATGAATTTCCAGCTTCAACGCATGAGTTTTTCATATTCGGGGGCGGAAAACAGGAGCAAGAAATAGCCGATCAATGGAAGTCTCAATATCCTCATGTCAAGAATACCATAGGCGTTATGAATGTCAAAACAGAACTCGACCTCATAAGCCATTTAGATGTAATGATAAGTATGGATTCATCAGGCATGCATATGGCTTCTTTAGTGGGCACTCGATGCTTATCCATATGGGGAGCAACCCACCCTTATGCCGGATTTTTAGGTTACGGACAATCGCTAAACGATTGTATACAAGTAGATCATCCCAATAGACCTAGCTCTGTATACGGGAATAAATCCTGTTTATGTGATGGTGTCGAAGCAATAGACTTGATCTCTCCTCAAATGGTAATAGAAAGACTGAAAAAAATCTGATTAAAATCGGCCATTATCTTCTTTATAATTTTTAACTAACTCTTGTTAAATTTGATTTTTTAATTGAACTGACAAGTTTATCTTTAGACAATTTTTACTCTCTATGCGAATAGGATACGATGCAAAAAGATACTTTAATAACCGATCCGGCTTAGGTAACTACAGCAGAGACCTCGTCCGCATACTACACGAATATAGTCCTGATAACGATTACGTTCTCTATACGCCAAAAAAACCAACTAATCCGCCAGTACTGAACAACGTCACTGTAAGATATCCTCAACATGGCATCATCAATAGAATGCTGCCTTCTTTTTGGCGTAGCCGAACTATTGTTGATGATCTACAACGTGATGAGATTGATATCTATCACGGTTTGTCAGGAGAAATACCGTTGAAGATGAAGTCCTCGGGAATAAAGTCTATCGTAAGTATGCATGACTTAATCTTTCTTCGATATCCCCAACTTTATAAACCCCTCGATCGTTATATCTACAAAAAGAAATTCAGCTATGCTGTTCACCACGCTGATAAAATCGTTGCCATAAGCAAGCAGACCAAATCAGATCTGATCCACTATTTTGGTCTACATGAAGAGCAAATAGATGTCATTTATCAAGGTTGCCATCCTGCTTTTAAAACGCATAAAACGAAAGCACAGCTCGACGAAATCCAAGCACGCTATAACCTTCCAACAGATTTTATCTTAAATGTGGGATCCATCGAACCGCGTAAGAATGCATTTCAAATCGTAAAAGCCATAGAAGATCTTGACATTCCTTTAGTCATCATAGGCAAAGAAACCGAGTACGCGCTAGAAATAAAGAAATACATACAATCCAAAAATTTGCAACATAAAGTGTTGTTTCGGAAAGTGCAGGGTATGGAAGATCTGGCCTGTATTTACAAACTATCAAAAGCGTTTGTATACCCATCAACTTATGAAGGATTTGGTATTCCAATAATTGAAGCATTATACGCTGGTACGCCCGTAATCACAACCGATTCCGGTGTGTTTCCAGAAGCAGCCGGTCCTTTCTCCTACTTTGTAAATCCAAAGCGTATAGAAGAGATCAAACATGGTATCAACTCCGTGTTAACGTCGAGCACTATGCAAGAAGAGATGATTGAGAAAGGACTTGAATTTGTGCAACAATTCAACGATGATATTTTAGCGAAACAATGGATAGACTGCTATAAAAAAATCTTTTAAAGGTCTGTATTAGGCTTGACGACAGGTACGACTTTCTGCAGCTTTTTCCAATGTTGTGAACGATCTCCATAGATAAGGATCTTTCCCAATCTATATTTAAATTTCATCATATCTTTATAGTCGTCGGCTACCACGCGATATGCCACAGATGGATTAAGCCTGATTTCATCTTCAATAGCTTTAGTATAGGCTGATGGACCAGTCATGGCATGAACGTCATTTGGAAAAGCATTTTTCTGAATATTAGCGACGATATAGTCTATCGTCCGCTTTAAAAATGGATGCCCTTGCTCAAAAACAAGTGCCCATTGCGCATAATACTCAGGATGGTTCTTCTCTTTTGTAATTACCGCCTTATCATTATCAAAAATATATTGATCTAAATTTTTTAAGATATCGCTGTCTAAATCAAGATAAATACCTCCCTTTATATACAAAATAGCGTATCGAAAGAAATCAGCTTTTGCTGCACCAATCTGTAATCTACTATAAGCTTGGTAAACTTCAAGAGGAAATGAGCTGCGAATAAAATCGTCTATACGTACATCGTCATAAAATTCATGCTGATATCCCGGATTTTTACGCATAAAACGCCAAATATAAAACCGGGTTACCAACGGTATTTTCGATGTTTTAAAAGTCTGATAAATTACTTTAGGTATTGCCACAAAAGATAGATACAAATATTCACTACAAATATAGAACTTTACTTATTTACCGAATAAGTAATTCCTGCAAAATATTTTCGACGTTACTTTTAGTCAGCTATTTCGGTAATTGAATTGACTGATAGGGTTGAATATCTAAAACATACCGCAACCAATTATGGAAGCTATATTTACTCTTCAACTTTTCCTCCAGTGGACAATACGGCGAATTAATAAATTCTTCCAGCCCTACATATTCCTCATCTTGAATAACAAAAATATTTTTTGGATTGTAAAAGTCATATTTAACAATTTCCTTGTTATCGGTAATTAGCTTTTTATCATCGCCTATCGCTTCAAAAACCCGAAATGAAAGACCATAATGTACACCGTGAAGTATATCCACTAATATCTTAGCTCGACTTACTAGTGACAGATTTTCCTCGTATGGGATGTAATCAGAGAGGATTTCAAAGTCGTAATGACTATTCTTTTCAACAATTTTCTTTTTGTTTGAAATGATCTTTATCACACTCCTCGCATTAATTTCTCGAAGATAAGCGCTGAGAGATTGAATTTTTTTAATGCGAGATCTAACAAAATTAGCGAGGTAATACACATCAATATTTTGCGTAACCCTATCATAATCTCCTTCAAAATAAAAATTCGTAGCAGGCAATGCATTTGGACGACTCAGGTCGTTGGGATCAAAAACAAAAAAACGATCAAAGAGGGGAATTAAATCGTCGATGCTAGGAAATCGATTTAAACCATCCCACTGATAACCAATCAAGCTATTTGCTTTTTGCTTTATAAGTTCGACAATCTCTTTCGGATAATAATCTGCACGCAGCAAAAGGGCATAGTCAACCCGCTTTGTAAGTCGATTCAGTTTAGTTGTTATCGCCCGGCCCGTATCTCGATATTTAAGATAAGCTTTATATTTCTTATCCCTTAAGAATACTTTCCTAATAAAATTATAGGCTCTATCATTGAAATTTTTGTATTTAAATTTCTCCGTAAAAGGTATTCCTATCACTTCAAAGCCTAAAATCTCCAATTCCTTTTTCAATTTATCATACAAAAACCAATCAGGCATCCCTAACAGAATTGTTTTCCCTATTCCAAAATTATCCATCTAACTGCTAAACTAACTTTTTATATATTGCCCAATATGATTGCGCAGCTTTATCCCAACTAAATTTTTTTGATCTAAATTGCACTTGCTCTCTTTGTTTATCATCAATTTCAAAAAGGGAACTTTCTGCTCCAAGTTGTATTAAATACTCCGTATCAAAACTATCGAAATAACGAACGACATCACCTCCTATCTCTGGTAAGCTGGTATATGGAGATAATAAGATATTAGCTCCAAAATGCATTGCTTCCACAACAGGTAAGCCAAAGCCCTCCGTCAACGAAGGAAAACAGAAAAGATTACAGGTCTGTAGAAAGTAATACTTTTGAGCTTCGCTGACGGGCCCGGTAAAAAACACACGATGCTCCACATTTAATTTCTTAGCAAGCGCTATGATCTCCGCATGGTACGATTTATCAAAGATCTCACCACTAATGACCAAATTTGCATCATTATTAACCAGCAAATAGAGTAGACTGTGAAAATTTTTCTTCGGCAGAATAGCGCCTACCGTGTAAATCAATCTTTTTTTGTCATCAAAATTCGAAATCTCTATTTTTTCTGGCTTAATCGTATCTGAGACCGTATTCCCATTATAGATAACTTGGACTTCTTTACCATCCAAATTACAATACGAAGCCAATTCTTTTTTCACAAATTCCGAAATACAGACCACCACATCAGACTTCTCTACATTAGCCGATAAACGTCGTAAATACTTCTCTTGTTTTAGCTCACTCTTCTCACGCAGAAAATTTAAATCATGTACCGTCAATATTTTCTTTATCCCTTTTGCACTAGGCATATATTGTGTTAACTGCTGTGTTGCATGCCATACTTTTGGCTTCTTACGAAAAAGATGAAAGAATTTATGATAACCTTTAACGAATGCATAGCTGGGATTATTATCAAATATTCTCCCGTCAACAGGCACATACAGGGTAAAGTTGATACTCAGGTCTTGTAAACTTTCCTTTATAAGTGAATTTCCAAGATTTTTGCAGAAATGGAAAAGACCAACATTTTTGTATTTTATTCTTTCTGCATCAAAATATATTAGACTCATCGACAAAAAATAAACCAATAATAGTAAACTAAACACACATACCAAAATAATCGACTATATATTGTAACGATTATTATACAATACCTTTAACTGTGACTTCACAGATCCCTCAACAGTGCATTGCTTTTCCTTTGGAACGAGATTAGATACAATTCCGCTACATTAACACGCATTTTAATACAAGATTCGAAAAAGTATCAACCATAGATGATACAACTTCATTAAAACAAGCCAGATCGAAGCCCATATTCAACGATTCAAAAATTTAAAAAACGATGTAGCTTTTTCTTCAATTTAACCGTTATTAAATGAAAGAAGTTGCTCGCTACACTTGTTATGTAATTTGTCTTACAGAAAGTATACGTGTTAGAAGAAGCAAAAGGTTAGGCGTACTACATTCAAAGAGGTGAATATGAAAAGCAGACTACTCTTCGAAAAGTATATAAAATTCGGTTCACCTTATTAATTTAATTGCTAAAATGATAAAGTTAAGAGAATCTAATGCAATAAAAACGTGTAACACAAATCTGGTAATTGACATCAAAAAAAACACGCTATAAAAAGTCATTTTACTACCTTTGTACGCAAATCTTCTATTACATCTACTAACAACATATCAAGCAACAACAGCTACCTCATGAGGTATTTTCAATTGTTGAGCGATATTTTACATTAAATCAGGAACAGGATCCATTACAATAATGAACGGTATTAATATTTTAGGCTACATAAATAAACAATTCGGGTTAGGCGAAGGCGTAAGGAGTAATGTAAGATCAATTAAAGCGGCTAATATACCTTTTGTTTTAAATGATTTTAAAGGAGAAATCTCTCCCGATATTTTAAATGATGAAGTAACCAAACTGCATATCACATCTGACAATCCCTATCCTGTAAATCTTATTCAAATCAATGTTGACAATTTTGACAGATTGATTAATGATAACGGCAGATCGTATTTCCTAGGAAAATATAATATTGGATTTTGGGCCTGGGAATTGGAGAAATTTCCGACAAGTTTCCAGCAATATATCGATATGCTAGACGAAATATGGGTTCCCAGTAATTTCTGTTTAAATTCTATTTCCCAGGTATCGAATAAACCTGTATTAAGATTTATGCACTCAATCGCGATCCCCGAAACTCAAGTCAATAGAGCATCTTTTAATCTACCTCAAGATAGGTTAATTTTTCTTACTATGTTTGATTACCATAGCAGATTGCAGCGTAAAAATCCGTATGCTGTAATAGAAGCTTATGAAAATTCTTTCGATGATGACGATCAATCGCCTCTTCTAGTGATCAAAACATCATTGGGAATTGATTATGAGGACGAGAAGGAAAAATTAAAAAACCGAATCAAAAGCCGTAAAAACATCATTCTTATTGAGGACATATTACCCCAGCAAAAACTATACGAACTCATGAACAGCTGTGATGTCTATATATCTTTACACCGATCCGAAGGCTTTGGTTTGACAATGGCCGAAGCAATGGCATTAGGAAAACCCGTAATAGCAACCGGCTATTCGGCTAATGTGGAATTTATGAATGAGCGGAACAGTTATTTAGCCCCGTTCAAACTAATACCGACAGGCGATCAATACCTATACCCTGAATTGGAAAATTTCTGGGCTGATGTAGACATTGATTGGGTGAGCAAAATCATGACTTTTTTAGCAAAAAATCCGGATGAACGAGAGAGAATTGGTCAAATAGCCAAAGAAGAAATCAGTGTATCTTTGGCTCCCAAAACAATAGGATTAAAGATTAAAGAACGTTTGGATTATATTTATTCAAACTGCCTATCGACTAAGGATCAAGAAGATATCACGCTGGAATTAAAACTCGACAACATTTTGCTTACTAAAAAAGTAGATGCATTAAAGAAAATCAAAGCGGTACAATGGAAGCTGTCTTTCAAAAATCTAAAAAACAAGTTATTTGGAAAAACGAAAAAATACATCTGGGAAGATTAATAGTTCTACCTAGCAGAACGAGTTCTGCTAGGTAGAACTATTAATCACGTTATCTGGTCATAAAAATGATTTTGAAGTTCTTGTTTTTCGAGATCCTTTTCATGATACAGGCAGTAAGTATAATCTTCATGAGGTAGATGCATCACCTTTTTATAACCAACCAATATCTCATGAACTTTATTAGACCAATAAATCTCCCGTTGTTTCAACTTGATTATCCTCATTTGAAAATCAGGAAAGTTAATATATCCATCTTTATTCTGCGTCCAATTCCACTTGACCAAATATGCGGCTGTAATCCCATTGACGATATTAATCCGAGGAACACAAAAACAATCTACTTTTCTGTTTTTTTGCAAGAATGGAATCAGATTATCCAGCAGCGTGAGAGAAGGAATTTCATCTGCATCAATCTGAAAAAGGTAGTCACCGGTAGATTCATTGATGAGCTTGTTTTTAAAGGTTGCGAAATCACCATTTAATTTCGCCTTTATATGTTTAACACGATCGCCATAGGCCGTAATCAGTGCTGTGACTGAATCTTCTTCATTCGTAATATCCTGAAGGATAATAACCTCATCCCTATCGCTTATATGCTTAAGAAGATGTGTTAGCAATTTTTTGAGTTCATTGTATTCATTGCATACCGTAATACCAAAACTAATCGTAGGTTTTGTTTTTTTTAAAAATGAAAATATTCCCATAATACGATCTCCTACTATCTTCTCTTTATTAACTCGTTTTCTGAATGCGCTAAGTGCGTGATAAGAACTTTTATCCTCCCAATACGAAACTTCCGGCTATTGAAAAATAGACGCTTAAAAAAATTTCTTTTTTTAGAAAGCTTATTCTGCAATCGTACAGGAAAATCCCTTAATGTCACAAAGTCCTTATCTCTCAACTTCTCCATATCAATAAGCAGCGTTATCCCATGATCATTAGCGGATTCATCTATAGGTTTAAACCTACTACGCAAATCGATACTGGTTTTACCTTGATATTTCTCTATATAAGCCTCCACATTTGCATCTGTATAAATAACCCCCACATAAGGTTCTAAATCGATCAAACGATCTACGTTTAAATGATCAACAATAGCCGCAATATCGTATCTATGCGTTAATGCAGAAGAAGGGCCAAACCTCCATTTTCTAAAAAAATTCGCTACCGAATGTTCTTCAATCAAACGTGTTTTTTGAGCATATTCCTCCGAAAACCGCGAAGTTTTACTGACAAAATGATAAGCAATAGCCTTGGGAACCTGCTTGTGTCTAATATTGTCCAGTTTAAACCGGAGTAATAAATCACTATCTTCACAGAACATCGGAGAAAAAAGAGGATCTAACCCTCCGAGCTCTAATAACCACGCACGATCCGCACATAAGAAAAAGCAAGGATCTTTCGTCTCAAAAGTCAAAAGGTTATCATCACCTAAACGTGTCCTCGCAAAAACAGCAAAATCATCGGCTCTAAAGCTTGCAAGATCATCTCCAAAATCTTTAACCACTTTCCATTGATGCTTATCCTCTGCAAAGATTGGGGGCTCTACAACGGTGTAAAAAAGAACAGTATTCTCCTCCCAAGCAGCGATCAGCTCTTCTGCAAAGCCTTCAGAAAGCACCATGTCATTATGGAGATAAGCAATCAAGTTTCCTGTAGCTATCTCTACTCCTTTATTGTAAGTGTCGGATAAGGTTTTCGACTCTACAGAATAAAAATGACGCACAAAATCATCAGCTAAAGACGCTAACCATTCATGTGTACCATCTGTACTACCGTAACTCACAAAAACAATCTCGAGAGAGGGATAAAGCTGCCTTACATTCAGGTAAAATGATTTGGTATACTCCAAATTATTCCGAAGTCCTACGATCAGGGATAAGTTCATTGTTATTTCTGGCATTGACGATTCCTTAATAAAGTATTGCAATTTACATACAATAATCTTCTTGTTTATCTTTTAAAACGAACTTACTTTATACACCGATACAATCAACAAAATATTTACCCTTCGTTAACTGTAATGTATTAACAGCACTCTTTTACCCTTCAAATTGTACACAAAAAAATTACTTTCTGTATCTTTAAGAATGGAAACGAAATCACTCTATATCATTCGACATGCCAAAGCCGAGGAATATTCCTTTTCAAAAAAGGATTTTGACAGAGATCTTATCGACCGGGGAGTATTACGGGCGACACAAATTGCACAGGATTTAAAGAAGCAAATAGATGCTCCTGCTCAAACTAAAACATTGATCATATCATCCACTGCCAATCGCGCTGCACAAACCGCACGTATTTTCTGCGATATATTGGCCTATCCACAAGAAGCTATTCTTTGGGAACCAAGTATCTACGAAGCGCATTACCTCATGATCTTAAAAGCATTAAACGATATCCCATCACAATACCAACAAGTTCTCGTGTTTGGACATAATCCTGGTCTATCAGACTTTATCGATTACATAGCTGACACGTATGTCAATTTAAAAACTTCTCACGCTGCTTTCCTCCAATTGGAACCTGGCATTGATTATTCGACTTTGTCAGCAAACACAGCAACACTAAAAAAAATATTTACGGCATCTTAAACACGTAAGACATATCAACAATAGCATTTTTCAGCCCATGTCAAATAAACTACTAAACGAAAATTCACCTTATTTAAAACAACATGCTTCCAATCCCGTAAACTGGATGCCCTGGGGGGATGAAGCATTAGAAAAAGCGAAAAATGAAAATAAGCTCATTATCGTAAGTATAGGTTATTCCGCTTGCCATTGGTGCCATGTCATGGAAAGAGAAAGTTTCGAAAACGAAGCGATCGCCCAAACGATGAATAATTTTTATGTTTCCATAAAGATCGATCGTGAAGAGCGACCAGACATCGACCAAATTTATATGATTGCTGTCCAACTCATGACAAATGCTGGAGGTTGGCCTCTAAACTGCATCTGCCTTCCAGACGGCCGTCCTATTTATGGAGGAACGTATTTCAAGCCACACGACTGGCAACAGGTACTCTTACAAATTGCAAAAATGTGGGAAGAAACACCGGAAGTCGCTATAGATTATGCGGAACGCTTAACAAAAGGCATTCACAAGGCAGAAAACCTTCCTATTGCACCTATCCCTAAACAATACACAACGGCCGATTTATCAGCAGTAGTTGATCCGTGGAAAGTACAATTCGACAGCACAGATGGTGGCTACAAACGGGCTCCAAAATTCCCGCTACCTAACAACTGGCTTTTCCTATTACGTTATGCGGTATTAAGTAAAGATACATCACTACTCAATCATGTACATTTCACGTTAGAAAAGCTTGCTAACGGGGGGATATACGATCATGTAGGTGGAGGATTTGCCCGCTACGCCGTAGACGGTAAATGGCATGTACCACACTTCGAAAAAATGCTCTATGACAACGGACAACTTATTTCCTTATATAGCGAGGCCTATCAACAAAAACCTACGCCTCTTTATAAACGAGTGGTCGAAGAAACAATACACTGGGCCCAACGAGAAATGTTAGCAGAAAATGGCGGTTTTTTTTCCGCTCTTGATGCCGATAGCGAAGGAGTGGAAGGTAAATTTTACACATTTCAGCAGGAAGAATTAGAAAAAATACTCGGCGAAGATGCCTCGCTCTTTATCGCGTATTTCAACTGTACTCCAGAAGGCAATTGGCAGGAAGAGCATACAAATGTTCTACATTGCGATATGGATAGTCAACAATTCATTCAAGAAAGCGGGTTCAGCGTAGCGCAATGGGAAAACTATTTACGGGAGATAAAGGATAAACTGCTCACCTATAGAGAAACCCGTATCCGCCCGGGACTAGACCATAAACAATTAACAACATGGAATGCACTGATGCTCAAAGGACTAATTGATGCATACCGCACTTTTGACGTAGAAAACTATTTGAATACGGCACGTCGTGTAGCGCAATTTATAACAGAGCAATGTTATTCTGCTGGCAACCTCTTACATCAGCCTGAAGACAAAAACAGGCAGATTCCAGGTTTCTTAGACGATTATGCTTTTACAATAGAAGCCTTTATAGCTTTATACGAAGCAACGTTTGAAGAAAGTTACCTAAAACATGCTGATGTATTAACCAAGCAGGCAATAACATACTTTTACGACGATGAAAACAAAACGTTCTATTATACCAGCGATAAAGATCAAACATTGATTGCACGAAAAAGCGAGATTATGGATAATGTAATCCCTTCTTCCTCGTCCACGATGGTGCGCAATCTTTACCGGCTTGGGGAGATGCTTAACCAGGAAGATTATATGGCCATCGCCGATCAGCTTTTCGCCAATGTATTTCCTCATATCCAACAATACGGCTCCGCTTACTCGAACTGGGCTATACAATTATTGGAGCATATTTATGGAAACAACGAAATTGCTATTACAGGACAGCAGCACATCAAATGGCGAAAGGAACTAGACAAATATTACATCCCCAACAAAATCACCTTAGGAGGAACAAAAAGTACATTACCTTTGTTAAAGGATAAGGAAGGTATCGAATCAAAAGCATACCTTTGTCGAAATAAAACCTGTAGTTTACCTCAACAGTCAATAACTGACTTAGTACAACTACTCAATGATAACGAGGACTCGTCCTCCATAAATTAAGTAAAATGGCAATAGAAAACAACAACGTAGTCACGTTGAATTACAAACTCCACACCATTGAAGAAAACGGCGAAAAATCATTTGTGGAAGAAACAACAACCGAAAACCCTTTAACCTTTCTATACGGTGTAGGCATGATGCTTCCTAAATTTGAGGAAAACATCGCAGGCTTAACAGAGGGCGACAAAACTTCTTTCACATTAGCTCCTTTGGATGCTTATGGAGAAAAAGACGAACGTGCAGTTGCGCAACTTCCTGCTGATATGTTCAACGAAACTGGACTTCCTCCGGTAGGTGAAGTGCTTCCTCTACAAGATAACCAAGGAAATCAATTCCGTGCAGTGGTAATCGAAGTAACACCGGAAGCTGTTGTTGCAGATCTTAATCACCCTATGGCTGGCAAGACATTAAGCTTTGAAATCGAAGTTTTGAATGTACGCACTGCTACAGAAGAAGAACTTGCTCACGGCCATTCACACGGTATCGATGGTGAATCAGGTCACTAAAAAATAAGTAAAAAAGGTGTCTAAAAGAAGTTTATTCAACGTTCTATTCTGCATTTAAACTGGGGTCATTATTTTTAACGACACCAATATTAAAAATCAGAAATACAACATTTTAGACACCTTTTTTAAACGCATTTTACAGCTCTCAACATTTCCCTTTTCCCTGGGGCTCCTGGAACTTTTTCAATCGAAAAACCAAGCGCTTTCATCGATCGCTTTAAATTACCAGTTATCGCATACGTTACGAAAACTCCTCCTTTTCGCAAGAAAGAACAAACATGCGCCAATGTCTCATCTGTCCACATCTCTGGTTGGTGTACAGCAGCAAAGGCATCAAAGTAAAGGACATCAAAAACTTGATCGGTATGAAATTCCAAAACTTTATGATGAGCGATAGTGAGCTGAATATGCTCTTCAATTGATACCGGTTCTTTTAATGCTTTTGTATAATTCTCTTGAAAATGTAACCATAGTGCTGGATCTACAAACTTGTCATAACCGGTATTGAAAATAATAGATTCCGGAAGTGGAAAAGCTTCAATACCGCAATAATCTAGATTGATCTTCGTATGAAATGCATAATCTGCGGTTAGAAGAAAATTCAATCCTGTACCAAACCCAACTTCCAAAATTGAAGCATGCTCCGTATGCTCTTTTTCTAAAAAGAAAGATAGTCCAGCGTTCAAAAATACATGCTGGCTTTCCTGCAATGCTCCATGTTTAGAATGATAATGTTCTCCCACTTCTGGATGATACAAGGTTGTAGAACCATCTGCGGTAATTACAAATTCCATAACTGTTTGTTTTAGCACAAAACTAAGACAAAAAACCACTATTTTAGTACGGATGAATAATATACTGCAGAATTACGGCAACATTATACTCCTACTAATCGGAATCATCTTAGGTAGTATGATCGGAATATGGATACCATCTGTTGTTGACTATATAAAACCACTCGGAGATATTTTCCTCAATCTTCTATTTGTTGCTATTATCCCCCTACTTTTTTTTGCCATAACATCCTCCATCGTCAATATAGAAAATGAACATCAGTTGAGTCGTATCGTCGGAATTATGGGCGTGGTATTTCTTACGACTATCGTCATAGCATCATTAGCCACCGTAGCTATACTTTATCTCTTCCCTATCAATTCCGGAATAGACACCACAGTAAATTTAACCAATCCGCTAACCGATGAAAACACAAGTTGGGGCGATCGTATTGTTAGTTTTCTAACCGTTAGTGAGTTTGGAAATCTGCTATCAAGACAGCATATACTCGCTTTTGTGATATTCTCCTTTCTGGTAGGTATATCCGCACGACAACGAAAAGTTCATACGCAAAAATTCATCGAGTTTATAGATGCGGCAAATGAAGTGATGAAACAACTCCTATTAAACATCATGAAGATTGCTCCAATTGGTTTAGGAGCTTACTTTGCTTATCAGGTGAAGACATTAGGCCCGCAGCTATTTGGATTCTATGCCAAACCCATGGCTCTTTATTATTTGTTTGGCTTTCTTTTTTTCTTAATTGCCTTTAGCATATATGCTTTCATTGCTAAGGGAAAAAGCGGCATCCCCCTCTTTTGGAAAAACAATATACTCCCTTCCTTAACGGCGCTAAGCACATGCAGCAGCCTGGCGACTATGCCTGCAAATTTTATTGCAGCAAAACGAATCGGTATTCCGCCAGCGATAGCAAATGTCGTCATTCCACTAGGAAATACCCTGTATAAAAACGGCTCCGCCATCTCTTCTATACTCAAAATTTATGTCGCGTTTTCTTTATTAGGTTGGAACTTTTTTACATGGGAAACAGTTTTAACAGCGGTAGCAATAACCGTTCTCGTCACCATCGTAGCAGGAGGCATTCCTAATGGCGGATACATCGGCGAAATGTTGATGATTTCAGTCTATGGACTTCCTGCTGAGGCGATTCCTGCTGTTATGATCATTGGCACGTTAGTCGACCCCTTAGCGACCATTTTAAATGCAACCGGAGACACCGTTGCAGCCATGCTTGTTACCCGATTTTCGAAAGCAAAATTTCTATCCCCTGAGGACGGCAAATCCATATAAAGCCAAAGCATCAACGTGGACTTAACAAAACATACTCCCATATATAAAAAAACATTAAATAGAACAGTTCTAAATAATATACAAAATTTGCCAAATTCCTTCCTTGTAAAAGCATTTCGTAATTTTGTACATTATTTAGAGGTAGTGCATTATGAAGAAAAGCTCAATTATCTTAATTGTAATCATCGCTGTAGCCATAGCTATGATATTAGTTATCTATACCGACTCGAGTACCTATTCGACTTTCACAGAAGCAAAGGAAAAGAATACAGAATTATATGTTGTTGGGGTACTAAACAAAGAAAAGGTTTTACACTACGATCCTGTTAAGGATGCAAATCATTTTTCATTTTTCATGTACGATAAAGACAGTACAGAGTGTCAAGTTGTATTTAATGGTGCTAAACCACAAGATATAGAACGCTCAGAGCAAATTGTACTTACAGGAAAAATGAACGGCAATGTCTTTCACGCTAGCAAAATTTTGATGAAATGTCCATCAAAATATAACAAAGATCAAGTAGAAGTAATTGAAACAACGGCTTATCTTCAGATGAATCCGCAACAAGAGTTTACTTTTTAAGGAAAAGATTACTTCGTCGAACTTTCCCTTATGTTGGGAAACCTTTGGAATACGACTTCCTAATTTTATAGTTTTAGTTTTTTAATTTTCAATTTGCATAATGGACGTTAACTACGTTGGAGAACATCTCTTACCAGGAAAAATAGGACAATTCTTTGTTATTCTTTCTTTTGGAGCCGCTTTTTTTTCTTTTATAAGCTATTTTTTTTCAACTCGGGAGCCTGAGGTAAAATCATGGAAAACACTTGCTCGCATTGGATTTTGGACCAATCTGATCTCGGTAGTTTCGATTGGTTCTATACTTTTCTATATCATCTATAATCACCTCTTCGAGTACCATTATGCATGGGCTCACTCCTCAAAATCACTTCCAACGCACTATATCATTTCTTCCTTTTGGGAAGGACAAGAAGGGAGTTTTTGGCTTTGGATGTTTTGGCAAGTTCTCATAGGAACGGTATTGCTATTTAAAGCCAAAAGTTGGGAATCACCCGTCATGACATTCATCATGCTGAGTCAGACGTTTTTAGCTTCCATGCTAATTGGGATTGAATTCTTCGGCTCACGCATCGGCAGTTCGCCATTCATTCTACTTCGGGATGCACTACAGGCCCCCATCTTTAGTGATCCAAATTATCTTTCGATGATTGCAGATGGTAGTGGTTTAAATGCAACCCTACAAAACTATTGGATGGTCATACATCCACCGACACTCTTTCTAGGTTTTGCATCTATGATCGTCCCATTCTCCTATGCTGCGGCTGGTCTATGGACAAAAAGATACAAGGAATGGATGAACCCTGGTTTGCCTTGGGCTTTATTTGCCGTTATGATTCTAGGTGCTGGAATTATCATGGGATCTTTTTGGGCCTATGAAGCGCTTAACTTTGGTGGCTTTTGGGCATGGGATCCCGTAGAGAACGTGTCGATTATCCCTTGGCTTACGCTAATCGCGGCAGTCCATGTTATGCTTGCCTACAAAAACTCGGGTCATGGTTTCTTCACCGCTACATTTCTAGCGCTAATAAGTTTCATTTTAGTTATTTATGCTTCTTACCTAACCCGTAGCGGTGTATTGGGCGAAACCTCTGTACACTCATTTACAAGTTTGGGGATGTCTGGGCAATTGATCGCATTTAATCTTACTTTTCTTGTGATCATGATCAGCATCTTGATTTGGAGAAATAAGGACATTCCTTCCACGAAACAAGAGGAAGATATCTATTCAAGAGAATTTTGGTTGTTCATTGGCGGGCTTGTACTTACTGTAGCCTGTATACAAATGATTGCGACAACATCAATTCCTGTATTCAATGCATTATTCGGAACAAAAGGAGCTCCTCCATTAGATCCTATTCCTCATTATAACAAATGGCAAGGTGCTTTTGCTGTTGTCGTTATGCTACTAACAGCTTTTACACAATTCTTAAAATACAAAAGAACAGATAGCAAAAAATTCTGGGCAGCTACCATAGCATCCCTCGTCATCACACTTATATTATCAGCGATCATTATCTACTTTACAAAAGTATACAGCAATGTCATGTATATTCTCTTGACGATTACTTGTGTCTTCTGTTTATTAGCAAATATGCGCATCTTAGGCGATGCATTTAAAGGAAAATGGAGGTTAGCAGGGTCCGCTGTTGCACATATAGGATTCGCTTTATTATTGTTGGGCGCATTGATTGCGGCTGCAACAAACGAAGTTTTATCGATTAATGAAAGTAAGTACATCGCTGTTCAAAATTTTGGTAAGGAAGGTGATAAATTTTCAGATCCAGGTGAAAACTTATTCCTGACGGAAGGCGAACCCGTCCAAATGGGCAATTATCGCGTCACTTATATCGGTGATAGCGTCGCTTCCCCCAATGTGTATTACCATATTAAATTCGAGCGTACAGATGAGGAAAGTGGTAAAGTAAAAGAATCTTTTGTTTTATCCCCATACGCGCAAAACAACCCAGATATGGGCGGGTTAATTGGAACACCAGGCACTCACCACAATATTACGCACGACGTTTATACGTTGATCACCGCGGCGGCATCTGATTCCCAAGCAAAAGCTGCAAATGTACCGGAAGAAGAAAAAACGGGCTATGAAGATTATGAGGAACCCGCTACGTACCAAGTCAGCCTAGGAGATACCTTACGTTATCGCAACGGTTTTTATGTTATCGAAGGAGTTAATAAAGATGCGAAATTAAACAACATCCCTAAAGGACCTGACGATGTCATCGTGGGTCTAAAAATCAAGGTTGTGGCAGCAGACAATAAGGAATATCATGTAGAACCTGTTTTCCTTATTAAAGATGGGCATAGCTACGATTTCAATAAAGATGTGAACGAGCAGGGCTTGCGCTTCCGTTTCAGCAATATTCTTCCGAAGGAAGATAAACTAGAGTTGATGCTGTACCAAAAGCCTCTTCCAGAAAAAAAATGGGTCGTTTTCAAAGCTATCAAGTTTCCCTACATTAACTTTTTTTGGGCAGGCACAATTATCATGACCATAGGCTTCTTGATGGCGATTTATCGCCGTGTTAAAGATGCTAAATTGTCCAAACAGTCAAAAAGCACACAGTAGCTATCGCGGAAATAGCAAGGGGTTTAGAAGATGAGATAAATTCTTACGCGTAAAACAACTAAGTTAATAGTCATGAAAATAGCCATCCTTGGAAGTGGAAATGTTGCTACACAACTGGGCAAAGCTTTTATTAAGGAACAACATACTATTGTACAAATCTATAGTAGAAATAAAGCCAATGCGAATGCATTGGCTTCTATATTACAGGCTAAGGCGATAGATAATCTACAAGTACTTGATGAGTCTGCAGATATTTATTTGCTAGCAGTCAGCGACGATGCGCTTTCCTCAATTATTCAACAGCTCCCAAAAACACTTAGAGGCACTGTTGTGCATTGTTCAGGTACCACTCCATTGAGCGTCTTAGCTGACTTTGCATCCAACGGAGTTATCTATCCCCCACAAAGCCTAAGGAAAGAAATAGAAACACCGTTCGCGGCTATTCCTTTTGCCGTGGAAGGAAATAGTCCCTCAACGACGCAAATGCTTGTAGATCTCTTGAAGTCTCTTGCTCCCAAAACCTTTTTTTGCACGAGTGCACAGCGCCTAGCTTTACATGTAGCGGCTGTCTTTACAAACAATTTCGCCAACGCACTCTTTCAAATTGGCTTCGAAATAGTAGAGCAACATAAACTCTCCTTTGATCTGCTAAGACCCTTGATTCTAGAAACCGCAGCGAACGTACAGCAAAACGAGCCAAAAGATGTGCAGACGGGCCCTGCTAAACGTGCAGACAACGCCACGATTGAAAGACATTTAAAGTTTCTCAGCGAAAGAAGCAATTGGCTTCAAATCTATCAACAACTTACCGAAGAAATAACGACAAAGAACAAATAAGAGGTTATCCATTAGCAAACCTATAATTCTTAACGATAGCACAAGGTTTTTATCATTTTCATCAAGTAACTTCCTAATTTTGCAATAAAATAGTAAGATTAGCGTCAGAACATCCAACACAGTAATATCTTCATGTTAGTGGCTCGCGTTTTGCTAGTTCTAAAGCATATCTTCGGGTATGTAGAACAAAATTGAGAAAGATAAACAACACTTTTTTATACAATCATCATGGCAGTTAGAAAGCTAATTCTTGCAACTATAGTTGTTATTAACTTGGTTATTTTTTCATTTGGTGTCATTTTCACATCAAGCTGGTTTTGGTTACTTATTGTTCCTTTCCCCCTATTGATACTCGCATGCTACAATAGCTTCCAAAGCAAACATGCAATCCTAAAAAACTATCCCGTATTGGGATACTTTAGATTCTTCTTCGAAAGTATCCGTCCAGAAATGAGACAATATTTTTGGGAATCGGATACCGATGGCAGACCTTTTAATCGGCGTCAACGCTCTATTGTATATCAAAGGGCTAAGAACGAACGAGAGACAGTTGCCTTTGGTATGCAATCCGATCCTCAAGCTATCGGGAACGAATGGGTGGCACATTCCGTATTTCCTTGTCATATTGAAAATCATGATCTCCGCACTACAGTCGGAAATCATCTTTGCAAACAACCTTATAGTTTGAGCGTATTCAATATCTCAGCAATGAGTTATGGAGCATTAAGTAAAACAGCGATAACCGCACTGAATAAAGGAGCAGCTTTGCAAAATTTCGCCCATAATACAGGAGAAGGCGGAATAAGTCCTTACCATATCAGTGGAGGGGATCTCATTTGGCAAGTTGGAACAGGTTATTTTGGTTGCCGTAATGAAATGGGGCTATTTGATGACGATCTTTTTGCGGAGAAAGCAAATCGCCCTTATGTCAAAATGATAGAATTAAAACTCTCCCAAGGAGCCAAACCGGGGCATGGAGGTATTCTTCCCGCAGCAAAGAACACACCCGAAGTAGCAGCAATTAGGCATGTTGTTCCAGGCACCGATGTGATGTCGCCTCCGGCACATAGTGCATTTAAATCGGCAGAAGAAATGATGACCTTCATACAACGGCTAAGGGAGTTATCTGGGTATAAGCCTGTGGGCTTTAAAATGTGTATTGGCGATAAACAAGAATTTATTGATATCTGTAATGCGATGCTTACCAGTCAGATATTCCCTGACTTTATTGCCATTGACGGATCTGAGGGAGGAACAGGTGCCGCTCCGTTGGAATTTACAGACAACATCGGCATGCCGCTATACGATGCATTGTCTTTTGTTACGACAACACTCATAAAATTCGGCTTAAAAAAACATATCAAGCTTATTGTATCCAGCCGGATTGTGACGGGATTTGATCTCCTGAAGGTTATCGCACTTGGAGCTGATGCTTGTTACAGTGCTCGTGGTATGATGTTCGCTTTAGGTTGTATACAAGCCCTAAAATGCAACGAGGATGTTTGTCCTGTAGGTGTTGCGACCCAACGTCCACAATTATACAAGGCATTGGATGTTGCGGACAAGTATGTACGCGTGGCCCAATTTCACCGCAACACACTACGAGCTACAGTAGAAATTATGGAAGCTTGCGGATTCAAAACACTGGATGATGTCTCTGCCGATAAATTCTTCAGAAAAGTGGACAACATCAATACATTGAGCTTTCAAGAAATCTATTTTAGAAATACAGGAAAATTAGTAAAAAACCATAGCGCCTTTGAAAGCCAAGAATTTTAATCCCTATAAAACCGGAAATGTAAACACTTTTTCTAGGCTTTACACCTAGAAAAAGTGTTTTTTTTGATTATTTCAAATTACTATACAAGACTTCTAACGTATTTTTTGCGTGTACCATCTCGTCGTATTTAAGCCCTTCTAAGGCTTGACCAATTGTACGCTTCGCTTGTCGCATACAAGCCTCCCGCAATTGCCGTCCCTGTTTTGTTAGGAAAATTAAATTAGAGCGCTTATCTTCTTTATCATTAACACGCATTACCAATTTGATTTTTTCCAGATTATTAATCAGTCGCGACACGCTAGGTTTATCACGAAAGGTTAAGCAAGCTAACTCTTGTTGCGTGCGTCCCTCTTCAATCCATAAGTAATAAAGGAGCGACCATTGCTCCGAAGTAATACTAATTCCTTCTTCCTTTAAATTCCGCTGTAACCGGCGCGCCAACGCAGCAGTAGCCTTCCCCGTAAGAAAAGAAAAAAATTCATCAGCATATTCAAAATTTGCAGCCATAATGGACAATATCTAGGTTAGTTGTTTATACAAACAAAGTAAAAAACGTGTTATAAAGCAAATAAAATTTCACATTTCGACATATTTTCATTATATTCCAACTATGGAAAACTTTTTACCTGTACTACTAATCGTGGGCGGAGCGATTTATAAGATATACTCTGAGTATAAAAAAGAGCAGGAAAAAGCTCGGCATAGGAAGCCAAACATTCCTCCCACGCCTCCTGTGACCACTATTCCGCCCCCTGTCATGCGAGAAACAATGAAAGCTAAACCAGCTATTCCTGTGGTCAAAAAGCAAAGTAATACGAAAGTAGACCTATATCCAGAGGAAGTCGCTCGTGTGAGAGAACAGAAAAAAACAACAAAGTCACAACATAAGGAAGTACCATCCTTAGAATTGGAAGTACTTAAAGAGCAAGAAATGGCCTTTGATTTGCGTCAGGCTATAATTCAGTCCGCTATATTAGAGAGACCATACAAATAAATAACGCCTAAATACCTCATAGGCCTTGGGAAAAACAGTTATCTTTCAAGTAACCTACAGCGAAAAATTATCGGCATCTTTTAAGAACGGTAATTGTTCTCGAGATTTCACAAGATCCGCCGGATTCAATGTAAACGTATATAAATCCTCATCTTCCGGCTTATAGTATACCACATCTCCCATCGGCGAGATACACATAGATCCTCCAGAATAGTAAATTTCATTTCCATCATACCCAACGCGATTTACACCAATCACATAAGCTTGATTTTCTATCGCCCGTGCAGGAATCAATGCCCGCCAATGTGCAGAACGTTTATCAGGCCAACTCGCCGTATACACCAGTAAATCATATGCTCCACCCAAGTTACGAGACCATACAGGAAAACGTAAATCATAACAAATCATAGGACAAACTTTCCAGCCTTTTAACTCCAGGACAATACGTGAACTTCCCGGCGTAAAGACAGCATCTTCGTTGGCCATTCCAAACAAGTGCCGCTTATCGTAATGCACAAAGCTACCGTCAGGAGACATCCAGACAAATCGATTAAAATATCGACCATTCTCTTCTATGATTAGTGTACCGGCAATAACGCATTCATAAGCTTTAGCATGCTCATACATCCAATGCATGGTTGGGCCATTCATTGTTTCAGCACACTTTTCAACATTCATAGTAAACCCCGTATTAAACATTTCAGGCAACAGAATCAGATCTGTTTTTTCCTTTAGCCCGGATAAACGCAAGGATAAATTATTCAAATTTTTCTCCACATTTTCCCAAAATAAATAAGCTTGAAATACTGTAATCTTTATCGGTTCCATATTCGTCATGCGCACGTCCACTAAATATAAGTTTAAACTATGATAATTTGACAAATTACAAAAAATCTGCCATTTAAGCAATTTCCATAAAGGAAATACTATTGAACCCGATGCATCAGTGCATCAGCCAGCCCGTATAATGCGGCCTTTTTATCTTGAGCTACCGCTATATGAGCGAGCTTCTCGTAAGCAATTGCTGTAAATTTCTCTTTCTGAAGAACAGCTAAGGTTTCTATGTCATACTTTGTATACAGCGCCTTCATTTTTCGGATCTTGTCTTCCGAACCATCTACTAGAAGTTGCTCTAGAAGAAGTGCATCTTCATCGTTCACTAACTCTTTCAACTTAACGAAAAGAATAGTTTTTTTATTAGAAAGGATGTCACCTCCAATTTGCTTCCCAAAAGTCTCTGGGTTACCATACACATCCAATAAATCATCCTGCAATTGGAAAGCAATCCCCAAGTTGACACCAAATTCATACAACAGTGTCTGCGCCTCATTATTCGCCTGAGCAATGATCGCCCCCATCTGCAGCGCACAGCCGAGTAAAACCGAAGTCTTTAAACGAATCATCTCAATATATTCCGTTTCAGACACCCATTCACGATCTTCGAAATCCATGTCGAGCTGCTGTCCTTCACACACCTCTAACGCAGTCTTATTGAACAACCGCAACAGTGCAACCATATTTTCGACTGGACATTTTGCTAGTTCCTCATAAGCTTTAACTAATAAAGCATCTCCCGATAAAATAGCAACACTATCGTTCCATTTTTGATGTACAGTAGGCTTCCCTCTTCTTAAAGGAGCTTTATCCATAATATCATCGTGAATCAGAGAAAAGTTATGAAAATATTCTATAGCAGTAGCAGCAGGTAAAGAGCTGGCGATCTTAGTTTCATCAAACAATGCTGTCCCCATAGCGACTAACGAAGGTCGAATCCGTTTCCCTGCAAGAGACAAAATGTAGCGGATAGGATCATATAGATTAGCTGGGTACGTTGGAAAATCAACCTGATCTAAATATGTTTTAAAGTCTTTTGCGTGTACTAATTCTTGGAACATATAGCTAAAAAAATGTTACGCGAAGATACGGATAATAGTGGAAATACTATCTTTGTGAAAATCCTTATACCCATGCGTATCTTAATTATTCATAATTTTTATCAACATGCAGGTGGTGAAGATACTGTTTTCCAACAGGAAGTTGAAATGCTCTCTAAACAACATCAAGTTGAAGTATTTACCGTAAAAAATCAGAAGGGCTTATCCGGTATAAGGCAATTCCTCACTTATCCATTCAACATATTAGAAAGTTATAAGCTAAAAAAAATCATCGCTAAGTTTACACCTGACATTGTCCATATCCATAATTTACACTATGCGATTGGTCCATGGTTTATTCATGCTATTTATCGACGAAAAATACCGATAGTGATGACCTTACATAACTTTCGTCTACTTTGCCCCTCCGCTAGTTTATTTTTCCACGGGCAAATATTTACGAATAGTTTGGCGGTCAATTTCCCATGGGAAGCAATCAAACTTCGCGTGCTGGATCATTCTTTCCTAAAAACATTGATCACCGCCTTCACCTATTGGTGGCATCGCAAAATTGGGACATGGAATAAGATTAATACATATATCGTCTTATCCGAATTCGCTAAGAATATTTTTAATGAATCTACATTTCCGGTCGCCGCCTCTCGCTTTGCGATACATCCCAACAGTGTGTCTCTTCATCCGTTAAAAATCCAAAAAACAGCATCATTTGTTTACATAGGGCGCTTGGCTGAGGAAAAAGGTATCATGCCTTTGTTACAAGCCATCAGTGGAATGGGAATTCCGTTATATATTTATGGCGATGGGCCTCAACGGGATCAAGTTTTGGATTTCGCAGAACGCTACCCTGATATTCATTATATGGGTTATCAATCACGAGAAGTACTATTGGAGGCTTTGGCACAGGCCGATGCCCTAATTGTCCCATCGGTATGCTATGAGGGAATGCCTATTACTATCATTGAAGCCTTAGCACAGGGTACGCCTGTATTGGCAAGTGCTATTGGTATTTTAAAAGAAATGATCATACCTTTGTATACGGGTATGCATTTCGATCCGTTCGACCGGCAAGATATCAAAAAAGTACTCCACGAGTGGAAAATGCTGTCGGCAAAGAAAAAGTTGGAGATCGCATCGAATTGCAAAGAGGAATATGCAAAAAAATACACCTTAGAAAGAAGCGAAGAACGGTTGCTTTCTATTTACAGAAACGCTATTAGACATTAAAAAAACAAATACTATGTCGATTATTATAATGGATAAATTGAATCTCGCAAAAGAAATTCAAGCCCAACTAGAAACAGTCTATGACCCAGAACTACGTCCTGCGAATATCGTCGACCTTGGTTTAGTATATGAAATTATAACCAAAGAAGATGGTATTGCCAAAATTGTGATGACGTTAACAGCGCCTGGCTGCCCAGTTGCGGGTGATATCATGAATGAGGTGCAAGAAAAAGTGGCCGCAGTAGATGGCGTAAAAGAGGCTTTGGTCGAACTCACATTTGATCCACCTTGGACAAAGGACATGATGAGCGAAGAAGCAAAACTAGAACTTGGCTTTTTATAATCAAAGTGGCTGTTTTGCCGATTGTTCTAACTGTTCTAATGTTTTCTTAGGCTTCAAAGGCGCTTGATCCTTTCCGAATAAGGCTGTCCACAGCTTACGTGATTCCTTTGTCAATAAAGGCGAAACAATGGAGAGGATCAAGACATATACGACAACAAAGGATTGAACGATTGGCAACAAGCCTCCAGCTTTCCCGATGTTTGCCATGATAATGGAGAATTCCCCTCTAGCAGATAATGTAAAACCAATATCAAATGATGCTTTTGGCTTTCTACCGGAAAACTTCGCTGCAAAGTAACCCGAAGCGAGATTCCCCAAAATAGTTACAACTGCTGCTAGTGTAGCCCAACCTACAGCTCCGCCTAAAGTATACATATCTATAGAAAGACCGAAGCTGAAAAAAAACATCGCTCCAAAAAAATCCCTGTAAGGAGAAATCATGCCCTCGATTTTCTTAATATATTTAGAATCAGCGAAAACCAGTCCAGCCATTAGTGCACCTATCGCCTCAGCAACATGTATTGTTTCTGAAAAACCAGCGATAATGAATAACAAACTAAACACAATAAGTATAAAAAGCTCCGAAGATTTCTCCTGAAGCAATTTATCGATTGCAGGAACAAGCTTACGTCCTAAAACCAAAAAGGTGAGGATAAAACCTAATGCCAATAAAGAAGTTCCTGCTACCGACCAAAAAGATGTCCCTCCCGTAAGGATTAGTCCGGAGAGAAACGAAATATGCATCGCGATGAAAAGATCATCAAACATGATCATTCCCATGATGACTTCGGTTTCCGGATTTGCAGTTCTCTTCAAATCCGTCAAGACTTTAGCGACTATTGCTGTGGACGAACTGGTCATCACGCCACAAAGTACCATCATCTCTTTAAAAGGAAGATCCATCAACCATCCAACCAATAGACCGGATACGAAATTCAATAAAACGTATATAGAGCCTCCAGTCACAATAGCCTTGCCTGATTTCATCAGGCGTCCTACCGAAAACTCCAGCCCTAAATAAAACAGGAGAAATAACACCCCTAAACGCCCCATAAAATCAATAAAGGGTTTGCTTTCGGTAAATGTCAAATCAATATGCCAAAACTGTGGCGCATGCTGACCAACCAACATACCAATAATAATAAAAAATGGTATAACTGAAAATCGCAATCTATTCGCCAATAAACCAACGACTGCCACTAAAAACACAGCGATACCGACTTCTAAAATTAAGGTAGGTGACAACATATTATCAAATTAGTATTTCTTTCAAAAGTTTAATGTTTGCTTTTTTGCCTGCAACAACCAACGTTGTGCCCGAGGTTATCACATATTCAGGCCCAGGATTAATCGTTGTCTCATCTTCTCGAATAGCAGCGATAATCGAAGCTCCAGTTCGCTGACGAACACCTAGTTCCCCAATACTCTTGTTCACTCCATCATTAGATTCGCCGACTTTATACCATTCGATGCGCAGATCATCCAAAGCAACCTCCATTGTTTCCAAAGCCTTAGGTTTGTAAGATAATCCTCCAATAATTCCGGCAACTTGACGAGATTCTTCATCAGAGAGCGTCATCACACAATGTGTTTCACTATCATCATCCTCCGAACGATAAAGCTCGCGCCGTCCATCATCATGTATAACAACAACCATGTTATCGCCCGCTTCCGTCTCGATCTGGTATTTTTTCCCAATACCTATCAGGTCACTTTCTCTAACTATTGACATAGCAAAAAAATTTATTTGATTTCGTATTATAAATACATACAATATTATATACAAAATTAGCTAATTTTACTGATATGCCCAAGCTACCGCTCAGGCCCTAAAAAATTAAAGCGTATCAATATTTAAAAAATCAAACAAATAACATGAAAAGAACCAGCTTAATACTTGCTTTCATTTGCTTTCTAACAGTCGCTTTTGCGCAAAAAAACAACTATGCTATAGATACTAAAAGTTCAATTATCAAATGGGACGCAAAAAAGGTCATTGGTGGACATGTAGGAACAATCCAAATTAACAACGGAACACTTCAAGTAGAGAAAAGTAAAATTGTAGGGGGAGAATTCATTATTAACATGAATTCCATGACGTGTACCGATGCTCCAAAATTAGATGATCACCTTAAAAATGAAGATTTTTTTAATGTACCCGCTTATCCGACGGCCAAGTTTGTTATCACCAAAGTAGACAACAGCAAAACAACGCCGACGATAACAGGTAATCTTACTATTAAAAACAAAACTAAATCAATCTCCTTTCCAGCAAAAATCACGAATACATCCGGAAACAGCATAGAAGCAGAAGCCAGTCGCATCAAAATAAACCGCTTGGATTTTGACATACAGTATAGATCGGCTAGCCTTTTCTCAGACTTGGGAAATCGTGCCATTGAGGACGAATTCACGCTAGATGTCAAGATTAAAGCTACTAAGTAAGGATATCATCTGAATTGTTTTAACGCAATTAAAAGGCCCTAAACTTCTTAAACTAGTTTTTAAAACAAAAAAACTTTAGCATAAAAACAAGGAGAGCAAAATTGCTCTCCTTGTTTTATTTGATACTGACATCACTAATTTTATACGTCTCATCGTCCTTCTTCTCTGCTTTCCCAATAGCAATGCTCTTCGAGTGGTAAAACAGATAAACCCAATCATCCACGCGTCCTTCCTCCCAGTATTTCTGGCGTAAGTCTCGGGCAAGTCGACCGTCGTAATCGTATTTTGCGATAAAATTCTTAAATATCTCTTCCGGTTCGGGTAAAACATCACCACCAAAAAAGTAATGCTCCCCTCCTACATGAATATGGAACGCCTGATGGAAAGGAGTATGCGCTCCATTTACCTCATAAGCTATTTGATGATCAATCTGTCCATCACCATCCAAAAGATTCAGGTTACCGCTGCGTTGTATCACATCGAAAATTTCGGTTTTGTAGGACGGGTTATCGCCACTAAAAGCATATTCCCATTCTCCTCGTTGAACGTAGTACTCCGCATTAGGAAAGGCAATACGCCCCACGCCATTATTAAAATCGACCATCCCGCCTGTATGATCTTTATGAAGGTGGGACATCAATACATATTTCACATCCTCAGGCTCAAAGCCTAGTTGGCGAATATTATGGTGAATCAACAATTCGCCATCATCTGTACGGAATCCTAATCCAGTGTCGCACAAAATCAGACCGTCATCGCCTACGATTAAAAAAGGATGCACATGAACGAAAATAGCGCCTTTTCGGGATAAAGGATCATCTTTTTTTGCATCAAATGGAACGAATTCTTTTGAAGCATCAACAGAGAAAGAGCCCTCATATAAAGAGTATGCTTGAATCATTTTTTATTTTTCTGTAATCACGTAAGTCACAAGGCCTTTATCAGCAAGCCCAGACATGTATTAGGTAAACCAATTTACAAAACGTATATTTACACGTTAAATCAGCGGCAAAGATATGCAAAAAAGGTGGGTAGTAAAGCCAAAAAATGATGTTCAAAAGACGACAAAACTCCGTGACGAACTTGGTGTAAGCCACGTCATGGCAGAATTACTTCTACATCGTGGCGTTGATACCTTCGAACAAGCAAAAAACTTTTTCCGTCCCACCTTGGAAATGCTGCATGATCCTTTCCTGATGAAGGATATGGACAAAGCCATTTCTCGCATAGAAAAAGCCATCGGAAACAAAGAAAAAATTCTGATCTACGGTGATTATGATGTGGATGGGACTACAGCTGTTTCCGTTGTTTACAGTTTTTTTCGTGATTTTCATTCAGGACTAGAATTTTATATTCCCGATCGATATTTAGAAGGCTACGGCATATCAACAAAAGGCATAGATTACGCAGAAGAAAACGGATTTTCATTGATAATTGCGCTAGACTGCGGTATCAAAGCAATTGAAAAAGTAAACTATGCAAAATCGAAAAACATTGATTTTATCATCGGTGATCACCACCTCCCTGGATTAACCATACCTGATGCTGTAGCAGTTTTAGATCCAAAGCGTTCCGACTGTCCTTATCCTTACAAAGAACTTTCAGGATGCGGCATTGGCTTTAAGATCATTCAAGCGTTCATACAGAAAAATGATATGGACATCCAATTGGCTTACCAATATTTGGATCTCGTCGCAGTCAGTATTGCTTCAGATATCGTACCGCTTACCGGTGAGAATAGAATACTCACCCATTTCGGACTAAAAAAGCTCAACACCAATCCCAATTGCGGTCTACAAGCATTAATCAATCTGTCCTCCAATAAAACCGGTCATTTCTCTGTCAACGATATTGTGTTTCAAATAGGTCCTAGAATTAATGCTGCTGGGCGTATTGAACATGCAAAGGATGCTGTCAAATTATTAATCTCAAAATCACTTCAGGAAGCGAAAGATTATTCCGCAACAGTCGATGATCAAAATAATTTACGGAAAGACTTTGATTTAAAGATCACAGAGGAAGCGCTCGATATTATCAATCAAAATGAAGTCCTACAGGCACGCAAATCAACTGTGCTGTTTAAAGAAGATTGGCACAAGGGAGTCATAGGGATCGTTGCCTCAAGGCTTACTGAAAAATACTATAGACCAACGATCATTCTCACACAAACAAACGGTCATATCGCTGGATCAGCACGCTCTGTTATTGGCTTTGACCTCTACGAAGCGCTGAGCGAGTGCAGTGATCTACTGGAACAATACGGTGGTCATAAATACGCCGCAGGGTTAACAATGCGTGTTGAAAATCTTTTAGCTTTTCAGGAAAAATTTGAGTTGGTCGTCAGCAATAGCATTAAACCGGAAATGCTCCAACAGGAGGTGTTAATAGATACGGAGCTACAGCTAAAGGACATTGACACCAAATTTTACCGCATATTGAAACAATTTGAACCATTTGGCCCACAGAATGAGGCGCCCATATTATTAACAAAAAAAGTTCATGGGTCGGGTTATATTGTAGGCACAAACCATATCAAAATTACGGTACGCCAAGCCGAAACAAACTCCTTTGAATGTATCGGTTTTGGATTAGCGGAATACATTGACCATATCAACGCTGGACATCCATTCGATATATGCTACACCATCGAAGAGAACAACTGGCGGGGTAAAAAGAATTTACAATTAAATATCAAAGCTATTCGATATTAAAATATATTTGTAATCAAACGATTAAGCAGCTGATGATTTTAAAGGCGGAACACCTAATCAAAAAATACAAACAACGGACAGTTGTTAATGATGTCTCTTTTCATGTAGAACAAGGAGAAATTGTAGGGTTACTAGGTCCCAACGGCGCTGGAAAAACTACTTCATTTTATATGATTGTGGGGCTTATCAAACCCAATGAGGGGCAGGTTTTTCTCGACGAACAAGAGATTACCCAGGACGCCATGTTCCAACGTGCTCAAAAAGGAATAGGTTACTTAGCACAAGAGGCCTCTGTATTTCGGAAACTATCTGTCGAAAACAACATCCTAGCTGTACTTGAAATCCATTATCCCAACAAAGAAGAGCGATTGGCGAAATTAGAGGAATTGTTATCCGAATTCAGCTTACATCGTGTTCGTAAAAACAGAGGCGATTTACTTTCCGGCGGAGAGAGAAGACGTACGGAAATAGCGAGAGCGCTAGCAGCGAACCCACATTTTATTTTACTGGACGAGCCCTTCGCGGGCGTGGATCCTATAGCTGTGGAAGAAATTCAGACGATAGTATCCAAACTAAAAAGAAAGAATATCGGCGTGCTGATAACGGATCACAATGTGCAGGAAACGCTCTCCATAACTGATCGCGCATACCTACTCACGGAGGGAAAAATCATGCTTACAGGTACACCGGAAGAAATAGCCGACAATGAGCTTGCCCGCAAATTCTATTTAGGGCGCCACTTCGAGCTCCGAAGAAAAAAATTATAAACATTGTAAAAATTATTGACCCTCTATGGCATTACTGAACTCCCTCTTTACGTGGATCATGAAAAAGCGTATTCATCAAATTGAGCTTTTCATGAAATACCCGCATGACGTACAAGATGAGTGGTTCCAAAGCTTAATATCCACCGCTGAAGCAACCGAGTGGGGTAAGAAATATGATTACAACAGTATATTAACTCCCGAAGAGTACAAAAACAGGGTACCGATCCAAGAGTATGAAGACATTAAGATCTATGTAGACCGGATGATAAAGGGAGAACAAAATCTTATTTGGCCTTCCGATATCAAGTGGTTTGCAAAATCTTCTGGCACAACATCAGACAGGTCAAAATTTATTCCTGTGAGTATGGAAGCCTTGGAAGATTGCCACTATCAAGGGGGCAAAGATATGCTCTCTATCTATTGTCACAACAAACCAGAAAATAAAGTCTTTACTGGCAAATCCGTCGTTATAGGAGGATCTTCCCAAATAAACAACTTCAGTCCCGATTCTTATTACGGCGATTTATCGTCTATCCTTATCCGGAATTTACCCTTTTGGGCAGAATTCAAACGGACTCCAAATCTAGAGGTCACGTTAAATCCAAACTTTGAAGAAAAGATTGAGCAGATTGCTCAAATCACCATAAAGGAAAATGTAACCAGCTTGGCCGGTGTCCCAACATGGAATATTGTTATGGCAAAACGTGTGCTAGAAATCACCGGAAAAAGTAATCTCCTTGAAGTATGGCCAAACTTGGAGTTTTATGGGCATGGAGGGGTTAGTTTTAAACCCTATCGCGAGCAATTCAAACAGTTGATTCCATCGGAGAACATGTATTATCTTGAAAACTACAACGCCTCCGAAGGATATTTTGGGTTACAAGATCAGTCAAATTCTGAAGATCTTCTGCTTATGTTAGATTATGGAATTTATTACGAATTTCTTCCTATGGAAAACATTCATGATGAACATCCGAAGACATTAAATTTAAGTGAAGTGGAGCTTGAGAAAAACTATGCACTGATCATTTCCACAAACGCTGGATTATGGCGCTATAAAATCGGCGATACCATCAAGTTCACATCGCTCTCCCCTTATCGTTTTCAGATTTCGGGTAGAACAAAGCACTATATTAATACCTTTGGAGAAGAAGTTATTGTAGATAATGCAGAGCAGGCCTTACACCAAGCCTGCCAAGAAACGGAAGCCATCATCAAAGATTATACCGCTGGGCCGGTTTATTTCGACAAGAACAAGGCTGGCGCACACGAATGGATTATCGAATTCGAAAAGCAACCAAACGACTTTCAACGTTTCTGCGAAACCCTCGATAAGCATTTACGGGAGATAAATTCAGATTACGATGCCAAGCGTTTCAAAAACATGGCTTTATCTTTTCCAATTGTGCACAACGCAAAAGAAGGCACATTTTACCAGTGGATGAAATCACGTGGTAAACTCGGCGGACAAAACAAAGTTCCTCGTTTATCGAACGACCGCACCTATTTAGACAGTCTCTTAAAAATGATAAAAAATTAGGTATAGCTATTCCTTTGCCATTTTTATCCTATTTTACATAAGTTCGGTAACAATCTATTGATTCTTTTTTCTAAATTGCACTCTATTAATTTTTAAAGTGATGAGCGAGACGAATACCTATTCCATTCGCGTAGAGCCGACACAACAATCAAGACTCTCGCAGGTAGATTTCAACAATTTGAAGTTTGGTCAAATCATGTCTGACCATATGTTAGTGGCTAACTATGAAAACGGAACATGGACAGACGTCAGTATTGTTCCTTATGGAGACCTAAGCATCAGCCCCTCCATGTCTGCAATCCATTATGGGCAGTCTATTTTTGAAGGGATAAAAGGCTATAAATTTGCAGACGGAACCGTTAGTATATTCCGCCCAGATCAAAACTGGGAACGTTTTAACAAATCTGCGAAACGTTTACAAATGCCGGAAGTACCAGAAGAAATTTTTATTGGCGGTTTAAAAGAGCTACTGCACACCGATAAAGATTGGGTACCTAGTGTAGAAGGAACTTCTCTCTATATCCGACCTTTCATGTTCGCGACAGAAGCAGCTTTAGGTGTACACCCTTCGGCTTCTTACAAGTTTATTATTATTACCTGTCCCGTAGGTGCATATTACAGTAAACCTATCAGTTTAAAAGTAGAAACTCATTATACAAGAGCAGCAGAAGGTGGTGTTGGTTTCTCAAAAAATGCTGGAAACTATGCACTATCCTTATACCCTACACAACTTGCTAATGAAGAAGGATATGATCAAATCATGTGGACAGATGCTGCCGAACATAAATACATTGAAGAAGCTGGAACAGCAAATTTAATCTTCCGCATTGGTGATACTATTATAACACCTCATGGTGATACCATTTTACATGGAGTCACTCGCCGAACAATCATTGAACTTGCTGAAAAATGGGGATACAAAGCCGAACAACGCAAAGTATCTGTACAAGAATTGATCGATGGAATTAAAAATGGCTCAGTTTCAGAAGCATTTGCAGCCGGAACAGCGGCAACTATAACCCATATCTCTAAAATAGGTTATAATGGTGAAGATTTCGAACTACCCCCGGTTGAAGGACGTGAGTTCTCTAACAAGGTTTTAGACTATTTGAATCAACTACGATACGGCAAAATAGAAGACCCTTTTGGTTGGAACTTTATCGTTTAAATAACATAAAAAAGGACAACACATGTTGTCCTTTTTTATGTTTGAATAGTTTTACGCCGATCTGAAGAAAGGCTTTCCATGTTTTCCAGATTACGATTTTTTAAACACCTTCCTCAATATAGGAAACAATAGCGTCAAATTCAGTTGGCTTAAACCATGTTGTATTGCCATATTTTTTAAACCAGGTTATTTGTCTTTTTGCGTAGCGTCGCGAATTCTGTTGAATGCTAGCAATCGCCAAACCCAAAGGCACCTTTCCTTCTAAATAATCAAATATCTCCACATAGCCCACGGTTAATAAGGCAGGTTTGTGTCTGTAAGATATGAGCGCTTTCACCTCCTCGACAAGACCTTTTTCTATCATGCGTTCTACCCGTTCATTGATCCTATTGTAAAGTTGTTCGCGTTCCATATCGAGTCCAATAGTTACAATTTCAAACGGACGAGCATCCACATCCCGTTGTCTGAAAGAAGAAAAAGGCGTGCCCGTTGCTTCAAAAATTTCTAATGCACGAATCACTCTTTGAGGATTTTGTATATCTGCATTTTCATAATAATCAGGATCAACCTCTTTCAATCGGCTTTGCAAAGGTTCAATCCCATACTCCTCAAACATATTGTTTAGCTTATCGCGTATTTCTGAAGGAACTTTAGGCAGATTATCTAAACCTTCACAAACAGCTCTCACAAATAGCCCAGACCCTCCCACCATAACAACATAGTCATATCGTTTAAAAAGATTAGCTAGAAGCGCTAAAGCATCCCGTTCAAAATCACCCGCTGAGTAGTCTTCTTCGATCGAATGAGAATCAATAAAATGGTGCTTAGCTTGATGCAGTTCTTCTGCATCTGGCTTAGCCGTTCCAATGGTCATTTCCTTATAAAACTGCCTAGAATCCGCAGAAATGATCTCCGTAGAAAAGTGTTTAGCAAGCGCTATTCCTAATGCCGTCTTTCCTACTGCCGTAGGGCCTACCACCACGATAAGTTTCTTTCTATTTGCTATCATAACATAAGAAAAATACCCCGAGCTAAGCTCGAGGTATTCTATTTTTAGAGGTTATACCCCAATTTAATATTCTTCCTCATATCCACTCGATTCTTTACTGCTTTCCTCCTCGCCGCTTTCTCCTTCTTCATCATCGAACATATCAAAATCTTCATCATCATCTACACCATATTCTGTATCATCTGTCGGTGTTTCGTCGTCATCGTCATCATCCTCCACTGCAGCAGACAGCGGAAAGTTCGACGCCGCAGCATTTTTTGGTGGGTCGCCTACAGTTTTAAATATCGACGGATAATCCTTTCCATCCTCTTCTTTTAAGATTTTAATGAGCTCTACATGAAAATCATAGGGACGATCGAAGTTATAAATGTAATAAAACTTCTGATGGGGATCATCGATAAACTTACTTAAGCGGATATTCTCCATGATTAGAACACCTGTATCCTTCTTGCGATCGGAAGGAAGTAATGCAATCTCAGTACCTTTCTTCCATTGATCGTTACTCACATAGAAAGAAGAAGAAACATCAGACCTGTAGCCTGTCGACGTGTGAATTGCTTCATGAAGTTGCAAAAAAGTACCTTTTGAAGGCATATCAATCTCACGATATACATCTTCATAATCCTCAAAAGTTACTCGAAATCTGTAAATAGCCATTCTTTATTTATTCGTTTAGTTGCTTATCGAAGGATAAAATTACAATATTTTTTAAACAATTAAAGTACTGTATTTTCCTTCCGCACAAGACCCATACTTTCACCCTTGGAAATTACAAAGCGGAGCGCCTCTTCACGGGAATTTGCAATCTCGCCTTCAAGGATTGCCTCACGCATCGCGTTTTTAAGAATACCTATCATACGACCAGGACCTAGATCAAATAGGTTCATAATATCTTCTCCTGTAACAGGAGGCTGCCAATTCCTTATCTGGTCTCGTTCCTCAACATCCTTCAACTTTTGCTTGACCAGCTCAAAATTATCGCGGTATTTCCTTTTTTTATACTCGTTCTTTGTCGTCACATCAGCATGACAAAGCAACATTAAAGCATCAATATCATCTCCAGCTTCAAAAAGCAAACGTCTCACCGCTGAATCGGTCACAATATCCTGTGCCAACACGATTGGCCGTAGATGCAATTGCACTAGTTTTTGTACAAATTTCATCTTCTCATGAAGGGGCAATTTAAGTTCGCCAAAAAGTTTGGGAACCATCTTTGCACCACGATCTTCATGTCCATGAAAAGTCCAACCTACTTTTTTGTCGAACCGCTTCGTAGCTGGCTTGGCAATATCATGCATTATAGCAGCCCATCTCAACCACAAATCGTCGGACATCTCGGCTACGTTATCTAAAACTTCCAATGTGTGATAGAAATTATCCTTATGACCACGACCATCAACAACATCTACTCCCTGTAAATTTTCCATAGCAGGAAAAATATGGTGCAACAATCCTGTATCAAATAGATAACGAAAGCCTACAGAAGGTTTAGCAGACAATACAATTTTATTCAATTCGTCAGCGATACGTTCCTTCGAAATAATCTTTATCCGTTCCACATTGTCCACAATAGCTTGAATGGCTTTCGCATCGATTTTAAAGCCCAACTGACTTGCAAAACGAATAGCTCTCATCATCCGAAGTGGGTCATCAGAAAACGTAATATTAGGATCTAATGGCGTGCGAATGACGCGCAAATCGATATCTTGAAGTCCATCAAATGGGTCTAGTAGCGCTCCAAATTGTTCACCATAAAGACCATAAGCCATAGCATTTATCGTAAAATCCCGCCGATTTTGATCATCTTCCAATGTTCCATCTTCCACAATAGGATTTCTAGAATTTGCTCTGTAGGATTCTTTTCGCGCTCCAACAAATTCTATATTGATATTATCATAAACAAGCATTGCAGTGCCGAAACTTTTATAAACGGCGACCTTTGTCTTTAAGATATCTCCTAGCTTATTAGCAAATGCTATACCACTCCCTATAACGACAATATCTACATCATTTTTAAAGGGACGTCCCATAATTCGGTCACGAACATAGCCCCCAATAACATAGCATTCCACTTCTTCCTTATTAGCTAAATCACTGATTATCTGAAAAATAGAATGTTGTAAATTTTCTCGCATAGCAATCTTCTCTAGGCTCAAGCCTATTAAGGTGCAAAAATAAGGATTATTTAATAAAAACTGTACGAAGCCAAAGCAAAGTCACGAGAATTCAATGGCCACATCGGGACTATCTTAACTTCTTGAGATCAGAAATTTCACCTGTAAAGTTCGAAATTTTAGTCCCGATCCTTTGACAGGCGACGGAAAGCTAACGGATTAGCGGCGAGTTCAGCTTGTTCTCGGCGTCTACGAACGATATGAACAGCATAAAAAATAGCTTCTAAAAAAGATTCATGTGAAGCTAAATTCTTACCGGCAATATCGTAACCTGTCCCGTGATCAGGAGATGTACGAACGAATGGTAGACCAGCTGTATAGTTCACACCTTTGCGAGACGCAATATGTTTAAAGGGAATAAGGCCTTGATCATGATACATCGCTAACACGCCATCAAACTTGGTGTACGTATCACTTGCAAAAAAGCCGTCGGCAGGATAAGGGCCAAAACAGAAAATACCAGCTTCTGTGGCTTCCAAAATAGCTGGCTTAACAACATCTTCATCTTCTGTGCCAATCAACCCATTATCCCCAGCATGTGGATTAAGACCTAGTACCGCAATTTTTGGCTTTTGAATCCAAAAATCTTTTTTCAAGCTATCATTCATCAGGATTAACTTCTCCAAAATAGCTTCTTTACTGATCGCGCTACTGATATCCTTCACGGGAATATGTCCACTAACAACACCGATGCGAAGCTCATCCGTTACCATAAACATCAAAACATCAGAAGCATTGCTTTTAGCCTGTAAATATTCCGTATGTCCAGGAAATTGAAAACCTTCTTGTTGAATATTATTTTTATTTATTGGCGCAGTGACTAACGCATCAATCTTCCCATTTTGCAGATCATCAACAGCTTTGTTTAACGACAAAAATGCATATTTCCCTCCCACTTCATTTTGTTCACCCAACGAAATCTTCACATCCTCCTGCCAGCAGTTGATCATATTGGCGCGTTTAGGGTTGGCTTGCTCAGGACTGTTAATAACATTAAAACTAAAATCCTGAACACCAATAGCCTTCCGATGAAATGAAGCAACTTTGGTATTTCCATACACAATAGGGGTAAAATATTCTAAAATGCGATTATCCATTAAAGACTTGATTATAACCTCTAATCCTATTCCATTGATATCCCCTACTGTAATACCTATTTTCAATTTTTCACTCATCTTCTGAAAGCTTTAAACCAAAATTACAAAATTTAGGTTAATAATAAAGTCTCCCGAACTCCCATTGTCACTATTATTACCAGTAAAGCTTTGATATCCTTAAACTATCACCCCTCAATCGAGGCTGTTGCGATGCAGTTGTTTCGTAAAAATCCCCATTTTCTACATGTACATTGAGCCAATGTACATGTACACTAAACAAAACGCAATGTAAAAAACAAAAAACTTCATGTAGTTGACAAAGAAGTTCATGAAGTTTTACGCAATGTACATATACACTGAGCCAGTGTATATGTACAAAATCAACAATTACATGAAGTTTACGCGAAACTCCATGTAAATGTTCAACAACTTCATGTAGTTTACAAAAAAGTGCATGGACATGTCGAACGACTACATGGAGTTCACAAACGACTACATGGAGTTTATCAATAAGTTCATGTAGTTTTCGAAAAACTCACCTGCGTTGCGCACAATGTACTTATACACCAAGACAATGTACATATACATTAAAGCAAAGTATGTATTGGGCGAGTCTTTGGATAAGTAGAAAAGGTTGTCGACAAAGCTGTCCGAAACAGCAACATCGTTAGGAAAAACGTCCACAAAGAACAACGTAAACAAGTCTAAAGACAACAGAACAATGTCACTATACAGCAGCGCCATGTCACCTGTCATTGACACAGTGTACAGCGACATTGAAACAATCTACCCCTACAACAGAAAACAAACATCAAACAACAGCAGCCTCTCGCTGTACAAGAAAGTCCTGTATTTGGAGTTACTGCTATCCGATAAACTTTCTATCAAGGGAAGATATTCTTAGTTTTTCCAATCCGCCGATTCGGCGATGCCATAGCCTACTCCACTATTTTAAAAATAGTATCTTTGTACAAAGCATAAATATGAGTACTGTACGCGCAAAAAAACACCTGGGACAACATTTTTTAAACGATAAAAATGCTGCAAAAAAAATTGTAGATGCCCTAGATCCTTCATTAGGCTTCACACAAGTCCTAGAAGTGGGACCAGGAATGGGCGTTTTATCCGATTTTCTTCTTCAACGCGAAACATACGAAACCTGGCTTATTGATGTTGACGACGAATCTATAGCCTATCTTGCGGACAAGTATCCACAACTAGAGCACCGATTGATCCATGGCGATTTTCTCAATTTGGATTTCCAAGCCCACTTTCACCCCCATATCGCTGTCATAGGTAACTTCCCCTATAATATTTCTTCACAAATACTTTTTAAGATACTAGAAGAAAGAGACCGCGTTATACAAATGACAGGAATGTTTCAAAAAGAAGTTGCAGAACGCTGTGTAGCAAAACCCGGTAGCAAAGAGTATGGAATTCTAAGCGTATTTCTGCAGGCATATTACGAAGTAGAATATTTATTTACAGTCAAAGCAGGGGCTTTTAATCCGCCTCCAAAAGTACTATCTGGCGTCATAAAAATGACACGCAATAAAATACAGACATTAGATTGCGACGAAAAGCTATTTTGGCGTGTCGTCAAAGCGGCATTCAACCAACGAAGAAAAACGCTACGCAATGCGCTTTCAGCCGTACTTCCTAAAGAAAAAATGAGTGACAATCCACTCTACGAACTACGCGCAGAACGACTGCATGTAAATGACTTTGAACAATTAACACGCGAGATCAGCGCTGTGTTATAAGAAGATTATATGGCGAAAAATTTTGCTATTATTGGAGGAGGGGTCGCCGGTTTAACCGCAGCCATAGGCCTACTGAATTTAGGCCATCATGTCACGATATTTGAACGTGTAGCGAAATTAAAAGGTATAGGCGCAGGCTTCGGTTTAGGTGCAAATGCTATGCATGCGCTAGCTATGCTTGGTTTGCGGGATGGTGTAGAGAAAATCGGGCATTTTTTACCCTCATACAATATCTTGGACCAAAAAGGCCACATATTGCTTGCCCCAGACACCAATAAATTAACAACAAATTTTAACCAAAAGAACTTCGCCATTCATCGTGCGGACCTACATCGTTTTCTGATCGACCAACTCCCGGCAGAAGTTATTCGAACGGGAAAAGAGGCGACCGGACTAAGACAGGATGAAAACAAAGTATATATAGAATTTGTAGATGGAGACAGCATGGAAGTGGACGCACTTATCGTTGCCGACGGAGTCAAATCGAAACTTCGACAACTATTGGTTCCCACTGCTACTCCCCGATATGCAGGCTATACTTGTTGGCGAGCGGTTATAGACAACAGCGAAGTAGCGCTGAAATTAGCTACTGAAACATGGGGCACCAAAGGCCGATTCGGCATGACACCTCTTGTAAACAACAAACTGTATTGGTATGCTTGTGTGAATGCTCCTCAAAACAGTCTTCTATACAAATCATATGGCATAGCGGATCTTGCGACACATTTTTCTTCTTATCACGAACCGATTACAAGAATTTTGAAAGCAACAAAAGATGAACAGTTGCTTTGGAATGATATAATCGACATCAAACCTTTAAACACACTCGCTTATAACCGCGTTCTCCTCATAGGAGACGCAGGTCATGCCACCACTCCAAATTTAGGACAGGGAGCCTGTCAAGCAATAGAAGATGTGGCTGTATTAATAGAGAAACTCTCGCAAGAAGAAAATATTGTTAAAGCATTTCGACAAATCAGCCAGCTACGACTTCCCCGTACACGCTACATCACCAAGACATCGTGGCAAGTTGGAAAGATTGCCCAGTGGCATTCTCCATTAGCCATAACTATTCGCAATTTTTGTATGCGACTCTTACCTGAACCGCTAAAACAGTTACCTTTAAAAAAACTAATAAATGAGGATTTTATGTCCTCCAAATGATTATGACAGAACAACGCATTCTCATTGTAGACGATATTCATGAAATATTGCTTACCCGACTTCGTGAAGCTGCTATTGCTTTTGATTACGAGCCAAACATGCAACGCTCAACTGCAGAAGATTGTATTAAGAATTATACAGGACTTGTTATCCGTTCAAAATTTCAGGTAGATGCCGCTTTTATTGATAGCGCTCCCCGGTTACAATTTATCGCTCGCGCAGGGGCAGGTCTTGATAATATTGACGAAAATTACGCTTTGTCGAAAGGTATAAAGCTTATTCCTGCAAATGAGGGAAACAGAGACGCTGTGGGGGAACATATGACAGGCATGCTATTAAGCCTTATGAACAATCTAAACCGAGGGCATTGCCAGATTACGGAAGGGCTTTGGCGGAGAGAAGAAAATAGAGGCTATGAACTCAAAGGTCGTACAGTTGCCTTGATTGGATACGGACACAACGGCCAAGCTATGGCAAAAAAACTATCAGGGTTCGATGTCAACATCATTGCCTATGACAAATATAAAACAGGATTTTCGGACAGCTACGTGAAAGAGGTATCTATGGAGGAAGTTGTTCGCCAGGCCGATGTGCTAAGTTTTCATATCCCGTTAACAAGAGAGACAAAAGGCATGATAGACGACGAGTATTTGTTCCATTTCCGAAAACCCATCTTCTTCCTCATGGGTGCTCGAGGCGAGATCAGCAATATACCATCTATATTAAAAGCATTAGATAACGGCAAAATTTTGGGCGCAGCATTCGATGTGCTACCTATCGAAAAATTCCCACTTCTTCAAGAACAAGAATGGTACAATGACCTCATCTCACGAGACAATGTACTATTAAGCCCCCATGTCGCGGGCTGGACCTTTGAAAGCTATTATAAGCTTTCTGATGTTCTAGCAGAGAAGATCATTGCGCTATGGAATGCAGTGTAACAGAAGTCAACACCGTCAAAAATTGGACAACCAAAGCAAAATCAAGAAGGTAGGCATAATGGTATCTATCCTTATTCCGGAACACAAAATTTCTTAACAGCAAAGCTATTAATACATTTGTCGTAAGAACACCTACTTTGAGATCCCAAGGAAAAGACGTCAACAATACCGAGATACTGTGTAGACACAAAAGTCCGTAACATAACTTTATAGCTTTTTGTGCACCTAACATACTCGGTATTGTCTTTAAATGGTAATAAGAATCTTGTTGTATATCCCGAATATCAAAGGGTAAAGTACAAATAATCAAAAAGATAAACTTCAAAACAAACAGACTCAAGAGGCGGTGTATATCCAGTAGATGCCCATCAAGATAGAGTTCAAATGCAGGTAAGCAAACCGAACTTAAAGTCCAGACTAGCGCAATATGAAAAATTTTAACAGCAGGTAGCTGCCGTAAACCAACCCGTTTTCCACGATAATGAAAGAGCGGAAAAGAATAAGCCACACTGACAAGACCTATAAAACCCAGAAACACGAGGCTATACCAATGTATCAGAAAAATAGCGTATGCAAGAACACCAATTCCCATAACAGTATTCAACCACAAAATCCATTCGTTTTTAAAGATCCATCGTGTACGTTTGTAGACCGATTTATCCGGATCTTTGGGTTTGGATAAAACCAAACTAAAATTATACAACACTAAAGTAGCGGCTCCCTCTATTGCGATAATAGGATAATCAAAGGAAGCATCAAAGAAAACATAGGTTAGCGCACATTGGGCCATAGCAGCACTTGCTATTAGCAAATTGGTATAAATAAAAAAATAATAACAACGTCTTAGTGCATTCATACGTAAAAGTATATACTTGAACCTTTTCTTTTCTTCCTATAAATATCCGTTTATTTTCATCTATTTGTTTTTTTATTTTTCAGTGTTTACGCACTCCTCAATAACTAATACATCCCAAAGCGCTTACCATTATTTCACCCCTCCCGATTGCCTCTGCTAAAAAAATACACCTATTTTGTTAAAGATACCTATTCTCTGCTTAAAGAGCTTCCAACCCGTTTTATCCGTTCAAAAAATTGACATTGATGGCAAAAAAAACTAAATTAGCTAGTGAATATTCAATAAAGACAGTATAAAATAAATAACTGTCCGTATTGAATAAGTAAGAGATAAATTTTGTACCGAAAATATGAACCTGCAGATTAAAAACTTTGAGGAGTATCAACAGGCCTATGGCCAAAGTGTAGAAGATCCAGAAGGATTTTGGGGAGGAATTGCTGAACATTTCTTTTGGAAAAGAAAATGGACAAATGTTTTAAACTGGAATTTTGAAGAACCTAAAATAAAATGGTTTGAAGGCGGTAAGCTAAATATAACAGAAAACTGCCTAGACCGACATATTTACAGCCTAGGCGACAAGCCTGCAATTATATGGGAGCCAAATGATCCAAATGAATCCCACCGTATCTTAAGCTACAAGCAGCTATTAGAGAAAGTCGAAACCTTTGCAAACGTTTTAAAAAACAATAATATATCGAAAGGAGACCGTGTCTGTATCTATTTACCCATGGTTCCTGAGTTGGTAATAGCTGTTCTAGCTTGTGCTCGAATAGGAGCAATTCACTCGGTTGTTTTCGGAGGTTTCTCAGCCCAATCCATTGCTGACAGAATCAACGATGCTTCCTGCAAACTCGTTGTCACTTCAGATGGAGGCTATCGCGCAAATAAAGTCCTAGAGCTTAAATCTATCGTCGACGATGCGTTAATGCAATGTCGCTCTGTAGAGCGCGTTATCGTCCTTACACGGACAAGAACCCCGATTTCTATGATTAAAGGACGGGATGTATGGTGGGAAGATGAAATTAAAAAAGTGGAAACACAAGGAAATCCCCCTTGTCCAGCTGAAGAGATGGATGCCGAAGATCCGTTGTTCATTCTTTACACCTCTGGGTCGACAGGAAAACCAAAAGGTGTAGTCCACAGTACCGGAGGCTACATGGTGTATGCAGGATATACTTTTTCGAATGTTTTTCAATATCAACCTGGTGAAGTTTATTTCTGTACAGCTGATATCGGGTGGATTACAGGTCACAGTTATATTGTTTACGGACCGCTATCACAGGGCGCAGTCTCTCTAATGTTTGAGGGTACACCTACATTTCCAGATGCAGGACGTCTTTGGGATATTGTTGACAAATATAAAGTGAATATTCTGTACACAGCACCAACAGCAATTCGTTCGTTAATGGCTTTTGGAGATGAATTTGTTGACAGTAAAGATCTAAGTAGCATAAAGAAATTAGGATCTGTCGGAGAACCTATCAATGAGGAAGCATGGCACTGGTTCCACGATAAAATCGGAAAAGGAAAAGCACCTATCGCGGACACATGGTGGCAAACTGAGAATGGCGGTATTCTTATCGCCCCATTGGCTGGTGTATCCCCCACTGTCCCTAGTTACGCGATGTTACCTCTCCCTGGTGTCCAACCCTGCTTGATGGATGAAAACGGTCAAGAAATAGAAGGCAACGATGTGACGGGTAATCTATGTATAAAATTCCCTTGGCCAGGCATGTTGCGCACAACATGGGGAGATCACGAACGCTGCCGTCAAACGTACTTCTCTACATATGCTGATAAGTATTTTACTGGAGACGGATGCTATAGAAGTCCTGAAGGATATTATAAAATTACGGGTCGTGTAGACGATGTTCTCAATGTTTCAGGGCATAGAATCGGGACTGCCGAAGTAGAAAATGCGATCAATATGCATTCCGATGTTGTAGAGTCTGCTATCGTAGGATATCCGCATCCCGTAAAAGGACAAGGCATATATGCCTATGTCATTGCCAATCATCATATTGATGAAGAAAGCACGCGTAAGGACATTCTACAAACGATCACACGTATCATCGGCGCTATCGCTAAACCAGACATTATTCAATTCGTAAGCGATTTACCTAAAACCCGTTCGGGAAAAATTATGCGTAGAATTTTACGAAAAATAGCTGAAGGTGAGGTAGAACAACTTGGTGATACAAGTACTTTACAAGACCCAACAGTTGTACAGGCTATCATAAAGGGGGCCGAAGAAATACGGAAATAAAAAAACGCGCTTAGGCGCGTTTTTTTATTTCCGTATGATTTTGTGTTGGTATATCAGAAAAAAAATGGAATAACATGAGGAAAACCGCTCATTTTTTTGTATTTTTATGACATTTCCAACATTTTTAATATAAAGACTGCATGCTATTTACTGTTTTCACAGGACTAATAACATCAAGCCTTCTCGTTCCTTTCGGCAAGCTTATTAAAACAAAATGGAGTATCATACTGCCATTTATACCTGTCATACTTTTTGTATTCTATCTTTTTAAAATACCGGCAATCGCAGCAGGTACGGTTTATATACAACATCTTGATTGGGTACCGACACTCGGTGTCAATTTTGATTTTCGACTAGATGGGCTTTCTCTTTTATTTGCTTTACTCATTACTGGAATTGGAACGGCTATTTTCTTTTACGGAAGAAGTTATTTGAAAGGACACCGCTACTTCGATCGTTTTTTCGCCTACCTGTTCTTATTTATGAGTGCCATGCTCGGCGTCGTACTGTCAAACAATGTGCTCACTTTATTCATTTTTTGGGAACTTACAAGTATTAGTTCTTTCTTCTTGATAGGTTTTAACAATGAAAACGAAGATTCTCGAAAAAGTGCTATAACCGCACTTAGCATAACGGGATTAGGAGGCTTCTTTCTTCTAGCAGGTCTAATCTTAGCCGGTAATATAGCAGGAACTTTTATTATAAGCGAACTTTTTTCCAAACACGATCTTATCACCTCCCATCAGCTTTATCCACTAATCATTGGATTAATTTTTATTGGTGCATTTTCAAAATCGGCTCAATTTCCCTTTCATTTTTGGTTGCCCGGAGCGATGAAAGCACCTACTCCCGTATCAGCCTACCTTCACTCGGCTACGATGGTCAAAGCAGGGATATACCTCTTAGCACGTTTTACACCTGTATTTGGAAACACCGAATTATGGAATAATACCCTTTTACTTGTCGGTGGTTTTACCATGTTATATGCATCCATCCACGCTCTTTTCAGAACAGATTTAAAAGGTATTTTAGCTTATTCTACCATTTCGGCCCTTGGAATCTTAACTTTTCTACTAGGGCTTGGTACACGAGAAGCAATCATTGCTGCCAGTGTATTCACCCTTGTTCATGCACTTTACAAGGCTACCCTGTTTATGGTCACAGGAATTATAGACCACGAAGCGCATACAAGAGATATTACCAAACTAATGGGATTGAGAAAAGTACTGTTCCCGGTATTTATAGCGGCAGTTATAGCAGCTCTCTCCAGCGCAGGTGTCCCTCTTACTTTTGGATTTATCGGCAAAGATCTAATTTACGAGGCGACTTTACACCTCGACAAAAATTGGGCAATAGGCCTTACTACGCTTGCGGTCATTACCAACATAGGTCTCGTTGCTGCAGGTTTTATGGCAGGCTTGAAGCCTTTCTCTGGAAAACTCCCACCCGAGTTTAAAGACATTCACTTACCTTACAAAGCGCTTTGGATACCTCCATTATTACTTGCTATACTCAGTCTCCTTTTCGGCATTTTCCCAACGATAACTGGACATTATTTTAGCCACCAAGCTGCAAATGCAATTGCGCAACTCGACACGAAGCTGCATCTTGGAATTTGGCATGGTTTCAACACCGTATTGTTGTTGAGTCTCTTGACACTTCTAAGTGGTTTTGTGCTTTATCTTATCAATAAACCATCTGCGAGCAAGCTGAAATTCATTGAACAATTTAACCATCTATCCCCTAAACATATTTTTTCAAAAATAGTCGATGGAATTTTACAGCTTTCCAGTTGGTACACGAGAACTTTCCACAATGGTTATCTTCGTTCCTACAATATAAAAATTATTCTTTTCGCAGAAATACTTCTAGCCTACAAACTATGGATCAGCGGACCTATCCATATCGATTTCGATACATTAACACCTTTATCTTGGTATGAATTTGGTATCGTCGCGATCTTACTAGGAGCTTTATATCTGATTGTTACTACAAAATCCCGTCTAACATCCGTCGTATCCACAAGCGTCATCGGCTACTGCATCTGTCTTATGTTTGTATTTTACAGTGCTCCCGATCTTGCTATGACGCAATTTTCTATTGACACGCTAACAACTGTTTTGTTTGTTTTGGTTCTGTATAAACTTCCTGGTTTTATTAATTTAACCAGCCGTGCCGTGCTCATTCGTGATGCTATTGTCTCGGTTGGTTTTGGAGTTATTCTTTCATTGATAGCTCTCCGCGTAATGTATGAGCCAAACAGTACAGAGATAAGCAACTTCTATGGTGAAAATGCCTATTTACTTGCCAAGGGCAAAAATGTAGTAAACGTTATACTTGTGGACTTTAGGGGGATTGATACGATGTTTGAAACCGTAGTATTATCTATTGCAGCGCTCGGTGTATATAGCTTGATCAGGCTTCGTTTAAAATCTTCAGAGAAAGAATAAGCGTGCATTTTCTGTTATAATTTATATTGAAAATTAAAAATAAAAACCGCATGAAAAGTGCCATATTACAAACAGCAACACGATATCTTCTTCCTATTTTGCTTCTGTTTTCCTTCTTTCTCCTCTTGCGGGGACATTATTATCCAGGAGGAGGTTTCGTAGGGGGGCTCGTAGCATCGATTGCTTTTGTGTTACATAGTTTTGCAAATGGAACGGCCAGCACGATGAAGATCTTAGGCTATAAGCCACTCTCCTTAATTCCTATCGGACTAGGTATTTCAACGTTAAGTGTCGTCGTACCCTTGCTATCAGGCCTTCCTCCCATGACCGGATTATGGTTTGACGAGCCTATCCCTGTCATCGGCATGATTGGATCAGCGCTGTTTTTTGATCTCGGTGTCTACTTGGTCGTCATAGGTGTCGTTTTAACAATTTTGTTTACAATAGCTTTAGACGAATAATATGGAATTACTACTTATACTCATCTTAGGATTATTGTATGCTGCAGGTGTATACCTCATCTTACGCCGAAGTATGGTAAAATTATTATTGGGGATAATGTTACTTGGCAACGGTACAAACATCCTGATATTTGTACTTGGAAAGATTACAAAAGGAAGCCCTCCCGTTATTGATGAGGCCCACAAAGTATTCCAGGATATATACGCAGACCCGATTCCTCAAGCACTCATCCTAACAGCAATTGTAATCAGCTTTGCCCTGACATCATTTGCCATTGTATTATTAAAACGTGTATATGCTCTGGTTGATTCCGATGATTTGGACGACTTAAATACGCCAGAAGAAGAAGATTTATGATAGACAACCATATTTTAGCACCGATTTTTATTCATTTGTTTACCGCCATCATTCAATTGATGTTTTGGAGAAAAACGGTAACACAAAGGTTTCTCAGCGCAGGAGGAAGTTTAGTGGGACTGTTGGTTGCCATCAGGCTCTTTCAGCGGGTACATGAAAATGGCATTCTCACGTTAAATGCCGCAAATTGGGACGCTCCATTTGGTATAGTATTCGTAGCAGATATGCTTAGTGTTACACTTGTGCTACTCACCTCCATTGCTGCTTTGGCAGTCTCTATTTTTTCCTCCGTAAGTTTAAGCCGCCCACGTATGCTCTATGGTTATTTCCCCATCTTTCATTTCCTTATCATGGGGTTAAATGGAGCGTTCTTAACTGGCGATATATTTAATTTATATGTTTATTTTGAAGTTATTATAATCTCTTCCTTTGTTCTTATGACCCTGGGAGGACGGAAGGCCCAACTAGAAGGTGCTGTCAAATATATGGCCATGAACATTCTGGCATCCATGTTTTTTCTAACAGGTATCGGGATTCTATATGGTATAACGGGCTCTCTTAACCTCGCAGACCTCGCCTTAAAAATTCAATCTGTACAGAACAAAACACTAGTGGGCATAACCTCCTGTTTCTTTATCTTAGGCTTCGGCATCAAATCTGCCGTTTTCCCATTGTATTACTGGCTCCCGTCGTCTTATCACACACCGCCGTCGGCTGTTGCTGCAACATTTGGTGGTTTACTAACGAAGGTCGGAATCTATGCTATGCTCCGTGTGTTCAGCCTGATCTTTATTCCAGATGAATTCACGCGGTCCCTGCTTTTAGTCATTGCTACCCTAACAATTATAACAGGGGCATTTGGTGCATTGATAAAAACCAATGTACGACGTCTTTTTTCTTATCTCATTGTTTGCCACATCGGATTTATGGTTGGAGGAATCGCCATGTTTAGCAAAATTGCTTTAATGGGGGTTGTATTCTATCTCATACACGATATTATGGTAAAAACAAACATGTTCTTAATTGCGGGGCTTATTAGACAATTAAGAGGTACGCTAGATATGGAAAAACTAGGTGGACTATACCGGGACTATCCAAAGATATCCTTGGGTATTGCTTTTGTACTTTTCTCGCTAGTAGGGATCCCCCCTCTTTCGGGATTTTGGCCAAAATTGTTTCTTTTTCAGGAAGCCTTCAACCAAAAGCATTACGTCTTCATCGCTGCACTTATCTTAGGAAGTTTTGTAACACTATATGTTATCGCCAATATGTGGGCACAGGTTTTTTGGAAAAATTCACCGGCAGACTATGCAATAGAAGATCGCTTTATGCCTATGCCACCTTATAGAAAACTGTTAATGTTTTTGCCTATTGCGCTATTGGCTGGTGCAACATTATTTATCGGCTTGAATGCAGAAGTCATCGTCAAAGTTACCGATACAATATCATCGCAATTAATGAACAACAAGCCTTACATCGACGCAGTCTTGGGCAACAAAATGAACTAGAACATGATTAAGTATTTTTTGATGAATTTACTCCTTTCGGGCATCTGGGTGGCTTTAACAGGATCCATGTATTATACCAATTTCCTATTTGGATTTATGCTCGGCTTTTTCGTTTTGTGGATAATGAACAGAAATGAAATTGATCAACGGTATTTCTATCGTGTACCAAAGATTATTTCCTTTATTTTATATTTCATTTTCGAAGTCGTGAAAGCGAATGTGCAAGTTGCCTTCGATGTCGTCACGCCAAAATATTTTTTTAAACCGGGCATCGTGAAGTATCCGCTTCAAGCATCTACAGATTTTGAGATTAATCTATTAACGACAATGCTTTCGCTAACACCGGGCACCTTAATACTTGATATCAGTGAAGACAAAAAAACCATGTATATTCATGTAATGTACCTGTCCGATCCAGAAAAATTTGTAAAACAAACTAAAATGGGGCTAGAAAGAAGGCTCCTTGCAATTCTACGCTAATGACTTTAGAAACGTACTTCGACTTTGTTATACTCCCAATCTTAGCCATATCGGTTATGCTTGTGTTTATACGTCTTTTTAAAGGCCCCACGGTAGTGGATCGAGTTATTTCACTCGATCTTATAATCACAATTGGGATTGGTATTATCACAGTATACAGCATTCGTTCCAATCAGCAAATCTTCTTAGATGTTGCGATCATTCTCGCCCTCATCGCATTTCTGGGAACAATTGCCTTTGCTTACTACATAGAAAAACAAAAAGATGATTAATATTATTTTAGGTGCACTAAGCACCATAGGTGCATTATCCATTCTATTTGCCTCCATAGGCATTCTACGTATGCCCGATTTTTACTTACGTTTATCCGTAACGGTAAAAGCCTCTACTTTGGGCGTTGGACTACTATTGATTTGCGCTGCCATCATGTTTCCGGACGTATCTGTAACGACCAAGGCTATTGCTATTATTTTCTTCTTATTGATCACGGCACCCATTGCGGCACACATGATTGGAAGAGCATCCTATTTCACAGGCACCCCACTGTGGAAGGGTACGATAGTCGACGAGCTTGCCGGCATGTATAATAAGGAGACACATGAGCTGGAAGGCGAGGATAAGAACAAAGGGTCTAAGCCCTCTTTTCATTCCGATTCACTACCTTCCAACGATCAGGAGTACGAGGGAAACAGCTAATTTCTTAGAATGTCACACACACTGGAGTTGGCACGACAATCTCCTTGCCGGCATCTTTTAATTCACCTGTCATAACGTCTCTCTCGAACACTGTAATATTATCCGTTGATTGGTTAGCAACAAGCAGGTAGCGACCTCCAGGGGCAATATTAAAATTACGAGGTCCTTCGCCCTTCGTTGGATAAACATGTAGCCGATCCAATTTGCCGGAAGCATTTACACGAAATAAACTAATGCTATTTGCATCACCTCGATTACTCGCGTATATGAACTTTTGATCAGGCGAAAACTTAATTTCAGCAGCACCATTCTTTCCCGCAAACGTATCGTCATTTATAGAAATTGTTTCCTGTAATTTCCAGTCTTTACCATTCTTTTTATAATGGGCTATCTCGGCTGTCATTTCCAACAAGACGTATAAATTTTTTTCCTTAGGATCTAAAACAATATGCCTTGGCCCTCCTCCTGCAGGAGTTACAATAGCCTGTTCTTCAACAAGCTTATGCCCATTTTTGTTTTTCTCTATCCCATAAATGGTAATCTTATCCGTTCCCAAATTTTGTACATAAATGCGTTTTCCGTCAGGACTAAAAAACGCGGAATGTACATGCGATGCTTCTTGACGCTCTTTGTCTGGACCTGTCCCATTCTGCTGAATATGCTGAACCTTATTCGAGAGACCTCCCTTACTATCAAGCTCATATACCGACAAAGATCCCCCACCGTAGTTGGAAACCACCGCAATAGGAAAACGTTTGCCAATAGAAACATGACAAGGATAGCTACCCTCCGTAGTAAGCGAATTTAGAAAGGAAAGTGCATCGCCATCAAAAGTAAAAGAAGATAACGAAGCTGTACTATCACCTGTTTCATTGACAGCATATAGCGTGTTTCCATCGTTAGATCTCGCGAGAAAAGAAGGATCAATGGTTGCTGTGCTTGCATCCAATGTAGCCTCCCCATTTTTTGGATTGAATCTGTAGAAATAAATCCCCTGACTACCATTGCTTGTATAAGTACCAATAAATAAAGGGACCTCTTGTGCGCTCGTAAAAACGGTCCAAAATGTACACAGAAAAATAGATAATGTTCTCATCGTATGCTAAACTAGAATGTAACCACCGAAATTAAAAAATATTATCGCAATAGTTATAACAAAGTGGCTGTTAAATATGGTTAAAGAAAAATTTAATTTCAACATTTTTAATAATTTAGCGCGCAAAGATATACGATATTTAAGAGAGAAAGAATTACGGTAAAATTATCAGCGATATAGCCCTAAAAATCCCATTATTTCTGATAATTTTGCAACAGGTAAAGGTAGACATTCTATGATGAAGAAATACATTAATTTATTCGGTGCGATAGCCCTGGTGATATGTTCAATCCAACAGACTATTGCCCAAAACAAACTGATAGACCGCGTCGTAGCGACGGTAGGATCCAGTATCATTCTACAGTCCGATATTGAAATGCAGTATGCGCAATACCTAGCGCAAGGTGAAAAGCCTAATGAGGATATGAAATGTTATGTATTGCAACAACTCGTTACACAGAAATTGTTGTCCCAGCAAGCCATGATAGATTCTATTGAGGTTTCTGAATCAGAAGTAGATGATAACCTCAACCGAAGAATGCAAGTTATGGTGCGACAAGCTGGAGGAAAGGAACGTCTAGAAGAGTTTCTAAATCGTTCACTTCTTCAATACAAAGAAGAAATGCGTCCAAATATTTCTGAGCAGCTAAAAGCGCAAAAGATGCAAGGAAATATTGTCTCCGCCATCAATGTTACTCCCCAGGAAGTAAAACGTTATTTCGAAGGTTTAAATCAAGATAGTCTACCGAAATTCAACACCGAAGTAGAAATAGGAGAAATTGTGATCAACCCTGTGTTGACTAAAGAAGAAAAAGAACAATTTAAGCAAAAGGCAGAAGGTTATCGCCAACAAGTCGTTAATGGTTCTGATTTTGGTACAGTAGCACGTTTATATTCTGAAGACGGATCAGCCCCTTATGGCGGTGAGTTAGGATTTGCAACACGTGACAGCTACGTAAAAGAATTTTCCGCTATGGCTTTTAAACTTAAAGAAGGAGATGTATCTCCTGTCTTTGAAACACAATATGGTTTTCACTTTTTACAAGTACTCCAACGTCGAGGAGAAGAGGTAAATGTAAGGCACGTTCTTATCAAAACAAAACCAACAAGCTCAAGCTTAGAGCGAGCTAAAGCAAAGATCGATAGTATTTACGACAAAGTTATTCAGCGGAAAATGAGTTTTCATAATGCAGCTTCAGTATACTCGGACAACAACGAAACCAAATACACTGGAGGAATGATTATGAATGAAGAAGACCGTACCGGATTAATCCCTGTGGACCAACTAGACAGAGAAACATTCGTAGCAATAGACCCTCTACAGGTTGGAGAATACTCAAAATCTTTCCTTTCAAAAGACCGCACAGGAAATCAAATTTATAAGTTCATGTATTTGAAATCCCGTATCGCACCTCACGAAGCAAACTTACAGCAGGATTTCGCGAAGATTCAAGAAGCTGCAAAACAAGATAAAGTAAATAGAAAGCTTTCTGAATGGTTTGAACAACGAAAAGAAAATACATTTATAGATATCAATCCTGAGTTCTTAAAATGTGATGAACTAAAGCTCTGGATAACTAAAGAAACACTAGCGAATAACTAAACTAGTATAAAGAAAAGAGGCTGCAAATTTTGCAGCCTCTTTTCTTTATATATAATACGGTTTATTTACTACTCATACTTTCACAATTCTACAATCGATAATCTCTGGGATAAATTAAACAGCCTATTTTCCGTATTCTGCTATCTTTCGAACATCATCTCGATCAATACACGCCACTGATAGTCGTCCTTTAGTTGCCAAATCCGAATATAATTGAATTTAACCACCTTTTCTTTTGACCGGACAGTCGCCGTTCCAGAAGTATACGCATATTCTCCACTGTACGCTCGACCAACACCTTCGGGGTCAGTCGTAATTTCAATACGTTTCTTTTTTAAGAATGCAAGTACATTCTTTTTTCCTTCAATTTCTGATTCCCATGGGTAATAGTATCGTACGTCATCTGCCAGAAACTCACTAAAAGCAGCTTCATTATTTGCCTTTAAAATCGTGGAGAACAATTCATCACTCTGCGTCACGACTTCCTCTCGTTGTTGAAGCCGAACTTTCGACCGATGCTTAAGAAACCAAGAATCATCGGGCTCATAATAAACCAAGTCAGACTTTGGTCCCTTACCAAAATTTTCTACCTCGGCACGAAGGTGAACCTTCCAATTCCCCTTCTTATCTCTCCTCCACACAATCAAATATTGGCCCGCACGTTTTACGGCACCCACTTTTTGAAATTCCATTGGACCAGAGGTTACTCCCCAGTCCAAGCTTTTAGAAACCAGGGCAAAATTTGGTTGCCAAGAAAGAACGTCTGGGATATTAGGTCGATTATTAAGATAGTTTATCGCATTTACAGGCGAAGGCACGTACAACGTCGATTCCTTATCCACAATAGACATAAGCGCTTGATGCGGGCTGGTTGCCTTTGAAATATTCGCAGCAGTTCGATCAGCCGTTATTAAACTTCCTACTTTAGCAGGCAGCTGTGCGTAGGCACCATCCGCTGCTGATAATAGAAACCCCACCAATAAAAAATGGATTTTTTTGAACTTCATTTAAACAATTTTGTTGTCTTACAATCAAATCTTATTCCAAAGTGTTCCGTCTTTGCTATCTTTTAATTGAATACCAACAGCTTGAAGTTCTTCCCGAATGCGATCCGATGTAGTAAAGTCCTTGTTTGACTTGGCTTCATTCCGTACAGCAATAATAATTTGCATCAATTCGTCAAGACTATCTGTTCCTCCGTTACCAAGCACATCATCCTTTAAGCCTAATATATCTTCAACAAAAGTCTGCATAAACGATTTTAATCGCTCAATATCCGCTACTTGTACACTGGCTTTACCGTCGTAAGCTGCATTAATAAATCGAACAACTTCAAATAATTCTGCAATAAGTACCGGGCTGTTAAAATCATCATCCATAGCTGCATAACAACGATTTGTAAGTGCATCTAAATCGAATTCTGTTGTTGAACTTGTTGCTACTGGCTTTATCTTATCCAACAAAGCAATCGCGTTCATCAATCTCTTATACCCCTTATCAGCAGCGTCTAGCGCATCATTTGAGAAATCAAGCGTGCTGCGATAATGTGCTTGCATCATAAAAAAACGAACAGCCATAGGCGAATAGCCTCTTTGAAGCAATGGATGTTGTCCTGTAAACAATTCGTGTGGCAAAAAGCCGTTGCCCGCAGACTTAGACATTCTTGCACCATTCACCGTAAGCATATTCGTATGCATCCAGTATTTAGCCGGCTGTACATGATTACACGCTTGCGATTGTGCTATTTCATTCGTATGATGCGTTGCTGCAAGATCCATACCGCCTCCATGAATATCAAATTGAGCACCTAGATATTTGCTGCTCATCGCCGAACATTCTATATGCCAACCTGGAAAACCAACGCTCCATGGTGCTGGCCAACGCATGATATGTTCAGGCTTTGCCTTTATCCACAATGCAAAATCGAGGCGGCCACGTTTCTCATCTTGACCACCAAGTTCACGTGTGTTATTCAGTAAATCTTCGAGCTTTCTATTAGTTAACGTGGTATAATCATGTTCCTTAACATACTTTTCCACATCAAAATAAACCGTACCATTTCTTTCATAACCATAACCATTCGCTATGATCTGCTTTACCATTTCTATCTGTTCAGATATATGACCTGTAGCGGTGGGTTCTATACTCGGTGGTAATGTATTAAACAGTCGCAAAACTTCATGGAAACCCAACGTGTATTTTTGTACAATTTCCATCGGCTCCAACTGCTCCAATTTTGCTTTCTTCGCAAATTTATCATCGCCTTCATCCCGATCTCCCTCCAAGTGTCCAGCATCCGTAATGTTTCGAACATAACGAACCTTATACCCTAAATGCAATAAGTAACGAAAGATGAGGTCAAAGGAAACAAAGGTTCTACAATTACCGAGATGCACATCGCTATAAACCGTTGGACCACATACATAAAGCCCTACAAATGGAGCATTCAATGGTTCAAATTTTTCCTTTTTTCGGGTTAACGTATTATAAAGGGCAAGATTGTTTTCCATAAAAATTAATAATAGCTGCCTTATTTTTGTCTAAAAAAGATTTGAATAGGAACTCCTTTAAACTCAAAGTTATCACGCAGTTTATTTTCTAAAAATCGTTTGTAAGGATCTTTTATATACTGAGGTAGATTACAGAAAAACGCAAACATAGGTGAACGTCCAGGCAACTGGGTAATGTATTTGATTTTAATATATTTTCCCTTGGTCGCTGGTGGTGGATACCTCTCAATAAGATCCAGCATCACTTCGTTAAGTTTAGATGTAGAAATCTTCTTTGTTTTATTTTCGTAGACTTCCATGGCAGTTTCTACCACCTTAAAAATACGTTGCTTTTCTGTAACCGATGTAAAAATAATGGGCACATCAGTAAAAGGGGCAATTTTCTCTTTGATTCTAGATTCAAATTCCTTTGCAGTTTTGTGATCCTTCTCTACTGTATCCCATTTGTTAATGACCAAAACTATCCCTTTTTTATTCTTTTCTGCTAAATGAAAAATATTGATATCCTGTGCTTCAATTCCATCGTTCGCATCCAACATCAAGATAACCACATCTGAATCTTCTAAGGCTTTGATCGTACGCATAACCGAATAAAACTCGATATCTTCATTCACCTTATTTTTTCGGCGAAGACCTGCCGTATCAATTAATAAAAATTCGTGTCCAAATTGATTATAATGAATCCGAATGGAGTCACGTGTAGTCCCAGCAATATCCGTCACGATATTCCGATCTACGCCAAGCAAAGCATTCGTTAACGAAGATTTTCCAACATTTGGACGACCTACGATTGTAATCTTTGGAAGTGTATTCTCTTCTTCCTCCTCTTGTTGAGGAAAGTGGGATACAACCGCATCTAAAAGCTCGCCAGTACCGGATCCAGTAGCGGAAGAAATATTAAAAATTTCACCTAATCCAAAGGCATAAAACTCCGCCGATTCATGATGAAGTTTAGCATGGTCAACTTTATTAGCGACAACAAATACCGGTTTCGAACTACGACGTAAGAGGTCTGCTATTTCATCATCTAAGTCGGTAATCCCTGTTGTTACGTCGACCATAAATAAAATAACCGAAGCTTCTTCAATAGCAATATGCACTTGGTCGCGAATAGCTTCTTCGAAAATATCATCCGATCCGTGCACAAAACCTCCGGTATCTATAACAGTAAACTTTTTCCCGATCCACTCCGCAGTTTCGTAATGACGATCGCGCGTAACGCCACTAAAGTCATCGACAATAGCCTTTCTACTTTCTGTTAAACGATTAAATAACGTAGATTTGCCCACATTCGGGCGTCCTACAATTGCAACTATATTTGCCATAACTTTATTCGGTATTAATGACGTTACCTCACGGCAACTTACGTTTTATTCAAGCCCACAAAGTTACAATAAATTAAGTGATTATTTAACGCCATTGACAAAAATGCGTTACATCCTTTCGTCATCTTTTATCCGACACAACAGAAAGGATAGCCAATATAAATTTCAGCAAGCAAAATAGACGGTAAACATAGACGGACAAAGCTTCTCGGCCAAGTAAAAGGAAGAGAGTTTCATTGCGGAAATAACGAATACAAAAAAAGCCCAAAGTTTCCTAAGGGCTTTCGTAGTAGCGGGGACCAGACTCGAACTGATGACCTTCGGGTTATGAGCCCGACGAGCTACCAACTGCTCCACCCCGCAATGTATTTTCAATGTTTTTGAGCTAAGTAAATACTTAGCTCTTCGTAGTAGCGGGGACCAGACTCGAACTGATGACCTTCGGGTTATGAGCCCGACGAGCTACCAACTGCTCCACCCCGCAATATACTTTCAATATTTTCGAGTTAAGCATCGCGCTTAACTCTTTTAGTAGCGGGGACCAGACTCGAACTGATGACCTTCGGGTTATGAGCCCGACGAGCTACCAACTGCTCCACCCCGCAATGTATTTTTATATTAGAATTGCGTTTCTACATCCAAAACGCAAGATAACATTCCGTTTAATTGGAGCACAAAGATATTATTTGTTTCTTTGTATTCCAAATAAAAAACAAGATAAAATGTCGCATAAAGCAGGATTCGTAAGTATCATAGGGAAGCCAAACGCAGGTAAGTCAACACTAATGAACTCATTAGTAGGCGAAAAGATGTCTATTATCACACCAAAAGCGCAAACAACCCGACACCGAATTATTGGAATAGTAAATGATGAAAATCATCAAATCGTCTTTTCGGACACCCCCGGAGTCATAAAACCGAACTATTCCCTACAAGAATCTATGATGAATTTTGTACAAGGATCGCTTATTGATGCCGACGTTATCTTGTTTGTTACCGATATTCACGAAAAATATGACGAAAACGATGTCATAGAAAAATTGCGTAAAACATCTTCTCCAGTTGCCGTACTTATCAATAAGATTGATAAATCGTCGGAAGAGGAAGTCAAACAAAAAATTGAGTTTTGGAAAGAAAAGCTGAATCCTGATGCAATCTTTGCGATATCAGCCTTGCACGCGCATGGCGTTTCTGGCATCATGGAGTACATAAAGGAAAAACTTCCTGTTCATGCACCTTACTACGAAAAAGATGAATTGACAGACAAAAACATGCGGTTTTTTGTATCAGAAATGATTAGAGAGAAGATCTTCAAACTTTATGACAAAGAAATTCCTTATAGCACCGAAGTTGTTATCACCTCCTACAAAGAAGAGGCAAACATCACCCGTATTGCTGCTGAAATAATTGTTGAACGAGATTCTCAGAAAAACATTATCATTGGTAAAGCGGGGGCAATGATCAAAAAGGTAGGTACTTATGCCCGTCAAGACATAGAAGAATTTATCGACGGAAAGGTATTCTTAGAACTTTTCGTAAAAATAATTCCTGATTGGCGTACGAAGAAAAATTATTTAAAGAAATTCGGATACGACGATTAGTTCTCAAAATAAATACGAAGTGCTTTAACCTGTTTCAGGTTAAGCACTTTACCTAAATCTTCATCAGAAGCTTCTTTCACTTTTTTTGCAGACTTAAAGACTTTTAGGAGCTTCTCTACAGATGTTTTCCCTATCCCGGGAATATTCTCCAATTCGGAGACAAAGGTTTTCCTACTTCGTTGATTTCGGTGAAACGTTATACCAAATCGATGGGCTTCATCCCGCAGGTGCTGGATGATCTTTAATGTTTCTGATTTTTTATCCAAATAAAGAGGGTATTGATCTCCAGGATAATAAAGCTCTTCCAGCCGTTTTGCAATTCCGATAACCGTTACTTTCTTTTCTATTCCTAAAAGCCTTAAACTTTTTAATGCGGCCCCCAACTGTCCTTTTCCTCCATCGATAATAATCAACTGTGGCAATTCCTGGTCTTCGTCTAGCAAACGTCTGTATCTTCGAAATACAGCTTCTTCCATCGTCGCAAAATCATTTGGCCCTACAACAGTTTTCACGTTAAAATGCCTGTAGTCTTTCTTCGAAGGCTTTGCATCTTTAAAAACAACAATAGCTGAGACCGGATAATTACCTTGTATGTTCGAGTTATCAAAACACTCGATATGTCTTGGCAAAACGTTCATCCTTAAGTCCTTCTGCATTTGGTTCAAAACACGTTCTGTTTTCACCTCAGGATTCAATCGCTCATATTGTAGCATCCTTTCTTTTTTGAAGTAGGCAACATTTTTAAGCGACAAATCCAACAGATTGCGTTTATCGCCCAATTTGGGTATTGTAAACTTAATCGTCTCACTGTCTTCAATATGTATATCAAAGGGAACAATAATTTCCCGAGAAGTACTTTTAAACCTACTGCGTATTTCAGGAATAGCCAATGCGAGGAGCTCCTCTTCTGATTCATCAAGGCGTCGTTTCATCTCCAAAGTCTGGGTTTGAATAACAACACCATGAACAACCTTTAGGTAATTTACAAACGCATAACTATCATCGGAAGCGATACTAAACACATCAATATTCGTTATCGATGAACTAACAACTGTCGACTTACTCTGGTAGTTAGACAATTTATCAAGCTTCCCCTTCAGTTTGTGTGCCCCTTCGAAATTTAAAGCCGTCACAGCTTCTGTCATCTGATTTTTCAAACGACTAGTCACGACCGATATTTTACCATTAAGAATATCTTTTATATCCGACAGATTCTGGCTATAATCGTCTTCCAATTGGTAGCCTTCACAAGGCCCTTTACAATTTCCAATCTGGTATTCCAAACAAACCTTATACTTTCCTTTGGCAATATTCTCTGGTGCTAAGTTTAGATTACAAGTACGTAATGGAAATAATTCCCGTATCATATCTAAAATAATATGCATCATACTAACTGAAGCATAAGGCCCATAATAACGAGAACCGTCTTTAATATATTTTCGAGTCCAAAAAATCCGTGGAAAATGTTCATTCTTTATTACAATCCAAGGATACGTCTTATCATCCTTTAATAATACGTTATAGCGTGGTTTGTGTCTTTTGATCAGGTTGTTTTCCAGCAACCAAGCGTCAATCTCTGTATCAACTATCGTAAAAGCAATTCGCTGTATTTTCCGAACAAGAACTTTAGTCTTACTATTCAACTGACTGTCTTGCACAAAATACGACCCTACTCGATTACGCAAATCCTTTGCTTTACCGACATAAATCAGCTCATTATCTTTATCAAAATACTGATAAACACCTGGCTTATGTGGTATCCTCTTTAGCTCCTCTCTGTAATCAAATGATCCCATATTCCTTAAAAACGTCGAGCAGTAAATTTCGTTAAAATTTACTGCTCGACAATGACCAAATCGTTCCTTGTTAAAATCCTAGTCTATCGTCATCAAGCTGTCCATCTTCTGTCGGCGTCCCATAAAACTGCACATACTTACCACAGTCTATTTCCCGCGTTAGACCTCCTGGAGGAAGAGGAAAATCATCCTTGGTATATTTTAAATTTTTATCGTTATACACACGCTTCATGTATAACCCAAAAATAGGTAGAGCGGCAGATGCCCCCTGCCCGGAAGCCATGCTATAAAAACGAATACCTCTATCCTCTGCACCTGTCCATACCCCCGTAACTAATTCCGGTGTTATACCAATAAACCAAGCATCCGAGTTATCGTTGGTAGTACCGGTCTTTCCTCCCATAGGATTTGTTAAACCACCGTATTCGGCCCGTCTCACACGAGATCCCGTTCCACCATCCACAACTCCTTTAAGCATATCAACCATAATATAGGCCGTCTCGCTGTTGATTGCTTTCACGACCTTAGGCGTTTTCTCATAAATTGGAGTGCCATTCTTATCTTCTATCCTTAAAATCATAGTAGGCTCAATCCAAGTACCGAAGTTTACAAAAGCAGAGTACGCTCCAACCATGTCGTAAACAGAAGCCTCATACGCACCTAGCGCAATGGAAGGATAATTTGGCACATCCGAAGTTATCCCCATACGTTTCGTCAGCGCAGCCACATTAGACGCCTGCACCTCGTTAATTACATAGGCTGAGGCAAAGTTCTGTGAATACTTTAATGCATTTTTCAACGTTATCGGATCCCCCCCCTGAACTGTTCCTCTTGGTGTCCAATTGCCATACGTCTGCATATGATTTGGAACTGTAAAACAGGGAGAATACCCATTATCTATAGCTGTCGCATAGGTAAAAGGCTTTGCTGTTGAACCAACCTGACGCAATCCTTGTTTGACATGATCATATTTAAAATGTTCAAAGTTAATGCCCCCTACCCAAGCTTTAATATGTCCTGTTTTAGGTTCCATCGACATTACCGCATTTCTTAAAAACAGCTTATTGTAGCGTATAGAATCCATTGGTGTCATTACGGTATCTATATTTCCTCTATAAGTAAATAAAGACATAGACACCTTCTTATTAAACTCTTTTTTTATTTCATCTTCCGACAATCCAGCCGCTTTAAGATCTCTGTATCGGTCTGATCTACGCATTCCGGAAATAAGCAGCTTTGCATTTGCACCTTTAAATGGATCGGAGTTCCGATATTGTCGATCAAAATCGCGTTGTAATTTCATCATCCATTCTTTTTGCGCTGCCTCCGCGTATTGTTGCATTGCATAGTTAATCGGGGTATAAATTTTTAAACCATCACGGTCTAAATCATATGGTGTACCATCCGCTTTTGTAATCGATAGCCGTTTAAATTCTTTTTTTATTTCTTCTTTAAGAACTGCACGAAAATAAGGTGCCAAACCTTCTCCGTAATTTGAAATTTGGAGCTTCAGATTAATCGGTTGACTCTTCGCTTTTTCAGCCTCTGCTGCTGTTAAGAAATTCCGATTTGCCATATTATTAATAACTGTATTTCTCCTTACCATTGCACGTTCCGGAAAACGAACAGGAGAGTAATACGATGGACCTTTCAACATTCCAACCAAAATAGCCGCTTCCTCTGGTGTTAACTTATCTGGCGTAGTACTAAAAAATGTACGAGCAGCAGATTTCACACCGTATGTATTTTTGTAGCCAAAATCGACCGTATTAAAATACATCATAATGATCTCTTCTTTTGTATAGCTTCGTTCCAAACGAACAGCAGTGACCCATTCCTGGAACTTCTGCATAATTCGTTTAAATGCACTGCGCTCTCTTCTTTCCGAAAACAGATTTAGTGCTAGCTGCTGTGTGATGGTACTCCCCCCTTGCTTATCTCCAAGCAACGTATGAAAGACCGACGTAATCGTACGCGAATAATCGATACCGGAGTGATCGTAGAAACGTTTATCTTCGGTAGAGATCAAAGCCTGAATCAAATATGGCGACAGCTCGCTATACTTCACATTCGACCTGTTATGTCGGTAATAGGTTCCTAAAACCTTCAGATCATCAGACAATATCTCGGAGGCAAGATTACTTTTCGGGTTTTCCAATTCTTGAAACGAGGGCAACTTTCCAAAGACACCTATACGTACACTTAAAATAAAAAGGCAACCTAATACAACAAACGCCAGTAATATCTTCCAAAAATTAAAGGTATATCGCTTGATGTCCTGTTCTGTCAACTTACTTTGCTTTGATTCTCTCTTCATAGCATTAATACAAAATTACTGTTCGATGTAAACTTGATGGTAATTTTTGATTTGTATCCCATCAGTTAACGTGCCAATTGTCTCTCTTGTTATCACAAAAATATTGTAATCTTCTTGTGGCACTTTCATGATTTCAGGTAGCAAAGGTAAGATTCTTGTCTCATATGTTTTAACTTCTTCAAAAGTTTCAAACGGTCCGACCAGTAACAACTGATTTTCGGCGTTCACCAGTTTCAGTTGATGGTTAATAGAAGCGCGCGTATAACGTGAGCGATTGAATTGCCCAATACCGTAGCGACTAGGCGCTAGATTCACACGAGGATCCATTACATTAACGACAAAATAGTATGTCGCGGTATCGGGGAGCAATTTTTTATCTCTGTATTCGTTCGGTCCGTATTGAATACGAACATCCGCTATCGCCAACTCTCGATTAATCAACTGTGCGTCCTTTCCGATTTTTGGCTGCAGCTTCAACGATGCCAACGTTTTATTTCCGTCTAAAGAGACCACATTTCTCTTCTCTTCGGAGGTTTCATCTTCTACGCTTTCCTCATCTAATCCGCTCAATACCGCTGTCGCCAAGGGTTCTTTTTTACGAATCAAAACACCTTCTTTCGCCTTTAAATCATTCAACTTAATCGCTGTACTTCCTGCCAACAGTTCCTGTTCCAAGAGAGCGGCTATTTCTTTTTGTTCCTCTTCTAAGTCGTCTAAAGTAGCTATCGTCTCTTTTTCATTTTTGCGGATCAATTTCCCATCCTGCGTTTGCAAACTATTAAGCTTAATATCTTTACTTCCCGAAGACAATGGCTGTGCCGAAAGAAGCGTAGCCTCTTTACGTTCTTCAACAGGAACTTCTTTTTTTGGTTCCTCGACAGCCTCCTTTTTAGGTTTATCCTTCACTAATGCAAGCCCCGTTCTGTAGTCCCCCTGGATATAAAGGGCGGGCCAAGGCGTCATATCAGGTTCATCAACAAAAGCGACACGCCCCCTATCCCTATCCTGCAATGCATTCACCCGATGAATAAATAAATCCGGATTATTCTCAATAAAAGCAATATTCTCCTTTGCAAGAGGTGTAACCAGGCTATCGTGAGGATATTTATCGACAATCTTCTGGAGAGCGTGATTGAAATCCTCCACCCGACCTACACGACCAATAGCCAACGCTTTAAGGTATTCCACTTGTACAACCATTCCTGTATTTTCAAACACAGTAGCAAGTGCTTCATTAGCCTGTTTAATCACCGCAACGTGATCACCCGCTGTATACAAGAGAAACAGTCGCTCAAAAGCCCTATCCAAAACTCGTTTTTCCCGATTGACTTTATCCATATAATAAGGGTCGAGAGCCATTTGAGCATGAAGTGAATTAGGAAACAATTCGACCAAACGCGCTTTATAAAAGTTACTTTTATCTACATTGTGGCCGTCATACATTCGATAAAGTGAATAGTAAATCTCGGCCGCAGAAGACGAATGAGGAAAACGATCCAAAAAATCTTCATATGCATTAATTGCCTCCTTATTATTACGCGTGTAGTCGCGGTATATATTACCAATAACAATCATGTTGTTATGTACAATCCTCTCTCTTCTGTCAAAATCAGCTTGACTTCTCGGTATTGAATCTTCATATCGATGACGTTCTGCCGTTAAAAATGCATCTACATCTAACGTATCGATAGATTTTAGCGGCGTTAAAACCTCTTCCTCCCTTTTCTCCGCGACTTTAACTACCACAGAATTATCAGCAGAAAATCGCCAATCGTCTTTCAATTGTCGAGCACCCCATTTTCGTTTAAACTCCGAAGCCCCCAACATTAATGCTTCCTGGTTATTAAAATAAAATCGGTTATCGGAATAAGTAGATCTATTCGTTGTACTAACAAAAGCATTCGATACGTTCATACTCGATGAGGATCCTGCACGATCTTTTTTTCTATCCTTCGCTGCAACTTTCAACTTTTCATCCGCTATCTGCTTCTCTTTCAATACAGCTCGTGCATATTCATCGATTTTCTTGGATTGATCATCAGCTGTTAACTTTCCTAAAGACAGCAAGGTATCCTGCCACAGATTTTGCTCATATAATTTCGTCAATTCCGACATAAAGATGAGTTTTCGACGAATCTTATTGACATCCGTATAGTTGTCGGGAAGTACCGTAGCGGTACTATCAAAATAGGCTTGTGATTTTCTGAATTGCTTCTTTTCAAACAGATAATCTGCCATGGTCAAATAAGTTTCTGTCGCTTGATAATTACTGCGATTCGGCTGCCTAAGCGATAGATCAAAGAATTTCAATGCTTTTTCCTCATCCTTAACTTCAAGATATACATTACCAATTTCGAATAGAATTTGGTCTTTATATTCTTCATTTTTACCTTCTTTCAGCATCGACAAAAAAGGTTTTATTCTTTTTTCTGTTGCGATCCCCTCGCTCCTCCCCAATAAAAAAGCATTCTGCAAATCCGATTCAAAAGACATCGAGAAAGGGACATTGCTATTTGCTAATTTTGCAAACAACCGAAAGGCCTTATCATCCTGCTTGTTATCGCGGTAAAGTTGAGCAAGTAAAAACTTCCAGCGATATGCATCATAGGTATTTACATTCGATTCAATTGCATATGTCAAATAAGGAATAGCATCCGGCTCCTTTCCTATCCGTACCAAATGATTTGCTTTCGCGGCATTGACAAACGTGCGTGTCTTCTTTTTATCGTCTAAAAACATAAATGCTGAATCCACCGCAAGTCCAGCAGCCTCATATTTATTGATCTGCAGGAGAGCTCTAGATTTCCAGGCGTAGGCGAGCGAGATAAAAGAATTTTGTTCTGGACGCCGATCATGAATCAATTTGTCAAAAAATTCTACCGCAGTATAATAAGATCCTTTGAGGTAATAAGCTTTACCAATCACAAAATAAGCATCGTTTATATATTTACCATCTTGTTTTGTGTTCACAATTTTATAGGCTTTTTGAATCAGTGAATCCATCGACTTGTGTGGATCGCCATTTGCTGTAGGCTCATCAAATACGGACAGTCGGATTTGATAATTTTTATCCGCAGCATCATATATCGTTTTCCGTTCCTGATCCAACATCAGGTTCGCATTGTATAATATGTTATATCGTGAAGTTAGATTTTGAAAAAAGTCAGTTTTCAAGCTGTCTTCGGCTATATTTTTAACCTTTACATTCTTCTTCCCTTTGAATACAGCGCAGGAAAAATGCAAAAAGAGAATAGAAAAAGACCCCAGAATAAACAGCAGAAGTCTTCTATTAAATTTCATAATATTCGGGGAATTAGTCCTCATGTGATTTTAAACTTTCTTTAGGCCTCATTTTTTTAGGTAGCTTTGTAAGACAAAAATACCATTATTCACAGAATTTTAACTGCTAAACATTCGAAAATTCACGAATTGTTAAAAAGCCAAATCAGAATACGCTCTTCTCCGTTTTTTCGGAACAAAACCCACATTATAACCAATTAAAGTATTACTTTAGAAGAAAATTTCAGTACATCCATCTTTGGTATATCATTCTTATGCTACGCGTTAAAAACTCCAGTCTTTTCTTTATATTTTTAACAGTCGTTATCGATACTGTCGGCCTAGGGATTATTATACCTGTACTTCCTTCATTAATAAAAGAACTCATCAATGGCGATTTAAGCGAAGCCTCGCGTTATGGAGGCTGGTTAATGTTTTGCTATGCATTCACGCAATTTCTCTTTGCTTCGGTATTAGGAAATTTAAGTGATTGCTACGGGCGCAGGCCCGTCTTACTATTCTCCTTACTTGGCTTCTGCATTAACTATGTTTTGATGGGTTTCGCACCATCCATAGGCTGGTTGTTCTTGGGGAGACTCGTCGCAGGAATTACAGGAGCAAGCCATACGGCCGCAGCAGCTTATATCGCGGACATCAGCACACCACAACAAAAGGCACAAAACTTCGGACTATTGGGAGCTGCGTTTGGCCTAGGGTTTATCATAGGCCCGGTTATTGGAGGCTTACTTGGTCAATTCGGCCATCGGGTTCCATTTTTCGCGGCCGCCGGTCTGAGTTTAATAAACTGTATTTATGGCTATTTCATTGTTCCAGAATCCCTAAAAAGCGATCATCGACGATCGTTTTCCTGGCAAAACGCCAATCCTATAGGCGCTTTCCGACAAATTGCGAAATATCCGCAGATTCATACGCTCGTCGCCTGTATATTCCTCGTCAATCTTGCCGCTCACGCGGTCCAAAGCACATGGTCGTATTATACGATGGAAAAGTTCGGTTGGGATGAAAGAATGGTAGGTATCTCATTAGGTTTCATCGGCATACTCTTAACTATTGTACAGGCGGGATTATTACGCGTGATCATTCCGCGCCTTGGGTTGGCAAACGCTATTTTAACAGGACTCTTGCTGAATACGATATCCCTTTCACTCATTGGAGCCTCATCTGGTATTGTGATGCTGTCGGCAAGTTGTATATTATATGTATGCAGTGGTATTGCTGGCCCAGCAACACAAAGCCTAGTCTCTAACCTAACTCCAGCAAACGAACAAGGACAAATTCAAGGGGGCATTGCCTCGGTTATTAGTCTTACCGCAATATTTGGCCCGCTTTTAATGAGTAATCTGTTCTCCTTCTTTACAAGAGAAAGCGCGGAGACCTATTTTCCAGGTGCTCCGTTTATAGCGGGCTCTCTACTCGTATTCATTGCTCTTACAATTGCCTATCTCTATTTCAAAAAGACTAAATCTTCTGAATAAGACAAACGGCATAAGCTACAACACCTTCCTCACGGCCCACGAATCCCATCGTCTCGTTAGTCGTAGCCTTAATGGATATATCATCTGCATCTAGTCCTGTTGCATCGGCTAATCGTTCCTTCATTGCGGGTATATAAGGTTTTATCTTTGGAGCTTCCAAGCATAGCATAGCATCAATATTCCCCAATTCATATCCCTTTTCTGAGATTAGACGAACACATTCCTTTAACAACAACAAACTGCTTATGCCCTTCCACTTTTGGTCTGTATTCGGAAAATGGTAACCGATATCTTCCAAATTAGCTGCACCAAGAATAGCATCACAAATCGCATGTACGAGGACATCAGCATCAGAATGCCCGAAAGCTCCGGCGTGATGTGCTAACTCTACTCCCCCAACCACAAAGGGATGTCCTTCTTTCATTTGGTGGACATCAAAACCAAAACCGACTTTAATCTTCATATTACTGCTAAATTAGCTAATAAAATAATACAATGAAATCTAGATTTCATTGTATTGACAACATTGCTATTTAACACATTTTAACATTTTCAACAAAGAGAACCGATTAATTCCTACACAAATTCGTAATAACCCGTCACAGCAAATAATATTTATTTATTACTTTTGACATAATAAATTCATAATTCTATTCTATGATATTAACAAATCAATTTACTGTCAAAGGAATAGCCTCTGTCATTGTGGTAATGCTATCTATAGTGGCTTTTTCCTCCTGTAAAAGTAGAGCAAAAAAAAGCGATTTGTCGTCAAAAACGGGAGTTGCCTATAACGACCCCTACAATGGAGGATTACAGATCAATAGAAAAGTCAAGGAAACACCTGGTCCTGGCTTAGTTGCTATCGAAGGGGGCACATTTGTTATGGGAGGCAGTTTAAACGAAGATTTAGGCTACTCTCACGACAACCTAAAGCGTCGTGTTACTGTAGCTTCGTTCTATATCGACGAAACCGAAGTCTCCAATGCAGATTGGTTGGAATATCTCCATTGGATTGCCCAAAATTTTCCTAATGACGGTAAACTTTACTATGATGCGCTTCCTGATTCCTTAGTATGGCGTCATCCTTTATCTTACAACGAACCCTATGTAAATCTCTATCTAAGGCATCCCGCATTTCAAGACTACCCTGTTGTAGGCGTATCGTGGGAACAAGCAACGGCTTACTGCCAATGGAGAACAGATCGTGTGAACGAGAACATTCTGCGACAGTCAGGCATGTTAGTCGATTACAAGACACGTTCTGATGAGAAAACATCCGGAGATGCCTTTAACACCGAAATTTACCTTAATGGACAACTAAAGGGAGAAGGTATAGATGGGCCTAAAATGCCGAAGGATAATAAACCAGGAGCAGAGGCTCAAGCTAAGCGTACCGTACGAATGGAAGACGGTATATTAAAGCAACCTTATCGTTTGCCTACCGAAGCAGAATGGGAATACGCCGCACTCGGACTTATTGGAAATACCATCGAGGGGAATGTAGACAATAGCAGAACCTATCCCTGGAGTGGACTGGGTGTACGTTCCGATAAACGTAAAAACCAAGGCCGTATGTTAGCCAACTTTAAAATTACGAGTGGTAATAATATGGGAGTGGCCGGCGATTTAAATGACGGGGGAGATATCACTGTACCCGTTACGAGCTACGCCCCCAATGACTTCGGACTTTACAACATGGCGGGCAATGTCAACGAGTGGGTAAATGATGTGTATCGGCAGTTATCTTTCGAAGACTTTGAAGACTTTAACCCTTTCCGTGGCAATGTTTTTATGGACAATAAATATGAAAATACGGAGGGAAGAGTATTGGCCAAAGATAAATATGGACGCCCGATCAAAGTGCCTGCAAAAGCACCTCGCAAACAAACCTGGGAAGAATTACAAGCCGAGAAGGAAGGAAATACAATTGCTATGGCTGACTACCAATATGATGCTCGCGGGGCAGAAGATGAAGAAATGAAGGAGCTTTATGGGAAAACCACATTGGTCAATAACAAAAGCCGGGTATTTAAGGGAGGATCATGGAACGACCGCGCCTATTGGTTAAATCCTGCAACACGCCGTTTTATGCAGCAAGACGAATCTAATGCAATGATAGGATTCCGTTGCGCAATGACTATGGTGGGAAATGTCTTTGGACCAACCAAAGGCAAAATGAAAACAGCAGCAAGAAGAGGATCTACACCTTAAAATATAAAAAACTATACAAGAGCTCTCATTCATCTTGAGAGCTTTTTTTTTACCTTTAAGCTGCAAAGGAATTATTCCCTTCAAATTAAGTTTAAAAAAAATCCAATAAAGCAGGTTACTATTTTACTAAAAAGGTATTAATAAGTGAGTAAGGAAAGAAGTGACATAAATGTTGATTTAGAGATTCTTAGTGGAATTAGGAATGGGGACAACTTAGCTGTTCAAAAGTTGTACAAGTTTCATTTCCCTCCCATTGCCAAGATGATTCTAAATAATCAAGGAAGTACAGAAGAAGCTCAAGATATATTCCAGGAGACGATCATGGTTCTTTATGACAAAGTGATGCATGGTAATCTTGAATTGAGCAGTAAGCTACAGACTTTTTTATACGCGATATCTAAACGACTATGGCTCAAACAGCTTACTCGAGGGGAGTCGAAGTTTCAGAAGGATTTGATTGATGATATCGAAGATTCTCTGGCTGCTGACGAGGCGATTGAAGAGCATGAGATTTTGGAATCCAATTTATTGCACATGGAGAAAGCACTTATCGAATTAGGAGAACCTTGCAAAACAATTTTGCATGACTTCTATATACTCGATAAATCTATGGGAGACATTTGCGATAAATTCGGTTATACCAATACCGACAATGCTAAAAATCAAAAATATAAATGCCTTCAGCGCCTAAAAAAAATGTTTTTTAAAAAATAGGTTATTATTATCTCATGAGACGCGTAAGTCAACAAGAATTTATAGATTGGGCAGACTCCTACCTCCGCGGCGAGCTATCAGGTGAGGAACGTTTTCAATTTGAAAGCCATTGTGCTGAACAACCGGAACATGCCGCTTTGTTTGAGCAACATAAGACATTTGTGAATCAAATCAAACAAGTCGATGCGAGGATACATTTTAAAGATAATCTCCGTCTGGCAGCAAAAAAACAACGCATCCAACATAGTGACAAAAAACCCGTAAAAATAGTTTCTCTGCTCGATAGGCTAAAGTGGAATGCTGCTGTCGCGGCTGCTATTGCTATTGTCTCTGTATTTTCTACGCTGTGGCTAACGGGATATTATTCGAATCTAAGGAAAACAACCTCAGATTATAGTGCATTACGTCGTGACATGAATAACGTAAAACGCAATGTTAATGCGCATAATGCAGCTATTAAAAATATAAACGACAAGAAAGTTAGTGCAGAACCCATGCATTTCGGAGCTACAGGTTTCATGATTACAAAAGATGGGTACGTTGTAACCAATTACCATGTCATAACCGGTGCGGACTCTGTACACTTACAAAATCATAAAGGCCAATCTTTCAAAGCCGAGATTATTTTTACGAACCCAGAGAAAGACCTTGCGATCTTACATATTCAAGATTCTTCTTTTAAATCCCTAAAAACATTACCTTATACCTTCAAAAGAAAAGATTCTGATTTAGGCGAAGATATCTATACCATAGGCTTTCCTAGAGACGAGGCTGTGTATGGACAAGGTTACTTGAGCTCGTCAACCGGATACGCTGGAGATACCTTGGCTTATCAAATATCTATACCTGTTAACCCTGGTAACAGCGGAGGTCCTGTATTAGACAGAGAGGGAAATGTAATAGGCATCATTAGCGGTAAACAAAAAGGAATCGATGGTGCGGCCTTTGCCATCAAAACGAAAGCGCTTTTAGAAACTTTAAATAGTATTCCTGCCGATTCATTGCGCGGTAACATCGTGCTAAACAATCGAAATATGTTAAATAACTTGCCTCGCACAGATCAAATCAAGAAATTGCAGGACTATATATATATTGTCAAAGTATATTAATAGCAGTATATAGCACAAGAAAAAGGAGGAGTTTATGATTAACTCCTCCTTTTTCTTTTTTACTTATTCGGTTGCGGCGTGACGCGCAAATATGGTTTAATCTCTTTAAATCCTTTTGGAAATTTAGCAGGAATATCTTCTGTTTTGATCGCAGGAACAACAATCACATCTTCACCATCCTTCCAGTCAGCAGGTGTAGCGACCGAATACTGATCTGTAAGCTGCAAGGAGTCTATTACACGCAATATCTCGTTGAAGTTTCGCCCAGTAGATGCAGGATAAGTTAACGTCAATTTTACTTTCTTATCAGGTCCAATAACAAATACAGATCGAACAGTTGCCGTTGCGGATGCATTCGGGTGAATCATGTCATAAAGTTCCGCCACGTGACGATCCTTATCGGCAATGATCGGAAAATCGACCGTAGTTTGTTGCGTCTCATTGATATCACTAATCCAGCCCAAGTGGTCTTCTAATGAGTCTACACTTAAAGCCAAAACTTTTACATTTCTTTTCTCAAATTCAGATTTTAATTGTGCTGTACGCCCTAATTCCGTTGTACAAACTGGTGTATAGTCCGAAGGATGTGAATACAAAACCGCCCATCCTCCATCGATGTACGAATAGAAATCTATGTTACCTACTGTTGTTTCCGCCTGAAAATTGGGCGCTGTATCTCCTAATCTTAAACTCATATCTTTTTATTTTTAAATTGTTAACTAATCAAATTACTTACTCTACAAATTTAGTAGATTAAATGACTTCTCAAAATCAATTTCACTATTACACGTAAACTTTAACAAAACTTACATTGTTTTTACTATGCAAGCATAATAAATAACAGTATATTTGATTAAAACATCGGCTATGGATTTTACACAAACAGAAGAACATAGGCTTATTCGCGAAACAGCCAAAGAATTTGCAAAAAGCTTATTGCCCGGCATAATCGAGAGAGATGAAAAAGCACTATTCCCACATAAGCAAGTTACACAAATGGGGCAATTGGGTTTTATGGGAATGATGGTGGACCAAAAATACAATGGTGCAGGCCTGGATACGTTAGCGTATGCAATTGCTATTGAAGAAATATCCAAAGTAGACGCCTCTGCAGGCGTAATTATGTCGGCCCATAATTCACTGGTTTTATATGGTTTAGAAGCATATGGTAACGAACAGCAAAAAGAAAAATACCTAAAACCCCTCGCTGCAGGTAATAAATTAGGCGCATTTGCGCTTTCAGAGCCTGAAGCAGGATCCGACGCCACTTCACAACATACTACAGCAATTGATAAAGGAGATCACTATCTTCTTAATGGCACAAAAAACTGGATAACCAACGGTGGAAATGCAGATACCTATATCGTAATTGCCCAAACATCCCCTGAATTAGGTCACCGAGGTATTAACGTTTTTATTGTTGAGAAGGGAGTAGAAGGCTTTGCGATCGGCCCAAAAGAGAACAAATTGGGTATCCGGAGTTCAGACACACATTCCTTATTATTTACCGATGTAAAAATCCCAAAAGAAAACCGTTTGGGTGATGAGGGCTTCGGTTTTAAATTCGCCATGAAAACGTTAGATGGTGGCCGGATCGGTATTGCAGCACAAGCCTTGGGAATTGCCTCGGGAGCCTATGAGGCATCCTTAAACTATTCAAAAGAAAGAAAAACCTTCGGAAAAGCGATATGTGAACATCAAGCAATACAATTTAAGCTTGCAGACATGGAAATGGAGATTGAAGCCGCTCGTTTGCTGACCTACAAAGCTGCTTGGCTCAAAGATCAGGGGCTTCCATACGTTAAAGAAGCAGCTATGGCCAAATTATTTGCATCAGAAGTCGCTATGAAAACAACAGTCGAAGCGGTACAAATCCACGGAGGATATGGCTATGTGAAAGAATACCATGTGGAACGCATGATGCGTGATGCTAAAATCACACAAATCTATGAAGGAACATCTGAAATACAAAGATTAGTGATTGCAAGAGATATTCTAAAATAGGGAGGCATATTATTCCTCCCTATTTATTACTATTTAACAACTTATCTATAGTGGCCAAATTATCATAATCCTCAAAAGAAAAACTTCCTAGCTTAGCAGATACGTATCCCAATAAAAATTTAGATTGTTGCAGTAATCGCTGTTGGATTCCGACATCAGTTGTCAAAAGCGCGTCTCGAAAAAAGAGTAATGCCAAAGGACGAATTTGTTCAACATGCAATTCTTCATCCACATAGTGCTGCAGCTCATCATTGGAGCAATTCAACATCCAAGTCCGTTCTTTCTTAAAAAAATCTCGATACCCCTCTTCAACTAATTGTGCATCAACATCGTTATCAAAAGCTTCATACTTATCCACAAGCAAGCGCAGAAACTTTCCCATTTCATTCACCCAGTTAAGTATCGTATCCTTCTCGTATCGAATTCCCATAGCTTATCTTATTTGTCCATTACCTGTGACATACCATTTTTCCGTCACTAATTTTTCTAATGCAAAAGGTCCTCGAGCATGCAGTTTTTGTGTTGAAATTCCAATTTCGGCCCCTAGACCAAACTCTGCGCCGTCTGTAAATCGTGTCGAAGCATTAGCGTATACCGCAGCTGTATCAATGCTATTCATAAAAATTTCGATTCGTTCTTTGTTCTCCGAAACGATACATTCCGAATGTTTTGAAGAGTATTTACTAATATGTAAAAGCGCCTCTTCAAAAGAAGAAATTACCTTTATAGAGCATTGCAATCCCAAAAACTCACGTCCAAAATCCTCCTCACTTGCTCGCTTCAAATCAGGGTAAGCTAAGTCTTGCAACAAGGCATACGCCTCTTCATCAGCAAAGACGCCTACGTTGCTTTCTGTAAAGTAAGGTACTAGAAGCGACAAGAAGCGCTCTGCAACCAAACGATCCACTAAAACCGTGTCTAGTGCATTGCAAACAGAAGGACGGGATATTTTCGCATTAGCGACGATTCGTGCTGCATTTTCTAGATTAGCACTCTCCTCTACGTAAGTATGGCATACACCTGCCCCGGTTTCAATAACAGGAACTTTTGCATGCTCTCGAACAAAATCGATAAGCGCTTGTGATCCGCGAGGAATAATAATGTCAACAAACTTCGTTGCTGTCAATAATTCTGAAACGTACTTCCGATCTGTGGGTAGCAGTTGGACAATATGAACATTCAATCCCCTTGCCTGCAAAGCGGATTGTATAATTTCCACTAAGATACAATTGGTATACCATGCATCAGACCCCCCTCTTAGCAAGCAAACATTACCAGAACGCAAGCATAATGCTGCCACATCGATTGTAACATTCGGTCGAGATTCATAGATAACACCGACAACGCCTAAAGGAACCGTCTTTTTTTCAACGATTAATCCATTTTCCAATACGGTTCGCGAAAGCAAAACTTCTGTTGGATCTGCAAGTTTCGCCACATCCAATATACTTTTTGAAAGTGCCGCTATACGCTTTTCGTCCAGTAGTAATCGATCGTAACGGGAATCGGCGGGGTCCATACGATCTAGATCTTTCCTATTCTCCGCAATAATATCCGTCATTCGAAGATCCAGCAAAGATGCTATCTCCTGCAGCAACTCTTGTTTATCTTGATCTCCGAGTTGTTTAATTGTCAAGGTAGCCTGTAAAGCCGACTCCAATTCAACCTGTATATTTTCCTTCATGAAATTCCTATTTCTCGTAAAACTAAAATATTACAGCAACACGATATCATCTGCATGTGCTACTGCTGTGTTTTTCTTTTTTCGGATAGCATTTAAATCTGACACATAAATTTTCGCTTTTGCAACAGCGAACACATTTCCTTCTTCATCTGCTATTTGAAACACTTCCCCAATTTCTAACTCCTGATTCAACTCAATGATCCCAACGGCCAACAGACTCTTCCGTTTCTGTAAAGCTTCAACAGCTCCTGTATCAATTTTAACAAGCCCCTTTATCAAACTACCACTAGCCATCCATTTATTTCGAGAAGATACTTTCTTCACCTGTGGTCTACAGACTGTACCTGTTTCTCCACGTACAGCCTTCAATATTCCATCTTCGGTCTGCATACTAAAGATAACAGCCTGGATTCCCATCTGATTTGCCAGTCGCGCAAAATTAAGTTTCGAAGTCATCCCTCCTAATCCAACGGCAGACTTCTCTTTCTTTGCAAGAGACAGAGCCTCTCGATCAATAACCTTAATTTCGGGAACTACTTTTCCTTTACTATCTAACACACCGGGAACGGAAGTGCTAAACAATAATTGCTCTGCACCAAAACCAACCGCTATCAACGTAGCAAGCTCATCATTGTCCGAAAATTTAAGCTCTTTATTACTAACAACATCATTTTCATTGGCGATGGGAATAATATTATTCTTCCACAATTCTTGATACGTGTCCTTCAACTGTAAGAACTGTGCCCTATTGGCAAAATGTTGTCTTTCACAAAGGCTCTGTGCCAACGCGATATTAAAAGGTTTAAAATAAGTACTATAAGTCCTAACAAGCAACGGGTTTCCGATTGCCGCTGCCGCCTTTCTTTCGGATAAACTACCATCGTATTTGGTTAGAAATTTTTTTCCCGCAGCTACAGCACCAGAAGATACAAGCACAATATTATAAGTAGACTGCAATTGAGCAGTCTGTCTTGCAATCTCCAAGACAATACGTTCGTCAATATTCCCCTCTTTGGTCGTGATCGAAGCTGAACCAAATTTTATCACCAGTACAGGTTTCTTCATTTTTATCAATTTTACAAATACCAAACGATATTTTTAAAGAGATGTAAATGTAACAAGCTTTTCGATAAAAATAAACTATCCCATTAATTTTAAAGCGAAGTTTGGTACGGTTTATGGACTGACATTACAAAAAGGAGATTTTATGAAAAACTATTTCTTACCATGGTTAGCACTCATACTATTGTCCTGTGGGAGTTCCACTAAAAATGAGCAAACAAAAAATTCCAGTTCATCCTTACCCGAAATCGGGAAAAATAAAGATGAAAACGGCTGTTTAGTATCTGCTGGCTACACGTGGTCTAAAGTTAAGGAAGAATGTGTCCGTCCGTGGGAAGGTACAATCAGCATGAACGTAACAGATACCTCCTCCAATTTTGAGACCGCAGCATTTGTTCTCATAGATTCTACAAAAAATCGTGCAGAACTTTTCCTTAAAGAAGAGCCTGAGAGCATTTTATTGGACAGTGTATCCCCTTATTTATATGCCAGCAACCATTACAAGCTAAGACAGGAAGACCACTGTTGGTCCTTGACACATGGCGGTGAAATGCTATACGAAGAAAAGAAATAAAGTAGTGTACTACTTTATTTCTTTCCAAAACGTTCTTCATAGAGTTTTTCCATAGCAAACATTTCATCTCTTAATTTTGCAGCTTCTAAGAACTCCATTTCCTTTGCCGCTTTTTCCATTTGCTTGCGAACATTTTCTATAGCTTTTCGTAGATCTTTGTCACCCAAATATTCCATCACAGGATCAGCAGCAATAATAGTACTTGGATCTGGCTCTACATAAGCCTTGGCTTCGCCCGGTTTAAAATCCGCAACAGAAGTTTGTTCCAAGATTTCCTCTCTTGTCTTACCGACGGTCCGTGGTACAATACCATGCTCCGTATTATAAGCAATTTGCTTTTCACGGCGTCTGTTCGTTTCTTCGATAGTTACTCGCATACTATCGGTCATTTGATCGGCATACATTATCACGCGTCCCTTATCATTCCTCGCTGCCCGACCTATAGTCTGTATCAAAGACCGTTCCGAGCGTAAAAATCCTTCCTTATCCGCATCTAAAATAGCTACGAGGGTAACCTCGGGCAAGTCAAGCCCTTCACGCAAAAGGTTAACCCCCACCAGTACATCAAATTCACCCAAACGCAGCCCGCGGAGGATTTCCACGCGTTCCAATGTTTTTATTTCGGAGTGAATATAACGAACTTTAATATTTAGTCTGCTCATATATTTCGTAAGTTCCTCGGCCATTCGTTTTGTCAGGGTTGTCGCTAATATGCGCCCCCCTTCTTTTATGGTTTTGTCGACCTCTTCTAAGAAATCATCCACCTGATTAACCGCAGGATGAACTTCAATAATTGGGTCTAACAATCCCGTAGGCCGGATAACCTGCTCTACGAACACACCCTCCGTTTGTTGCAGCTCATAATCTCCTGGAGTTGCCGAAACGTAGATCGTCTGATTCGTTAACGACTCAAACTCAGGAAAATTTAAAGGGCGATTGTCCATGGCTGCTGGTAATCGAAAGCCGTGTTCAACGAGCGCTACCTTCCGGGATCTATCCCCTCCATACATTGCACGTAATTGAGGCAAAGTAACGTGACTCTCATCTATCACGAGCAGATAATCTTCCGGAAAATAATCAAGCAGACAGAAAGGACGCGTTCCAGGTTTTCTTCCATCAAAAAAGCGAGAATAGTTTTCTATACCTGAACAGTATCCCAATTCACGCATCATTTCCAAATCGTAATTCACACGTTCTTCCAGCCTTTTTGCCTCTAAAAGTTTACCTTCTTCTTCTAGCTGTGCCTTACGCTGTACTAATTCATCCTGAATAGCCCAAATAGATTGCGTAAATTTTTCCTTTGGTGTTACGAATAGATTGGCTGGGAACAAAGCGATGTCTTCCACCTTGGACAAGGTCTTTCCTGAGATAGGATCAATCTCACTGATTTCATCTATTTCGTCTCCAAAAAAGGAAATACGCAAAGCATGATCCAGATATGCTGGATAAATATCCACCACATCTCCTTTTACTCGAAATGTTCCTCGTTTGAAATCGCCAGTAGTACGTGCATATAAAATTTCTACCAGACGGTGTAAAAATGCATTTCGACTCACGGTAGTACCTACAGCAAATCGAAAAATAGACCGAGAAAAATCGTCCGGATTTCCCATACCATAAATACAGGATACGGAGGATACCACAACAATATCCCGTCTTCCCGACATAAGCGAAGACGTTGTCGCGAGCCTCAACTTCTCAATTTCTTCGTTTATTGCTAAATCTTTTTCAATATAGGTATTAGACGAAGCGATAAATGCCTCCGGTTGATAGTAGTCGTAATAAGAGACAAAATAGTTCACTGAATTCTCTGGAAAAAACTGTTTAAACTCTCCATAAAGCTGCGCTGCAAGAGTTTTATTATGGCTAAGAATCAGTGTCGGCCGTTGCGTCTCCTGGATAACATTCGCTACCGTAAACGTTTTTCCAGAACCGGTTACCCCCAGCAATGTTTGATATTGTTCTCCTTGTTGTACACTAGTTACCAGTTCCTGAATAGCGTGAGGTTGATCGCCTGTTGGTTTATATTCCGATGTAAGCTTAAACTTCATTCGTTCCTTTCGATTAAAAGTTAAAAATACGGAAAAAAGAAGAAATACATATCGTACTACTGTCATGTTCGTGGTACAAAAATTGAATGATATTTAGTAAATTAGTAGAAGAACATAATCAAAGCTTTATGATCACAATCCTAACCAAAGAAAATAGTATCGCCAACCAGTATTTGGTTGAGTTGAGAGACATTAACATTCAACAGGATCGAATGCGCTTCCGACGTAATCTAGAGCGCTTGGGTGAAATAATTGGCTATGAAATAAGTAAGACGCTCACCTATCAACCGACAACGGTAGAAACACCTTTAGGTGAGGCGACACACCAAGTATTGATCGAACAACCTATCCTGGCAACGATACTCCGTGCCGGCCTACCTTTCCATCAGGGACTACTCCACATTTTTGATCGTTCGGACTGCGCCTTTATTGCGGCATACAGACATACGAAAAAAAGTGGTGAAATGGAGATCCATAAAAAATATTCAAATACACCGAACTTGGATGATAAGGTTGTGATTATAGCCGACCCCATGCTAGCAACAGGGAGGAGCTTAGTACTTTGCTGCAAAGATCTTTTGGCTGAATATAATATCAAAGAACTCCACATCGCCGTAGTCATTGCCTCTGAAGAAGGCTTACAACATGTACGTGCTTTTCTTCCTGAAGCCCATATTTGGATAGGGGCTGTGGATAATGAAATGACATCCAAAGCTTATATAGTCCCTGGTTTAGGCGATGCTGGAGATTTAGCTTATGGCAACAAAGAAAACTAAATTAAATAATAGAAAATTAACATCAAGAAATAACATAATGCACTCTTTATCAATAAATTTATATCAAATATTTCATCACTATGGTTTGGCAGAAGTACAATGGCGAAACAATTCGCTCGTCCATCAACGACGCTGTTGAGGAAATTATCAAAAGAGAAATCCACATCGGAAACAAGCTCAAGGTCTATATTGGGACCGATTCCCAAGTAAAGCGTGGTATTATTGAGTTTGCTACTGTTATCGTTTTTTTGAGAGAACATAAAGGTGGATTTATGTTCATTCATAGGGACAAAAAAACACATCGTCAAAGCATCAAAGAAAGGATGCTGACAGAAGTTCAAAAATCCATCGATGTTGCCTATCAACTATGCCCTCTTTTAGACCAGTATCATGTAGACCTTGAGGTGCATGTTGACATTAACACAAACCCTAATTTCGAGTCTAACGTGGCATTGAAGGAGGCCATGGGATACATTCTCGGAATGGGATTCCAATTTAAAGCTAAACCTGAATCATTTGCCAGCACCAATTGTGCGAACAAAATAGTACAATAAAGCAACAGGTTTAGTATACTTCTTAAATGAAAGTGTATCTTTAGACGAAAATTTAAAGGTATGCCTGAATTTTTCACCTCTATTTACCAGCAATTTCTTGCAACCTCTGCCCTTGAATGGCTTGCCACAATCACAGGTTTTTTATGTGTGTTTCTAGCCGCTCGACAAAACATCCTCAATTGGCCCATTAGTATCATCAGTGTCTGCACATTTGCCTACATTTTCTTCACAAGCAAACTGTATGGCGATGCTATTTTGCAGTTCTATTTCCTATCGACAGCTATCTATGGTTGGTATTACTGGCAGCGCATAGAAAGCATACAGGATAGACCTATTAAATCTCTTGATAGGAAACAATTTTTGATAACAATTTTCATCACGATTGCATTAGCCGTCAGTATAGGATATCTACTCGATAGATTTACCGATACCGACGTTCCTTATGCGGATGGTCTATGTACTGCCATGAGTCTCGTGGCTCAATTTTTAATGACACGCAAAGTCTTACAAAATTGGTTAATTTGGGTCGTTGTTGATATCTTTTATATACCGCTCTATATACATAAAGATTTACTATTAACGGCTGTACTTTATATTGCATTTACTATTATTGCCTGGAATGGCTATAAAGACTGGAAACGAACATTTTTAAACACATATACGAACATTGAATAAGACTTTTTTGAAAAAAATAGCAGTTGTAGGTCCCGAATCGACGGGTAAATCAACAATTGCACAATATTTAGCAAATAGCTTAGGTACAGTATGCGTGCCGGAGTATGCGCGATATTATTGCAAAAATTTAAACAATCAATACACCCTTCAGGACGAAGTAAATATGTTTTACGGACAATTGGCCTTGGAAGAAGCTCTTGTACCGCTCGCCCAGAACATCCTCGTTTGTGATACAACTATTATGACCGTAAAGATATGGTGTGATCATCTCTTTGGCAATACGCCAGCCATTGTTACAGAAGAAATCAAAAATAGAGCATATGATTTCTATCTTCTGATGGATATTGATCTACCCTGGCAAGACGATCCGTTACGTGATTTCCCCAAAGAACGAGAACATTTTATGGAAGTATGGAAAAACGAATTAGATGGTTTAGGCACACCGTACATAATCATTTCAGGAACCGGCAACGTACGTAGTGAAAATGCATTAGCTGCTGTTCAGCAGTATTTGCAATAAGAAAGAAGCTGTAGTTTCTAGTTTCAATAAGTGAAATAAATTCTACAGCTTCCTTTAAAATCAGTAAAAGCAACCGCTTAATAGCGGTAAGCTTCCGGTTTGTAAGGACCTTCTACTGCCACTCCAATATAAGCAGCTTGTTCTTCCGTTAACGTATCTAATTCTACACCGATATGTGCCAAATGCAGACGTGCAACTTTTTCGTCTAGATGCTTAGGAAGCGTGTACACCTGCTTTTCGTAGTTAGCTGTATTTGTCCATAGCTCCAATTGAGCAAGCGTCTGATTCGTAAAAGAATTTGACATAACGAATGAAGGATGTCCTGTAGCACAACCAAGGTTTACCAAGCGACCTTCTGCCAATAATATAATATCTTTTCCGTCAATAGTATATTTATCAACTTGCGGTTTTATCTCAATTTTTGTGGCACCATATTGATCATTCAACCAAGAAACATCTATTTCATTATCGAAATGACCGATATTACATACGACCGTTTTATCCTTCATTGCTTTGAAATGTTCCGCCCGTACGATACCTTTGTTTCCTGTTGTCGTTACCACGATATTTGCTTCTTGAACAGCATCGCTCATTTTTTTCACTTCAAATCCTTCCATAGCAGCCTGAAGCGCGCAGATTGGATCGATCTCTGTGACTATGACCCGAACACCAGCGGAACGTAAAGATTCTGCAGACCCCTTACCGACATCACCATAACCTGCTACAACAGCAACTTTTCCGGCCAACATTAAATCTGTAGCACGGCGTATCGAATCTACCAACGATTCACGACATCCATATTTATTATCAAATTTAGACTTCGTTACCGAATCATTCACATTAATTGCAGGCAGATGTAATGTGCCATTCTTCATTCTTTCGTACAATCGGTGTACACCTGTAGTCGTCTCTTCGGATAGGCCTCTAATTTCATCTATCAATTCTGGAAATCTATCGAAAACCATATTAGTTAAATCCCCGCCATCGTCCAAAATCAAATTTAATGGTTGACGATCCTCACCAAAAAATAAAGTTTGTTCGATACACCAATTAAATTCGTCCTCATTCATACCCTTCCAAGCATATACAGGAATACCAGCAGCAGCAATAGCAGCAGCGGCATGATCTTGTGTCGAGAAGATGTTACAAGAGGACCAAGAAACATCTGCACCAAGCTCTACAAGCGTTTCGATAAGGACAGCTGTTTGTATCGTCATGTGCAAGCACCCAGCAATACGTGCTCCTTGAAGAGGCTTTGCTGCGCCAAATTCGGCACGCAAACTCATCAAACCAGGCATTTCAGCTTCAGCAAGCTCTATTTCTTTTCTTCCCCATGCAGCTAATGAAATATCTTTCACCTTATAAGGAACATACGTTGTTTCTATAGAAGACATATTATTAATTTTTGAATTACAAAAATAACCTATACAGAGTTGATTTCAAAGCATTTTGGCAAGCGCATTCTTTAAATCTGACATTATCTTGAGGATATCGTCTTGATTAGCGACGATCAATCCCTTACCTTTGTAGAGAAGTTCATTTAACTTCAGTTATAGAAGAGTATTTTTTGATATTTAATTATAGATAACATGTATCCAGAATATTTAGTAGCTCCAATGCGTCAAGAATTAATTGATGCGGGATTTCAAGAACTAAAGACAGTAAATGACGTTGATTCTGCCATTCCATCTGAGGGCACTGTATTCGTCGTGGTAAATTCTGTTTGTGGATGTGCCGCTGCAAATGCGCGTCCTGCTGCCCGTTTCGCAGTTGAAAATGGCAAAAAACCGACAAAATTAGTTACGGTATTTGCCGGAATGGAAAAAGATGCCGTTGACAAGGCTCGTGACTATATGCTCCCTTATCCTCCATCATCACCTGCAATGGCTCTTTTTAAAGATGGAAAACTTGTTCATATGATTGAAAGACATATGATTGAAGGACGTCCAGCGCAAATGATTGCAGACAATCTTATTGCAGCATTCGACGAATATTGCTAGAAATTTGATTTTTGAATATAAAAAGGCTTTTCAATTCTAGAAAAGCCTTTTTTTCTTTTGAGGCCCCATTAATCAACTCTCTTTATTTTAAATTAACAACGTAATTTGACGTCTATATTTCTGCTCCAGAATATCAGCAAAAAAAAGCCTTGATCGAATCAAGGCTTCATACTAGTATCTTTTCTATTGCATATCAAAAAGGTGCTTCTCGGCATGATAAGAAGAACGAACCAAGGGCCCGGACTCCACATATTTAAAGCCCATCTGTAATCCAATCTGTTTATATTTTTCAAACTGAGCTGGTGTAATCCATTCTACAACGGGGTGGTGAGCTTTAGTTGGCTGCAGATACTGCCCAACTGTAAGAATATGAACGCCCACATTATACAAATCTTGCATAGCCTCGACTACATCCTCTTCTGTCTCTCCAAAACCAAGCATAATTCCAGACTTTGTACGTAGTCCTGCTTCAGAGATACGACGAAGGCATTCCAGCGATCTATCATATTTGGCTTGGATACGTACTTCTCTTGTCAAACGGCGTACCGTCTCCAAATTATGAGACACGACTTCCGGACGTACTGCGAGGATACGATCAAGATTATCCCATTGCCCTTTGAAATCAGGAATTAAGGTTTCTAAAGTCGTTTCTGGACTTTCTCTCCGAATTGCATTGATTGTTTCCGCCCAAATAATAGAACCGCCATCCTTTAAGTCATCGCGATCGACAGAAGTGATAACACAATGTTTCACCTGCATCAGTTTTACTGAATTAGCCACACGATTTGGTTCATCAAGATCAACGGCTAAAGGACGTCCTGTAGCAACAGCACAAAATGAACATGATCGCGTGCAAATATTACCTAATATCATAAAAGTAGCCGTACCCGCACCCCAACACTCCCCCATATTGGGACAGTTACCACTCTCACAAATGGTGTGAAGTTTGTGTTCATCGACTAGACTCCGTACATGGCGATATTCTTTACCGACTGGCAATTTAACACGCAACCAATCCGGTTTACGTTGAGTTTCGGTAACTGGAATTACAGGAAGTTCAATCATACTACAAAGTTAAACAATATTTGGCTAAAAAAACTAAAAGTCAATTGTAGTTAAAATATCATATTCCACTGTGTAGGCAAATGTTTGTCAAACGGCATTAAAAATAAATTAGGATATTTGTGCAATCAAACTAATTTCGGGACTAGACATGTGTAAATTTTCGTTATTTCTGCTGAGCGTATTGCTCCCCTTTTTCGGTATCGCCCAAAGTACATCATTGCCGTTAATTCCAAAACCGAATAAAGTAACTTTCGGAGAAGGGACTTATAAAGTTCCAACAAATGTCGGACTTTACACAACGGAAATGTATGCCAGCAGCGCTTCGTTGTTGTCAGAATATCCTACTCTACAGACATCAGCAGTAGAAATTTTAAAAAAAGTAACTAAAAAACATCAGCAAGGGATTCGATTATTCCCTGCGGAATCTGCAGATAAGATTGCTCAAGGCGCTTACAGATTACAGATTGATGATGCAGGGATTTTAATTAAGGCAAACGATCCCCAAGCGATGATATCAGGGATTTATACATTACTGCAATTGGCTTTGCTCCAAGAAAATCCAAGCGTTTTACCTCAACTAACAATAGACGATAATCCACGTTTCGCTTACCGCGGATTACATTTAGATGTATCGAGGCATTTCATGCCCTTCTCTTTTCTAAAGAAATATATAGACGTTATGGCCTTGTATAAGTTCAACTACTTTCACTGGCATTTGACAGATGGAACAGGTTGGCGGTTAGAAATCAAACAGTATCCAGAGCTGACACAGAAGGCCGCTTGGCGCACACACAGCAACTGGAAAGAATGGCAAAATAACGGAAAACAATATATCACTAGCGGAAGTGCCAATGCGAGTGGAGGCTTTTATACGCAGGAGCAAGCAAAAGAGCTGGTCAATTATGCAGCCAACAAGGGTATAACGGTTATACCAGAAATAGAAATGCCAGGACATTCGGAGGAGGTACTCGCAGTGTACCCTCAGCTTTCTTGTACAGGTAAACCCTATGATCAAGGCGAGTTTTGTATCGGAAACGAAGAGACTTTCACCTTTTTAAAAAATGTACTGGATGAAGTGTTAACCATTTTCCCTTCTCCTTATATCCATATTGGAGGTGATGAAGCAGACAAAAAACATTGGAAAAACTGCCCTAAATGTCAAAAGCTTATACAAGAAAAAGGGTTAAAAAATGAAGATGAATTACAAAGTTACGCCATTCAGCAAATGGACGAGTATCTCCAATCGAAAGGTCGTAAACTGATTGGGTGGGACGAAATCCTAGAAGGTGGACTAACAAAAGGTGCTACCGTGATGAGTTGGCGAGGAGAAGAAGGTGGTATTAAGGCTGCAAACATGGGGCATGATGTCATCATGACGCCAGGTAATTTTTTATATTTTGATAGTTACCAAACAGATCCCAGAACTCAGCCTGAGGCTATAGGTGGATATTTGACGATTGACAAAGTATATTCTTACAATCCTATCCCCGCTCAAATAGAAAAAGATAAAGCAAAGCATATTTTAGGTGCTCAGGCAAATCTTTGGACAGAATATATGCCCAATTACCAACATGTAGAATACATGGCTTTCCCAAGAGCACTTGCTCTTTCTGAAGTAAATTGGACCAATCAAGAAAATAGGAATTGGATAGATTTTAAAGAAAGACTTCAACATCACTACAAAATATTACAACAGTTCGACATCAACTATTATAGACCGTCGTACAATATTGTCTCTACAATCCTTTTCAACAAGGATAGAATGACGAATACAGTAGCCTTAAGTTCAGAACAACTACATCCCGTTATATTCTACACGACGGATGGTTCGGAACCGACCAGCCGTTCGACACCGTTTACCAATCCAATAGAATTTACGAAGTCGGTAGGAATAAAAGCGGCCTCTTTTATAGACTCGGCCCGCGTAAGTCCTATCGAAAGCATCCAATTGGATTTGCATAAAGCGATAGGAAAGAAAGTTTTCTACAATAATAACTGGCAAGGGTATGCAGCACAAAAGGAACTGACGCTAACGAATGGAATAAAAGGAGGACTAAGCTACCATGATGAGCAGTGGCAAGGGTTTACCAGTGACTTCGATTCGTACGTAGACTTTGAACGTCGTGAGGAAATAAAATCTGTTTCTATGCAATTCCTACAACAGCCAGGACCAGGAGTCTTCTTTCCAGGAGAATTCCGAGTCTATTTGTCGGATAACGGAAAAAACTATCGAGAGGTAGGTACGTTAACAAACTTAGATGATGGTAAAGATCCAAGTTTAAAGTTTAAGACATTTGAAATCAAATTGGAAAAACCACAAATGGCGCGTTATGTTAAAGTCGTCGCGACAAACACCCATAAAGGTTTTCTATTTACCGACGAAATTGTGATTTACTAACACAATTTTCGGAAATAAAAAAAGCCGCTTACAAAAATTGTAAGCGGCTTTTTTTATCTTTTTTAGAATACGTAACGCGCAGTCAAACCACCATTAAATAGGAAACCATTAATTCCACCATACGATTTAACAAAATGGGCTGTTGGCCTTACATCAGCAGAAAAAGCAAAAGGAGCATTTTTCAACTTGTAGTCTACACCACCTGTAGGGAAAATACCAACGGAAACACCACTCCAATCTTCATAATCTGAAAATGTATTCGCGATAATTGCACCACCACCAACAAACCATTTGAATCCTTCGATGTTTGCAATTGGAAAATGATGTTGATAAGCACCAGAGATTGACAAATTGGTAACACCATCGCTATAACCGCCATAAGATTGGCTAGGCTTAACTCCTAGATCAAATTCAAGAGCTCCAGGAGCAGAAATGAAAGTCTTAAAAGAAGCACCTACTAAATCATAATATCCCCCACCAAAACGAATACCAACAGAGTTTTTGTAATCTTGAGCAAAAACACCAACCGTGAAAAATAAAGCTACAAGAGCCAACATCAATTTTTTCATAAATTTTTAATTGAAATGAATAACAAAGTTTTTAATGTAATTGTATTAATTATACGCAAGTAGGCCGTAAAAAGACGAATCAATTCGCGGTCTAAAGCTTGTGCAGAAACTTTTAAACATAAATCGTGCCGTAAAGTTTTTAAAAAGAGATAAACTTTAATAAAAATAATGTAACTTTGCACTCCGACAAAGCAGTCGGAATACTATCCCTCAAAAGGCACGTTTCGTTGCTATGTCAAGCACAACAAATTGAAAGTTAATTTTTTGAAGAAGAAAAATAATGCCTAGAAACGCCTCCATTAACTCAGTTTTAATCATTGGTTCGGGACCTATTGTTATTGGTCAAGCCTGTGAATTTGATTATTCAGGATCTCAAGCAGCCCTTTCTCTTAAGGAAGAGGGGATCAAAGTGTCCATTATCAATTCGAACCCTGCAACGATTATGACCGACAAGGTTATTGCAGACCATGTTTATTTGTTGCCGCTTACTTGTGAGAGTATCGAAAAAATCTTGCAAGAACAGCAAATTGATGCCGTACTTCCAACAATGGGTGGACAGACCGCTTTGAATCTTTGTATTGAAGCGTCGAACCTTGGTCTTTGGGAAAAGTACGATGTAAAAGTCATTGGTGTCGATGTAGCGGCCATTGAAAAAACGGAGAATAGAGAAGAATTCCGTCAGCTCATGATCGACATTGGTGTAGGTGTGGCTCCATCAAAAATCGCAAACTCATTCTTGGAAGGGAAAGAAGCTGCCCAACTCATCGGATTTCCACTTGTTATTCGTCCTTCTTATACCTTAGCTGGTACTGGTGGCGGGTTCGTACATAGAAAGGAAGACTTCGACGCAGCGTTAAATAGAGGTTTGCACGCTTCTCCTACGCACGAAGTATTGGTTGAGCAAGCTGTACTTGGCTGGAAAGAATTCGAGTTAGAATTGTTACGCGACAGCAACGATAACGTTATCATTATTTGTACCATTGAAAATTTTGATCCAATGGGCATACATACAGGAGACTCCATCACTGTTGCTCCTGGAATGACTTTAAGTGATAAGTGTTACCAAGAAATGCGTAATCAGGCAATTCGGATGATGCGTTCAATAGGAAATTTTGCGGGAGGATGTAATGTTCAGTTTTCTGTGAATCCTGAAAATGAAGATATCATTGCGATCGAAATTAACCCTCGTGTATCAAGATCATCAGCTTTGGCTTCTAAAGCGACAGGATATCCTATCGCCAAAATTGCAGCCAAATTAGCTATCGGATACAATTTGGATGAATTACAAAATCAAATCACAAAAACAACATCGGCCTATTTCGAGCCAACATTAGATTATGTAATTGTAAAAATCCCACGCTTCAACTTTGATAAATTCAAAGGAGCAAATAAGGAGCTTGGGTTGCAGATGAAAGCCGTTGGTGAAGTTATGGCCATCGGTCGTACATTTATTGAAGCTTTACAAAAAGCATGTCAATCACTTGAGACCAACCGTTGGGGATTAGGTGCCGATGGACGTCAATTACGTAGTCTAGAAGAAATAATGGATAGCTTGGAACACCCAAGTGGCGATCGTCTATTTCATATCAAAGATGCATTTGAATTAGGCGTTCCATTAGAATCTATAAGAAAAGCAACACGCATTGATAAATGGTTCTTAGTACAAATCCAAGAACTTGTTCAGTTAGAAACTGAGTTGCGTAGATATCAACTTAATAATATTCCGCGCGATTTCTTCCTAACGTTAAAACAAAAAGGTTATTCAGATGCACAAATTTCTTGGCTATTAGGTACAGTATCAGAAGACGATGTATATGCACGTCGTAAAGAACTTGGTATAAACCGTGTTTATAAAATGGTTGATACTTGTGCTGCAGAGTTTCCAGCGCAAACACCATACTATTATTCTACATTCGAGGATGAGAATGAATCTGTCGTATCGGACAAAAAGAAAATTGTGGTATTGGGATCTGGTCCAAACAGAATTGGACAAGGGATCGAGTTTGACTATTCGTGTGTGCATGGTTTGATTGCAGCGAAAGAGTCAGGTTATGAAGCAATCATGATTAACTGTAATCCGGAGACCGTTTCAACAGACTTTAATATGGCCGATAAGCTTTATTTCGAACCTGTATTTTGGGAACATGTACGTGAAATTATCGAACTTGAGAAGCCTGAAGGTGTTATTGTTCAACTTGGTGGACAAACAGCATTGAAAATGGCTGAACGCCTTGAATCCTTGGGTGTGAAAATCATCGGAACTTCATTCTCCAATATGGATTTGGCGGAAGATCGCGGTCGCTTCTCTGATTTACTAAAAGACCTTGCTATTCCTTATCCAAAGTATGGTGTAGCTACATCGGCCGAAGAAGCTTTAAAAGTAGCAAACGAAGTAGGATATCCGGTACTTGTTCGCCCATCTTATGTTTTAGGAGGACAAGGTATGAGTATCGTAATTAACGATGAAGATCTAGAAAAAGCCGTTGTCAATCTGTTGAAAAACCTACCAGGCAACCAGATCTTAATTGACCATTTCTTAGATCGTGCAGAAGAAGCAGAATCTGATTCAATTTCGGATGGCGAAAATGTACATATCATTGGTATGATGGAGCATATTGAACCAGCGGGAATACACTCTGGAGATTCTTCGGCGGTACTTCCTCCATTTGGCCTATCAGAGAACGTTCAGCAAAAAATGGAAGAATACTCTATTAAGCTTGCTAAAGCACTGAATGTTATCGGTTTGTTAAACATCCAATTTGCTATAAAAGGTGAAAATGTTTACGTCATTGAAGCAAACCCGCGCGCATCCCGTACCGTACCTTTCATTGCTAAAGCTTACGATGTTCCTTACATCAATATCGCGACGAAAGTGATGCTTGGAGTTAATAAATTAGCAGACTTCAAAATAGAACGTAAACTCAATGGCTATGCCATAAAAGAACCTGTATTCTCTTTTTCTAAGTTCCCTGAAGTTGATAAAACGTTAGGCCCTGAAATGAAATCTACAGGTGAGGCTATTCGCTTTATAAAAGATCTTCAAGATCCTTTCTTCCGCGAACTTTACAGTCAAAAGTCTATGTTCTTAAATGCACAATAAGGAGACTATACACGAGTTATAAAAAAAATGCCCGCATAAGCGGGCATTTTTTTTATAACTCGTGTATTAGATATCTTTAACACAGCGAAAACCAACATTATTAGTTGGACTATTTTCTTCTCCCTTTCCTCTACTTCCAGCTTTATACCGTTCGCAATACTGATCATTACATAAAAATGAACCACCTCTTTGTACCCTCTTCACGGATCCGGGTTCTTGTGGGTCATAAGAATCTACTGGTCCTTTCGGGTTTTTCAACGCTGTATGACTATAGGCATCTGGTCTATAAAAATCGGCGCACCATTCCCACACATTTCCTTCCATATCATAGAGTCCCCAAGCATTCGCTGGAAAAGATTTTACTGGAGCAGTGTCTTCAAAACCATCTTCTTTAGTATTAAGAACCGGAAAATCCCCTTGAAAGATATTGGCTAACCATTTTCCTTCTTCTTTCTTATCATTTCCCCAATAGTATGTTTCATTCGTATGTCGACCTGCTTTTGCCGCATACTCCCATTCAGCTTCTGTCGGCAATCTCTTGCCTACCCATTTCGCATAAGCTGCGGCATCTTGATAAGCCAACTGTGTAACCGGATGGTTTTCCTTTCCTTTTATTGTACTTTTTGGTCCTCGGGGATGTTTCCAACTTGCTCCAGGGACATAGGTCCACCACTGTAGGTGATTACTCAAATTAACGGCCCCTTCAGGGGGAGAAAACACAGCTGATCCTGGCACCAAAAGCTCAGGATCTACTCCAGGAAATTCAGCAGGATTTAAAGGTTGTTCTGCCACGGTAACATATCCGGTAGCATCGACAAATGAAGCGAACTGTGCATTTGTTACTTCATGTTCGTCCATATAAAACGAGTTAACTTCCACGCGATGAATAGGCTGAGCGTCGGGAAAATTGGCTGATCCCATTTGAAACCCTCCCCCTTCAATAAGCACCATATTCGCTTTATCGCTTCCTTCTTGATAAACTAATTCTGCGGATTGAATTGCAACAAATCTGGATGGAATATTACCAACATGACATACAGCAACACTATCGGAGACAAACGTGGTTTTATTCTCCTGACTATTCGATGACTGGCAGGCAATAAATGCCAATGAACTAAATGAAATCCATCTTGTTATAAACATAAGGCTAATATAACTTTTAGTTTCTCAGTTTACAAAAAAAAGACTACTATTTTAGTGGTCTTTTTTTTATACAGGTATTCTTCTGACTATAGATCTCTCTAAATTTCGTATCAATACCGTTATTTTTTTAGAAATCTACTTGTCCAATCAATTCTTTCAATTGTATTTCCGATAATTTAGCCTGTAACTGTGCCGCATTAAAGCGAGCGAGTGCATCAATAAAATTTTCCTGTGCGTCACGGAACTCTACTGCACTGATTGATCCAATGGTATACTTCGCTAAAGTAATATTCAAATTCTGCCTTGCGATATCCTCATTCTTCTCCTCTAGCTTTACCAATTCGAGATTCGTAAGATAAGTTTCATACGCCGTTTTTAGGTTTGTATGCACTAATAGACGTTGTTGTTCTATCTGAAGTCCTGCATTCTCTATCTGAATCTTCGCTACACGCTCATTTCTCCGCTGATTAAATCCATCAAATACATTCATTGATGCCGTGATACCATAATTCAAACCCCGTGAATTAGAACGAGCCACAAACCCCAAACTGGATTCCGACCTAGAGAAATTATACCCTGTATTCAAGCGTACGACTGGGTACCGAGAAGCCTTTACATTTTTAAGATCCAGTTCAGCTAACCGCTTATTCAGCAGGATAAGCTGCAGGTCTGGATTAAATTGATTTGCTTTTTCTTGTAAGTCATTATATACGAGCGCAGCATCAATTGTAACAACAGTATCTACCTGAAAATCAACATCAAGATCTCGGGCAAGAAGACTATTAAGTGATGTTTTCAGATTTTTCACCGTTTCGGCTTGGCGAAGACGAGCTGAAACATCCTCATTTAAATTCACCTGTACATTGAGAACCTCCAATTTTGCGGCTTTACCAATAGAAAATCTATTTTGAGCTGTCCGAAGTCTCGCATTAGAAATATGAATACTAGAATCCAGAGCCGATAACATATTCTGCTGTTCAACAAGTGTGTAGTATACCGTTATCACATCTCCAACGGTTGTCAAAATCATACGCTTAACCTCTAGATTACCTTGCTTTTCCAGTTCTTGCAATTTCTCCAGTCGAGCAAACATCCCCAATCCATCAAAGATCGTCCATCCCAGACTAAGCCCATAACTCAGATTATTATTCTTAGCGTTTGCCAACGAACGCTCATCACCGGTATTCTGTACTTGATTCGAATTTTGTACACTATTACTTTGCGAAAGATCAGCGGATACAGTCGGCAACATTCCAGCATTGCCATAGGTATTATTTTCCTTTGCAACCAGTTGATTATTTTTGGATAAACGGATATCATAATTATTTTGAAGTGCGATTTCCACCGCTTCTTTGGCTGTCAAAATTTCCTGAGCCAGGACATCACCGCACAGCGACAGAAAAAAACAACTTAGCGCTACTAAACTTTTCATTACTTATTCCTCAATATTATCGAATTCGGGCCTTCTCTTTCTCGATTTTGACATCATCAAATAGAAAGCAGGAATAACATATAGTGTTAAAATCAGAGAGAATAGCGTGCCTCCCACAATCACCACCCCCATACCAATACGGCTTGTCGATGCAGCTCCTAATGATAGCGCGATTGGTAATGCCCCTAACGCTATTGCCAATGAGGTCATCAATATCGGTCGCAACCGCGCTTCCGAAGCCATCACTACAGCCTCGTATTTCGCCATTCCTTGATCGCGCAATTGATTTGCAAATTCTACAATCAATATACCATTTTTAGTTACCAAGCCTATCAACATAATCGTCCCAATCTGACTAAATATATTCCAAGTCTGCCCGAAAAGCCATAACGAAAATAAAGCCCCTCCCACAGCCATAGGCACAGTGAGCAATATAATAACAGGATCCATAAAACTTTCAAATTGAGCAGCTAATATTAAGAAAATAAGTAACACTGCCAATCCAAATGCAAATGTTGTATTGGAACCGCTTTCAACAAAATCTCTCGCCTCCCCTCCCAAATCTGTTGTAAAACTCGCATCCAAAACCTTGTCCTTAATTGCATCCATACGTGCAATACCTTCGCCCATGCTTCGCCCTGGAGCTAAGCCGGCAGAGATAGTCGCAGACATATATCGATTATTATGGTAAAGTTGCGGAGGACTGCTCCGCTCTTCCAATTCAACGATATTATCCAACTGGATAAGTTGTCCGCTTTGATTCTTCACGAAAATAGAAGCAAGATCCATTGGTGTAGCACGATCCTTCCTATCGAATTGTCCCATAACTTGATATTGCTTGCCGTTCATCATAAAATATCCAAACCTTTGTCCTGACAGCGACATTTGTAGGGTTTGCGCAACATCGAGAACGGATACCCCTAAAGATTGTGCTTTTGCACGATCTATATAAACATAGATTTCAGGTTTATTAAATTTCAGGTTAACATCGGCGGTAGAAAAAGTTTGGTCCTTCGCTAACTCATCCATAAAAAGAGGTATTTTCTCTTCCAATTTTTGAAAATTCGGTGCCTGAATAATATATTGGATGGGAAGCCCTCCTCTCCTATTGACAGAAATCGTAGGTTGTTGAGATACAGCGACTCGTGCTTCAGAATATTGTTTAGTCAATTTAGAAAGATCATTTGTGATTTGTTCCTGCGTACGGTCTCTTTGATCCGGGGGGATCAATCCTAAGCGGACAATACCACTGTTGGCAGAAGCAGATCCAAAGCCCGGAGAAGTAATCACCAAACTAACTTTTTTCTCTGGTACCGAATCATTAATCAATTGTGTGAGTTCAGTCATAAAACGATCCATGTAATCGTAAGAAACCCCCTCGGGTGCTGTAGCTCTTAAACTAATGTAACTCCTATCATCATAAGGAGCAGTCTCTTTCGGTAGAACGGTATAAAAGAAATAAATGAGTACGAAACAAGCTCCAATGACTAGAAATGCTAACCATTTCATGCTCAAAAAACCACGCAGAGAGCCTTCATATTCTTTATTCATCATTTCGAAATACCGCTCCGTTTTCTCATAGAACTTAGAATGCTTTTGTCCCCCCCCTTTCATCAAGTAGGCATTTAACATCGGCGTTAATGATAAGGATACAAAAGCAGAAATAAGAACCGCTGCTCCGATCACGACACCAAACTCCCGGAAAAGACGGCCTACAAAGCCCTCTAGGAAAATTACAGGTAAGAACACCGCTGCTAATGTGATCGAGATGGATATAACAGCAAAGAATATCTCGTTAGATCCTTTGATCGCAGCTTCAATAGGAGACATTCCCTGTTCTACTTTCTTAAAAATATTCTCAGTCACTACAATACCATCATCCACAACCAAACCCGTTGCAAGAACAATGGCCAAAAGTGTCAACACGTTCACAGAGAAGCCACATAAGTACATAATAAAAAATGTGGCAATCAAGGATACGGGGATGTCAATTAATGGTCTAAAAGCGATCGCCCAATTTCTAAAAAAGATATAAATAATGAATACGACGAGCACAATAGCTATGGCCAGTGTCTCGACCACTTCCAACACCGCTCGTTTAACAAACTGCGTATTATCTATAGCAATATTCAGTTCAAATCCTGGCGGAAGATCATTTTGCAACCTATCATATTCTTCATAAAATTGCTTAGCAATATCCAAATAATTGGTTCCTGGCTGTGGTATAACAGCCATCGCAACCATAGGAAATCCTGAATCAGACATTTTAGTCTCAAAATTCTCTGCTTCCAATGCCGCCTTGCCAATATCCCCCATTCGAATGATCTTATTGCCATCCGACTTCACAATAATATTGTTAAACTCTTCCTCGGAAGCTAAATTTCCAATTGTCTTTACCGCCAATTCCGTATTTGCTCCTGTGAGGATTCCAGAAGGTAACTCTACATTCTGATTATTCAAGGCTGTACGAACGTCCAAAACTGTCAAACCATAGGACGCCAAGCGGACAGGATCTATCCATAATCGCATTGCGTATTTTCTCTGTCCCCAAATCTGAACAGAGCTCACGCCAGGAATTGTCTGCAAACGTTGTGCGATAACATTCTCAGCATAATCCGACAGTTCCAGTACATTTTTAGTGGAACTTTGTACCGTCATGGTAATGATGGGTTCCGAATCTGCATCTGCCTTAGAAACTACCGGCGCAGCGTCTATATCCTGTGGTAAACTCCGCAATGCTTGCGAAACTTTGTCCCGAACATCATTAGCAGCCTCCTCCAAATTTTTATCCAAGTTAAACTCTATCGTGATATTACTCGTTCCCTGATTACTTGAGGAAGAAATATTACGGATACCGTCGATCGAATTAATCGATTTCTCGAGAGGCTCGGTGATTTGAGATTCAATAATATCCGCATTAGCTCCCGCATAACTCGTACGAACAGAAATCTGAGCTGGGTCAATGGATGGAAATTCCCTAACCCCCAAGAATGTATAACCAATGATTCCAAAAAGAATCAACAGCAAATTCATTACAATAGCCAGTACAGGGCGTTTTATACTAAGTGTAGATAAACTCATAATACCTGAACATGAACCGGACTGCCATCACGTAGCGACATCACACCAGAAGTCAATACCGTATCTCCCTCGTTAATTCCTTTTGAGACCAAGACTTCCGAAGCTGTACGACCTCTGGTCTCCACTAATATTTCCCGAGCAAGTCCATTTTTCTGAATAAATATTTTCTTTCCATTTTGAACAGGGATTAGCGCCTCGGTAGGGACCAATAATCCTTTATCGATGGTCTCAAGTGGGAAAACCACATTGGCAAATGTTCCCGGAATCAAACTTCCGTTAGGATTATCAGCAAGAGCTCTAACCCGTAACGTTCTTGTCGTTGCTTCTACAGTAGGCTCAATCGCATATACCTTAGCTGAAAACTCTTCTGTCAGCTCTTGAACCGAAAATTTCACACTATTACCAACTTTTACTTTATTAGCATATTTTTCAGGAATGGAGAATTGCACTTTTATACGACTGGTATTCACTAATTGGGCAATGTCAGTCGTCGGAGTGATATAACTACCTCTCGAAATACTTCTCAACCCTACCGTACCCGAAAAAGGAGCTCTAATTAATGTCTTTCTTAACTGAGCTTCAATTAACTGGATCTGGGATTGGGTCGTACGAAAATCAGCACTTGCAATATCATACTCTTCTTGGCTTATCGCCTCTTTCTCCAATAGTAGCTTCGCGCGACGCTCATTTTCCATCGCCAATGCATTTCGAGTCTTTGCCTCCCCTAACTGCGCACGCAATTCAGCATCATTGATTTTGATAAGTACCTGTCCATTAGAAACCCGCGCCCCTTCAGAAAAATTCAGCTCTTCTGCTATTCCTGAGATTTCAGAACGAAGACTAATCATTTCGTCAGGTTCAATAGATCCCGTCAACGACAAAAAATCGGAGAAAGGCTTTCCTATTACCACTTTACCATATACCTTTAATTCCCGTTGTGATACAGCACCGGCTGCCCCTTCAGCCTTTTTGCTGTTAATCATCAATCGATATCCGACCAAAGCTCCAACTAGGATGAAGAGACTAATTAAAACTATTCCAACTTTTTTATTCATGATCTGCCTTAACTTCCTATAGAAGCCTTATGTTTTTCAAGGCAAGATAGCGGAATTTAGGCAAATCGACTTGTAAAAATATTAATATAAAATAATAGGATAGGTTCAATCCTATAGAGTCCGCAAAGACCCAACCTCGTATAAATGAAATCGTAATTACGAATATAGAGCTACAGGGAGGAAATTTAGGATCTTGTTCGGCAGCGTTGTGGTGGAATCTGTGTAGATAAAAAAAGGCCCCTCCAGTTATCACTGAAGGGGCCTGTATAAAATTAGGCACCGACCTACTCTCCCACCTGTTAC
>NZ_CBFFRI010000012.1:0-174728 GCF_965644235.1 Sphingobacterium sp. LRF_L2 | reverse complement strand
CCTACTAACCCCCTATTAACCCCCTACTATACCCCTATAAAACCCCTGTTAACACCGAACTTAAATAGAACTAAATACACAGTTGATAAAAACAAAGAGCCCCTGTATTTTTTATAACACAAGGGCCCGAAGCTATTCCAGTTAAATAAATACATATCCTTCACAATGCCGCATTTATGCTCAAGACTACCCCTTGATATTTGCCCCTATCCGCTTCCACATAAAGTACATCTACACCTCTCGAAGCCAAGGAAGATTTAAGTTTTGGCTTCATCAATCTGTAATCGAGCTTTTCCACTGTGGACTCCCAATCACTCTCCCTCTTCGGAAGAATGGGCATTACATGTTCTATATCAAATACAGGCTTTAATGGAACAGTTTTTACAGACCTCTGCACAAAAAGAGTATCCGCATCTCTTCCCACAATCCGAATCCATCCTTCGGGCAACCCATTTATACTATTTCCATCCACGTCGCAAAAGAATGAAACCGCGTAAAGCTGCCCAGAATCTATATTTGAAAGCTTATCGACCATATATGCCGTTTTCTCCAACTGATTTCCAACATCAATCTTATTCTTCAGACCAACAACTCCGGCAGCAATAACAATTGTCAATACTACAAATAGCGAACCTCTCCACAATTTAAAATGAGGGATTACACATTCTCTCTTAAATTCGCTGATTCGTTGTTTAAGCGATTCCGAGTAGCGTTTTCTTTTAACCACTATGCCGTTTGAATCGTATAAAATGGGGATTTTCAGAAGTCCGCCACCTAGAGGCAACCAAAAGAAACGTACAGCAGGTGTCACAATCCGCAACGTATAAGGTCTAAGGATTTCATCATCTTTTAAGGTAGCCGAAATTTCAATTTCCCCTAATACATGATCGTAAATACTATAAAAAAATATCATAAATATATATGTAAAAAACAAAAAGAGAACCTGTCATCGAGTTTATCGAAACATAGAGGCGTCGTCGGTAAACATCCTAATTACCTTTTTCAGTAAGCTAGCTTTCAAAAAGCTTTATCATGGAAACTTCCCCTTTACGAATATTCCAATTATATTGAAAAGATATTACAGATCCAATGGACAAAATTGTCCAATTAACTTGATCTTTAACCGATAGCACCTTGTGTTTAAAACCAACAATAGCATTTTGACTAATTTTAAGCACATCTCCATTTAAAGGTTGAAGACTATTTGCCAATGCCATAAGATATTGAGTAATCTCTTCAGGTTGCAAGAAATAAGGTTTTATTTGTGCTTTCAATTCATTTTTTTCGACTTGCGGAATATTGACCTCGTTTTTATAGAACTGTTGCGCATTTGTTTCTTTATCCAAATCTTGAACAATTTTCTTCCTTATGACGAAAAACTGCTCTTGTTTCGTATTGTAGAATTCGGTTAAACACTTATCGATATAATTTTCTAACGAGCTCTCATTTTCTAAATCTTCGGGTAAGTTCTTGTAACTATTCCAGCGCACGGCATTCAATTCTAAATACAATTTATCTATACTATACTTTGTTTCGTAAGAGACAAAAGGTATATCCAATTGCGTAAAGGCAGGATTATTAAATCCAGAATACTGTAGTTTTTCCACCTTATCAGTCTCAAGATCGAGGATAAAACTCCATACATAAAATCTGTTCATTGCCCATAATTTCCACTTATTTTGCTGAATTTCTTCAACAAAAACTTGATTACCGAAGAGATAAGATTGCCACAGTTCCGTGAAGCCAATATCCTCCCTCTGCACAAATTCCGGTTGAAAAAAATTAGCAATTAACAAGGCTATACTTAAAGGCTTAAACGATTGAACCAGGGTAATTGTCGAATATTTGGCGTCCGCAAACATGCCTAACAATACACTACCACTCACCTCTTCCATTTGAAGTTCTTTTAAACCAGATGGTGGAGCAGGCAATTCTTTGAAATATCTTTTTCTTATTTCTGTAAATACTTTCCGATTTTCCTGTGCATAGACATATATTGGATCAAACAGGGCTTGTTGTTCTTTCGTTGACAATGTGGTATCCATTAACTGTGGTCCAATAGCCGACAAAAGATGCTGTAGAGAATCACGCGTTCGCAATCGCAAATTTTCTATCGACAGGTCGTATACCTGCGCCTTTGAAAGCAACACAGTTATAGATAATAAAAAAAAGATTAAGCTCTTTTGTACCATACCACTATTTAATTTGATCCCATTATGTATAGACAAAATTCTACTTTTTCTTATAACGATATAGAATCCTGTTTCTGCGAGTCTCGTTTTCACAACAAACAAGATGCCAACTGATGCGGCTTTTAAAGGATGGAGACTACGGAAGCACGTAGGTACCGAGCTTCATGTATCTGAAAAAGAATACAGTTTGCACAAAAAATTGAAATTAAATTTAAAATTACATACACTTTAATATTTTTTTTCTATTTTAGAACTCGCTAACGATAGGTAAAAATCTAATCACTAAAAGTAAATACGGTATCCTAAGGGGATTATTTAACGTTATTTTAAACAAAAAATCAAAAAAAACAAAAATCATTGTGTTAAAGATGTCTATGCGGTAATTATGGCACAAAATTAGTACAGGTACTATCAATCTTAAATTTAAATATAATGAACAAAGCAGACTTGATCAAGCATATTGCCAGCGAGGCTGGAATTACGCAATCACAAGCAGAGAAAGCAGTGAACAGTTTTACAGGAGCCGTTTCATCCTCTTTATCAAAAGGTGAAACTGTTACCCTTATTGGATTTGGTACATTTGGTATCTCTGACCGTGCTGCGCGTAATGGTAGAAATCCGCAAACAGGTGCAACTATCAAAATTGCGGCAAAAAAACTTCCTAAATTTACTGCTGGAAAAGCGTTAAAAGAAGCTGTAGATGCTCCTAAAAAAGGAAAGAAAAAGTAAACATAATTGTAAGAGGGTTTTTTAACCCTCTTACTTTTTATCTATTCTCAAACGAGCTATTCAAAACATTAAAATCCAAAATCTTCAGTCAGGCTTAAGACAAGTTCTCTATTGTTTGTTTGACTGTTTCAGAAAACGGCGTTGTAGGGCGTCCCAACAATGTCGACAACACATGATTATCATCAAATAAATCGCCCTTTGATGCGCTGACATCCCAACCAGCTATAGCTGCAGCAAAATGTTCTGGCACACCTAAATTCTTCAAGACTTCTGCATACTCCTCTTCACCCAAATTGTTATAAGGCAAGTCTTTTCCTGTTTGTAGGCTAATTTCCGCGGCCAAGTCCGCTAAGGTATAAGCTGTATCTCCGGCGAGCTCATAAATCTTTCCTTCTTGCGAAGCGGAAGTTAATACGATAGCAGCAGCCTCTGCATAATCTTCACGTGAAGCGGAGGCAATTAATCCTTCCCCTGCACTACCTATAAAAGCCCCTGCAGCCAGTGCACCGCCAATGGAGGCCGTATAGTTTTCTGTATACCAGCCGTTTCTTAAGATCGTATAATCAATCCCAGATTTTTTCAGTGCCTGTTCTGTAGCCACATGTTCAGCTGCCAAACTTAAAGTAGAACTATCTGCACGTAATAGACTTGTGTACACGATATGCTTTACACCTGCCTTTTTTGCTGCTTCAATAACGTTTTCATGTTGTGTTTTACGTTGCCCTATCTCGTTACCTGAAATTAACAACAACTGGTCGATACCGCCTAAAGAATCTACCAATACCTCAGCGTTGTTGTAGTCGAAATGACGTGATTCGACACCAAGGTGTTCTGCCTTCTCCGGCGTGCGAACCAACGCTACAATATTTTCTACCGAAGTTTTTTCTTTTAATTTTTCAACGACTAAACTACCTAGTTGTCCAGTCGCGCCAGAAATACCTGTCTTCATAGTATTTAAATAATTTATTGAGTGATTTATTTTGTAATAAAAAAAGTTACAATTAAAAATAAAAAAAATTAAACAAACTGTCCAGAAAAATCTTTCAAGGTCTTTCCTGCAAGAAACTTAAGCACAACTGCATCGACTTCTTCAAAAAGCGTCTCTAATTCTACATTAATTCTTTTTCCTACCGGACATTGCGGATTCGTATGCAAGTTCTTCTTTCCAAGAACGTCTGCCTTACGTACTATACGATAAATATCTGCCAAAAGTATTTCACTACTTTTTTTGCCAAGCATAGATCCTCCTACTTTTCCTTTCTTACTCGTAACCAATCCAGCTTCCTGTAGAATGCTAAGTTCCTTACGAACAACTACAGGGTTAATATTGATACTTCCTGCAATCCAATCTGAAGTAGACCACTCACTAGCGTTATGGTCTAAGAGGGTTAAAATATGCATTACCGTAGCAAATCTCGTATTATTCATTTCGATACAAATGTATAGCTAATTTTAAATGTAACAAATTTAATTGCAATTAAATTTATATCGAATACTATTTAGACCTTTTTTATGACTTTCAACACACAATTTTACATCCCCCCTCTTATTATACTCTCTATATTTTCTATCTGCAGCACCTGACTGTACTATTTACCATTCCAAATCGACGACCACTGGATAATGATCTGAAGGGATACGTACTGTATATTCTTTGAAAGACAATTCTTTCGGAAAATCTCCTTTTTTAATTTCCTTGTCTGAGTCCTTTGATTTTGGACTCCGATAAGTATCCGTCATGACCGCATACTTCTTAACCTTTAAATCGGAGGTCACGAAGATGTGATCTATTCGACTATTCGTAAATAAATTTACATCGAAAGCATTGAACGTCCCATTTAAGGCATATCGATGATCAGCAAGCACATAGCTATCTCCAACAAAATTCGATTTGGCCAAAATAGCATACATTGGGTTCTCTTGATCCACATTAAAATCTCCGGTTAAAATTGCGGTTTCATCACCAGCTATCTCTTTCATCTTTTTCAAAACCAGTTTACAGCTTTCCTCTCGAGCTACTTTCCCCACATGATCCATATGTAGATTAAAAAACCAAACCATTTTGTGCGTACGTTTATCTTCTAGTTGAACCCAGGTACAAATACGACGCAAGGCTGCATCCCAACCTTTTGAGGGCACCTCAGGTGTCTCCGACAGCCAAAAAACACCTTTATCTCTAAGATCAAATCGAGTTTTCTTATAGAAAATAGGCGCATACTCTCCTTTTCTTTTACCGTCATCTCGTCCTACTCCAACTGCAGCATATGACTCATCTAAGAGGGTATCTAATTGCTGATACTGGTGATGTAACGCTTCTTGTATTCCGATAATATCGAAATCCACATAAGAAATTAAAGAAGCAATGACGGGTGATCGGCTAGACCAGCCATTTCCCTTCTGACGATCGCTGTGGTTGTCGTATCTGATATTATAGCTGCCGACCTTCAAATGCTGGGTGACGCTTTCCTGCGCAAAAGAGAAGCTATTTACCAAAATAAGGCAAAAAGTCGCTACTGAAATATAGGTTATCTTTTTCATACTGCGTTCTATAATTTATCTTGTACCTCGTTCGAAAAAGAATAAGGTACGTCTTCCTTATTTACTCCACGTTTGTAGTTAGGCTTATCTAACATTTTAAAATTAAGATTTGCACCTTTTACAAGGTCTTCAATCCGCAAATAATTATGGCGATAAGTTTTTTTATTCCAAGTCATATCTTGAATATAATAAGCATTTTGTTGTTGATTATCTGTGGTAATCAACACTTTCTTCCCGTTCTCTAAATGTAGGGTAGCTTTTTTGAAAAGAGGCGAACCAATTACATATTCGTTCGAGCCAGGAGATACAGGATAAAATCCCAAAGAAGAGAAAACAAACCAAGCAGAAGTTTGCCCATTATCTTCGTCACCACAGTAGCCGTCGGGTGTTGCGGCATATAACTTATCCATAATCTGACGAACCCAGTATTGGGTTTTCCAAGGAGCTGCCGCATAATTATAGAGGTAAGGCATATGCTGAATAGGCTGATTACCATGTGCGTATTGCCCCATATTCATCACTTGCATTTCACGCATTTCGTGAATCATGCTACGGCTGTTCATTCCCTCGGTGCTGGGGATCACAAATACGGTATCTAACATCTGGATAAATTTTTCCTCTCCCCCCATCAAGTTGATTAGGCCTTTCGGATCGTGAAAGACACAGAAACTCCAATGCCATGCGTTACCTTCCGTGTACTCTCTCGTCCATCCGCTAGGGTCGAACGGTTGAATAAACTCCCCCTTATCATTCTTCGCACGCATTAAACGAGTTTCTTTGTCATAAAGATTTCGGTAATTTAAGGCTCCTTTTCTAAAAGGCTCCAACTCTTGTGATGACTTCTGTAATTTTTGACCAAATCTATAAATACACCAATCTGAATAAGCGTACTCCAAGGTTCGCGCGACGTTTTGATTCACATCCTTACCAAAAGGAATGTAGCCCAACTCCTTATACCAATCAACTCCAGCTCTTCCTGTAGAAGAATTGCTTGGATGCACATGATTCGCACCATGTACAACTGCCTCCCAGAGCAGTTCAGCGTCATACCCCTTTAAACCTTGCAGATAGGCGTCCGAAACGACAGAGGCCGAGTTATTTCCAATCATTGAAGCTCGATGCCCAGGACTAGCCCATTCTGGGAGGAACCCGCTTTCTTTATAAGCGTTGACTAATCCCTCTTGCATCGCTACATTCATGGAAGGATACAAGAGATTAAGCAATGGAAACAAACTACGGAAAGTATCCCAAAATCCGGTATCAGTAAACATGTACCCAGGTAGAACTTGTCCGTTATAAGGGCTGTAATGTATACGGTTCCCAGCAGCATCAACTTCTGAAATATCCCGAGGAAACAATGTGGATCGATAAAGACAAGAGTAAAAAGTTTTCAATCTTTCTAGGTTATTATCCTCTATCTCTACCTTACCCAATACTTCATTCCAATGCTCTCGTCCTTCCCGAACCACATGATCAAAACTTTTCCCCTTAACCTCCATAAGATTGATTTCGGCCTGCTCATAACTAATAAATGAAGACGCCACACGTACATGAACCGTTTCTCCCTTCTTTGTCTTGAACTGTACACTCGCACCAGCGTGATCTGTCTTTAGCTCTAGAACTCCTTCCTTTACTCTTTCTTCTGCAAATAACAAAAATGAAGAAAATGGTTTATCAAACTCAATGACAAAGTAATTTTTGAAATTTGAGGGTACACCGCCACTATTTTTAGTAGAATAACCAAAAATTTTATTTTCTGAAGGAACAACCTTAATATAAGAACCTTTATCAAAAGCATCAATGATAATCGCAGCACTATCTGTCGCCGGAAATTTCACTCTAAAAATGGCCGCTCGAGAAGAAGGGCTTAGTTCGGTTACGATATCATAATCGGCCAAGTAGGCACTATAATAATATGGTTTTGCGACCTCTGCCTTGTGCGAAAACCAACTTGCTCGATCGTCTTGATTAAATTTAACTGTTCCGACAACAGGCATCAATGCGAATTGTCCATAATCGTTGTTCCAAGGACTGGGTTGATGCGTTTGGCGAAATCCTTTGATCTTGTCCGCCGTATAAGTATAAATCCACCCGTTCCCCATATTTCCCGTTTGTGCTGTCCAGAAATGCATACCCCAAGGCCGTGCTATTGCAGGGTAAGTGTTACCATGAGACAACTCATATTTAGACAAAGTACCTACCAATGGATCTGCATAATCAGCAGGATCCATTACTTGTGCTACTCCCGAATAATTGAGCAATAATGCACTACATAAAACTACTAAAGTTTGCCAGAGGCTTCTGGATCTACAAATTGTGATAGTATCTATCATAGTTTATTATGCGTTTTAATAAATTGATTAAACGTTTTAGTTTATTAAAAGTACATTAAACTATTGGATTCCGGGTCTTGTTTCATTAAAAAAGAACACGCACTTTGTAAAAACTTTAATACGTGTAAAAAAGAAAAGCTGCCCATCTTTTTCAGACCGACAGCTTTTCCTATTAAACAATAAAGATCTTTAATTCAAATGTTTGCTAAAGAAACCCATCATCGCTTTATAGAATTCAATTTGATTTTCCTCTTTCCCAAATCCATGGCCCTCATCATACTTTACCATATAAGGCACATCCACGCCTTTTTCACGCAAAGCCTTTACAATCTGATCTGCTTCAGCAATTTTTACGCGAGGATCATTTGCACCTTGTACAACAAATAAAGGCGCTTTTATTTGATCAATATGGAAAAGAGGGGAAACATCTTTTGCAATTGCAGCTTCATCTTCATTATCCAAATCATACCAAATTTCATACAACATATCCTTGTAAGGCTTCCAATATTCTGGAATTGAACTCATCAGGGTAAAGATATTAGAAACACCAACATAGTCTACACCGGCCTTATAGAGGTCTGGAGTCTTCGTCAAACCACGAAGCACCGCATAGCCACCATGACTTGCACCATAAATCGCAATATTATTTTTATCCACCCAACCTTGTTCGATCACATATTGGATACCATCTTCCACATCGTCCATTGCTTTACGTCCAATTTGTTTAAAACCCGCGCGAAGAAATTCCTTTCCATATCCACCTGAAATACGGAAGTTTACTTGTAAAGTTGCATACCCACGGCTCGCAAAAAGTTGCGTCTCAGGATTAAATCCCCAACTATCCCGAATACCTTGCGGCCCACCATGCGGGTTCACTATAAGTGGCACTTTTTCGCCATTCAACGCTGCTTTTGGAAGCGTAATATATCCATGCAATGTTAAGCCGTCTCGTGATTTGAACGTGATAGGAAGCATTTCGGCCATATCTTCCTCCTTCAATTGAGGCATTAGATCAACGAGTAAAGTCGCCTTACCTGTTTTTGTATCGTAATGATAGTACTTTCCATACAACTTGTCGCTCTGTACAACCACCAAAAGCTGATCCTCATTATCAGTCTTTCCTGCGATAGAAAATTCATATCCCCCGAATTGCTTTTCTAAATTCTTGTAAATTTTAGTGAAGGTTTCGCTAATAGGCTTGATAACAACTTTTTCACCTTCATAACCTACAAAATCAATTTCCCAGTTTCTTTTTCTAGACAGTGAAATTAGGTTTGCATCGTATTCACTGTTTGCATAAATTTCTTTTACTATTTTCTTGGTTTTCAAATCGCACAGTACTATACTGGTTTTATCTGACTCTAAGTTCGTCAAGACATAAGCTTCATCAGGATTGCTAGAGGCATAGTTAAAGGAAATTATACTAAAGGTTTCATCCCATTTCGTTGTGTGAAAAAGTTCAAACTTGTCCGCTCCACTTGGCTTATAAAAGTACTGCGTATTAATTCCGTTGAGCATTTTGGCATAGCCTCTCAGGTTACCATCTTTATCAAACTCGTATCCGACAATAGCATTCGCAGGATCTTCGTTGGTAAACAATTTCTCCATCGCTCCAGTATTCACATTTACCTTGTAGGGTTCAAAGACCTGCTTATTATCTTTATTCATCTGGATGATGATAAAATCCTTCTGCTCTTTTAACATATTTACTATAGAAGCCTGAATATCGTCAAAGGGCGTAAGGTCAATATTACTCGATCCGTCAATATTGATAGCATATAAATGGTAATTTTCGTTTCCGCCTTGGTCCATCACATACACCAATCGTGCATCATTAATCCATCCCATTCCACGAATCAGTTCCTCTTTTTCTTCAATGGCACGAACCACTTTCCCCGTGGCAACTTCTTTGACCATGACATGGCGTTTGTTCTTCTCATCTTTCTCCCGGTAGGAAATGTATTTACCGTTAGGCGATAGTTGAAAGCCTGAAGTTTTAGGTCTTGCAAAGTAATCTTCAACTTGGTAACTAAAATTACCTTTATCTAACGCTATTAAGTCTTGTAGTTGTGTTTTGGTGGAGACCAGCGAAGTGTCGCCCGGCTTGGTGATTTGTGTCTTTTCCAACAGCAGGGGAAATTCCATGCCACCTTGACTGTATGTTCCTGAAATTTTATTTTTCTCGAGTGTACCGGTATATTTAATGCCTGCTTGGTCAATTGATAAAGACAACTGGTTCGCGTCCAGACTTACTGTCGATAAGGGGATTCCGATCGCCCCCTGAAGGGGAACATCTAATGTTCCTTCTATCTTTTCGTCGTTTTGGGTAAAGTGAAAGATCAGTTCCAAACTTGTTCCTTGGACATCCATCTTCCCCTTCCAATCCCCTTTGATTTGTGCAATAGTATTTGACATTCCCAAAATTACAAATACCATCGAATAAAGAATGTTTCTCATAGTTGATTCTATTGTTTTTTTTATAATGTACGCATTAGTCTCTGTCCAATAACCAACCGGACAGGCATCCCTTTATGTATAAATAAGATAAAGTAACATTTAGTTAGTCTACCAATTCGGCAATTTGTTACAGTTTTTTACCTATATTTTTGAATTAAAAACTACATAAAAACAAATAAACACATAAACATATATAAATGAAAAACTTACAATGATAAATTAAACATAAAATACAATAAAATCAAATCGTTTTCCATTCCAATATCTGGCTTAAAAAATAGGGTATGAGATAAAAAGAGTGCAAAGTCTCCTCTTATTTAGCTATAATTAACTCTTTTACATTTATGCAAGTGTTTTCCTTTTATCGCACCTAATCTGACAGCAAAAATTTTAAGTTCAATAAATATTAGCATTTACATACACAAAATGTTAATATAAATCTAATAAAACAATGATTTACTACACATTACAATAAAATATGGATAAAATTTTATCCAATAAAAAAAGAAAATATTCTCAAAAAAAAGCGTCCCAAACAATCTTTCTTAGATTCGGGACGCTCTTATGTGATAATCAAATTTATCGCCAGTTTCTATTCGTGCATTTCGAATGAAGGCGGTGGATTTTCAATAGCCCATTCCTTTTGAGGTCTATCCCCCATTCGCAGCAGCAGCTCTCCACCACTGCTAATTTCCTCATGTGTCAACCACGCTCTATGCAATGGCTTGCCGTTTAAAGACGCAGATTGGATATACTTATTCAATTCTCCAAAATTTTCCGCTTTAACCCGGAAGATTTCACCGGTAGAAAGTTCTACACTTGCTTCTTCAAAAAAGGGACTACCTATCGTGTAAGCAGGTAACCCCGGCGTTACAGGATAAAACCCAAGCATAGAGAATACGACAAAAGCAGACATACCTCCGCCATCCTCGTCTCCTGGAATCCCCATCAAATCATTTCGAAACCATTGACGAATGAGCTCATGAATCCGTTTTTGGGTCATCCAAGGTTGGCCTGCATAAACATATAGATAGGGAATATGTAAGCTAGGTTCATTGGCCATGGAGAATTGCCCAACATTCCCTGTATGATCAGGCAACTGGCTATAAAAATCAAACTTACTCTTACCTAAAGGCTCCCTAAATGTCTGATTTAAATTATTGATAAAATTCTCTTTACCCCCCATCAACTCAATTAAATCTGCAACATGATGTGGTACATCCCACCGATAGACCCATCCGTTATTTTCCCCATAGTAGGCCCTTGCTCCTTGTCCTCCGGCGTAACGATAATCAAATGGTTCAATGAAATTACCCTCTTTATCTTTGGGATGGAAAAAAGCGGTCTTCGGGTTAAATAAATTTCTATAATTCTTTGCATTCTTTAAGAACAAGGCCGCGTCAGTTGACTTATGAAGTGCATTTGCAAGTTGCCCTAGTGCCCATTCATCATATGAAGTTCCTAAAGTTACAGCAACAGGTTGTCTTTTTTCAAAACCATGCACTTCAGGCACGACTTCTTGCTCTCCAGGATATAAAGCGGGGATATATCCTTTCTCTTTATAGAAAGCATCTAACCATCCCGCAGGAGCCGATGACCATGGGGCCAGCGTTTTCTCCTGCACAGCACGCTTTCCGCTTTCATAGGCTTTCTCTACATTAAAACTTCGCAATCCTTTTGCATAAGCATCAGCAATAGTTACCACACCGTGATTCGAATTCATTCGTCTGGAGTCCCCCGTAATTTCGGGAAAAGTCGGCATCCAAAAGTTATCCATCTGCTCCGACATCCGCACAAAGGAATTTAACACATCCGATTCCGTAGATTCATCAATTAATAAACGGAGCGGATGCGTAGCCCGATAGGTATCCCAAATCCAATCATCTGTATAAAATGATTTTTTATCCTCATGTACTTTTCCGTCAAAAGCACTGTAATATCGTCCGTCCTCCGTAATATTGACAGGACGTTCGAAACAGCGGTATAACGAAGTATAAAACAAAACTTTATCAACATCAATCGGCGTTTCAACTTTAACGGTAGAAAGTGCTTTATTCCAAGCATTCTTGCCGGCATCTGCTACCTTTTCTAAATCAAAATTTCTAATTTCTCTTTTCAAATTTTTCTGGGCCTGCTCTATACTGATAAAGGAAATACCGTATCGAAAAGACAACTTAGGTTTATCGGTTTTAAACTGTAAAGCTACGGCGACATCTTTTCCTTCAGCCGAAACCTGTAATGGATCAATTTTTCCGCTGGCCAATCCTCCCCATTTTACTGCAACTTCATCGAACTCTCCATAAAGATAAACCACCGTATTATTTGCAAGCTGTTGAGTTGCCGTTATGCTACTTTCCTTCACCTGAACGGTTCCAGAAACTGAATTAAATACCACCAGCTTATCTTTGTTGTTCTGAAAATTTATCTTATATATCGCAGATTGGTGGGCAGGTGCGAAATCGACATCAATATTTTGATCCAATAAAGTGACTTGATAATGATAGGGTTTAATCTGTTCTCGGTCGTATGCATAATGATACACATGCTGCAAAGATCCATCCTTATTTCCACTTAATACACTTAAGTTGAAGGCCGAACGGCCACGATGGCTCGTCACGATGAGTGGCAGTCCCTTTATCTGGTCAGCCGTAAAATCGGCTCTTTCTGGATAAACGCGAAGCATACTATTTGGCAGATGTATCGTGGGAAAAGTAGGAACAAGTAAATGACTGATATTTCCGATATACGGATTTACGTATTCCACAGGCGTCTTCACTACCTGTGCTATCGTGTAGCTATGTTCCAGCTGAAAAGCCCATATACAATAAAAAATAATAAGTATTTTTTTCATATGAATATTATTTGTTTTTTAATGGCCATATGGAATATTCATGCGTGTTTGTGTTTTGTCTAACATGAATATTTCATATTTTATATTTTAGTAAATATCAAAAAGATTATCCTCTAGCCTAAAACAGGCTAAACAACCTTATAGCTAATTTTAATTTCTTCACAAAAGTATACCTTTTAGTTTTCAGGCTAAATAGACATATCTATAGTTATTTACGATCTTGTCTACTGGCCTTCCATCAGGTAAATTCGTGATACAAGATATAAATTTTCGATGTTTTGTTTTATGCTAATACGTTTTTATATGTAACAAATGTAGTAGAATTGAAATCTGTACATCATAACAAAACGATAAACTTTATAAGATTATACAGAAATTATGTAAGGTATAGTTCTGTAGGTTTTTGTTGTTTTGCTCTGTATAAAATAGTACATATGGACAACCGAAATAAAGTAATGGTTATCGGAGGGTATGGTGCTGTTGGCAAACAGATATGCCAATTTCTTTCCTCCAAGATAAAAGAGCAAATTGTTGTTGCAGGCCGCGACATTAAGCAAGCAGAAGCACTCTGCACTTCTTTACCTGGGAGTGAAGCGCGTGCATTTGACTGTTCGGATCCGAACTTCGGAAAGCTGGCGGACGTTAGCGTCGTTATGATGTGCGTTGAACTCGCTGACACGGCTATTGTAGCCTATTGTATTCGTCAGCACATCCATTATATCGACATAACTGCTAACCCAAACCTTACCAATCGCATAGAAGCCCTGGAAATGGAATTCCCGCCAATCCAGTCGTTGATACTTCTTAGTATAGGCTTAGCACCAGGTGTAAGCAACCTCCTCACCAAAAACAATATACAACAACAGCCATTAAGCACTTGGGCAGATATCAACATCCTTCTAGGTCTAGGAGAAAAGCATGGTCAAGCAGCTTTTGAATGGACATTTAACAATTTCCATCAAGAATACCGAGTACAACAAGCAGGAAAACAAAATCGATTGCTATCTTTTACGAATCCTAAAGCAGCTATTGTAGACATCAAGAGAAGGTTTTTTCTTTTCAACTTTTCCGACCAGCACGTTCTTTCTAAGGAATGGCCAGATAAACAAATCACGACACGCATGGCTTTCGATTCTCGTCTAATCACCGAACTCATACATCTTTGTAGAAAGCTTGGGGTTACAAAAATTTTCCGCTTTAAAAAGATTCAACGGTTATTATTCCATCTATTTCATCGTTACAGTTTTGGAAGTGATATCTTTTATGTGCAAGCGAAATGTGGGACCGAGCAACAACTGCTGCATACCTCCTCCTTTTCCGGCTACTCCGAAGGAACTATTACAGCAGCTGTTGCTGCAGAAATTGTTGGTGCCAGCTTAATCTCAACGAAAAAGGGAATTATGCATATTCACAATTTTATCGATGACGTCCCTTCATTTTTAAAACAAGTATCTTCTTACGACAACAGTTTTAAAATCGAACTTTAATCTTCGCGGCTACCATCATCCGCCATTCGAACTATTTTTGGAAAAAAGGTTCCCACAATATCGACTAAATCAGACTGCGCAGCCATAACGGCATGTATATCTTTGTAAGCCATGGGCGCTTCATCCATTCCGGCACCAAGTAAAGTGATGCCGTTATCTGCCAGCATTTTAACAAGATCCTTCTTAACCAATGTTTTTATGGCTTGTGTTCGGCTCATCAGTCGACCCGCTCCGTGCGAGGCCGAGTTTATGGATGCCTCAACACCTCTCCCGCGTACCAAGAAGCCCGGTGTAGCCATCGACCCTGGGATAATCCCCATTGTTCCGCTTGCAGCCGGCGTCGCTCCTTTTCTATGCACCAGCACCTCTTTTCCTTCCCACTGTTCTTTCCAAGCAAAATTGTGATGATTTTCAATTTTTGCCAGTGTATCTACTTGAAGCGCATGTTTGACCTTGGCATGAATGATCTCGTGGCAAGCCGAAGCATAATCACCGGCCAAGTTCATGGCAATCCAATACTCCTGCCCTTCAGCCGTATTAAGATCTAAGTATGCCAAATTCTTCGCCAAATAAGGAAGTTTACAATGATCTTTAGCCAATTTCGTATAGTAGTCCGCAATCGTTGCACCAAGACCTCTCGAACCGGAATGTGTCAACAAAGCTAAATAACGTCCTTTCTCAATATTCAGCAGTTTATCAGCATGTTCAAATTCCATAATTCCAAACTCGACAAAGTGATTCCCTCCACCAGACGAACCTAATTGTGCCCAAGCCTTCTCTTTTAAACCACGTAGCAAGTCATTCATTTGAAAAGCAGGATTTTCCAGCACGGCATGATCAGCTCTTTCATGTCGTAAAAATCCATGTCCAGCTCCAAATTTTGTATGGTTAGAAAGGATCTTTTTCAAGAAATCATCTTTTTCCTCTAAATAAGAAATCGGCAGATCAAAAATAGAAAGAGCCATCCGACAACCGATATCTACCCCAACACCATAGGGAATCACCGCATTATCCGTCGCCAAAACACCACCTATGGGCAGTCCATACCCTTGATGTGCATCTGCCATCAATGCCCCTGCAATCGTAACAGGTAATTTCATAGCCAGGGCCATCTGTTGTTTAGCACCGTCTTCTATTTGTTCAGCTCCATACAGTTCGTAAGGAATAATTTCTTCCTTTAATGCTATTTCATTTTTCTCAACATGTTCTTGATTTTGTAACGCACTAGCTAAGGGTTCGAATATCTTATCCGTTATGTAAGCTTCCGGGTTTTCCAATACCTTTTTAAAAAGATCAAGCATCTGCTCTCTGGTAAATCCCAAACGTTTCTTATTGATTTGCAGGGCAACACCCAACGTATAATTTTCTTTAAAGCCTAATGCAAGTAAATCGTTTCCATTGATTCTCTTATTTTCCATTTTCTTTCAATTATAGACAACTCCTTTCTATAAAAAGGGAATGTCTTGTTCAACAACACAAAGATGAGACAAGTACTGCGCAACACTTTTGCGCAATACATAAAAAAAAATAAAATATCTTAAATAAGTTGATTAAATAAACAAAAAGGCAGGACATTAGCTTCAACAGCTTTAACATTTTCCTTTTTACGCAGCTAGACTGCGTAAAAAGGATCAGCTCTAATTTGTTTTCGGTTTGTTGGGTTTGTTAAATTTTTTCTTTCTGTTGAAAGGCTTTTTTTTCTTATTTTTCGATTTAGGATCATATGCTGGTCCTTCAGGAAACCCTTCCGGCAGATCGATCTTCTTGATTTCTTGTTCAATCAGCCTTTCAATACGTGCAAATCGGTTTTGGTCCTTATCGTTGATAAAGGTGATAGCCGTACCCGTAGTTGCTGCCCGTGCCGTACGACCAATACGATGGACATAGTCCTCTGGATCAGGGGGCACATCAAAATTAACAACTAAGCTAATGCCCACAATATCGATGCCTCTAGAAATCACATCCGTTCCCACTAATACTCGTAAACGTTTCGCTTTAAAACGATGCATAACTTCTTCGCGCTGACTTTGTTCCAAATCTGAATGAAAGCCTTCCACCGAGACGCCCATTTTCAGAAGTTCTCTGGTCAACTGCTTTACAATATCTTTCTTAGAAGCGAAAATAATGACACTTTCATACGATGGATTTTCCAAAATATGTTTAATCAACGGGATCTTGCTATCATCGTAAAGCAGATAAGCCTGTTGATCTATACCTTCGCTAGGCTTAGAAATAGCGACATTGATTTCTTCAGGTCCTTGTAGAATCTTCTTAGCAAGTGTTCTTATTTTTGAAGGCATTGTGGCCGAAAAAAGCAAACTTTGTCTTTTTTGCGGAACGTGGCTAATGATACGCATAATATCGTCATGAAAGCCCATGTCCAACATGCGATCAGCTTCATCAAGAACTAAAAACTGTAAATGGCTGAAATCAAATTTTCCGGAAGATAAATGTGCCAACAAACGTCCCGGAGTCGCAACAATAATATTAACACCTTCCCGTATAGCTCGCTTCTGCTGCTCATAGCCCATGCCGTCCCCTCCTCCATATACACAAATAGACGTAGCTCCTGTAAAATAACCAAAGCCCATCACCTGTTGGTCAATTTGCAACGCTAATTCACGTGTCGGCACGAGAATAATCGTGTGAACAGATTCTCGGGGATTTTCGGCTATTTGGTTGAGGATTGGGAGCAGATAGGATGCTGTTTTACCCGTACCTGTTTGCGCGCAGGCAATAAGATCTTTTCCATTTAATATAACAGGTATCGCCTGTTCCTGTATAGGGGTTGCTTCTATGAAGCCCATGCTGTCTAGTCCTTCCTCCAACGTTTCGGAAAAACCAAATTCGGTAAATTTCAAATTCTTAATCTTGTTTTCTCTAAAAATAAGGTAATATTTTAACATTCGCAACTTGCATTAATTATCAAGAACTGCAATCGTGTACGGAATCGAATAGAGATTTTTCCAAACGGTAAGGCGATCCAACTGTTATTCCTAAAAAACAATTTGAAAATGAACGATATCACAGCACATCTAACAAGACTAGCCGATCAAATGCCATCTTGGGTCTGGAACCTGATGATCATCCTTTTCTCGATCCTTTTAGGGATTATCATCAAAGCAATCTTGGTCCCCCTTGTTCGAAAACAATCCGAATCCCAAAACATCTATTCCCTTATACGTTCCATTATTAGACATTTTAACAAAATACTAAGTTTCTTTATCCCTTTATTAGTTTTCAGCTCCCTACTCCGTTTTACGAAATTCAATACGGCGACGTTACAGGTTGTTACAAAAATAACCGAAATACTATTTATTGGTTGCTTTGCTATTCTCCTTATTCGAGTCATCCGCGTATTCGAAGATTACCTGTATTACAGATTCGACGTCAGTAAAGAGAATAATCTCCGGGAGCGAAAAATTCGAACACAAATCGTCTTCATCCGGAAATTATTGGTCAGTATCATTATATTGGTTGCTATCGCCATTATACTTTTGAGTTTTGAGAACATGCGTAAAATTGGCGCGGGACTACTTACTGGCGTGGGTATTGGTGGAATTATAATCGGATTTGCCGCCCAAAAATCATTAGGAAATCTATTGGCAGGTTTCCAGATTGCCTTTACGCAACCCATACGTATGGATGACGTCCTCGTTGTTGAAGGCGAATGGGGACGCGTAGAGGAAATCAATCTTACGTATGTTGTCGTCGCTATATGGGATAAAAGGCGATTGGTTTTACCGATTAACTATTTCATCGAAAAACCATTTCAAAACTGGACACGAACTACCGCGGAGATACTCGGAACCGTTTTTTTATATACCGATTATACCATTCCCATTGATAAGCTCCGAGACAAACTGAGCATGCTGCTTCAAGCCAACAAGCTTTGGGATGGAAAAGTCAATGTACTACAAGTTACAGATTACAAAGAGCAGACCATGGAGATACGCTGCCTGATGAGCTGTAGAAATTCAGGTCAAGCTTTCGATCTCCGATGCTACATCCGGGAAGAAATGATTAAATATATTCATCAAAATTTTCCAGATGCCCTTTCTAAAACACGTGTCAGTGTATCGAATAGTTTTTAAATAAAGCCTAGTATCACTAGTATATATGTTGTCGGAACCTCAACATGTGGTTTCCAACAACATATATTTCAAGTTTCTATCTACATCCCCTTCACTATTTCTTTCGAACTAAGCGGATTACACGTTTCAATGGTAGATCTATTGACGTTTCTTCCGAAAGACTACCACTTAATTTATGGATATCGACCACATCTAAACGTAAATCGTTACTCCCTTTGGTGTAAATTTCAAGGTCATTAATGTGTTCTTTATTTTCTTTGTTTTTATCTACGAAATTGACACTCGAATTTTCACTCTTTATCTTCAACCGATTAAAATGTGGGTTTATTAAACTGCAGGTAGCACTATCTAACTCAAGAAATAGATCGGGAACTTGCCACTGGCTAGCCGCATCTGCTCGTTCTTTATTCTCCATATTTAATATGGAATTCCGAATATTTAAATGTAGCTTATCCATTGTTGAACCAGGCGAAAAATTAAAACCTTTCAATCGATCAGCACGAACGATCAAACTGTCCGTATGTATATCAACATCACCAATAGTTACATTCGATAGATCCAATTCATCTATCTTCGGTGCAAAAATATAAAGATTATTTTGTCCATAATTTAAGGTATTTACCGGAGCATCTATTCTCAACAAGCCGCTTTCATCTACAGTCACATCTTTTGACATTTCTCCATCTCTAGCTATTTTAAGTGCATATTGCTCACTTTTAACAATATATACATTAATAGAGGATTCTTCCCCAGTCCCCACTATTTGAAGTTTCTTAAAAGGTTTTACCCGAATCGTTTTTAGATAAAAATCAGCTGCCTCACTATTTGAGGCTTCCTCTTCTATCGCTTTTCTATACTCAACTTCGTTTACCCTACCTTTAGTAACAGAAAAAGAGAGGATAAGAAGGGGAACAATGAATACCAATAGCCCCAATCCTATACTATATTTTGAACTTGTTTTCATTTTAGTTTTGATTAAAATTTTCTTGGATAAATTTATGGTATCGCTCTTTAAGCTCATCCAAACCGATATCTAATACGTAAATATTACGAAATAGCAGAGGCAACTCTTCTTCAAGAAAAATTGTTTTGCGATAAGCCTTTACCTGACTAACAGACTCCCCTGTTAGAAAAAAACCAACACCTCTTTTATTGACAATGATGGATTTCTGTTGCAGTAAATCGTAAGTTCGCATCACCGTATTGGGGTTGACCTCTAATTGCACTGCCAAGTCGCGTACAGAAGGCAATCTTTCATCCTCCTTCCAAGTACCCAACACAATATGTTCGCATACATGCTCAGCAATCTGCAAGTAGATTGCTTTATTGGTATTAAAATCCATCCTAAACCTCCTTTTCCTTTAACTTCAGAAAACCTATTCCCCAGACCAGTAAGGTGACTACTATCCCTGACAAGCATACATACTTTAGTATCGTAAACTCATCCGCTGGGTAATTTCCATATTTCACAGAAATTGTTCCTGCCGTTAAAAACTTAGCCAAATAAACGACACAGAAAAACCAAAAAGCTACATAAATAACGAGCAATATTGCCGTTTTCACATATTGAAAATTTCTAAAACCAATAGATCCTAACAGAAACAGCGCATTAAAAAGCAACGGTAAAAAGTAGAAGTACTTCATCTTTTCATTGATTTCCATTTTACAAAAATAAGCCCAGTTATCTCGTTTGAATTCCTCTCCCGTTGCTTCCGATATCCAAGAAGTCACCGAATGACCACGGTCTCTAAAGTACGTTACAAACCCGTAATCGATTACGAGAAAAACCAAAATAAAGGAGACAATTGCGACAGGCACAGAATAGAATAAAGCTGTCAAAAATTTTTCGATACGAGAAGCAGGGATCAACAACTCAAAGATCGCCTTCGGTTTCTGTCCTAAATCCGAAAAATAAGTTCCTGAGATAATTGTTCCAAAAATTAACCCCGAAATAACAAACAGCGGAAATCTAAAATCCAATAGATCAGAGAAATCACTTGCTCCAATAGATAATCCCTGATAATATTCTTTTACAGCGTAGCCATAAAATGCCGCAACGACTCCTGCCAAAATACCGAGAGACATTAAGTAAATTTTTCCAAAACTAATCCACTGTCGTTTTATAAGGAGAAATAATCTTTTCGAACTAAATGTGTTAGACATAAGCTGGGATGTTTAATAGGTTTGTTATATTTTCTTTCTTTTGAAGAACGGCATTAAAGAGCAATTCCAAATCTAATTTTGAATCATCGCCCTCTCGATTGGGTAAAATTGCATGGTATCCGCCAAGGCTCTGTTCCGCGTATATAACCTCAGCAGACAACTCTCGTACTTTTCTAAAGTCAAGTTGCGCTGTAATATGTGCAACTGCAGCATTAACTACGACACGATTGTCATCCAAAATAATAATAGCATCTATAAGGTTATCCAAGTCACGTACCTGATGAGTAGAGATGAGAATACAGCGTTCTTCGGTCAAAGCCGAAGCCATAATTTTTCTAAACTGCGCTTTCGACGGAATATCAAGGCCATTTGTTGGTTCATCCATGATAATAATACGGGTATTAGTGGCTAATCCAAAAGAAATCAGGTATTTTTTCTTTTGCCCGTAACTCATATCGGCTAACTTCTGACGTTCAGGAATTTCAAACTCTCGGATTAGCTCCGCAAAATACTGCTGATCAAATTTCGGATAAAATGGTGCGTTTGCCCGCACAAATTGCTCAGAACGGACCGACGGTAAATAAAACTCTTCAGGAATAAAGCTGATATCGGCGAGTAAAGCCGGTTGACGATTCTTGGGATTGTAACCAAGTACATCGACGTTGCCAGCATGCGGATACACCAAGCCTGCTATATTTTTCAACAAACTAGATTTGCCGGCACCATTCTTTCCTAAAAGCCCATAAATGTGTCCCTGTTTCAAACAGAGATCCATGTCTTTGAATAAAGGCCTTCCTTTATTGTAGCTAAAACTTAGGTTCTGGATAGTTATCATATTAGTGTACTATTAAATTAATACACTAATATACAAACTATTTTTAAATACCTGTATTTTTTATTGAAAACGTTTTATCGATTTTTCATGGTTAGCTCAATTTACAGAAGCGCCACTAAACGAATCAAGCCAGGATTGATTATCGTTTAGAAATTCATAAAAAAAAGCCCCCTAAAAAGGGGACTTCCTACTCATTATATTTATTGGTATTAGTTTTTCTTCGCATTGCGTTCTTCTATCCACTGGATATAAATCGGCTTCTGTTCTTCAGTAAGCTTTTCTACAATCTTCGCATCGGCGGTTGATGTTAACGCATCGACCTGTTGTTTAGCTACATCCGGTGATATCGTAGTATCTGCCTTCAGCGCCCATTTTGCTTTCGTATGCTCCAACACGATGTCATAAACCGCGGTTTGCTGTTCTGGTGTCAGTGTTAACTTTTCACTTAGCTTTTCTACTTTTTCTTTTGCTTTTGTTTCAGGTGTTCCTTCCTGTGCGAAGGTTAATGTTAATGCAAATAATAAACTTAAACCTGTAAGAATTAGCTTTTTCATAGTTTTCTATTTTTAGTTTACGATATATTTATTTTTGTCCTTTTTCTTTTGAACAACGAAATACTTACAAAAGTTCAACCAAAGTATCATTTCTGTTACATTTTAACATCCTTTAACAAAAGTATATCGAAAATCGGCTATTTCTTCGGGTTGATGATCTAATTGTATCATCTCTTTTTAAGTCTTCGTTGAGCTCCGATTAAAAAGAGAAAGGTTTCCATCCGGGCGAATGAAAACCTTTCAAAAACCAATTATAACTTGCCGCCATGCTCACAGCGGTCTGAATTATGAAGTGTTAATTTCGGAAGTTTATTCGGTAATTGCAAATTTTATTTACAATAATTTGAACAAATTTTCCGCAAAAAACGAAATCCGTTATTATTTTTCAATTGACGCCATATCAATTACAAATCTATATTTAACATCACTATCCAACACACGTTGGTATGCTTCATTAACATAATCAATATCTATAAGTTCCGTTTCAGGGAGGATATTATGTTCTGCACAAAAATTAAGCATGTCTTGCGTTTCCTGAATACCTCCTATGCTCGAAGCGGTCAATATTTTATTTCCACCCATAATCGAACGACCATTAATTTCCATTGGAGCAGCAGGAATACCCACACAAATATGTACACCGCGCGTTTTCAATAGCCCTAAATACAGATTATAATCATGGGGTACAGAAACGGTATCAATAATAAAATCAAATGAAGCTTTGTACTTTTCAAGTTCCTGCGCATCATTTGTATTTAGAAAATGGTGAGCCCCCAATAAGGTAGCATCATTTTTCTTTTTTGGCGAGTGGCTAATCATAGTCACTTGCGCTCCCATTGCTACGGCGATCTTGACGGCCATGTGACCAAGTCCGCCGAGACCAAGTACACCTACATGATGTCCTTTCCCTACATTCCAGCGTTTTAACGGCGAATATGTTGTTATCCCGGCACAAAGTAGAGGTGCAACCTTTTTGATATCCAAAGATTCAGGGACATGCAGCACAAAGTTAGCATCCGCAACGATATTATTACTATAACCGCCAAACGTCACCGAATGGTCGTGCATCACGTCTACGCTGTTATATGTCCACACTGTTTTCTTTTCCAAACAAAACTGTTGTTGATCACTTTTACAATTTTCGCAATTTCCACAGGATGCCACCATACAGCCTACACCAGCCAAATCGCCGATTTTAAATTTATTTACAGCCGTACCTACCGCAGTAATCTTACCCACAATTTCGTGACCTGGCACAATAGGATAATGAGTCCCTCCCCATTCATTATGTACTTGATGGATATCAGAATGACAAATTCCCGAATATAAAATATCAATCAAAACGTCATTAGCCCCCAATTCTCTGCGTTCAAACTCCATATATTCCAATGCTGACGCACTATCCTTTGCTGCGTATCCTTTTGATTTTATCATATAATATGCTGTTTAATTTAATCTAAAACTTCTTCTTTCTCAATTGTAAGACAAAGATAACCGTCATCTTTAATTAGAAAAAAACAAATGCTCCTTATTTACATTAAACAAACAAAGGTTCTCCGTTTTGGAAAAACCTTTGTTATATATATCTTCTTTCGAATGTCTACTTTCTAAAGAAGACCAGATTTGGCGATTCCTCTAGAGTGAAACCATATATTTTTAAAGAATATATCATATGCTACTTGGCATAGCTTTTCTCAAATTTATCAGATGCTTCATTCACCCCCCTAGCCATATTTTCAAAAGCCTTATTAATATTACTCAATAAACCAGCCTCTTCATCCGTTTCCACAAGCTGATTTTCTTTTCGGATGGCAATTAATTTTGGATAATCCTCTGTCACTATTTTTTTGTAGCCATTCAATCCATTTAAAACAGCCTTTTGAAAACCATCATCGCCGTTAAAATCACCAAGATCTTCGACTTTCTTGATGTCTTCATGAATCGATTTCTCCCAAATAATACGAACCTCTTCTGCTTTATTATAATCCGCGGCATTCATCGCTCTATTCATATCGGTGACATGCTTTTCGCTACCGTTAATAACAGTAATGATTGCATTATTATATTCCACAGGATCTTTTTTTGAACCGCAAGAAGAAAGGGATACCAAGGTAAAAATAGCAATACTCGCTAAGACTGTTTTGATCATAAGTTTAAATATTTAGAAGTAAAAAATTAAGCTGTTAAAAACATCGTCGTTATTATATAGTCAAAGATACCGCCATATGCTTTGCCGTTAAATAGCCGAAACCCGTGATTTTCATTGTACAGGAATCAAATTAGATCATTAAAACGTCAGGTGGATTTCATATATTTTATTAGAGCAAGGAGTTTTTTTATAATATAAAAGCAAATCGCTACTTTTAATCGCTTGAAAAGCACATTGCTGTCAAGCAGCATACTTATAAAATGTTATTTCCCATGAAACAAAAAGATATAGTCTCCATTACTCACCCTTAATCTCCCGTATTTGTTAGCTCGACACTTTTCATTTCCTCTTTCCATAGTCACACTATAACGCTATTCCTCCGATCTAGTTTGTCTCGACCATGTCTCTGATTCAGAAAACGATTAAAAAATGGCTTTTAGGTATCCTCATCATGTTCAACATGCTACAAGGGATTGCACAGGAATATAAGCACGAATTTGGTGTTGTGAATGACAATGATGCCTACCTTTGGTATGGACAAGATCGCTATTACAGTAATGGGCTGTTCTTTTTCTATCGTAGAGCAACAGATCAACAGAAGTTAAAACCTCAACAAGAAAAGGTTATCTATGAATTTTCATTGGGACAAAAAATATTCACCCCTTTGTCAGCCTATGTACCAGAAGCTGAACTACAAGATCGGCCATTTGCTGGATATTTATATGGAAAAGCACAGGCTAATTTTTATTATAAGCGAGAATCCGTCTGGAAAATAGGTCTCGCATTGGGCACATTAGGTCCTAATTCGTTATCCAGCCGTGCGCAAAGCCTGCTGCATAAGACTGTAGGCCTTTACGAAACCAGCGGTTGGGAACATCAGATACGAAATAGTCTTACGGCCGATCTACATGCAGAATACAGCCAGCTTCTTCTGCGTAATCGCCAACAATCGTTAGACCTTGCGCTGGAAAGCTACGTAAATATAGGCACTAGCTTTAACAGCACTGGCGTTGGATTTGTTGTCAGAACAGGACATATTAATCAACTCTTTCAAACATCCTATCAAAATTCCTCAGCAAGTCATAACAGTCGTACAAAAAAACTCGCACAACGGGAACTATATATCTATGCAAAGCCGCAATTTAACTATATAGTTTACGACGCTACGGTACAAGGCAGCCTATTTAATAGTAAGAGTCCTGTCACCTTTCCAATAAGACCATTTGTATTTGAGCAAAAAATAGGATTCAACTATTCTAGTCCTAAATTCACTATTGACTACAGCATCAGCTTCCGCACAAAAGAAATCAAGAGCAATGCCAGCGCGCACCAATATGGAAGTATCTCACTCTACTATCGCTTTAATTGATGCAGCAGTAACTACAAAAGTCATCAACAAACAACATCCCTTATCCATCCTTAACAGGAAGAACTGTATAACAAGCTGTTAAAACATTCATTTTTTTTACATTCTTATTTGTAATTATTCTAAATAACTCTATATTTGGTCATGCACTTTGGTGCCGTTTCAAAATATATTAACGCTAAAAAAAATGTGGACTTTCGGGAAGTTACGATCTTTTGAAAAACTATTTAAGTCATATTGGTACACTGTCTATGACATGTGCAGCTACTATCTTAAAGATAAAGAGACCGCAAAAGATTTGACACAAAACATCTTTTTAGATTTATGGGAACGACAGGTAAAATTTGACAGTCGGCTGGACATGGAGAAATATCTTACACGGTGTTGCAAATTTCAAGTTCTAAATCACTTTCGATATGTACGACGAATGGAAATTCTTGCCTTAGAAGATATGCCTGAAGATCAAAACGCGGATTACGACCGTCCGGATGTGCAACTTCAATATAAAGAAATAGAACAACGCATAGAAAAGCAGATGGAAAAACTAGTAGAACCCGCTCGAACGGTCTTCTATCTTAGTCGTCGTGAATATCTCACTTATAAAGAAATATCAACACGATTGGGGATCTCTGTTTCCACAGTAGAATACCACATCAGCAACTGCCTACGCGCTTTACGAAAAGAATTACTTTAGCCTTCTTCTATAATCGGACGAGAGCCAAGGGTTAATCCCTTGGCAATTGTTCCGGTCTACGCATTTTATATTCTGTTGCCGTTATAGCACCTAGAAATGCAATCACGTCCTGTATTTCTTGCTTACTTAGTTTCAAAGGTTTCATCAAGGGATCGGTTACAGGTGCCATTGGATCCAGCGCTTTGACTTCAGGTTTAGCCGTGTTCATCTGCATACCGCTATTGTAAATATTAAGCAGTCCTGTAATGTTATCGAAAAGCCCATTATGCATCCATGGTGCAGTATTCATAATGTCACGTAAAGAAGGCGTACGGAATTTCCCTACATCATCGACATTTCCCGTAACATGGTATCGTCCCAAATCTTCATACTTCCGCTTGTAATAAGTCAAGCCGATATTATGAAACTCCTCATCGGTAAAATATTGTCCATAATGACAATTCATGCAACGCGCCTTTGTGCGAAACAGATGCAGTCCACGTATTTCCTGATCGTTGAGCATTTTATATTCACCCTTCAGAAAGCGATCGAAACGACTTTGCCGGCTACTGATTGTCCGTTGAAAAGCAGCCAAAGCCTGTGCAATATGGTCGAAATTAAACTTTTCCGTACCGTAAGCTTCTTTAAAAAGTTTCTTATATCCTTTGTATTTACGCAATTTTCCAGGAAGCTTTTTTGGATCCATAGCCATTTCATCGTGTGCGGCTATAGGACTTTTCACTTGCTCTTCCAATGTCGTTGCGCGTCCGTCCCAAAAAAAAGTCTTGCGCGCGTGTACATTCAACAACGAAATCGTGTTACGCTTTCCCTCCTGATGATCATGACCTATTGATGTAGAGAGTTTATCACCCCATGAATTTTGCGGATTGTGGCAGGTGCTACACGAAATTTGATTAGAACCTGAAAGTAAAGGATCAAAAAATAACATCTTCCCCAAAACGATATCTGGACGTTCGATTAACGCAAAATAAGAACTATCGAAATCAGGCAAAGGCATTAATTCTGTCCATTCAACCCCTGTATCAACTGTCGGTTTTGGCCATAATTTGATGTTCTTACTGTAAAGATCCCTCAAACTATCCGTTTTAAAAAAAGACTCCATCCCTCCATGGCGATCTTCTTTAAATGCAATTGTTGTTAGCATCATAAAGCCAACAAACAGTAAAACTATTAATTTGTTCATTATCTAATTCTTCTCTAAACCAAATCAGCCTACTCTACCCAACTAAAAATAACCTGTGCATTTCCTGCCGAGTACCAACTCAACGATTGATAATAAGGGTGTACCCAAGTGTTATCCACATGTGGTATGTACATTGACAATCCACAATAGGTGTTGACGGCCTTGCCATTGAATAAAGCCGTGGAAGCTTTATAAGGTACACAAGCATCGATTGCAGATTTCAAATCTTGCAGATCAGCTTCTGGAAAATTCTGCGTATAAAAGTCTAAGAGGTCAAAACCTGCCGTAGGAGACCCTTCTGCGAAATCCAATCGTTGTATTTCATCCCGGATTAAAGATGTCCAGGTATGTTGATATTCTGCCAGAAAACTGCTTACCGCGGAGGCTAATATGTCCAGTTTATCGTTATCAATTACCGATATTGTTGCAGACTGGTATAATCCTGTCTGTGCTTGATAATAGTCGTAGTAAGCTTTTGCTGCACTTTCGAGCCCAGCCTCCAAATCCTCATCAAATAAATTGGCAAGCATCTTATCATAAGGCATACCTACCGAAATAACCTCTGCTGGTGATGCCACTGTATAGCGCGCATTACCTTTCAACTCATATAACACCTCCACACTGGCCATCGAACAAGCGTCGAAAAGAAGGAAATCCAAGTTCGGTGGCAATGCCGTCTTCAGGTCCTGAATATCCATTGTTTCCCCTGCATCATCGCCAAAAGATTTTAGTTTTATCGTGGGGTCGGGATGCCAGGACGTCGCATGAGACCAAAGAACCAGTCCATAGGAAGCTGCGGGCACCAACGCTTCCATATCAGAAATAACCATAGACATAATCTCCGGATCAGAGGAGTTGTGCTCGTTATAGGTTTTTATTACTGTACTGGCAATTTCACTTCCCGTATCATGCTGGATCGCATATATTGCAGGGCTGCTATTTTTCAAGCGCGCATACACTAATAACGTTCCATTTATTCCCTGATAAGCTCTTTCCATTTGGTTTATATTTGTGTAAGCATCACCGTTCAAGCTATTGTTTGCGGCCATGTATACCATTACTGTTCTCCCCTGCTCTGTATTACTTGGAAGATCATCCTTCTTACATGCACTAAAAAAAAGAAGGATGCAAACTAGTCGGAAAAATGAAATTTTGGACATCATCTATTGAAAAAAAACATATAAAACCTAATTCAAAATATACGAAGTAGATAACAGTTCCTGGCCCTGACTACCATAAGCAACGAATTCTACCGTTAATTGCGAACCATTCTTGGTTACCTCTTTCGCAACAAAATAATATGTTCCGAAGTATTCGATAAGCGACCTCACATTTGTACTGGTCGACACATTTTGGGTTACGGTAAATGGATAAAAAGATAGGGCATTATGGCCAATTGTAACGGCGGTCTGGTATCCTGTATTTGATTTGTAAAAATACATCCAAAATAAATAAAAAGGTAAAAATCCCTGTGCAGATGCATCTTTCGCAAAAGGATCACTACGACGGAAGGTCGTCAAAGAAGTCGTCGTAATCGAATTGTTGTAAATCATCGATTTCGTTTGCTCCACTCCTTGTGGATCCAAAATCGACAAGGTTACGCGCTTGCTGCTATTTAAAAACGTTGAAGTCCATTCACTCGTATTATCCAGATTAAAATACCTATCATTATCGGCCCACTTCCAATCTTCAGGTCTTCGAAACAACGTATAGCTTGTCCCTCCTTCTGCTGAATAAATGGATCCGCCTCGATAACACTGCAGCTGAATACTATCGGCACTTACCGACAACACTTTAAAAATATGATCTGTCAAATCAGAAGCCTGCGCACCTAAACGATACAACGAAGTTATGATAGATCCCGTAGTAAAAGTCAACAAAGGATACGAGGTTCCTGTGTTAATGTTGAAATACGTATCAACAGTATCCGTTAGGCCGTATACCGTTACGATATCGACCTTATTTTTAACGGTATCAAACTTCATCACGACAGGTGTATAAATCTTTTCACTCAACGAACTTTTCACCATCATCACCCAACCATTCTCAGCGGACTGCAATGCTGTTTTCAAATCTTCGATCAATTGTTCTTGCCTAGCCTCCGCTTCTGATACCGAACGAGTGATCGTATCCTTCTCGCAAGAAAGCAACAGGAATAGCCATAGTACACTATAAAAATATTTCATCATAACATCTGTCTCCTATCAATATGTTGTTTTATAAATGACAGAATCAACGACTTCATGCAAACGATGGAGATCCATTCCTTTTTCGAGGTAATAAGCATGTACCATTTCATATTTTGTCTTTAGTTTTTCATTTGCTTCAGCCATCGATTCAATTGTAGCTTTATCGTATAGTACCATCGATTCCACGGAAGTTGCAAAATCCTCTTCAGGAGCATAACCGCCATAAGGCATAAAAAATCCATCCGCATTCGCCTGCGATGTCAATTTGCCTCCATAATTTAATCCATAATACTCCCCTTGGGAAACGCGATCATACAGATAGCCACGACCATATTTATGATCTTGCTGATGGGCATGCTCATGGTAAAGTGTAGCCATCGTCTGCATTAAGGTATATGGGCTCGTTTTATCAAAATTATTGACACCTCCCATTCCCAATCTGTAAAACTGCGCATTCAAACCAGCTCCTGCTGCAGCTCCCGTTACGGTAATATCATTAAAATGCACATAGCCACCTACCATAACAAACTCACGCGGTGTTTCACTTTCAAAATATTCGGGAAACTCTTCTTTCAGTGGTTTCAGCCAAAATCCCCGCACGACAACCTGTACATAAGCCAATGCTTTTTCATAATTAGGGGGGACAAAGAATGTTGTTCCATCTAAAATACGGGGTGTATATTCGTAAATAATTTTAACGCCATAGTCGTTATAAATGGTATCACATAGGGAATCCAAGGCGTTCCATTTATCTTTCGGCTTATCAATAATAGCAAAATAATCAACAGCTTCTTCTGTGACCACGCGTTCTTCCTTTCGACAACTCACCGACGCAAGTAAACAAATGCCGATCAGCCCAAACAACATTACTTTTTTCTTTATACCTATCATATTACGTTCGTTCATGATTACTTTCCTTACCGAGGGTTTAATTCGTTCTCTAAAACCGGATTTCCAGCACGTGCACTTACCGGAATCTGTAACACTTTCCTTGGGTCGTCTGCAGTCAATACCGCATCCGGCTGTGCTGATGTACGGGATAGACGATGTTCCACCGAAAGCTTTAAACGTTTGATATCAAACCACCGCATCCCCTGTCCCAAAAATTCCTTTCGTCGTTCACTCCATATCAGGGCCAATATATCATCATCAGTCAATGCCGTCGAATTTAAGTTTGTATAAGTCAACAGCCTATTTTGACGCATCAATTCCAAATCCGCTAGGGCCAAAGTCCTATCCGCTGTCGTTTTCCGCATCAGGGCCTCTGCCCTATTCAGCAACACTTCTTCGGTGGTGAAACAATCGTAACGTGACACACCAATATTCGGTTGATTTGGCTGTTGTGCATACTTCACATGGTTAGTAATGCTGTCGATTACTGTTCCGCCAGCACTGAACAAACTGTATCGATAGTCATTCTGGGGGAAAGAATAATACACGGAATGTGCTGGATAAAACCCACACAAGCGAAATCCCGTAGGCCGTGTTAAAAACACATCGCTTTGATTCGCCAATAAGATATTTTTGTTTGTCGAAGGATTCATAAACTCCTGTGCAAAATAGGCAATGTCGTAGCTTTTTAATAAGGTTACCGCAGCAGCCATATCCCTTAATACAGCGGCCGATAGCTCCCAAGACTTATTCGCATAGGTCACACATTCGTCCCACTGTTCTTTATAAAGATACAGACGCGTAAAAAAGGCATACACGGAAGCCAATCGAAAGTGATAAGGATTGGTAGACAGCAGCTGCTCATGCTTCTCCATAAGCCTCAAGCCCTCAGCCATATCGTTCTCAATCTGTTGGTAGACAGCGTCCACTGTAGCCCGATGAAACGTCGGGTTGTTTTCCGTCGTCACTTCCAATACGAGTGGCACGCCGAGATCCGAAATCGCCGTAGTCTTATCGTAATGCTTGCCAAACAGGTTTACCAAAGAAAAATAGCTATAAGCCCTCACCACCAAGGCTTCACCTAGCAGCGCTTCCTGTGCAGCTTGATCACCTTGTGAAAGCATCACTTCGGCAATCACCGTATTTGCCAGGTATATTTTTTCATAGTAGTGTGCGTAAGCACGTGCTGGCGTAGCCGTTCCCTCCACATAATCATCTTGCCACAGATACAACGGAACATAGGTTGCCGTCAAACTTGCCTGCATCATCGACGCGTAGTGGTGATAGTCATCCGTTAGTATATCGGTAAAAAGATCCTGCCGTTCTGGATAAGCCTGCGACAACAACGCCCGATAATCTGCCACAGTTGTCAACTCCACGCGGTTGTCATAGGGCTCATTGAGGTATTTATTACAAGAAGACAAACTTCCAAACAAAACCCACAAGCCGAGTAAAACTATATGTTTTATTTCTCTCATGTCATCTTAAATTTTAAAATCCTGCAACAATCCGGAACGAATAGCTTACCGGATTCGGCAAGGCAGTACCCGTAAGCAAAAGATCAGGATCTACTCCCTTCAATTTCTTACTTGCCCAATATTTCAGATTATTCCCAGAAAAACTGACGCGGGCGCGTTTGATTTTTCCCAGCCGATCCAGCAGATGAGGCGCAAGTTCATAGGAAATCATCAATTCTGACAGCCGAATCGTACTCGCATCCGCCACGCGTAGATTACTTCGGTTATATGCCAGTTCATCCATATTAGAAACTGTGGAAAGGTAAAGACGCTGTATACTGCTGAGCAATCCTGGTACATTGGTATACGCTTCATCTCCAGGCCCCATCCAACGGTATGCTAAATCGCCTGAAGTAGCGGCATAATCGGTATAGGTACGCGAGGCAATGGGCGACATAAATACTTTGTGACCATAAGCAAACGTAAACATCACACGCAATTCTAAGCCTTTATAACCTATATTTTGTGAAATAGATCCTGTCCCAATAGGCTGACGCGAGCCCACATAACTTACCAAATTACGGTCCGTCGCACTAGAGGTAATACCTTGGGCGTCACGCCCAGCATTTGAAAATACGGGACGACCTTCGCTATCCAACGATGTATAATTGTAACCAAATAGTCCCTCCAGCGGATAGCCATCCAAGGGGTAACCTGTAGAACGTGTTATCTGTGTCAACAACGAAGACTTCAACTCCCCTCCGATTACCTTATTTTGCACATAACCGTATACAGCCTGCATGCTCCAATTCCAATCTGGAGATCCTGCAAGGTTTTTAAGTCCAAGTGTAATGTCAAAGCCTCTGTTTTGCATGGTTGCAAAATTAATGACCTTCGTTCCAAAGCCCTGTTCTAAGGCCACTGTCGACGAGCTAATTAAATCTTTATTTTTACGGTCATAAACATCTAATGCTAAGTCTATTTTATTCCATAAACCGAGCTCTAGTCCTACATTGGCAATAAAGTCTTTCTCCCAGGTCAAGCTATACAATTCAGGTGATAATATATCGATCACCTGCTCGCTATTTTCGGAATCGAGGCGCACGGCATTTGCATAAGCAGCATTACGTGTCGGGGATGTTTGGTAGGCGTTTCCACGAAGAGCATAACTCCCGCGAAGTTTCAAATATTGCAGTACAGCAGAAGATAGCATCCGCTGCATGAAGGATTCTTTATCCACATTCCAAGACAGGCCAAAACTATAGTTCGGCAAAAACCTCGAACGTACACTTTTGCCAAACATGTTACTTGCATCCAATCGTCCACCAAGTTCCACATTATAGCGCTCTCTGTAAGAGTATTGGGTCGATAAGTAATAGCCTAGCAAATATTGATTAGTAAACGTCTCCTCATACAGCTTTTCATCCGTTTGCTCCACCTGAAGCAAGGCGAGGTCACTTGTGTTCACCGTACCTCCTGAATAATGCATATAGCCAATATATTTTTGGTAGGTTCTATCCACCCTATCGTTGTTGAATTCGAAACCTGCTGTAATATCCAAAAGATGATCGCCCCAACTGTCCTTGAAGTTCAACGAATGACGCATATTATATGACCGTCCCTTATAATTGTTGGTCCTTCGGAAACCTCCTTCTGGAAGGATACTTTCATAATATGCATTAGGATCTGTAGGATCACGATATAACAATTCATTCGCCTCACGTAAAGCATCGTTGTAGTCTACGCGGTAAGCATTTGCTACATTTGACCTCTCTGTGATAATGTGGTCCGTTCCCGAGCGACTAGCACGGGCTGCCAGGGTAAGGTCGTACCGCAAATTAGAGAACAATTGATAACTCGGCCGGAGTTGTACACGCCATTCGTTTACATCCAGTGCGGTAAAATTTTCGTTAAGTTCTTCAATGATATTGAAATCGGCGTAGTTATTTAGGTAATACTTATACGAGCCATCCGCATTATAAGGGTACATCGATCGCGCGGTAGATATCGCATAAATCGCTGGATTGATTTCAAAATTACGAGCCACATCGGAATAAACCGTTCCGCTATTGAAAGTACCAGGAGCCATTTGGTTTCGGTGGTTCCAATTCACGTTTAAATCAACATGCAATTTGCTGGTGATATCAGATGTTAACCGGAAATCAGTCGTCATCCTATCCATGTTATGTCCAATAGTCTGCCCATTATCGTTGGCATAGCTTCCTGAAAGATGATAGGTATAACGCTCTCTTCCCCCCGAAAAAGATAGCGCATGTTCTTGTAAAATGTTATTTCGGAAAAGTACGTCAAACCAATCTGTGTTAACAGCTGCCGATTTATCCAATTCGGCATAGGCCTCCTGTTGATCAATTTCCCGCAAAGCGTAGCGTCGGTAAGCATCAGTAAACGCACCAGTAGCAGATGGCCAATTGTTATCCGAAAAATACCCTAAGTCATAGAGTTCCTTGTAGAAATCCATTTCCTGACCAGAATTCATTACATTATAATTTTGAATACTGGGTTTAATGCCCAAGGTAATAGACGTACTAAAATTAATATTTCGACTGTTCTTTTTTCCACTTTTCGTCGTAATCGAAATCACACCATTCGCAGCTCGTGTTCCGTAAAGCGAGGTTGCCGCACCATCCTTTAGGATAACAATATCTTCGATATCTTGTGCATTTAATCCTGCAATAGCCGAGCCCAGCAAAGAAGCTGGATCCCCCGAGTACAATTGGCTAACCGATACATTCGCCGGCGACGAAATAGGCACACCATTGAGTACGTAAAGCGGTTCTTGGTTTGCACTAATAGATGCATTACCACGTATCCGTATCTTGGGAGTCGCCCCAAAAGTTCCAGAAACATTTTGTACACTCACGCCCGCAGCAGCCCCCTGTAGCATCCGTGATACATCGACATAGCCCGAGCGATCGATGTTTTCTTTTCCGACCTGGCTTACCGAACCGGTGAAACGACTTTTGTTGATTTTTTGGTAGCCGGTAATTACGACTTGTTCAAGCGAGCTATCATCGGGCGATAGGGTGATTTCAGGTGTAAGCATATGTGCGGAGAATTCCCTCTTCAGATAACCGATATGGGAAAATACAAGGACCGACTCTGCGGAGGCGACCAACAACCGAAAGGTACCGTCGGACGAAGACATAACCGTATTTCCCGTCCCCTTTTCTGTTACAGACACACCTAGTATGGGCGTTCCATTATCCGCTACGATACGACCTGAGGCAATGTACTGCTTTTTCTGGAGCAGAAATGGTTTAGAAAATGTGGCAAGTGTATCGGCCCTGGACAAGCCGCCCCAATAGCAAGATGCCATATAAAAGCCACACAATACATATTTAATATATTTATTCACGTTATTTTTAATCATTACAATCCGAACTTAATGTACTTCACGGTTTTTAATCACCATACATTAGAATAAGGGGAAAACATTCTCATCAACTTTCCTATAAACAATATGACCAATGGAATGATTCCCAAGATTATTCCAGCGTTATATCTTTTACTTTTATTATTTCGATACATCAAAATAGTGGAAAGACAACATACAATAGAACCAAAGTTGGCTAGCGCAACAGCTCTATTTAACCAAGGAATCAATTCTGCTGAGAGCACTGAATGAGTAAAATATGTAAAATTCTTTTCTTGGTAAAGACCGGTCTTCAAAATAGTCCATATTAATATTGGTCCCCCAAAAGGCATAAACAGGAAAAGACAAAGCTGAAGCAGGCACATTGTCCATAAGACATAATATAAAACTTTCATAAACCAATATTTAATCATTACAATCCGAACTTAATGTACTTCACGGTTTTTAATCACCATACATTAGAATAAGGCGAAAACATTCTCATCAACTTTCCTATAAACAATATGACCAATGGAATGATTCCTAAGATTATTCCAGCGTTATATGTTCTACTTTTGTTATTTCGATACATCAAAATAGTGGAAAGACAACATACAATAGAACCAAAGTAGGCTAGCGCAAAAGCTCTATTTAACCAAGGAATCAATTCTGCTGAGAGCACTGAATGAGTAAAATACGTAAAACTCTTTTCTTTGTAAAGACCAGTCTTCAAGATAGTCCATATAAATATTGGTCCTCCAAGAGGCATAAACAGAAAAAAACAAAGCTGAAGCAGGCACATTGTCCATAAGACATAATATAAAACTTTCATAAACCGATATTTAATCATTACCATCCGAACCTAATGTACATAACGGTTTTTCACCGTTTAAAACAGCTATAATAATTAGCGGTATTTTATGCATTATCAATCCATCGGTATTTTTTCTTTCTACTATCTTCATCGTCAAACACCTCTATCCAGCCCAACCGTCTCAAAAGTTTGATACATAAGCTAACTGTCGCCCAACTGACGGGATTTCTTTCACGAAGTGCCATCCACACTTCTTCTGTATTACTAAATTCTCGGCATCCACTGAGGTATTCCGCTACGAACCATCTTTTTTCTGTCAACATATATCCTTGTGCCTCGAAGGACTTATTTATCAATTCAAAATTTATCATTTGCATAGCACTGTTTTTCGTAAAAAAAATCTTCGCGATCAACAGTATGGCTTTCCAGACTGTTTGTGCTCCTTAAAAGAAAATAGAAAGCTGTTTTTATTAAAACCAAGAACTTGATTATCGGGCTGTCAGTAGAGCAAATCAATGACAACCCAATAATCAACAGCAAAAACTTGTGTAATGAGGGCTTACCAGCTCCCTCCATCTGGAATGTCATCAAGTCCAGATCCTGGTGTTACTTCACCTGCACCTACGGTTACCTTGTAGGTGGCCGTTACGGTAGGTTGTTCCTTAATCTTTACTGTAATAGTAGATTCGCCGACATTTCTACCTGTGATCACCCCACTTGCATCTACAGAGGCTACTGTTTCATTCGAAGAAGAAAATTCAAGCGTGTAAGTCGCGCCAGAAGGCCCTACCGCAGGGGTTAATGTTAGCGTATTTCCGATTTCCAGATTACCCGTTGTCTCGGTTAGGCTCATTGTATAGTTCTCGACCGTAACGGTAGTCGAAGCAGCAATCTGTTGCGAAATGCCATTTTCAAACAATTCTACACGGACCGTAGCAGTTCCGGTTCCCACAGCTGTCAAAGAACCTTTTTCATCTACAGTTACAATATTTGTGTTACTACTTGTCCACACTAAATCATAAGGTCTATTTGCATTCGTTGGACTTATCGTAATGTTCAATTGCTGTGATCCTCCCACAACTAACCCTACTGTAGATTGTAGAGTGATCTGTTGAACAGCAATAACAGATTCTTCATCGCTTTTACTACAAGAAGTAAATCCTGTTAAGAAAGCAAAGGTTATCACATAAAGTATATATTTCATCTTTTATTTTTTTTAAGAGGCCTGCCTCTTTTCCCATTTTAATTTTTTATTTCCGTCTTGCATTTACGTTACAGCAGGGCAGCAAGACAACAAGCCCTGTCGGTAAGTATCTTTACAGCCAGCAACCCGAACGCCTTAAGGATAGTGCCAGCTTAATAAAACTTAGTGTTTCTGTACAACGATACTGTTCGTTGCGTCGTTTTCGGCCAATTCATCCCAATAGGCATCTACCCCACCAGTATAGTTAAACTGGATCTGACGCAAGGATAATTCTACACCATCCTGTACAGCAACGACCTGACCATTCGGTTTCAAAAGCAATTTGATGCCCTTACCTGAATGCAAATCCGCCCAACGTTCAAAACCACCCACGTTTTCATCAAGATCGATGTAAACTGTTACCGTTCCAGCGGGCGCCGTGTAAGACAAGTTCCTCCCGTTAGCAAAAAAAGAGGTAGCTTCTGCAGCTGTATAGACGAGAGCAGTCTCTTGTACCGTAAGTACAGGATTCAGATTTCTTTCTGCATGCACAGACAATGTGGTCGAGAACAAAGCCGCTGCAAATAGCATCGCTTGTCCGGTTCTAATTATCATTTTTGAGTTCATCTGTTTATTTTTTATTTTTGTTCGCTCGATGGAGTTGAGATGATGTGCGTCATCAAACTCCAATCCTTGCATTCGTATTTTAATTTATATCAAGCCTTACCTTGTGGTAAGTTTGTTGGGAGTCGTAAGGCAAGGTCTTTTTACCTTACGACTTTACCAAAAATCAAGACCTATAAAGTAGGCGTACTTCCACCGTATGTAAAGTCATTGCTGGAATTATTGGTATCCTGCAAAACACCATTGACCTTTTTACGTTGGTGACTTTTTCCATAATAGTTGGTATTATCAATGCCCGTTTTTCCAGCATCGATACTACTCCCCAGCATATTTTGAATCCAACTTGCTGCAGGCGCAATATTTACCCCGTCTGAGATCCAACTGTTTGGAAAGGCATAAGTATTTGTAACCGTTGTTGGATTTCCTGCTGAGTTTAGATACGTTGGCGAATATTTATAGTTAGCCAAGAAAGTTGCATTATCTACCGGAATATAGCCGATAGCATAGCTGCGATTGCCTGCTTGTTGAATCACCCAAATATTTGGTGTGTAGGAGAAAATAATTTCCATATCGTCTACACTCGGATTATCTTGGTCGTTAGTCGCTCCTGGATTATACCATTCAAAATCAGCACCTGTTAAATCCAATCCACCTGTATGATTTTGGGCTTGGTTCGCTAAAATAATCGATTCACCAGCATAAATATTGTAATCGATCCCCTCTGGTACCCGCCAAAGCGCAAAGGCCGCAAAGGCCGTGTCACGGATTTCAGGTGTATAGACACGATTGTTCGTGTTGAGCAATCCAGCCTCTGCAATCACTAAACCAGCCGCGTTAACCTGAACATTTGATGTATTGGTAATCTTGAAGAATTGATCCCGGATTCCATTTCCAGAAGCCGCATTGTAGATTTCTTCAATTTTAAAATCAGCCAAGGGATTGACGGATAAGGTAAGCGTTAGTGCTTGTGCTTCGCTACTGCGGAAAGATGGAGACAATTGTTGCGTCGCACTCACCCGACGGTTTTGCGTGCGACCATTGATCAATTGCGGAATGTAGCCCGAAATTTCCACTTCATAGTCTGCCTGCGGTAAATCAGCTGTTACCGTACCGTCGCCATTCGCCGTTACAATATGTGTTTCACCTGTCGCTAGATTTTTGAAAATAGCTCGTGCACCGAGCAGTTCTTTATTTCCCAATTGGTCGGACAAGCCAAAGTTTAGCGTATAACTTTGCAAGGCTACGGTCTCTGTTGTAGCTGCCTCTTCATTAAATGCATCTTGTTTCTGACAAGAAGTGATACTCACGGTGCCTAATAACAAGCCTACGGCCATTAGACTAAATAGTTGATTCTTTTTCAATTTGTTAAATTTATGGTGTATTTATGGAGCACGTCTCCTGTTGGCGTTCGGGACTGTGCTGTATTATTTTCTTTATTCGATGTTGCATTAAAAGGTAAGAAAAGGACGTAAAGGGTTCACCTTGTTATCCGCTCGTGTAGCTCCTACAGGTGAAATATTTGCCAAGGTCACCGTAAAAACGTTCCGTGTAGTCAGACTCGATGAAGCATTTCCAGTATTATACTCCGTACTCGTCCAATAGCTTTTTTCTATCATTGATGCTCCACCAATAGCAGTTAAACTTGCCTCGATATTTTCCGTATGATTATTCAGGCTATATAATTGGTTTACTGCAGGTGTATACCATTTACCTTGTGCTGCCGGGCCGTTTGTAACCCCTTCCGGTGCATAATCCACAGACTGTAAAATAAAGTTCATGTCCTTGTAACCGTCTTCTGTTCTTTTAGCGGCTACAATCTGAGCATGGGACTGCCCCGCCCAATCGGCTTGAGTACCGCTCAGAATATTATTAGCACTTGATGCGCCTGGTAATTCTGGTATTTTGAATTGATAGATTTTTCCGTTAAGCCCATTGTTAACGTCCTGTAGCGAAGCTACGAAACCATTGATCGCACCACCTTCCTGTCCTGCGTACACAACAATACCTACCGTTTTCTTTGCCGTATTTTGTACGGTTGACCAAGTACCATCCGCATAGTAGTAATCACCGATATTAACAGCCAGTTTATTCTCCAATGCAAGCGTGCTTGTATAGCGTTTTCCAGCTTCTAGCAGCATTCCTGTTTTATCGAATTGATACGTTCCTTTATCCGTTGTAACAACGACAGAAACTGTCTTATCGGTCCAATCTGCCGGAATAACCGCAACGCGTGCCTGAAAAGATTCACCTGCCGCCAGGCTGACGTTCTGGACTGTTGTAATCTGCGCTACACTTTGATTCGTTTCCGCAGCTGTTACTTTCAAACGATCACTGGCATCTGCCGTTGTAATATTCAATGTACCTCCCGTTGGAATACTTGTACCATCTGCACGGAGAATCTTGATTTCTTTAACTTCCTGTGTTTCTGCTCCAGTTGGCAAACTGATTGTAAAGTCGGCGATAGCCATCACATGTTTAAAATCCAAGTTGGTATCTTCCGCACCAGCCTGCACGGCCGTCAATGGATCAGCCACCATCACATCGTAGGTCGCTAAATGTGTGGATTCCTTCCCGTCGATGACCTGTTCGGCTACCGATACCGGAATTTTTGTAGGATCCGTACCTGCCGAAGCGTTGTAGGGATAATACGCATAAAAATTCATATCCCAATCTGCACTCTGACTCAATTCACCTGAAAAAACCGCTGATTTACCGCTGTTGGTAATATCAGCATCTTCCTTAATTGAAAAGGTTGCATTCGCATTTTTCGCTTCGTTGTCCACAACGCTAAACAAGCCGATCTTATCCCCCGTAAGCCAAGTTACCGCCAGCTTATCTTCTCCTTCGCTATATCCCGTCCGGAATGTTGGCCCACCGTTCGTTGCGGTCAACTTAAAATTCACCTTACCTGCGGTATCCTCTTGCGTATTGATTCCCAGATTATCCTTCTGACAGGAAGCAAAAGCTCCCACCAAAAGCAAGGCATAAATCATGTTTTTGTTCTTCATGATACGTTTCATTTTATATTATTACTTTTTTATTTATCTTATTTACCTATAATTAAGCAACTTCCTCTAACAAGATCGTTCAGCTTCGCGACGAACCCGCTGTTATTTTTTAAAGTGCTAAGCCTAGTTTAACTTGGTAATACTGTGTTTTAACCTGATCGACATACCAACCTCTCTGGTAGCTTGGTTGTACAAAAAGGGATTTGTTCGCAAACAATTGCCATTCCCAGCGAAAGTCCGCTTTTATACTGTAATTATCATTCGCCAAGAAGCGGTAGTTTGCCTGTTCCACCTCCGCGTTCAACCTATCAAGTGCGGTATAAAGAGCTATGCTTGTTCCAGACAAGTTCGATAAGGTATTGGAAATATCCATATCCGCGGCAACGGCCTGCGTATATTGTCCACACAGGTTGAAAAACAAGAGGTGCTTACGTATCACGCGGGATACGCCTGCTTGTAATGTATAGTTCAGGTGTTTCCACTCCAGGAAACGCGCGGGATCCCGATAGTCGGTACGGTTACTTTGGTAAGTCCACTGCGGCTTTACATACCATCGTTCTTGATTTCCCCACTCGTACAAACCCTCCACAGCCAGCTGGTGGATATTTTCTTGGTAGTAAGGAATCATACCACGGTTGGAGAGCGGTATAACACCTGTAGAATTTCCCTCATCATAGTTCGCTACCAGAATTTCCGATCCCACCCGATGCCGATAGTCGTAACCTGCTAAAACGGACCATTTCTGTTTATCCTGTATATCCATCCATCCAGCCTGAGTTTTTAAACGATCTTCCTCCATTCTTTGCATCGTATGTAGTGCAGATGCCCCTTCTAAAATCTTATCTAGTTTATCGTACTCATAAGCAATCTTCAATAGTAATCCCTTTCCATAGCGCGGATAAAGGTCAAGCCCTACTTTCGTCGTATTCGCTTCATAGGAATAGCCGGACTCATTCGTCGAAAGGTGCAGAGCAGTGCCGAGGCCCGTCATACTTATTACCGGGGTGGTGTTACGAACGAACGTGTTGGACAATTCCGTTATCGTTTGTGCCTGTTTGTAGAAATTATACCCGGCATGGAGCCCTACTGCATATCGGGGCAACTTATAAGCTCCACCTAGTGTCACTTCAAAATCGCTGATCCGGTTTCTCACCCGCGGGTCTTGCCGTCCATATTCCTGCTCATTTCGTAAGGATCCCGAAATACCCCAGAGGTATTTTTGTAATTCCTTCGCGTATCCTCCGGCAAAAGCATAGGTTTCACCTTTTAAATCTCCAGCACCAAGGGTATCAGTTGTGGTATAGGGATAAATCCGGTCATAGTCCGAGCTCAGGTTCCAATTGATCCCACGACGCGTTCCCGCATCGTAATAGGCACTTCCCCAAGCCCTTGTATTTTCACTTTGCGCCAAAAGCGAGTTTAATGAAAAGCCAAATCCTTCACGTTCGTTCCCCTGCTGCTGTATTAGGGCTTCATCCTGTTTGGAACTGTACAGCTCCACAACCATCTGTGTATACGAAAGATTGGAACTGTAAAAACGAATCGCCGGATTTACTGCACGTTGCAGCTGTAGGTCCAACATAGGTGACAAGCGTTCCTGTGATCGCTCTACCACTGAAAGCTTCGAACTATCTTGCTCCTGTCCCTTAAGAGGGAAAAACAACGCAACAATGGCTATCGTCAACAAACTGCCTAAATATTTCATTGCGTGCTCCTTTCCAAAGGCAGTGTTGCCCTCATTTCAGGATCCAACATATTCTGTGAACGAGAAGAAATTCCCGCAATATGTCCATTCACATAACAACTTACGGGTACGGTAATTTCTTCAGCATTTAACGTATAGTGCATGTTTGCTTTAAAGATTATAGTATAATAATATCCTTTCGGGATGTGTACACCCGACTCCACATCTGTGATCGAATATGTTAACATTTGGTTCCAACGGTTGTAGTCGATCATCGTTAGATTAGCTTCCGAAAAGGAAATAACTGTACCTTCCGGAAGGTTCAATTTACTCGTATCTACATCAAAGGAAAGATGGATTTCCTCGGGATCTGTATATTCAGTTGAGCAGCTGCTGATGCTGACTAGTACCAAGGCTAAAAATGTATACGCTATATAATTCAGTAATCTCACTATCATTGTATTGTCTACTTGAGTTTAAGTTTAAGTTCCATGCCGAAATACGGTGCACCATTTGCATTTTTCACGTAGACACCTGTCTGATCCAGATAGCCTGGATTGTAGTCTGCGAAATTGAGTACAAAAAGCGACAAGCGCAGCCAATCCCCAAAATCCTTGCTGCCGCGGAAATGGCCTTTTATTTGAAACCTATTTTCCAGTACTGTGCCCACAAACTGATCTGGATAATAGAGGAAAGAGAGGTATAAATCTTGCTTATCCGCTTCGGTATACTCGTGTAAGACATTATCAGTCGTTAAGTAGTAAGAAGGATAACCTGGATTATTATCCCATTGGTTGCTCAGGCCTTTCCAATAAGTCTCTGCGGTAAGCGATAACGTAAGCCCAAAACGTTTGATATAGGTATCTGCTGTAAAATTTGTACTTGTCCGCGTACGGTAGAAACCATCGCGCCAATTTGGATACAGTGCTGCATACTTTTGAAAGATCACCACATCACCAACACTGGGATTATTTTGAGAATTCCCCGTAAACCACATTGCTTCACTGTTGAGGTAATCATTTTTAAAGTATGCACCTGTCACTGTAAATCGAGTTGAAATAACAGGATATCTGGGAGTCCTAAAACTAAATTCCAATCCTCTTTTCGTCAGTTTTGTACCATTTGTTTGTCGAGCAGTACTAACGAAAACATTCCTTTCTGTATAGGACATTTCTGACAAGTCAGGCTTGGTTGGATATTGCGGCTGACTAAATGTACCATAGCTTTGATAGTAATAAGATGTCGGTTCGGACGAAAACCGAAACCCATTTGTCAAAATTTCATCAAACCAAGTAATCGAAAAGTGATGATCTTTCCATGTTGCATCTAAACGGAGTTCTTTCTTCTTATTTCTTGCATACATCAGCTCATAGTTTACGCGATCCACCTCATATGTCCGCAGTTGATAATAACTATATTCTGGCTGGCTGTTTGCATGCTGAAACTCAATAAAATCTTGGTAAAGAATATCGGGGTACAGCATAGACATTGTCGGCATTTTCGATAGCCAACCAATCCCTCCAGTAACGGCTAACTGTAACGGACCATCATTCACATCGATATTTGGAAGTTCCCATTGTAGGTTAATACGCGGATCCGTATAGAACTTACCATTTAATTTGTACGTTTGATCCAAATTTAACATAGTCCCACCTCGGAGACCTGCCTGTAAAATAAACGTATTGCCGTATAACTTTGGAAACTCTATCTTTTCTTCCCCATAGTAAGACAAATGGTGCATTGCCGGTGTTGTATCGTATCGATACGGTCTAACAGCGAATCCGTTACTAATAGGTCTTGAAATATCAAAGATCTGTCCTGCACCAAAATTTTTGTCTGTTTTCCACTCTATCCCAACCTGTAAATTATGTAAAATATTATGTGTATTGAATTTAAACGCATTCCGTAATGTTGCATATGCATTTAGAGGACGTCCGTCCACTTCTAAAGACGCTAAATATGTTGCAGGTAACACGATAGCTTCTCCAACACCTGTCCCTTGATAAATGGGAACAATTCCACCTTGCGAACGATTGCTTGGCCAACGTTCTTGATAAATATTATCCACGGAATACCGAAGTCCCACATTAAAATCTACTGCTTCTATAATTTTTTCACGAGGAGACCAAGATAAACGAGAAGAAAAACCCATTGCTTTGTACGTTAACTTATATTTTTCTTGATCAAGCAATTGTTCACGGTCATTCTTCCAATCATCGAACTGTCCAGAGTAATCTAGAGCTACGTTCCATCGAATCTCATTTCCATTGCTGCTGCTCCACCTTTTATCACTTCGTACAGATAGATTATAGCGATCATAAGTATTTAGGGGATCTACCGGATCGCTTTTGCCATCAAGATAATCCACATCGGCATTTAGTATCCAGTTATTTTTTAAGTTAATGCCCTTCGAGATACTGATTAATTTCGAAAATTGGTCCGCCTTGAAACGGGCAGTAAGCGGAACAGCCTTTTGTCGACGCTCAATCTTAATTACCCCACTTGTTAAATCGCCATAACGTACCGATGGAATCCCTCTAATGACCTCTAGGCTTTCAATATTATCAGTTGTTAAACTTCTCATATCTACGCCAAAATTTACATATTCTTTTGTGGTCGTCTCGACATAGAGCTGTCCTGTAGTTTGGCTCACGACTTGATCGGATGCTTGTCTATTTGCATCCATACTCAAAGGAATATCATCGATAACGAACAACGTACCTAAAGATGAAATTGTATAATTTCTCCCACGATTATCAGGGGGATTTGCCTCACGCAAATTCGCTAAATTTGGTAAAGTTAAAGATGGCTCTATAGCCTGTCCACCAGGCAATAAGGACATTAAATCGCTAATACTGGTAGCCTGCATATGATCAATCGCTTCGCGATTAATAATAGAAGAGCTTGTCATTCCTCGTTGTTCCACACCTGTTACGTAAATATCCTCGACAAGTTGACTTGCCCCCAAAAGCTCTACATTAATTTCTTCATTTCCTTGCAACGACACTACTTTAGGGGTATTATAGTATCCGACATAAGAAGCGCCCAGTCGATAGGCGCCACGTGCCACAGCTGCAAATACAAAGGTTCCATCACTTCCCGCGACAGTACGGTAATACCTGCTTGTATCAATTAACGATTGAAGGTAGACGTTTGCATAGCCTAGGCGTAGCTTTCCCATAGGCTCTTCCACTACGCCCACCACACTTGCGTATTGTTTTTGTGCAGCGGAAGCAACCAAGCGTCTGACGATGACATCCTTACCATTGCGCGTAAACCGAAGATTGGTTTGTTTCGTGATATCATCCAATAATTCTTTTACGCTAGCCGATTGCTTCGCCAGCGTAATTTTTTTGTTCAACTCGTCCCCTAGGTCACTGTATACAAAATTCACATCGGCTTGGGTGTTCATCTCTTGAAAGAGTTCTTTGACCAATATTGATTTCGCCGACAACTGTACACTTTGCCCCCATCCCATTATAGGTAAGCACAAGAGCAGTATTAAAAATAGTTGCTTTACCGTACTCAAATCCTCTTTATGATACATTTGTTTATTTAGATTAAATATAAACGTAAGGTCAAAAAAAGAGGAACCCATCTTTTGACGATGGATTCCTCCTTCTTTATTTCTTAATAAAAATTGTTTTGTTGTTTTCCTCAAAGTGTACGCCAGTACTTTCTTCCAATAAGAAAAGAATACGTTTCAACGGCATATCACTAAAATTTCCAGTTACTTGAATTTCTTGTACAGCATCTACATCACCTGCAAAAGTGACATTAAAACGCGATGCTAATAACGGCAATACATCCGTTAAATGACTCTGTTCAAACTGCAAGCTTCCTGTATGCCAATAGCCAATATAGGATACATCCCGATTTTCATACAACTTCAGCGCACCACTTTCTTTCTGATAACTGATTTTATCCCCTGGTTTCATCCGATGTGCACGTCCATGTGGATCAGAAAATTCTACAGCACCTTCTTTCAGTATTACAGCGATCTTTTTATCGTCTAAACGATTCGTTACATCAAATGCTGTTCCTAATACTTTAACCTGTGTACCATCCGTCTGCAACAAGAATGGTTTACTTGTATCCTTTGCGACCTCCAGATAAGCATGTCCATATTCCAAGGAGATCCGTCGTTCATTGCCCGTGAATTGTTTCGGGTAAACCAACTTCGATCCTCCATCCAAATAAACCATTGTGCTATCCGACAGTTGTATACTTCCACGTTGTCCTTTCGGGATTTCCAATGTCATGAGTTCTTCTTGCACAGGAGCCAATAATTGCATTGGTTGATTTAAATAGCGTCCTACCCCAACAAGCAAAAGCAACAAAGGCAAGACAACCCTTGTTCCCCACCACCATATTTTTAATTGCCTAGCTCCTTCCTCGGTAAAACGAAGGAAAGAACGCCAATGTGTAGACAATGGGTTAGATGAACGATATTCTACCAGACGTTCCGTCTGCAGCGTATCATCAAAGAGGTTATCCTCTTTTTCTAGCCACTGTTCCACTTTTTGGCATTCCTCCTCCGAGGCACGACCTTCGGCATATTTCTTTAACAACTGCGGATTTATTCTGTCCATACATAAGGATATAGCAGAACTCTGGCCTTACCCCAGTCAAAAAGTTACATTTTCTTTAAAAAAAAATATAAACAACTGATTTACAAAACAATAATTTCAATTATTTTTATAACTTTAGGTCATCAAAAGAGCTATTATTCCCTCTTTTAAACGTGAAAATTATCCTAATGTGGATGCTTTAGCATGATTCTTGTATTAACTCGAGCTGAAAGTTGACAAGGTCGACGAACAAACACATAAAAAAAACTATATTTGTCAAACTGTAATCTTGATCTTGTGAAAAATTCATCTGTATTCTATTAACCTGCTTAAATCAGTATGTCACTTCAAGAAAATAAATACGGGTTCTAACTTTATGGAGCTATTTAAAAGAACCAAAGGGATACTTATTCATCTTTGGCAGAAAATAGAATGTATTGGCGTCGATAATGACATGCCCTATCTCTTAAATCGTCGCGTAAGAATGGTGAACATGATCTCCCTCTTTTGCTTTGTTATTCCTTTTCTTTATGGGATAGCAAATATACAAGGGGATCATTACCTGTTAACTATTGTAGACTGGACCTTTTCAATCGCGAGTTTGTTCGTATTTCGTTTAAACTATATTCGGCAACATAAATTGGCACAGGTCTATCTCTTGGTAAGTACATCGATTTTTCTAATCTGCGTCAATTTTCTATCCTTTAATATTGCAGAATATTACTTATTATGTGTACTTATTGTCAGCTTGCTTGTTTTTCATCACATCTGGATACAAACAATTGTTACTACAATCTTGGTGACAGCCATACTCGTCCCTAAGTTTTTCTCGAGTTATTTACCAATGGCTCATGTCCTTAATAAGGACAGGCTGCTTGTCAATGTACCTCTGGCGCTTTTTTTTATTTTAATCGTACTGCGTCATTTCAAGCAAATTCAGAAAAATTACCAAGAGGAAATCAAACAGCAACATCTCCGTCTGTCTACGCTAAATAAAGATAAAGAGCAACTTTTTGCTATCATTGCACATGATGTACGCTCGCCACTGGCCACGGCAACGAATATGCTTAAAATGCTTATCAACAATGAGCTTCCTGCGGCTCAACAAACGGAGAAATTAAATTTGGTACAGAAACAATTGGTTTCCTTGACCGACAATGTAGACAATTTACTTTATTGGAGTAGTCAGAATTTAAAAGGGTTAATTAGTCGTCCTGTACACCTTCATCTCCATGAATTACTGTTTGAGCTTCTACAGAGTATGGTACTACAGGCGGAAGTGAAAAATATACGATTTCAATTAGATATCCCCGCTAAATTACGTCTTTTTGCAGATCCCGAACAAGTTCGTATCATCTTGCGAAATATCTTAAACAACGCGATAAAATTCAGCCATGAAGGTGGAGAAATCAGCATATGTGCCCAAAATCAGGGTACTGCAGCAAAGATTTCCATATCGGATAAGGGTGTGGGTATTCCACGGGCAAAATTGAAAGCACTATTTAACAATCTTCAAGATCCATCGTATGGTACGTTCGGTGAACGTGGCAGCGGTCTCGGATTGGTACTCATACATAACCTTCTGGAAGCCAATCGAGGGAAAATACAGGTGAAGAGTGCTGTCAACGTTGGTACAACATTTACTATTGAACTTCCCCTTCGGAAGACAGAAATCGAGGCCGCTCACGCGCTCTTAACCTAATCAAAAAAGCAGGAGACGTGCTTTCGACGCTCCTGCCCTGCTGTTGTTTAGTAATCTATAGTTGTATGGGTTTTCCTTCACGGACCGACTGTAGCGCTGCCACAGCAATTCTAGCTGCCTGCAGACCATCTTCTCCTGCTACAGGAACAGCAACGTCATCCTTACATGCTCGAATAAACGCTTCCATTTCCGTGAGGTAAGATTCGGTATAACGATCCATAAAGAAATTGAGTGGAAGCGAAGCCTGCGCCCCTTCTTCATTAAAATATTGATGGTTATCGGGTGTATTATTGTCCACTTTAGCCATACCTGCTGCACCAAACACTTCCACCCGTTGATCGTAGCCATACACGGCTTTGCGACTGTTATCTATCACAGCCATCGATCCATCTTCAAATTTGAGCGTAACCACCGCAGTATCGATATCACCAGCTTCCTCAATCTCTCCACCAAGTAATGCCGCCGCTTCGGCGTATACCTGAACAACCTCTTTCCCCATCATATAACGCGCCATATCAAAGTCGTGTATCGTCATATCCAGAAACATTCCGCCTGAACTTTTTAAATAAGCCAACGGCGGCGGGCCTGGATCACGGCTCGTGATTTTCACCAATTGCACCTCGCCCATCTTACCTTCTTCAACCAGACTACGAAGTTTCAAAAAATTAGGATCAAACCGCCGATTAAACCCGAGCATTAATTTAATACCCGTTTCTTGAACAACTTGTAAAGTCTGTCGAATCCGATGCAGCGAAAGATCGAGTGGTTTTTCACAGAATACATTCTTGCCGGCCCGCGCACATCTTTCCACAAAATCCGCATGCGTATCCGTCGGTGAGCAGATAATCACGGCGTCAATATCAGGATTATCGATCAATTCGTCGATCTCGACAAAGGGGAGGTCTGTAGGTAGACCATCTCTACGTAGCTCGGCAACCTGTGTTACTTCCGCCTCTGGAAGCCGTTGCATAATATTGTTGTAATGTATTTTTCCTATTCGTCCAAGGCCAATAATACCAATTCGTAATTTCATAATCGCGCTGTTTAGATTCCTAATTCTTGTAAGTATGTTCGGTTATTTTGTGCACAAATTTTCGGTGTTCCCATTCCAGGTAACACATCTTGTTCTACTACTATCCATCCCTGATAATCGTTTTCTTTCAATACAGAAAGTACCTCTCCAAAATCCACGTTGCCTTTTCCTAATTCGCAAAATATGCCCCTACGTACGGATTCAAAATAATCCCACTGCTTTTCTTTCGATTGCTCGCCTAAAGCAGGTTCGTAGTCTTTGAAGTGCACATGCCAAATACGGTCTATATATTTTTTCACGCCTTGTACCGGATCTCCACCTGCAAATGCAAAATGTCCTGTATCGAAGCATAAGCCCAATAGCTGTGGATCCGTTAGACGCAATAAGGTCTCCAACTCCGTTGGTGTCTCCACATAGCCCGCTCCATGGTGATGAAACACGGTACGTAAACCGGTCTGTTCCTTAACAGCTTTCGCTACGGCATTTGCACCGGAGGCAAAAATTTCCCATTGCGCTGCTGTCAGCCCCTGTTCCTGTTTAATGCGTCCCGCCGCATTCGTCCGCTCAGGTACCGTGCCATTTTCATCTGCTAAGACAATAAAAGCATGCGCATATCCTGCATCTTTGAGAAGTTGCGCAACGCGTACAGCACGTGTTACACCAGATTCGAGTGCTTCTGGGCTGGCTAACGCTACTGGTACGAATGCGCCGATAAGATCCAACTTATGAGCATCCACCACCGCGTGCAGCGCGCCAGGTTCGGTGGGCATAAATCCCCAGTCTCCCAATTCCGTTCCTACATAACCTGTATCTCTTATTTCTTGTAATACTTGCAAATGATCCGGAGCTTTCGCTTCCAAATCAAATTCCAATGCTCCCCAGGAGCATGGTGCATTTGCTACTTTTATTTTCTCCATCATCTAGAATTTTCTTGACCATTCTTTTGGCCAGCGTTCGATCACCACTTTTGTTTGCGTAAAAAATTCAATAGCATGGCGTCCCTGCCCGTGTAAGTCACCAAAGAAACTATCATTCCATCCACTGAAAGGGAACTGTGCCATAGGGGCTGCCACGCCAATATTAATACCTATATTACCCGCATTAGCTTCACTCCGGAATTTACGGGCATTGGCTCCACTGCCCGTAAATAAACAGGCCATATTGCCGTAGTTGTTCCGATTGATAAAAGCAATTGCTTCCTCCACATTTTGGAGATTAATCAAACTCATTACCGGACCAAATATTTCTGTCTTTATCAACTTTCCATCCAGCGGAACATCGGAAAGAATGGTCGGTTTTAAGAAGTTGCCATCTTCGAACCCTGTTATAGCAGGGCTACGTCCATCCAGCAACAAAGAAGCACCTTCCGCCACACCACTTGCGATCAATTGTTCAATACGTTGCTTGCTTTCTTTGGAAATGACAGGTCCCATTTCTACATTATCTACTAGGCCATAACCCGTCACCCTTGATCTTGCGGCCTCATAAAGCGCGTCTTTAATTTCTCCTCCCCGATCGCCCACCAACACAATGTTTGAAGCTGCAAGACAACGTTGCCCAGCACAACCATAAACGCTGTCTGTAATAATTCGTGAAGTAGTTTCCAGGTCAGCATCAGGAAGTACTACAACTGGGTTTTTAGCACCTCCCTGTGCCTGTACACGCTTCCCATGCTGTGCTCCCTTGGCATAAACATAACGTGCAATCTGTGTAGACCCTACAAAACTAATAGCCTTCACCAAAGGATGTTCCAATAAAGCATCGACCGTTTCTTTGCCACCATGCACCAAATTCACGACCCCCTCAGGTAAACCAATTTTCTCGATCAATTTCATTACCTTCTCCATCGTAATAGGAACCTTTTCAGATGGTTTCAACACAAAGGTATTTCCACACGCAATCGCATAAGGTAAAAACCAAAACGGAATCATGCCGGGGAAATTAAATGGTGCAATACAGACACATACGCCCAAAGGTTGTCTAATCACAAACTCGTCAATACCACGTGCAATGTTCTCTGAAAACTCGCTCTGCATGAGCAAAGGAGTTGCACAAGCCGTCTCCACATTCTCAATTGCCCGTTGCAATTCGCCAATCGCCTCAGCCTTTGTCTTCCCAGATTCTTTCGTAATCGTCTCCGCCAAATCATCTAAATGTTCTTCCAGTAAAACTTTCAGCCTGTAGAGCGGTTGCACACGCTGCATGACAGGAACCTGTGCCCAAGCGGTAGCAGCGCCTGCCGCAGCCTGCACAGCTTGGTCGACGTCTTTGACCGTTTCCGAACCATAAGGTACGTCGGCAATATGCTCTTGCGTGGCCGGATTCAATACCGCAATCGTTCGCACTTCCCGGCTAACGTGCCAAGTCCCATTAATGTAATTCTTTAATATTTCCATCGTTGTATTCTTTACTTTTCTTTTCAATTCCTAACAAGAAGCTTTCGCTCTATAGCTTATTTTATGCTATTATTTTGGGCTTAAACATTTCCTAGCAGCACATATATGGCAACTGTAATCAACACCAACATCAACGCAAAAGGCTTTGCATAGCGCCAAGCAACCATAGGGATAGGCGCATGCTCTTTTTGGTTTTCATCAGGTGCTGGTCTAGGGTAAAAATGAGATACGACAAACATCACCGCCATATTCAACAAAAACTCGATACCCCATAAATGCACGAAATGAATATTCACTTTAAAAATGAAGGTGCAAAGGACATAAAAAACCAAGCCAACAACCATCGCTGCTTTAGCTCCATGTGCCGATATTTTCGAGAAGAAGAAGCCCCCCAACATGATCGATGCAATAGGGATAAAGAAAATGCCGTTCAGTTCCTGCAACAATTGATACAGTCCATCTGGGGCATTAGCGACGAAAGGTGCCGCTACAATGGATGTAATTGCTAATACGCTAGCTGCCAGACGTCCCATAGTCACCAACTTCCTATCTGTTGCTTTTTTATTAATCAATCTTTTATAAACATCAATGCTGAATATCGTTGATGCACTGTTTAAAACCGCATTGAATGTGCTCAGTACAGCACCGACAACAATAGCAGCGAACAAGCCTAGAAGAGGAACAGGCAAAATCCGTTTTACCAATGCTGGGAATACCATATCCTGATTTTCGTAAAAAGAATCTTGAAAATAATAGAAACCAATAACCCCAGGCAATACAATAATAAAGGGGACTAAAATCTTTAACAGACCTGTATACAGCAACCCCTTTTGAGCTTCTTCAAGATTCTTCGCACCGAAGACCCGTTGAATAATGGTTTGATTCATACACCAGAAATACAGCTGGTTAATCATTAAACCTGTAAATAGTGTGCTAAAAGGAAGCACCGAATCTTCAGATCCAATGACATTAAATTTCTCGGGACTATTTTCAAATACTCGGGACATTCCAGTTAACGGATTTCCATCACCTATATATATCAATGCCAACACCGGTATTAATAATCCTGCTAGCAAAAGACCATAACCATAGACTACATCGGAAACAGCTACAGCTTTGAGCCCGCCTACTACAGCATATGCAGCGCCCAATGTGCCCACCACAAAAACAGTCAACCACAGGCTATTCGCTTTACTTATCCCCAGTAATTCCGAGGTATTAAAAATACTTTCTAGGTTGATTGCCCCGGTGTAAAGTAAGATGGGGAGCAAGGTTACTGCAAAAGACACCAAAAGAAACATAGCTATAAGTGAACGGGTTGCCTTGTCGAAGCGCCGCTCCAGGTATTCGGGTATCGTAACGACCCCCATCCGCAGGTATTTTGGAACAAAATAGACCGCCGCCAAGATTAAGGCCAATGCAGAAGTAACCTCCCAGGCAATAATGATAAATCCATTCTTATAAGCCGATCCATTCATGCCGACCAAATGTTCCGTCGAAATATTAGACATAATCATCGACGCGGCAATGACAGGTCCCGTCAGGCTGCGTCCTCCAAGAAAATAACCATCCTGAGAGGAAAGGTTATCCTTTCGCATCCTGAACCAGGCATAGATTCCAACAAAAACGGTGAAACCGATGAAACTAACAATAGTAATCATAACAAAAACAATTAAAAATGATAACGCTGGTTCTTTTTATTCTCCCGCATCTTTTGATGCGCCTCCTGCACTGCCTGCTGCTGCGAAACTGCCGCAATAGGAACCTCCCACCAAGCATGTCCATATCCAGCCATCTTTCGCTCGGGCGTAGTTTCTACATAGATTACCGTCGTACAATCAGAATCTTTAGCCATTTGCAGGGCCTTTTTAAATGTATCAGGCGAATGAGCCGGCAATACTTGAGCACCAAGACTTCTCGCATTTTCGGCCAAATCGACAGGAAGTAAATCTCCGTCCAATTGTCCAGATTCCACATCACGGGATCGATATTGAGTTCCAAAGCCTTCCAAGCCCAAGGATTTCGAAAGCCCCCCTATACTGGCATAACCGTGGTTATTAATCAAGATAATGGTTAGTTTAATACGCTCTTGAATTGCCGTAATTACATCAGCAGACAACATCAAAAAGCTCGCATCGCCTACCATAACGTAAATCTCGCGCTCTGGACAAGCCATCTTTGCTCCCAATCCACCCGCAATTTCATATCCCATACAAGAGAATCCATACTCCAAGTGGAATCCTTTTGGATCCCGCGTACGCCATAATTTATGTAAATCACCAGGTAAACTACCCGCTGCACACAAGACCACATCTTCCGGTGCAGAAAAATTATTTACCAATCCAATAATTTCGGCCTGCGAAAGACGATCTTCCGCTAACGGTAAAAATGCTTCGGACACCTTCGCATCCCAACTCCTATTAAATGCCGTAATTTTCTCGCGATAGCTATCCGTCACAGAATAGCTTACTAGCTTAGCCTGCAATGCTTCTATTGTGGCCCGCGCATCACCGACGAGAGGTAGGGCAAATTGCTTATACGCATCAAACGCAGTCACATTGATATTGATAAAAGAAACATCAGGATTACGGAATGCCGTATTCGATGCCGTTGTGAAGTCACTGTACCTCGTACCTATACCTATGATTAAATCTGCTTCCGCACTTATGGCATTTGCACCTTCAGTTCCTGTAGCACCCATAGCCCCCAAGGATTGCGGATGATCATAAGGCAAAGCACCTTTGCCGGCAAATGTTTCCGCTACAGGAATTCCTGTAGCTTCGGCAAATCTTTTCAAGGCTTCGGTGGCATCACTATATATAACGCCCCCTCCTGCCACAATAAGCGGTTTCTTCGCCGCACGTATTTTCAAACTGGCACGGTTTAATAATTCATGATCAGGGGTCGGTCTGGCGATATACCACACCTTCTTTTGGAAAAGCTCCGTTGGGAAATCATATGCTTCAGTTTGCACGTCTTGTGGTAAGCAAAGTGTCACAGCTCCCGTATCCGATGGAGAAGTCAACACCCTTAGTGCCTGCGGCAATGAGGCGATCAATTGTTCTGGGCGTGTGATGCGATCCCAGAAACGTGATACCGGACGAAAGCAGTCGTTTACCGAAATATCAGGTGCGGAAAAATATTCCAATTGCTGCAACACAGGATCGACATGCCGTGAAGCGAAAATATCCCCTGGTAATAACAAAACCGGGAGCCTGTTTATAGTGGCGGCCGCCGCACCGGTAAGCATATTTGTTGCGCCAGGTCCAATAGAAGAGGTACATACCAAAGTAGACAGCCTATTTTTCATTTTGCTGTAAGCCGCAGAGGCATGCACCATCGCCTGTTCATTTCGAGCCTGATAATACCGAAAATCAGGATACTCAAACAAGGCCTGTCCCACTCCGCCCACATTACCATGTCCAAAAATGCCAAAACAGCCAGCGAAGAACTTATTGCTATTGCCATCCCGTTCGACGTATTGTTGATCCAGGTATCGAACGATTGCTTGCGCAACGGTAAGCTTAATCGTATTTTTTATCATATAATTAGTATTTTAAGGCGATATGAGATGTCTCATTTTTAGACTTGTTCAGTCTTTTGCAATACAGGACATTTCATTGGTTTGCCTATTCAGTTTATGGTTAGCGAAACAGGTTTGATCTAAAGCCAACCTGCTTCCTTGTTGCTCTTTAGTTGTATCTAGAAACCTCCGTGCTGATCAATAAACGCCAAGGATTCCGCCAGCGTCGGCATAAAATTGGCGCAGCCGGGCTGCAAAACCACCTGTGCACCGCTAGCATTCCCCATACGGCAAGCTTTATACCATCCCCAGTCATGGAGATAGCCATAGATAAATCCAGAGGCAAAGGCATCTCCCGCGCCCAGAACATTTAACGGAACCACCGGAAATCCTGGGACATCAGTTCGCGTGCCATCCGCTTCGTATACCGAAGCACCATTCGCCCCCCGCTTTACAACCAATGTTTTCACGCCCAATGCAAGAACTCCCGCTATCGCACGGTCGACATCTCCTTTGATAGTGGGCGCTGATATTTGCTGATGCTCAATGGTTACTTGTGAAGCATCCTCCAACATTGCTGCCAACAATTCTTCCTCCGTACCTATAGCAATATCAATACGTTGGAGGAGTGCACGTATCATAATTCCGAAAGAACGAATATCGCTCCACTGGTCTGCACGAAAGTCAATATCCAATAGCGTGGTTGTACCACTTAATCTCGCCTGTTCTGTTGCGTAGAATACTGCGCTACGACTAGGCTCAATATGCAACGCAGTTCCAGAAATTTCCATCAGCCGCACCTTTGTCAAATCAATTGCACGAACGTGGTCAATAGTAATCTGCGAATCCGCAGCATTGTTTCTATAAAAAACCAATGGGAAGTTATCAGGTGGTTTTATCCCGAGCAGTACTGCGCTACTGCGCGCATGCGGGATTCGTGGTATGAAAGCGGTTTCTATCCCCTCTTTTTCCAGAAAATTCAAAATAAAATCACCGACTTTATCTTCACCTACGCCCGTAAGAAGCGCTGCCTGAAGTCCCAAACGACTACAGCCGGTTGCGATATTCAACGGAGACCCACCCACAAAAGCATCAAAGCCCGTGATGTTAATGAAATCCGCTCCAATATCCTGAGAATATAGATCGATAGAAGACCGACCAATAGTTAAGACATCATATTTTTTCATTTATATCGTTTTTTATCATTGTTGTATGGAATATACTATTGGCTTCTAGCAAAAGGTATACATCATTTTATTTTGGATTCATTTCAGCGGAAACCATAGGAATCCGACTATCAATACCTTTCCATGTATTAAATATCCATTGGTGATCGGGGTCAGCAGTATTCGCTAGAGATTGATCGGATCCCGTTAAAAAATTAAGATAATAAACGTTATAACCATGACCGGCAACAACCGGATGATAGCCCTTTGGGACCAACACGACCTCATCGGTTTTGGCTAAAGCAATTTCATCCAAAGATCCATCAGCGGTATATACACGTTGCATCGCATAACCTTGCGGTTTATCTATCTTATAAAAATAGGTTTCCTCCAATCTTGCTTCCAACACCTTTCCTTTCTCATCAACTTTTCGTTCATCGTGTTTATGTGCGGGGAAAGAGCTCCAATTTCCAGCAGGAGTATAAACTTCCACAACGACCAATCGATGACAAGGAAAGCCTGGTTCGAGCAACTCATTAATTTGTCTAGTCGCATTGTCGCCTCCACGAATTTCTATTTTTATTTCTTCAGGTGTTCTAAAAACGGGTTCATAATCCCGATCGGTTTCGCACCAACCATAGGCAATATCCAACAATTCGGTATCTGCATACAGTTTGAATTGTGTGTGTCTAGGAAGGTACAGTACATGAGGCATTCCAGCGAACACGTCGACGCGACCATTTTCCGTTTTCCAATTCCCACGATTACTTTCTACTGTAAAATTGCCACTCAACAATACGATAGCATACTCGTAATCTCCGGTATTGACTTCCCAAATTTCGCCTTTCCTCTGTCGGCGCGCTGCAAAGTTTAAATAGGCCCAACCCGCTTCTTCACTGGTGATATATTGATAATTTTCCGCCGTTTTATCGGCAGGCACAAGTAGTGGATATTTCTCAGATGTCTTCATATTTATTTCGTTGTATTCAACAATTCATTTCTTATGTAATACGCAGCCCTATAGCGTTAAGAGATCTGTTACAGGGGATGTCTACCTGCGGATCCCAATTGGTGAAACTTCTGTATACAAAATTGTTCAAGGGCTTCGGTGTACAACTTACCAGGTACTATTGGATCAAAGATCGCGGGCTGTTCTTTAAAAAATTCACGGTGTACCCTTGTCCACAGGATCCGTAAATCAGTCGCTACATTTACTTTACAAATCCCCAAAGGTATTGCCCGTGCAATCTCTTCGTCAGAGACGCCACGCGCGCCCACTTCCAATAGACCTCCAGCATTATTGATTCTTTCCACATCATCCGCTGAGACAGCAGAACCACCATGCAAAACAAGCGGAAAACGAGGAAGTTGTCTTTGGATGTCGGCTAAAATATCAAAACGAATACCTTGATCGCCTTTAAATTTGTAAGCCCCATGACTCGTTCCAACGGCTACTGCTAGACTATCACAGCCTGTGCGTTCAACAAAAGCAGCTGCATCTGCAGGACGTGTATAACGAGAAGACGCTTCATCCACAACCAAATCATCCTCCACACCACTCAAAACACCTAATTCGGCCTCTACAACGATATCTTTAACTTGTGCCTTTAGTTTTATCGCACGTGTACGTTTGATATTTTCTTCAAAGGAATCGTGAGAAGCATCAATCATCACCGAAGCGTATCCGCCATTCTCCAAAGCATGAAGAATATGAGCTTCGTTTCCATGATCCAAATGAACTGCATAAATGACCTCAGGATAATTTTTTGCAACAGCAGCAATCATTTCCAACAATACATTTGCACCGGCGTAGTTTCGAGCCACAGGGGTCGTCTGAATAATGACAGGAGAGTCGGCAGCACGTGCAGCGCGAAAAACACCTAAAACCTGTTCGAGCGTAAAGACATTTATAGCAGCTATGGCATACTGTCCGTAGCAGTGTTCAAATAATATATGTGGCGAGACAATCATATACTGGTTTATATTGGGTTTTCGTTATACAAGTAAACGAGAAATTAAGCTAGTATGCAAACTTAGTCGTGCAAAGGTTTGCACAAGTAAATTCACAAAAAAAGTGGCACTACAAATACATGTGTGCCACTCTATATATAAAGGAACAGTGTTTCTTCGTTAGTTAACAAACAATAATCTAAGGATTAAATTGTACGGCAGTTTCATCGATCCGATAAGCATGTTGCTTAAGGAGACCTATAACCTCCGCTCCCGCCAAAAGGAAAGGCCCGTAACTATGAGCTGCGAATACATTCACCGGTCTGTAATAGTAGAACGCAGGATCAAATCCCATTCCCGTTCCCACACAAGTTCCCATAATCTGGCCAGAAGGATTTACCTGTGATGCCAACGCATCCCAGGCCAATAAGGTCATTGGGCCAAAGGCTTTGTAATCCAACCAACCGTTATTCATACCTTTTGCCAAACAATACGTGAAGATTGCCGTCGCCGAAGTCTCCAGATAGGAATCATTCCGATCCAACAGCTGGTGCCAGAAACCTGTACCTGATTGCAAGGCAGCTATACCAGAAACATGCGCCTTATAATAAGCCATAACGGCAGGTCGATCTTTATGATCTTTCGGCAACACATCCAACAATTCCGTCATAGCCATGATGGCCCAGCCATTCGCCCTTCCCCAATGGTATTGCGGTTGCATATCCATTTCCGTTAACCAGCCATGTATAAAGATCTTTTTATTACGATCAAACATACGTTCGGCAAACTGAAGCACTTGCTTACAAGCTTCGTCGTAATATGCTTTATCGCCTGTCAACTTTCCCATATAGGCAATCGCAGGCACACTCATAAAGAGATCATCCAACCAAACTGTATTCTTTTGAGGCCTATTTCGTGCAAAAGTACCATCAGCCAAACGATGTTCTTTGTGCAATATAAAATCGATCAAATGATCAATAACGGGACGAAAAGATAGATCGTTGGCCTGCAAACTATATTTGATCATTGCCATACAGATCGCTCCAGCATCGTCCAATGCATGTGGTTCTAAAAGCGAGTGTATTGGAGAATCTGTCCAAGACGTGCGGGGTTGTTTTTGATAATAATTAAACAAATCGCGCAATAAGAAAAGTCGTTCTTGTGCATAAGAATGGTAACGGTTTAGAGTCGTTTTCTCGTACGTATCCAACATCGCTGCATAAGTCACTCCCCATTCATAGCTTGTTAAGCGAAATTGTCCCTTTGCAAAAGCCATGGGAGCTTTCAAACGATTAGTCGCTAGGTGCTCATTTGTTTTCTTATCCACAAGTTTCGCGGGCGTAACAGATTCCAAATACGATAACACCAAATCCAGCTTTTGTTCAATCTGTTTCTGGTTCGCCTCTCCATAAGGATGAGGGTAATCCGGCTTTAAGAGATGTAAAGGGGTGTTTGCATCCGTTAATACCTCCTGTGCTAACAGGAGATGCGTAGCGCTAAGTAAAAAACTAATCCCTAAAAAGCTCACGATATATTTCATACGATATCGCTGGTCGTAATTTTTATTTTTCATGAATGGAAATTGTTACGTTGGCTGAGATCTGCCCAACAAATTCACGGAGATACTCTTCAAAATATTTTTCACTTCGAAACTGTGGATCACGCAGTTCCCAACAGGCCAATGCATAGTAAGATAAAGGTTGGTTATCCTGCAATGATAATTTTGCAAGATAGCTTGTTGCAATACGTCCCTTCGCAGGCGCCTCTATATAGCCTTTATAAACAGACCGAGGTAGTACTAAAGCCAAGCCTAGATACCATTCTTTTTCATACGTTTGCATATCGTGTGTAGACAATATGACCCATTGATCATTGGCATAGAACTCTTTCAAGGGTTTATCTGTTCTTGAATTAACCAAACCAACAAGTAACTGTTCGTCACCTTGAAGCCCACGATATTCCACCGTATTTTTATAGCCGTACATCCCTGGCCAAATCTCCACTCTTTCGTTCGCATCATAACGCCGGCCATTTGGCAATTTCCATTTTTCATACGCAAAATCCACGATAGACCGAACGGGGCCCTCAGCATATACGTTGAAAGTTGTTTTATCGATAGGCCCTAAGGTATCTCCTTCAATACTCCCCATCCGATAAAGACTGTCATCGCCAATCACTAAAGAAATACCTCCTACCCCTAATGAATTTCCCACGGCGAGAATATCTCTGCCCCAGCTTTCCATCACATGGTAGTTATCTTCCGTCACACCGTCTTTATTGATACCGACATTCCTCGGTGCAAGATCGGCAACACGCTTACCAAAGACATCCTTGGAATTTCGCCCATCTAAATAATGACGGAAACCTACTTTATCGTTTTCCCAGGATGGACCATCTGTTTGAAAAGGCTGAAAGCCAGCAACCAATGGCAACTGATGTGGTAAAAACACCCCAGTATTCGACCGTCTTACCGTATCGGCCAAAGAAGTTCGGACACCGTGACGTACACGTGTCCGGAAAGGAAAAGCAATAGAATCACTTGACCAATGCAAGGTATATTTCTGTTGTTGATTCGCATCAAGATTCACGACAAAAAACAATTCATCCCACTTCCCATCGCCGTTTATGTCATCCAATTGAGCAGCTAGCGTATCTCCTTTTTCAGAAATAACAATAGGAAAAAACTTCTCCGATTTAGGGAACTTTAGTTTAGCAGCTTCAATCTTTATGGGGTAGTCTTTCAAGACAATATCTGATTTATTTTCCAATTGCAGCTCAAAAGATGGCGAAGCAGAATTTCCACATGCAGCAAGTAAAGCAGTTGTGCATACACACAAGATTCCTTTTTTTAAATAATGCATAATTTTTCGTTATATATCTAAATCTAGCTAAAAGAAAGCTTATAGGTGAATGGTGTATATCCTGTAATGAATACACGTTGTCCTTCGGAAGGATATTCACCAAAATGCACACTGTATTTCTCTCCATCCAGTCCTCGAATCCCCTCGTGCTTCTTCAGTCCGGGGCCGAAACTAATTTGATCTTTGCCCTTCTTAAAGGTTCCTGTTCCACTGGCCAAGAAATAATCATGCGTTGCTCCTTCAACTTTTTCCACTCCAACCAGCTCCCCACCAAATTCAAAGCACAATTCTACTGTAACAGCAACGCCCACTTGTCCAACTACTTCAAACTCCACAGACACATTTTCTTCCGCGTGACGAATGCGGATTGTATTATTTAAAGTTTTTACATTACTTACATCCCTTTTATTAAAATCCATCTTGCTGTAAAAACGATCATCCGTACTCGGCGTTAGTTGATAATCGCCAGCAGCATTACGATCTTCTTTTGCTAAGGGTTGAAAATAATAAGCTTCTTGCTTTTTGTGCAAAGTATATACATGATCCTTTACTTCCAATCCTTCACTTCGAAAATGTCCCATACTAAAAAAGCGAGAAGACATACGCATATGTTTTAAGATAGCCTCTCCCTTTCTATAGCTAAAAAAGTTTGGACTGACAGATCTTCCCGATGCAATAATCAATGGCCAATCCACGCCGCCAAAAATCGTGCTGCTATTATCTCCAGTCCGAATACGGGCAAGACTACTTGTGGAGAATACTTTTTCAAATGTTGTCGGTAATTTTTCAAAGGAAGGGAATGGTTTTGTTAGCGCAGGGTTCACCATAAACTGGTATAAAGAATCCTTCACAATATACTCTTCAAAATCAGGCAGCTGTTCAATAAATTGTGTCAAAGCGGCAAAGAAACCATTCTTCTGTTGTACTGCCAAAAATCGATAATGTAGATATTGTGTCGTTATACGGCGCTGATCATACTGATCCTGCCGTCTAGAATCTACCGTCACCAAGTCGCCGTTCGGTTCCATATAATAATAGGTCATGGTCAGGTTTTTGGCCACGGGCTCGTATAGTGCAGGTCGATTTAACAGACGTCCAATGGTTAAAAAAGCACGATTCTCCACATCCGAATAATTCATACTACGTTCCGGATAGTGTCCATCAGCATCGATAAAAATCCCCTCACCCAACCAATCATCAATGCGATCTACCCATGCCTCTTTCGGATACACCGCATTAATCCACGCCAATGCGGAACAGATTTCCCAGCGATGATTTGGTGTATGCACGCCTCCCGTACGCAGTGCCTCCCCTACTTTCAGTATAAAATCTTTAATTTCATTTTTTATCGGATCAAGTGCGACATCTTTATTTTGCAATAAAATATAGACACCGGCACACAATGGCTCCATAATAAAAGCCGTATCAGGGGGCGATTCCAAATTTCCAGCATTCAACGTTCCGTCGTCCTGCTGTAACGCCTTCAACCCTTTTGTAATATCTACTAACTTCGCTATAACCTCCTTACTGCCTTTGAAACGGGAATCAGGATGACTATAAGCTGCTGCCATTTTTGCAAAATTGTAACCTAGGCTTCGACCACCATGTCTATTGGCTTTATCTCCCAGTGTCAATAGTTGCTGTACATGTTCATTATTGGCTTCAACCAATCTTTTTATCATCTTATCTGCCGCTAACTCGTTTGGAGTAGTTCCTTCAAAAGCAAAGATTGATGAACTATTTAGCATGCTATAGCTTAATGCTGTTCCTATTCCTAATTGTTTAATAAATGTCGCTCTATCCATCTTATTCACTTATTTAGTATGATTGATTCACATAAGCTATCCATAATAGTTTTAGAACCTTGTTCCTATTATTTCCAACTCTTTTGCCTATTTACTTCCGTTTTTTTCTTTCTTGGTGATCGTTGTTTGATACAATATCTTTCCATCGTATCGTATAGCATGCACCACAATTTGATCTGCCGTTGCTGAAAATAGTAAAAAACCACTTTCAGCGGCTCCAAATTTGCTGATAGGCAAAGTTCCTACTTCTGTGTTTTCAGAAGCCGCTCCAGAAACAAAATGGTGTACCCCTCCTTCAGGCAATAAATGTTGTAAGCTGTGGTCGTGACCGCAAAGATACACATCGACGTTATTTTTCGTCAGCAGATTGTGCAAAGAACTTCTAATCCTTTTGGTGTCGTAGCCTTCCCGACGCGACTGGCTTGCCGTATATAAAGGATGGTGACCTACTACAATATTCCATCCTGTATCGGCACCGGTATCAGCAATACGTTCCGCTATCCATTTTTTTTGAGCCGTACTATCCTGCGTGCGTACGTTTGGACCGTACTCAGCATTCTCATAAAATTCAGGGATCAACGGATTTGTATCAATAAAAGTAAATTTAAGTTTTTTCTTAGATCCATCGCTCAGCGCAATCGATTGATCGAAGTATCGCGCAGGCATGTGCCAGCGGCGGCTGATCTTTGTATAGGCAACTTGTGCGTCAGGATTACCCATATAGTCGTGGTTTCCCAGTATACTATACCACTCACGTTGCAGCGAAAAATCTTTATAGATCTCTTCTAGAGAATAGGTCCAATGTGGATCTTGCACACTAGCAACTCCTTTTGGGTAAAAATTGTCACCGACATTGATAAAAAACCGGACATCCGCTTGTCGGGCTGTCTTAGCCATCTGTTGCGCCACCTGCAATTGGTGATCATCGCCAAATCTTCCCCAATCACCGAAAACAATAAAATTTATGGACTTGGGAGGCAAGCTTAAGCTTGCCTCCTGTGCCATAACATTCCCTGTTAATCCCCAGCTACAACATACAAACAAGTACCTTATAGCCCAACTTCCCCATCTTAACTTGTTTATAAGCTTCATTAATATTCAGGGTTTTGCGTTATACTACCTCCAGTTAAATCAATCTCCGTGTTCGGTATCGGTCTTAGCAAATGATAAGGCTTCAATGCGTTATTTAAAGCCGCATGCGGATTATGAGCCAATGTACGTTCGATTAATTTCCCTGTACGTTTCAAATCCAGCCATCGGCTAACCTCACCGGCAAGTTCTTTTGCACTCTCGTCCAACACGATATCAAGGGTAATTTCATTCGCAGCATACAAGCGTGTCAAGCCTGCTCTTTTTCTAAGTTCATTTACTAAAGCTGCTGCTTTAGCAGTATTACTACTTTTCAAATAAGCCTCAGCGCCCAAGATATAGGCCTCTCCAGCACGCATGATGACCGCATCACGCTCTCCATCTGGATTAATTCCTGGATTGGTATACGGAACTCCTGGGTCGTCAAATTTACGGAACATTGGGTAATGAACCTGTGTTAGGCCATCCGGAGTGTAATAATTTCCGGGATTTATCACAACATATTTCTTTGTCGCTATGACTTGCTGCGACCAAGCTGTTTTGGGAAAATAAATAGCTGTATCCCCAATGGCAATTCTTCCATCTGTACTATTCACCTCAGCTATCATTGTTCTACGTATAGTTGCTGCTTCACGCGCATCACCATCCTCAAACAGCGTGTAGAAAAATGGTGTTGGCGCTGTGCCCGAACCACGATGGTATAACGTAGATCTCGTCATCCCGGGATAGACGTCATATGTAAATTTAAACTGCAAATGTTTGTTATTTCCTACCCCACGCGACACAGGATCCGAGCCATACAAAATGGAAAAGATTACCTCTGCATCCCGTTGCCCTGCTTTAGAAAATAATGTTGCAATGTTGGTCGCTAGCGGATGTTGCGTGATGACAGACTCAAATAAACTAGCTGCTTCTGTAAAATCGCTAGAGACTGCGAAAGATTTATAGCCACGTGTTAGCAATACCTTTCCTTTTAGATGACGCACGGCACTTTTAGAGACGCGGCCAAACTCAGCAGGTGTTTCATCCACCGCAGCAAGTGCATCGTCAAGATCTGTCAATATCTGTTGATATACTTCTTGTTCAGAAGCTCTTGTAAAATTAGATTCAGCGGTACGTGCTTCTTTCAGAATTAACGGCACACCGCCAAATTGTTCAACCAGATTGAAATAGGAAAATGCGCGGAAGAATTTTGCCTCGCCAAGTCCTTTGTTCTTCGCGGCATCTGTCAATCCGGCAATCGTTCCAGAACGATCAATCGTGGTGTTCGCCGCTCCGATTACAAAATACCAATTTTGCCAATTTGACTGGAAAGACCAATTAAAAGGAAGCATATTCACATAATCGTTCAACTCACTAACACCTGCAACAATATCTCCTCTCGTAAAAATATCCGTGCCTTGATGGTCCAAATCATAGTTGGTAGTCGCTGTACGCATTTTGTCATAGATATTAGCCACCAGCTTGTCAAATGAGGCTGGATCGTTAAAACTAATCGCATCAGTCAATGCTTTTCTGTTTTCCTCTTCCAAGAAATCTTTACATCCGGAAAACGACAATCCAACTAACAGTAATAATATATATCTTTTCATAATTTCAGCAATTAAAAGTTAACATTTAAACCAGCCATAAATGTTCTTGTCAAGTGTGCGGCACCGTAACTGTTTCGTCCTGCAGTTTCTGGATCCGATCCCTTGTAGTCTGTGAAGATAAATGGGTTTTGTGCCGTAGCATACAAGCGAACACTTTTCAGTTTTGTTTTTTGTAGCAGTGAATTTCCAAAAGTATAACCTAACGTGATGTAACCAACTTTTACATAAGATAAATCTTGGAAGATAACCGCTTCAGTATATGGTCCGTTGTTACTCGGTTGGTACCATTCATTGGAAGGATTATCTGGCGTCCAGTAATTCATCTTCATTGAATTGAAACGCGCTGGTGTAGAGTCAAAACCACCTCCATGAGATTGGTGCATATAACTGGTCGCTACGACACCTTGACTCGTATTAACAAAGAAAGAGAAGTCTACATTTTTATAATTAAAGGTATTGGTTATACCACCTGTCCAGTCTGGCATATTGTTTCCAATAATCACCCGGTCATCGGCATTAATTACCCCATTACCGTCAATATCTTTGACACGAACCTGTCCGGGTTTTTGACCATATTTAGCAGCTTCTTCAATCTCGTCCAATTGCCAGATACCATCAAAATCCCAAGTATAAGCCGATCCTATAGACTCACCTACACGGTGAATATAGGTACCGCTTTGGATACTAAAAATGATTTCTTCCAGATTGTTATACAGCTTCGTTAATTTATTCTTGTTGAGTGCAAAATTCAAGGAAGTCGTCCACTTGAAATTCTCACCATTTATATTCTTGGTATTCAACAACACTTCCACACCGCGATTTTGTCCTTCTCCAACATTTTCAAAAACACCTGAATAACCTGTTACTGTAGACGTCGGTCTATAAAAAATAATACCAGTATTATGTCTGTTGTAAATGTCCACTGTACCTGTTAATCTGTTTTTTAAGAATCCAAAATCAACCCCTAAGTTCCATTCTTTTGTTTTTTCCCAAGTTAGGTTCTGATTCGCCAAGTTCGTAATATAATTTGTTTGTACGACCTTATCGCCGATATTGGTAAATCCTGCTCCTACTAACGATTGCGATCCCAGAGGTGCTAATCCCCCTCCCGCACCGTTATTACCGGTCTCACCGTAACTCAAACGCAATTTCAAGTCACTCACTGTTTGCTGTGTTTTCATGAAAGACTCGTTTATGACACGCCACGCGAATGCCGCTGACGGGAAAAATGCCCATTTGTTGCCTGGTGCTAGGATAGATGAACCGTCATAACGTCCTGTGAACGTTAACAGATACTTGCTTTTATATCCGTAATTTAAACGACCAGTATACGACTCTAATGTTTGTTTTGTTAACGCACTGGTCATGCTATTGATCACAGATCCTGCGCCTACATTGTAGAATAAAAACTCGTCAGTCGCAAAATTCCGACGCTGCATTTGATAGTTTTCCGAACGATCCAAAAATAGCGAGTAAACGAATGTACCGCTCAACGAATGATCTTCACCAAGATCCGCATCGTAGTTCACAATATTATCCCAAGTCCAAGAAATACGATTAGAATTAATCACCTCTGCACGTGTATTCGCTTGATTACCACTCGTCGATTTACTGTATCGTCCACGGTATTCTCCTAGACGCCTAAATTCAATATTAGGCGAAAAATTAGTTGACAAACGTAATCCTTTAACCGGCGTATACGCTAAAGAAATATTACCGATGTAATTCAATGCTCTTGTCTCTAAAGTCCAGTTATCAGCTTCAAATAATGGATTTGTGATAAACGTTTCACCTTCTAAAGGAAAGAATTGAGGCTCTCCGTTCGCATCATAAGCAGATCCCGTCGGCCGAAGGCGATACGCACTACGCAGACCTTCTAAGCTGCCCTCATCACGAATGGCAAAAGCGACATAGTTATTGTAGTTAAACGTTACTTTTGGAAGAATTTCCGCACTCACATTGCCACGCAACGAAAAACGTTCATACTTCTCTCCTTCAAAAGTACCCTCATCCTTCGTGTAAGCCATACCCGCGCCATATGTTGCTTTATCACCTCCACCACTTACGTTAAAGGTATGATTGGTTTGAAAACCATTCTTATTTACTAAGTCAATCCAATTTGTGTAGTTACCATTCTTCATGTTCTCCAATTCATTTGGACGCATATAATCGCTTAATACAACATCATCCACAGTGAAGTCATAATTGCCCGAAGCCCATTTGTTACCAACCACGGCATCTTTTAAGTATTGCACAAACTCCTCTCCTTGTAGCATGCGAGGGAGGTGATAAGCTTCTTTTGTTCCAAAATAATTTTCGTAGGATACCACTGTTTTACCTTTAGCACCACGTTTGGTTGCGATAATGATTACTCCATTTGTACCTCGTGAACCGTAAATCGCGGTTGCAGAAGCATCTTTTAAAATATCCATGCGTTCTATATCGGACGGGTTTAAAAAAGAAATATCATTTACGAAAATACCATCCACCACAAACAACGGGTTTTGACCAGCACTAAAACCAGCATTAGATATAGATTCACTAGAATTGATGGTATTCGCACCGCGAATACGTACGTTAAAACCCGATCCAGGTTTATTATCTGCGGCCTGAATATTGACACCAGCCACCTGACCTTGCATAGCCTGAAAAGCATTTGTCTTGTTTGTTTGTTGAATAGACTTTGCGTCCATAGAAGAAATGGAGCCTGTAACATCACTCCTTTTTGTTTGGCCGTATCCAACGATAACCACCTCATCTAACGAGGTATTGGATGTTGCTAAACGGATTACCAAATCACTTGATCCATTGACAGACACCTCCTGCGTTAAATATCCAACATAAGATACCTGTAGTGCTGTTTGTAAACTTTTTACAGCCAGTTGAAAATTACCTTGTGCATCTGTTTTTGTAGAATTTGTTGTTCCTTTTTCCGTTAGCGTAACACTCGCAATAGCTTGCTGCGTTTCCGCATCAAGGACCTTTCCTTTAATGGTAAGGCCGTTTTGCGCATGGGCAGCCCCCACAGCAATCACAAACGACAAGCAAAATAACATTAAGCGTCGAAGTGACAATTTTTGTACAGCATCCCATCCTGTACATTTGTAATTGAGTAAAATCATCTTTCTCATATGAACTAGGTTTTATAATCTTAAGTACCGGTTAGCTAATGACAATTGATCGATAAGCGTTGTCCTGTATTTACGATAACAAATGACGAACAAATTATTGTATCGGACAAGTTACACTTATGCAAAGGTTTGCGTACATTTACAGAAATGTAGCTAATTTTCGACATCCAAATACTGCGATTTCACGTACATCGCAGCCATTGACTCGAAAACATAAAATTGTGGACCATATTTTTAATTATGCAGAAAACGCACCCGATAACCATTACCGACATTGCCAACCAACTTGGGGTCTCACCCTCTACAGTTTCTCGTGCCCTACGCGACCATCCTTCCATCAGTGCAAAAACGAAAAGGGATGTACTGGCCTTGGCAGAAAAACACAAATACCAACCTAACCTACTTGCATTAAGCTTATTAAACAAAAAAACAGGCATCATCGGTATTGTTGTTCCGGAAATTACGGGTTACTTCTTCGCCACAGTTATCAGCGGCGTTCAGGATATGGTCAGTAAAGCTGGATACAAACTGCTGATTTCGCAAACAAACGAATCCTTTGAGGAAGAAAAAAGACTATTGCAAGATATGACTTCGCTACGTTTGGATGGCGTACTGATATCTCCCACTTTCGAAACAAAAGACTACAAACATTTTGAACGATTACAAAGTGCCGGTATTCCACTGGTTATTTTTGACCGCGACTGTGCCGATTTTGAAGCAGACAAAGTACTTGTCGATAGTTATGACGGGGCTTATCAGGCTGTAGAATATCTGATAAAAAATGGTTGCAAAAACATTGCTCATATTGCGGGACCGATCTCCTTTCCCACTTTTAAACAAAGGCTCGACGGCTATCTCAATGCCCATTACGACAATAACCTTCCGATACGATCAGAACTCATCATCAAAAGCAATGATTTCTCATCGGATGCAGGCGTAGATGCCGTCGAACAATTATTGCGGAAGGAAAGGAAAATGGACGCTATTTTTGCCGTCAACGATGCCGTGGCTATCGGATCCATGCATGCACTACGCGAGCATGGCTATCGTGTGCCAGAGGATATATCGATCATCGGTTTCGATGACGAACCTTACGCCCAATACTACTACCCTTCATTATCTACGGTTTGGCAACCAGCCTATGAATTGGGTATGCTTTCTGCCAAAATACTCTTGGATTATTTTTCGTCTAAAGACCCCCGCAAAGCCTACCGTTATGAGATTCTAAAACCAGAATTAATGATAAGACAATCTTCTATCGAACTCAAAAATAGAACATAACGACGAAGAGATTTTAAAAATAAAACCGAAAAAGATCTAGGTTCCCATATTTCATAATATCAATTTATTTTCTAGCTTTACGGCCGGCACAGTATCATTTTGTGTCAAATCACCAATATAATACATAAACCGTACTAAAATAAATTTGATTAAATAGACCTTGATTATATCATGAATAACATTTGGAAATTCGCACTTATTGCTTCTCTTGGAGGCTTCCTTTTTGGCTTCGAAACGGCCGTTATTTCGGGCGCCGAACAAATTATTCAACGCCTTTGGCAACTCAACGCTTTTTGGCATGGGTTAACAGTATCCATCTCGCTGATCGGTACCATTCTGGGTGCTTTATTTGCCGGTAGGCTCTCTGAACGACACGGCCGCAAGCCTGTGTTAATAACTATTGCCTTGTTGTATTTGTTTTCTGCGATAGGTTGTGGTGTATCGCCTTTTTGGAGCATGTTTTTATTCTTCAGACTACTGGGTGGTATCGCCGTAGGTATAAGTTCTGTCGTTGGTCCAGTCTACATTTCTGAAATTTCACCCGCAAAAGACCGGGGTAAACTGACAGGTCTTTTTCAGATCATGATTGTATCGGGTATTTTTATCGCCTATTTAACCAATTTCTTATTTGCAGGAATAGGTGAAAGCTCGTGGCGTTACATGCTCGGGATCATGGCAATACCTGCAGCCTTATTTTATTTACTCTTAAAGAGGATTCCAGAAAGCCCCCGTTGGCTGATGCTACACAAGGATATAACAAGTGCAAACCTTGTTTTCGATAAATTAAACCTACCACATTCCGATGTCCATACCCAAGCGCCTAATCAACGGAAAAGTGTTTCCTTATTTCAAGTTAAATATAGTAAAGCCATCGTTTTCGCGATACTACTCGCTTTCTTCAATCAGATGACTGGTATCAATGCTATTTTATATTATGCCCCAAGAATATTTGAAATCGCGGGGTTTGATCAAAAACTAACATATCTCCAACCTATCTTTATTGGAGGCACCAATGTGCTATTTACGTTCCTTGGCATGAGTATCATAGATAAATTCGGACGGAAAAAACTATTGTTAACCGGCGCAGTCGGCATGTTTTGCTTCCTATTGTTAACTGCCTATGGACTGAAAGGAGAGCACTCTTCCTTTCTGCTCCTATACATTATCGGTTTTATTGGTTTCTTCGCCCTATCTCAAGGTGCTGTAATATGGGTTTTTCTCGCAGAAATTTTCCCAAATGAAGTTCGCGCAAAAGGTTCATCCTTGGGAAGTACTACACATTGGGTATTTGCTGCAGTAATATCTTGGGTATTCCCCATTATCGTAGAAGGAATTCCACAGGGCGGATTCTATATTTTTCTATTCTACGCCATTATGGTCGTTCTTTCCTTTATATTCATTTTATTCCTTCCAGAAACCAAAGGAAAATCTCTAGAAGATATGAATGAGGAACCGACAATTTTGCATTAAGAAAAAAACGATGAAAAGTTATCTATGCAATAAGCATGTATTTCTAAAGGATTTCCTTGGATAAGCAGATGAAATGTTCACGTACGCAAACCCAGTACAACAAGCTTTTTGGTATGACTGATAATTTTAAAAGAATAAGACGCAAAATAATATAGCTTATATAATACCTCAACACTGCCTAGAATAGACATTATACTGTTGAACAAGTTCTAAAAAGTCTGCTAATTTTAGAGCTTGTTCAACAAACGTAAACCAAAGCACGATAATAATTGACATTTCAATGACTAAACTATTTATTTTATTTAGAAATATTCTAAATAACAGTATCTATATTTGAAGCGGTTGGTCATCGGAAACGAACCATCGTTAACTAGGAAGCAAATTATGGATCGTAAGTTATTCGAACAGATATATATAAGTCATTGGGAAGAACTATTAAAATATGCTTATTCATTTCGCATAGAACAAAAACAAGCGGAAGAGATTGTTCAAGACGTTTTCCTTTCCCTCTGGCAAAGAAGAAATGATCTTACTTCAGATGCTGATATCAAATCCTATTTATATAAAGCGATTAAATATAAAGTATTTGACTTCTTTAGAAAAGAAAGCAGGAAACAGCTCGTCACAGACGAACTTCGTCTCCAAGTTTGCGATGCACATTGTTACACTGAGCAAGAAGTACAATTCAATGAAGTAAAAAAGCTCATAGGACATGCAATAGAAAAACTACCGTGTAGATGCAGGGAGATATATGTTTTGAGTAGAAATGAAGGACTCAAAAATAAAGAAATAGCACACAAATTATCTATATCAGAAAAAACCGTTGAACAGCATCTTACTAAAGCATTGCGTTTTCTGCGACAGAAGATTAATCAATAAAAATTTCCAATTTCCCCGCATCGCTTTCCCTTCTTTATCCTCTTTCTAAAAGCATCTATTATCTGAATCGAATAATACGACTTGGCTTTTGATTTCCCTGTGGCAGCAAAAGAGTTCAGCTTACCACAAAAAAACAATCTAATTATCAATTACTTATAAATTTATTTTTATTTATACTAAGGGATAGGTCTATTTCATACGATTACTATTATAGAATCGCAGTTAGAAGCATTATATGAAAGTAACACCAGATCTTCTGAAAAAATACCATGACGGCAGATGCAGCCTTGAGGAAAAGAATGCCGTACACGCTTGGTTGAATGAAGACAAGATCGTCACTGCTGAAGTACCACAAATGAGTGATCAGAAGATTGCCGACTCTAATGCTTCCATATGGAATTTCCTCGAACAACATATTCCCCCAGCAGCAGAAAAGAAACAGACTTTAATGGGTAGACTGAAGTCGAATTGGCCTGCTTATGCCGCGGCCTGCCTACTGTTGGTGACCATAGCTACGATAACGACTGTAAAAAACAATGTTACCCCCTATCAAAAAGAAAATGCGGTCATACATGCGCTCACCGCCCCTATGGGCAGCACAAAGACTTTGGTAATGCCTGATGGCAGTAAAATATATCTACACCCAGGTGCTACTTTAAGGTACCCCGATAACTTTGCAAAAAATAGTCGGAATGTAGAACTTGTCGGTGAAGCGTATTTTGAAATTAGTGCTGATAAAAATCGTCCTTTTATTATCGAATCTATTTGTGGTACCGAAATTAAAGTCGTCGGAACAGCCTTCAATGTTAAAGCAGAACCAAAAGAAGGCACAGTGGAAGTCGCCGTTAATGAAGGTACAGTACATTTCCTGCATACAGCAAACCGACAAAAATTCTTAGCACTGACTGTAGGGCAATCTGCAAAATATAATCATAGCACGAATCACTTTGAAGAATATAAAGCGGACACCACTGCGGTTGGAAAATGGAGAGAAGGCGAGCTTGTTTTCCATGCGGAAAATATACAAAATATTGCACAGGAACTCGAGTTGTGGTACGACGTAAAAATCAACATAAAAAACAAGGCTATACTTAACAAGCGGTATTCTGCAAAATATAAAAATCCTACATTAAACGAATTGATAGAAAATATGGCTTTTGTTTTAGGATACCGTTACAAAATAGATCAACAAAATAAGACAGTAACTATATATTAAAAAAAGAAAAACCACGGTTCCCGTCGCCAAACAAAGTACCGTGGCAAATGAGCTTTATACAGACTAATACCATACATGGATCATTTTTACAAATGTAGTAAATCTACATTGCATGGGCTATATATGCCCTTCAAAAAGAACTTATTTAACCTACTGCTGCTTACAGCTTTTATCTGTATCAGTTTTCCAGCATATACACAACACAATATTCTGGAGAAAAAGCTAACGATTACCAGTAAACCGTTATCTTTAAAAGAAGCATTAGATATTCTCCAAAAAGAAGCAAATTGCACCTTTGCTTATAGCGACGATATATTCGAAAATCAATCCTCCGTAACACTCAATTATAGAAATAAAACATTAGTAGAAATATTGACCAATCTGCTAAAGATCAATAAAAATCAACTTCGAGTCAATGGAAATACAATCCACATCCGTGTCTTCAAAGCATCTGCACAAAAAGTAAGCAACGTACAGAAAAATCAACCGAGCACCGCGGTAGACACGACTGTCGTACAAAAGACATTTGATATACGTCCCGTAGTAGTTACAGGCCAATTTCGTCCACAATCCATAAACAATTCCATCTATAGAGTCGAAGTAATAGACAAGCGAACGATCGAGAATATGTCTGTCACAAATGTGGGAGAGCTACTCAAGCAGCAAATAAATATCGATATCGAAAATCAATCCAGTACAGGCCGTTCTAAAATACGTGTACTCGGGCTTAACAGCCAATATACAAAGATTCTGATGGACAATATTCCTATTGCTGGAGACGAAAATATGGGAAACGATGTTGACCTTTCTACGATCAGTATGGATGATGTAGATCGCGTAGAGATTGTGAAAGGTGCTATGGGGGTAGAATACGGCGCGAACAGTATCGCCGGTGTAATCAACATTATCACAAAACGCAAAGCGAACAACAAGACGGATCTATCCATCGACATCCAAGAAGAAACGGTGGCCAACGAGTATAATCTAAAGATCGACGAACAAGGAAAGGGACGGCATATACAGCGTCTTAATGTAAGCCACAACCTGACTAGTAAATGGTCTATTGGCGGAGCAGTATCCCGAGATAATTTTAAAGGTTTTTGGGGAAAGTACGATGGTGCAGGCATTATCAGCGAACCAGTAGGGCGAAATATTACGACCACACGTGGATACGATTGGTCTCCCAAAGTTTCGTACAATGGCAACGGTTATCTCTCGTTTACCGCTAAAAAACTTTCTTTACTTTACAAAATCAATTATTTTCAATCTGATCTTACCCGACACGAGCGTACCGTTGAAGAATTCCACCTGAAAGACGAAAACACAACAGTAAATTTCTCGACCAATAACTACTACCGCAATCTACGCCACAACCACCACCTCAGCGCTCGGGGAGAATTTTGGAAAAACGCCTATTTTTCTATAGATGGTTCACTTCAACGAAATGGCCTGCTGCACAAACGACGTGGTATAAACCTATTTGACAACAGTACGATCCATCCTGCCAATGGACTACCAGAATACATGAAGCTAGAGCCAAACGACTGGATGGAACACTTCCAATCCAAAGGATTTTATTCAAGAGGGACGTTACTCAAACCCTTTTTACGAGAGAAGCTTGATGTTAACATAGGCTACGAAATAGACGAAACGACGGCTAACCAAGGGTATACCTTTACCTTTAATAATGTTGCTTTAATGGATCCGCAAGTACATACGCTAACCAATGGAGGAGCTTGGTTGTCTGCTGAATGGAAAGTGACTCCACGTATCGTCGTACGTCCAGGTATTCGAACCAACTTCAGTAGCGGGCAAAATGTCCGTACCAACGAGTCGCTTACAACACGCTATAAGGTCAATGAACAAAACGATATCCGTCTTATTCTAGGTACCTCTACACGATTTCCAAATTTTCAGGAGATGTACATGTCCTTTGTCGATGCTATACACGAATATCGCGGCAATCCAGACCTCCGTCCAGAATATGGACAAACAGCCGAACTGCAATGGGGCCACCAGCGCGAGGTCCGATCTGGAATCTACTTACAAACAAGTATAAGTACAATGTTTCAATACATCGAAGATCGAATTGTAAACATTGTATATCCAAGTGAAAGACAAGGCGTTCAAACAGGACTCAACACGTACACAAATGAAAATAGATATCACGGTCTGGCTAATCAAATAGATGCTAAGCTTGTATCCGAAAATTTCCATTTTTCCATTGCTGGATCAATTGTTGGCTACAGAGGTAGCGACGATGCTTCCGAAAATGAATATGCAAAGTTTTTAATCAATTCACAAGCCAATGCGCAAGCCACCTACAAACTAAAAAACGATATCAGAGTGGCGCTATTCTACCGGTTCGTAGGCAAACAACCCCAATATATTTTCCTCCCAACGAGTGAACCTGGAGCACCTGGAGAAGAACCTGAAGGGTATTACAAGATACTTGCTCAAACAGAACCTTACCATAATATGGATTTAAATGTTGCCAAGAGTTTTTTCAATCGAAAATTTGATGTAAGGGCCGGCATACGTAATCTATTTGGCGTTACCGATATCACCTACGCCATGGTTAATCCTCCGGCACATATCGTGAACCGCGAACTAACCCCAATTCGGCTGTATTATGGTCACACCTACTTTCTAAAACTTACCTACAGAATCTAATGCAAATACAAATTCAACTTATTAATAACCAGATAAAAAAAATGAAACAAATACAAACTAAACAGTTAAAATTAAATGCGCTCTCGCTTTCGGCAATACTCCTGAAAGTGAAGCCCGGCATTCTACTTCCCTTATTGCTTCTTAACCTTTTCTGGGCTTGTAAAAAAGACATAGAGCCAAATATAGATTACAACGTCCTAACCGAACAACGTATCCTCGAAATTTCGGAGCAAACGACCATCAGTGAAGACGATATCGCAACGCTAGAACGCCTTAATGGAAGCGTAACAGACAACAGTCTTAAAGCAAAATATACCGAAATGATCGCCGGAGTAAAGATTCTAAAAGACTTTATTCCAAGTTTCAATGAGTTGAAAACGAATCCCGATGTAATCTTTCAAGACCTATATGCGCAACTTGAAGAACAAATCAAGATGGTGACCGATAAATTGCCCCGTAAAGCAAAAATACAAGAAGAGTTGGCGAGTGCTTTAGCCAATTACAACACAGAAGAATATGAATACTTAGATATCATATTAGAGTCTTCGGGATTAGGACTAAGAAACTACCTCGCCAACACCTATAATATCCACCCTGTTTCAGGGAAACCAAACCGTTATCTTAAAGCAGATATTGAACGTGTAGACAAGCTTATAATCCTACTCAATAGAGGGGAAGATCAAGAAGGCTTATTAGCCTCCGTATTAAAGACTTTCAAAGGTTTAACGTATCTTAATGTCTCTTCATTTATCGAAAAAACAATTGATCTCAACCATCTCACTAACCTCGAAACACTCATTGTAAATACAACGAGACAACCTGCAGGATGGGAACTCAAAATCGACAATCTTGAAAAACTAAAACACCTTATCGTTGAAGGCGATGGTGCGGCTACAGGAAGTTCTCCATTTGGTGAAACCATAGACTTCACCAATAAGTATCCACTACTTGAGACCTTGGATCTTCCACTGGTTGTTACCCGGCAGCTGACGAGCCTGCTACTCCCCAATAAACAATATTTAACCAAATTAACTTTACCAAGCTTTGAACGCTATCCATTCCAAAAATTAAAACGTTTGGTGGTTCAAGGAAAAGAAATAGGTCCCCAGGCAAATTTTGTATTAGGCTCGTCCGAAAATACCGAAATGGAAGAAGTTACTTTATCAGGATTTGGTGGTGCCGCAAAAGATGATCAAAATCCGACCAACTTCAGTATTGGCGGATCCGGTCCTGAGAAAGTAAAAATAAAAAAACTTTCCTTGTCCAACATTAGCGTAGCCAGCGGTGGCTTCAGCAATCTAGACATCGATCAACTCGTCTTAGAAAACGTAAAGTTAGGAAATGACCAAACATACAGCGAAGACACCTATGTCGTTGTTGGTTTCAATAACGTTGATTTCCCACAAAAACCAGACTTTCAATGGATTGATCTTAGCAAAGTAAAAGCACTCACAATTCAAGATATCAGCGCAAATGGTACCAAATTAACTTATGCGGATATCCAGCCTATGCTCTTAGCCGCTACCAACGCTGAAAACTTAATGGAACTCATGTTAATAGGACTTACCCCCTACCCCGAAAAAACAATCGATGTGCGTCAGTTTAAAAGCTTGACGAGCCTAGTGGTCAATACCGTAGACCAAAGTGGTACCTATCTAGAGAAAGTAATAGTCAATAAGGCTATGGAAAACATTTTTGCTGTCATTCACTGGAATGACGACTGGACGATTCCTGAGCCGAACATAGAAATCGAATACGTTAACTACTAGTAATAAGCCCGGAATACATTTTATATCAACTAAAAAAAGTAAAAAAATGAATAAAAGAGCATTATTAACAACTGCAATCGCAATTTCACTAATTGCTTCATCCTGCCAAAAAGAGCAAATAAGCAGTGATCAATTATTAAAGGTAAACGCTACCGCATATACCGCTGTAACTGAAACGCCTACCACAAAAGCAATCAATGCTTCTGTTTTAAGCGGGTTCACATCCTTTGATAGCCAACAGGCCTGGTTTGATTTTACTACGGTAAGTTCTACTGACAAGGGCAAAGCTTCAGCTCGGAATGCATGGCATTTAGGTTTCTATTCGCAAGAAGACAATTTTCCTGTAAACGGAACAGCGAGCAACCTTTTAGCCTATCTCAATTATTCGGTCAACACACAAGCAAAACAAATAAACAATATATCTAGTTTAGCAAATGGTGCTTTAACACCGGCCATACAGAACCAGCTGAACGCGGCGGTAGCACTTTTTGACGGTGGGACCTTTAATATGGGAGATTTAAGCACTTTCGATTTTCACCGCGAGGGGCAATTTGTCATCGGTACCCCAAGTAACAATTTCCGGTTCTATTTAATTCGCACTGCAGAAGCTGTTCAAGTGCACCCTGAGGATCCAGCAACCACCAATTTTGTCATAGCGGCCATTCGTTGGACAGGCTCTGCCTATGCGGTATCGTACCGACCAGTGAACCAATCAGGCACAACCTGGGCATGGGCAAATCTTGCGAATCCAGCAGTCAATGCAAATATCTCGAAAAACTCAAATCGTCAGTCCGTATTTCTCAATTTTACTACAGGAGCTACAGACACGATCCAGCCATTAATCAACGATTGGAATCTAGGACTTAGCGCCGTCATCCTGAAACGCTATATCAACCCTGATTTCGGAGGAGGAGCCTATCCATTTGCCATAAAAGGTGTAGTCCTTAACAATAATCCAGCTGTAAAAGTTTATCGTGTGCAAACCACGACTGCTGCAGACAGTGCAGGTGCTACAGGTCCTTATGATCCGAACTACAACTGGCAAAACGATCCGGCACTAGCAACAGCCAACGATATTACGACTCAATTTGATAACTTCAACGCAGCAAACATTGATGATACCAAGTTCAGCGGAAACAGTCAAGAAGAAATAGGTCAATACTACCGTTATCTGGATATGGGTAACTATAAAGTATTTGTAGACCGTTTCTATGTCATTAAACTACAGAATGGCGCTGTCTATAAGCTACGCTTCCAACAGTTGGGTGGAGGCTCCAGTACACCTGTCAATAACGGCATACAAATTAAATACGCCAAAATTGCAACTACACCTTAACCATTAACGTAATTTTTATAAGAATTCAACGAATACCGGGCTTTCTGAAATCCAGGCTATAGAGACTTCCTCTATAGTCTGGATTTATGACTATGCAACGAACAGCCTACATCAATACATTATTATAAGCGTTTGCAAGCCATGCGACAAAAAAGTTTACTTCCGTTGTTCCTGTTGTTCCTGACGGCACAATTACTATTCGCACAATCTGGCGACAAGCGGATAGAGCCAGACTTCGGACTACATAGTGGGTTAATGCCTCTTCGCGTGATAGATAAAGAAATGCTTCTTGGTTTATCTGTCAATAATCTTGCCGAAGCATTACGATTTGAACTCAATTTAGAGCTAGAACTAGCTCCAGAAATCGGTGGCGCACGAACACGAGCTTTCGACCTGAACAGTCGTTATACGAAAATACTGTTAAATGGTGTTCCGCTATCGGGTAGCGATATGTTTGGAGGGCATGTAGACCTATCCTCTATACCGATGAACCGCGTAGAACGTATAGAGATTTCGAACGCACCATTAGGCGTGGCGTATGGAAGTGGTACACTTTCGGGCGTAATCAACGTCGTAACACGTGCTGACACGGTACAAGTTGGCACTTCCGCTTACGCAGGCGTCTATGAGCAGAGCCTTGCTAGCGAATACAATTTGAAAAAAAATTACGGTGCAAAAGGACGACATGTACAGCAGTTTGGCATTCAACATCAGACCCGCAAAGGACTGCTTTTTGGTATGGATTTACAGCGTGATGTCTTCAAGGGAGTGTGGGGCGAGTATCAGGGAAATTTACGTCAGGAAGGTTATACCCATAGCCGTGGGTACGAATGGTCGCCCAATAATACATTGAATGCACAAGTTTTCTTTGGATACGCAAACGATAAACTCTCCATTTACTACCAATATGCCATGTACGATAGGGATCTCACTGTTTACGGACATATCAACAACCTCGATTATCGAGACAACGATTATCTTGACTTCTATACCGTTACAGATCATAAAAACCAATACCGTCGTCAGCTGCATCATTCCCAATTAAAAACGCTACTGTGGCGAGATGCAACGTTAATCATCGATCTTTCATATCAGAACGCAGATACACGAAAAAGGAACGATTGGGTGCGTACAGCGGACAACATTCCATTAGAGAAAAGTCCGGAAATAACGCTATACGATACAGAGACATGGCATAGCAAAGGTAGGCTAGAAAAGCCTATTGTAGCGAACAAATTGAACTGGACAGTTGGTTATGAGCTTGATTGGACAAAGGCTCATATCGCAGATGAACCGGGGACATACACTACGCAAGAGATCAACCACAACATGAGACATATTAGCGGCTTCACCTATCTACGTTGGAATCCGATCCGATTCATTACGATACAGCCAGCTTTACGAGTCGCCCATCATCGAACAATTTCCTATACAGATCCCCTCCCCTCTATATCAATAGCTTATAATAAGGGGAAACACCATCTGGGCTTGATCGGTGAAAAAGTAAACCGACTTCCCAACCAACGCGAATTGTTCACCTATCTAGACAGTGAATTCAACCTATTGGAAGGAAATACGAATCTACGTCCCGAGCACGGTACGTCGGTGTTGGCTGATTGGAACTATCATCTTCTCGCCAAAGGGAATTTACAACTACAAACCAACATCAGTTCTGCCTATCGTCAATTAAAAGATCGTATTGTGATTACTGCTGTACCACAACTAGATGCTCAACAAGAACGCTACCAATATAGCAATAGCCAAAGCCACAAATCGTGGTCGAACAAAATCGAGGTGAAAGCCGCTACGCACCGTTGGCGTATCCAAACAGCATACAGTCTGTTGGGATTGAGGGGGAATGATTTTTCCGACAGTGAACGGTATGACCGGTATCTTTTCCATTCTGAAGTTGCGTTACTAGGACGTTATAATCTTCCGAAAAACTCTTGGGTGCAACTCAACTATCGTTGCGTGGGACGACAGTCTACCTACTCTTTCGAACGAGCATACGGAAGCACGGAAATAAACCGAATCCATAACGATGCCCCTAGCTACCATCTTGCAGATCTACATATAGGCACCTCGCTATTAAACCAACGGCTGAATCTCGTATTGACCGGAAACAATCTATTGGATTCAAAAAGTGTTCATTTCCAGGCGACAGATGGACAAGAACATTATAGCGGGGATCTAAGAACAATATACACAGGATACGGAAGGAGCTTCTGCTTTAGAGCCAGCTACCAACTTTAGAAAAGCACAACCGTTTCATAAGACAGAAAAAAAACAAACTTTCAATAAAAATAAAATGCGACATATCACCATACAACTAGCACTGTTACTATTCATGCTTCCCATAGTCTCCCTCGCACAAGATAGCCTTCACAGAATCTATAGTGTAAAACTTCGTCAAGAGATTACCTTAACAGAACTGATAGAAAAACTAAAAGATGCAGATGTCGTATTTTTTGGCGAAGAGCACAACGATTCCGTCGCACATCTACTCGAACTGGCAATATTCAAAGGACTGCATCAGCATTATGGAGACGGTTTAACACTATCGATGGAGATGTTTCAGACAGACACACAACCTGTACTAGATGAGTATCTTGCGGGATGGATTACAGAAAAAAATTTAAATACAGACGCACGTGTCTGGAAAAATTACAAAGACTATAGACCATTAACAGAATATGCTAGGGAAAATGGTCTTCCTGTAATTGCTGCCAATGCGCCGTCGCGTTACACGAACAGGGTCAGCCGCCTCGGGATAGAAAGCCTAACAGAACTACCGAAAGAAGCGAAAAAATGGATAGCACCCCTACCCTTCGATACACTAACAGGAAAATACTATGAAAAATTCGTTGGCTTACTGGGTGGGCATGAAGGAATGGGAAACATGAAAATTTACCAATCGCAGAATCTTTGGGATGCGACAATGGCTTGGCAACTCGCATCAGCCGCAAACAAAAGCTCTGTCAAACAGATATTCCATTTGAATGGTCGTTTTCACAGCGACGAAAAGCTCGGCACCTATGCGCACCTTAAGCGTTATGCTAAAAAACTGAAATTGTTAAATATTTCAGCCTTCAGCCATGATAGCTTCAGCCAACCAGATTGGAAGGCATGGGAACATCTGGCTGATTTCATCATCGTGACGAACCCATCCATCAAACGGAGTTTTTGATATACAACTTCATTGACCCTGAAAAACGTACAATATATTTATGACAAACAATAATCCCTATACTAAGATGAATAAACTAAAAATCTATCTTATTGGCCTATACATAGCTAGCCTATCGATTACGCTTCATTCTTGTGTTTCCTCGAAAACCGATCAAGACAGCCTTTTGGATTCTGCACGTATTGTTTCCGTAAACGGAACAACTTCTGAGATACTCGCGGCATTGGGCTTAACGGACAAAATTGTCGGTGTAGATCTTGCCAGTACCTATCCGAAGAGCCTGGCAGACATACCCCGCATCGGACATAGTCGCAAACTGTCTTCCGAAGGCATTCTTGCGCTAAATCCCACGTTGGTTATAGGCACGAAACAAGACATTAATCCAGAGCTTGCCGATCTACTCAGTTCTGCTGGTGCCCGGCTGCTATTATTTGATCAGGAATTCAGTGTAGCGGGCAGTAAAAAACTTATACATGCCATAGCCGACAGTCTTGGCGTACCCACAAAAGGGGATTCTATCGTTCGCGTATTGGAAACCGATCTGGATCAATTTCCAACCCACGCATTCGAAAAAGAAAAGCGTAAAGTCCTGTTCATCTATGCACGTGGTGCAGGTACGATGATGGTCGCTGGCGAAGATACGCCTATACAACATGTTATAGAATTGGCCGGAGCACAAAATGCTGTGCAAGGTTTTAAGGAGTATAAGCCCCTCACTGCCGAAGCTCTTGTAGCAGCTAATCCTGACGTCATCCTATTATTTAACTCTGGCCTAGAAAGTCTCGGAGGAATTGAAGGTCTCCTGCAGGTGCAGGGCGTCCAAGAAACAAATGCCGGTAAAAACAAAAAAATTATAGAAATGGATGGCCAGTTGCTCACCGGTTTCAGCCCCCGTTTGGGACAAGCCATAAAGGAACTTTGGACAAAGATTTATCAGTAGTTAAACCGCTTCAAATTGAAAAACAGTGTAATATTCTTCATGTTATCGACCATTCTCATTGGAGTCTGCCTACTTTCGCTCTGCTTAGGCGCTGTAAAGATCAGCTTTTCCGAATTATGGTCTATTATCATGCACCGTGTAGGTATCGATAACGGAGCCGCTTTCCAAGCCCAACAAGAAGCTGTATTTTATAACATACGTTTACCTAGGGTACTATTGGGCGTTTTTGTTGGAAGCGCGTTGTCCATTTCTGGAGCAGTGATACAGGGGCTTTTTCGCAACCCACTAGCGGAACCAGGCTTGATAGGTATATCATCTGGAGCCATGTTGTTTGCTGCCCTATTTATTGTATTGGAAATTCCACTCTTTCTTGCCGTAAAAGCTTATTTAGGATACTATGCGTTAGCTTTCGCCGCTTTTTTTGGAGCCTGTCTTACTACATCGATGATTTATCGTTTAGCTACGCGACAAGGAAAAGCAGATATCACCACCCTGCTTTTAGCGGGTATAGCCATCAATGCATTAGCAGGGGCATCAACAGGACTTTTAATTTACCTCGCCAACGACGAGCAGCTCCGAAACATCACTTTTTGGAGCCTCGGAAGCTTGGGTGGAGCAAATTGGAAAACCGTATCAACCATGTTGCCATTTGCCATTATTCCCTTGATCATTCTTCCTTTTTTAGCAAAATCCATGAATGCACTCGCACTTGGCGAGTCACAAGCTATGCATATGGGCATAAATGTCTCCAAATTGAAACAAATTATCATCTTACTTGCGACCTTAGGTGTGGGATCGTCGGTCGCTGTAGCGGGAATAATAGGATTTATTGGTTTAGTTGTACCACATATTATCCGTATTATATTTTCATCAGATCATCGTTTGCTACTTATCGCTTCTTCTCTATTGGGAGCGATTGTATTGGTTCTAGCCGATCTATTGGCTAGAACCATCGTGTCACCGGCAGAACTACCAATAGGCATATTGACAGCAATGATCGGAACACCTATCTTTATCTACATTATTGTACGCGAGCGTAGAAAAAAATATTTTTAACTCTTCATCAATGGAAGCACTTACTGTAAAAAATATTGGATATGAGGTTGCGAGGAAAGTATTACTACACGATATTTCCTTTATGCTCCCTCAGAACAAAATGCTCGCTGTGATCGGGGCTAATGGCGCTGGCAAAAGTACCCTATTAAAAATACTATCCAAAGAGCTAGAACCTACGTCAGGCAGTATAGACATCTACGGTAATCCCTTAGAATCATACAGCATAGCCGAACTCGCCCGCTTTCGATCCGTGTTGAGCCAACAAAGCACGTTATCAATGTCTTTTCGAGTAGACGAATTAGTGATGATGGGGAGATATCCACATTTCAGCCAACGGCCAACAGCAAAAGATTACGAAATCGTGCGAAATGTTTTATCCGAAACAGGTATACTAAGCTACAGTCACCGAGATTATAATACCCTTTCGGGCGGTGAGCAACAGCGCGTACAGCTTGCCAGAGTATTGGCTCAGATATACGGAAAAGAAAATGCATTGCTTTTCTTAGACGAGCCAACCACCGGTTTAGATATCCTGTATCAACAGCATATATTGCAAGTCGCAAAAGCGTTAACAAAAAAAGGATGCACAGTCATCAGCGTACTTCACGATATCAATCAGGCCTGTCAATATGCTGATCAACTGCTACTCCTCAGACAAGGTGAGCGAATCGCCTATGGTACGCCTGGGCAGGTTGTTACTGAAGCAAATATCGAACACGCATTCCAAATCAAAATCAAAAAGATCCTGGTTCCAGATTTTCGGTTCCCACTCGTATTTCCGATTTCGTAGTCATTATAAAAGCAAATTAAGAAAATAATAAATGGATAAATTATCTGAAAAATACCACAGCTTACGTCAAGAAAATCCTAAACTCCGTATTCGGGACGCGGCAAAAGAATTAGCTGTAAGCGAAGTAGAATTAGTTGCTATCGGCACACAAAACATTCGTTTAAGAGCTGAATTTGAACAAATTCTAAACGAAATCCCCAAATTAGGGGACGTCATGGCACTGACCAGAAATGAGCATGCCGTCCATGAGCGCAAAGGCATTTATAGCGAGCCTAGCTTTGAAGGAAAAATTGGTCTTGTTGCCAATCCCGATATTGATCTTCGCCTTTTCCTATTCCAATGGAAATTCGTGTTTGCGGTTTTAGAAGGCGAGAGAAAAAGTATACAGTTTTTTGCAAAAGATGGTTCTGCAATACATAAAATATACCTTACGGACAAAAGTATCGTTCATGAGTTTGATACGATCGTAAAAACATTTCAATACGAAGACGAGACAACTTTACAGATAGAAACCAGTACCAAGCAAGCAATCCAACAAAAAAAATCGATGGTAGCTGCAGATATAACAACCTTTCAAAATGAGTGGCGCGCCTTGGAAGATACCCATCATTTTTTTTCTTTAATTAAAAAATATGATTTAGGTCGAGTCCAAGCTCTCCAACTAGCGCCAGAAGGATTTGCACAACGCATCGACAGCACATATCTAAAAGCGTTGCTAGCAGCTGTATCTACGCAGCAAATACCAATCATGGTATTTATTGGAAATTCAGGATGTATTCAAATACACACTGGAACAATAACTAAACTTCTGCAGACCGGCCCTTGGTTCAATATTCTGGACGAACTATTCAATATGCATTTACGTGAAGATCATATTGCTGAGGTATGGATAGTAAAAAAACCAACTAGAGATGGTTTGGTAACCAGCGTAGAGGTATTCGATGCACTTGGGGAAATGATTGTGCAGTTTTTTGGTAAAAGAAAACCAGGTATTGCAGAATCTAAAACTTGGCGAGAAGCAATTACCTCGGTACTACCTATTACGACTTAAGAGAAATTTCATAAAGGAACATACCTACATTCTTAACCTAAATTCAGTAGCCAAAATAGCTTCTTCTCAAGTCTATTTTGGCTACTAACTGCTATTTTTAAAATCTAAGAAGCATCGAACAAGCAGGATAATATCAATCGTTTTTCTTATTGTACAATTGCTAATATTTTTACAAACCAACAGATTCAATCCGAGTCACACCTCTTTTCAATCCCTTAGCCTTTGCTACCACTTCAACAATACCACTAGTCTCAGTAGCTTGGACAATCAATGTCAATTGTCCATTGAACAGTCTCATCTCTGGCTTGTGAAAAAGCTCAAGACTAGTGGGGTCACCGTTGGCTACTGCCTTAAACTTTCCCGCCCCCTTCACCTCAAATTTAACTAGAGAACTATCCAATGGGCACAGGTTTCCTGTTTTGTCTACAGCCTTCACGCGGATGTAGGATAAGGCACGTCCATCTGCCTCAATCGATTTTTGTGCGGGTTCCAATACTACTTGATAGGGATTACCCGCCGTACGCACAATCTCTTGAGCAGCGACCTTTCCATCACGATCATATGCCACCACTTTGATTTCTCCTGGTTCATACACGGCATCCATCCACATCAATCTATAGCGATGAAGCAGCGTTGAATTATTTTTCTGTTGTACTCCCTGGCTCTTACCATTGATAAAAAGTTCTGCACTTGGATAGTTGGTATACACGAAAACCGGAGTCTGCTGACCTACCCGATCCGGCCAAGTCCAATGCGGTAGAATATGTAACGTATTCTCCTTCTTATTCCAAATACTACGGTATAAATAATAGCGGTCTTTGGGAATACTCGCCAAATCAATAATACCAAACATGGAGCTATGGTTAGGCCAAGCATCCGTATCATAAGGCGATGGCTCTCCAAGGTAATCAAAACCCGTCCAAACAAATTGTCCCATTGTCCAATGATAGTCGTCGGCCAACGCAAAATCCTCATCTGGCAAATTTGACCAAGAACAGTATTCCATATCGTAAGATGACGATTGATGATCAGTATACAATGCATCCGCGCGCTTCGTTACCGGAAATTTATAAACACCTCTCGAACTTACCGTCGATGCAGTCTCCGATCCCAGAACCATATTCTGCGGTAACTTCACATATGCCTCTTGATATCGTTGCGTGCGATAGTTGAATCCAGGAATATCAAGCATACTCGCAAAACCATTTTCCAACACACAGCTCACCTGATCCATCCCACAGGTTACTGGACGGGTTGGATCCTCCCGATGGCAGATTTCCTGTAGATAACTCGCCACTTTGTAACCATCGGGACTGCATTGCGTCGGCACCTCATTTCCAATGCTCCACATCACCACAGAAGGGTTATTCCTAAAATGATGAATCATATTTATCATATCACGTTCTGCCCATTCGGCAAAAAAGCGGTGATAACCATTCGCGCATTTAGCAATTTCCCATTCATCAAAAGGCTCAATCATCATCATCAATCCCAATTCATCACAGAGATCAACCAATTCGGGAGCAGGCATATTATGTGCCGTACGTACAGCATCACAGCCCATATCCTTTAACAGTTGCAATTGATAGCGCAAAGCAGAAACATTGATAGCGGCTCCCAAGGGCCCTAGATCGTGATGATTGCAGACCCCTTGAAACTTACGAAGTTCACCATTAAGATAAAAACCTTTATCTGCTACAAAGCGAATATCTCGAATACCAAAACGCGTTTTGAACGTATCCACTAACTTTCCATCTACAAAAATTTGAGAAGAGGCATAGTAGAGACTAGGATGTTCTGGACTCCAACGCTTTGGATCAACAACCTCGAAATGTTGAACAAAAGGCTTTCCATAGTTCAATTTTTGCTCATTTTCTTTATGCGCGACAACCCTTCCTTGTTCATCTAGGATATCCGTAAGCACACGTATCAATTTTCCGTCCGCATTTTCCAATTTCGTTTCCAACCGCACTGAAGCTGTACTATCAGAAACGAAGGGTGTTGTAATATAGGTTCCCCAAACTGGAACATGAATTTCGTCAGTTATAATAACATGCACATTACGGTAAAGGCCCGCACCTGGATACCAACGCGACGATTGCGGTTTATTTTCCAACCGCACAGCAATTTTATTATTCAGACCATTTTTATGAATCAGATCGGTTACATCACAATGAAAAGCATTGTAGCCATACGGCCAAAAACAAGCTTCCTTTCCATTTACATATACACGCGCCTCGCTCATCGCTCCATCAAACTTTAATAGCACACGCTTCTTCTCTTCAGCGAACCGCGGTACATCAAAATTATTGCGATACCAGCCTATTCCCACATAAGGTAGTCCTCCTGTTCGTCCGGTTTTCACTGTCGCACGCTTTTCTCCATTCTGTGTGATAGCAACTTCCTGCAGATCATGATTTCGATCGAAAGGTCCGAATATAGCCCAATCATGAGGGACAGTCACCATTTTCCAAGCGCTGTCGTCGAAAGCAATAGCCGCAGCATCAGCAATATCTCCTTGAGAGAAACGCCAATTCTTTTCCAGCATAAAAGTCATCCTTGTTTGCCCGAACGACAATACAGGAATGAAGAAGGCAAAAAACAACAAGTAATAAGCAATACGCTTCATTTTATTCATCGGTATAATTATTTACAGGTGTAGGAGCCCATTCCTATAAACAAGCTCCTACGTACTATTTGTTTATTCGTTTCACTATTTATTTAAATGCATTGAATACCTTCGTCGGTCGACCACTATCATCGAATGCCCCAAGCGTGTAACCGTTCCATCCACCGTAGGCAAGAGGCTCCCAGTAGAAAACTCCGAGTACCTTTTCATTGGTATCATTTCGTAGCGACTGCAACAAAGCCGTAAGCCAACGTTCAGCCACATCTGCCTCATCCCAGCTCATCCCCACCTCACAAAGCATTACCTCTTTACCATAACGATTTTGCATATCGTTAATATTACTAATACAAGCAGCGTTTCGCTCTTCCCAGTTATCTTTGGAAGGATAAAGAGACATGCCAATTACATCCCATTTTCCGCCATTGTCTTTCAACCCATCAAACAACCACCGAAATAAACTATTATCATAGCCATTATGTACGTGCACAATGACCTTTGTTGTTGGAAACACTTCTTTTACAGCATCATAACCTGCATTATTTAAAGCTGCATAATTCGCCATACTGACCGAAGCCTTCCCTTCTTCCCAAAGCATACCGTTACCCGTTTCATTTCCGACCTGTACCCATTCTGGCGTAATACCATTGTCTTTCAACAACTGCAAAATTTCTCTACTGTGCTGAGCAACCGCATTTTTTAAGCCGTCAAAAGAAAGATTGGTCCACGCAGCAGGCTTTGTCTGCTGACCAGGATCGGCCCAGGAATCACTGTAATGAAAGTCAATCATTAATCGCATGCCCAAATGCTGTGCTCTTCGGGCTTTTACCAAAAGATCTTCTTTGTTACACCAACCATTTTCCGGATTCACCCAAACACGGAGACGTATAGCATCCATTCCTAAGGATTTTAAGAGCTTCATTCCATCCATCGTTACACCCGCGTTATTGTAGAATTGAATACCGGAAGCCTCCATCTCAGTAATCCAACTCACATCCGCACCTTTAGCCATAGTGTCCGAGTTTTGCACGGGTTCTATTTCTGTTTTATTGTCGCAAGCCCATAGGCCCAAGCAAAGGCAAAGTAATCCTATATATTGATTAAAATTCTTCATGTTGTCTTTTTTATATTCCTACAGCAAAACCGAAAATTCGCCATTATTCTACCACATATCTAAACGCCTGTGGATCGCTAAGATCAAGTATGAGCGTATGTGTCCCCACTTTATCAAATGCAAAACCACTCGCATCCGAGGTATACAAGCTACAGACACCTTCCTGCTCCGCGGCACCAAAAAACCAAGTCCAACTTCCATTAATAAGCACTTTAATTCCCCATTGCTGTGCAGCAGTTGTGGTTATACTCGCTTTCCAAACTTTAGCAGATGAATCATAAATCATAGGAGTAGCCGTGGTACTCCAACCATTAAAATCACCAGTCACCGCCAACGATTCAACAACCGTTTCTTTCCAACTCAATTTATTCACATCAGCCGACAAATACAGATAACCTCCATTCGTGGTCCAACAGTTCCAACGGTCATCGCCACTATACAAAATGTATTGATTTCCATTCACTGGATAAGAACCGTAAATGAGCGAAGCACTGGCACTCTCTTCATTGGTTAAATAGAAATTATACCAAGGGTCCACTTTTACAAAGCCATCATAAACGCCATCTTCCTTTCGGGAGCACAACTTCCAAGGAAACTGTGTCAACTCTTTGTTAGCTACGTACAGGTAATTTGCATCAGCAACCGGTTCATACGCTGTTATGTCGATTGCTAACACGTTGCTATATACCGCTTCGCTGTTTCTCGACAGACTCGAAACCACGCGCACGTACAACGTCTTCTTTTCGGCAGGCAGAAAACCCATTCCTAAAACCAAGTTATTCAACTGCTCGTGTGTATAGCTTAACGAGGCAGGAACTTGTTCCACGCTTTTTGCAATAGTAGCAAACGAAGCATCTATTGACAACTGCAGCGTATTTTTAAGCGCAGAAGCAGCGATTGGTTGTTCTGTATTCAGAGTTGCTTCATTCCATACCAATTGCAATGCGACTCCCTTTCGTGTTGTCACATCCAATTGTATATCGTCGGCACTACTATGGAGCACTGCCCCTTCCAATCCGGATATAGTCGGCTGTTCACCTTCTTTCTTGCACGCCATCACAACTAGTGCCAGCGCACAGATTATTATTTTTTTCATTCTAGGTCTAATTTGTTAAACGGTATTAGCATTAGTAACCGACATTCTGTATCAAATTCGGGTTCGCCGTCATATCCGTGGTTGGTATAGGATAAAGATTAAACTTTGCATCCACACTACGTCCATTTACATCGCCCCCCTTCCATTGCCAGAGATATGTATTCCCTGTAAATCGGCCAAAGCGTATAAGGTCGGTACGTCGTGTACATTCCCAAAAGAGTTCACGTCCACGCTCTTCAAGGATAAAGTCCAAGGTAAGCTGTGCCTGACTGATTGAACCTAAGGTACCAGCAAAAGCACGCTGTCGGATCTGGTTAACCAACTCGAGCGCTTCGGTCGCACTTCCACCACCACCGCGCAATACAGCCTCTGCATACATTAAGTACACATCAGCTAAACGAATCATCGGAAAATCTGTACTCACCAAACCTTCATCCGTTTTATACGTTCCATCGTCGTTCAGATTCGTAAACTTTACCAAACCGTAACCTTGGCTGGAGGAAGAAGGATCATCCACATCGAGTGACTGACCACTTTTCCAAAAGTCACCACGTTTATCATCTGTACTGAAAATAGCGACAAATTCCCGAAGTGTTCGAAAGCTATTCCACCCAGATAGTACCCCATAGTTAGTAGCCTGCATACTCCCCACAATAGGACCGTTCACCAAATAGGTTGTTGCCCCCCAAGTTGTGGTATGTTCTACATCCGCTTGTATAGGGAAAATAATTTCGTTGGTGCGCTTGTCATTATCTGCATTGAACAGTTGTTTGTAATCTGCATTCAAGCTATAACCACTTTCAATGACCTTTTTGCTGTAGTTTACACAATCATCATAACGAGGCGTCCCCGTATAAACCGCTGCATTTAAATAATTTTTTGCTAAAAGTGCCCATGCCGCTGCACGGCTCACCCTACCGTACTGATTTTGGAACGATTCCGGTAATATATCCGCAATACCAACAAGCTCTTGTTCGATATAATTAAACAAATCATTTCGTGTGATACGAGGCGGAAAAAATGCAGCAACAGCATCTTTTTCGGTTACGAAAGGAACATTTCCATAGAGATCCATAGCATGACTGTAAGCCAATGCACGCAGAAAACGAGCTTCCGCTGCAAAACCTTCAATATCCAAGCGCTCTGCATCGGTAAAACCTGCTAGTTTTTCTGGAGTCGCGTTGCGAAGGAATTCATTACACAGTGCCACGGTATAATAAATTCTATAGTACATTGCATTTACCCAAGTATCAGAAGCACCCCAGGTCATATACTGCAATTCCACCATATTATCGCCTCCCGCCCACGTATAAATTACTTCATCGGTAGGGACCTCCTGCAAATTGAAATAAACCCGTAAATATCCCCATGTTGCCGTTGTCCCTGCCATATCCGGATCAGCATCCCCGCGGCCATTTCCTGCCACGGCGAAGGAACCATATAACTTCGCCAGTACAGCACGGTATCCGTCCACGGAAGTATAAACAGCTTCCGAAGTTGTCTCTATTGTGGGGTACTGGTTCAGATCCTTAGTGCAGGATACCAGCAATAGAAGGATGGACAATATCCCACAGCCGTATATTTTAATATTTTTCATGATAAACCTTTTAAAAATCCATATTTAAACTCAACGAGAACGTACGCGAACGCGGATAGAACGAGCTATCAAAACCACTTGGCACCTCTGGATCTATGCCGCTGTACTTGCTTATTACAAATACATTTTGCACGACTGCGCCAGCGCGCAAGTTGGAAATTTTCCAAACCTTTCCGAAGTTATAACCCAAGGTTATGTTTTCCATCCGAAGAAAAGATGCATTCTCTACATAATAGTCTGAATAATACTGTCTGGTCTGAAATCCTGTGTTCAAATAATCGCGGTGCAAATTATTCAATGCCGCATCCACATACTGCACCGTTTCCCAAGCACTTAAATTCATTTTCGTATTATTGAAAACATAGTTACCAACGTTGGCACGTAGTGTTGTCGCTGCCGACCACTTCTTGTATGTCACCTGCGTATTAAAGCCAAATAACCACTTCGCCGCGGGCGATTGATAACGATACAAATCACCTTCATCAATAGCCCCATCCTCATTGAGATCCGCATACACGCCTTCTAGAGGTTTCCCCGCCTCGTCGTACATCTGTTTATAGACATAGAACATATACGGCTGGTAGCCTGTGGTCAATATTTGAATTCCGCGACCGCTTACTGATGGTCCGACATAAGTCCCGACAGACGACGCATCTTGTACCAGCGCTATATTCGTTACTTTAATATCTTGGTTCGTTGCATTGACATTCACCTCCCAGCGAAGATTTTCTGTTTGGACAGGTACCGTATTCAATTGAAACTCCAATCCACGGCTTTCCACATTCCCGACATTGATCGTTGCATTCTGATCAAAGTTTGTTCCCGCTGCCACAGGCACATTGGCCAACAAATCATGTGTTTTACGCGTGTAGTATTCTACCGCACCAGAAACACGGCCTTGCCAAAGCGAAAAATCCATACCATAATTAAATGCCTTTGTAGTTTCCCATCGCAAGTCTCTATTGTATACCGAAGGACGATACACCAAATGGTATTGATCGCCAAATCGATACTGTGCATATTCGGTTCCTAAGTTATATACCGGCAGGTATTCATAATTTCCAATACCTTCCTGCTGTCCCGTTACGCCATAGCTCGCTCTTAGCTTCAAGTCATCCAAGAAAGAGACTCCTTTGAGGAAGGATTCCTCCGATAGGCGCCACGCCAAAGCCAACGAAGGAAATGTTCCCCATCGATTCTCCGGGCTAAAACGAGAAGTGCCATCTTTACGAATAGTCGCGGTCAACAAATAACGGCTGTCGTAATTATAATTTAAGCGGCCATACCAAGAAATCAGCGTATGTCTTTCGTCTGAGCCTATTGCTGTAGAGCGAACCTCAGCAGCATCATTATAGTACACAATCGGTGGGCGTGTTGCACTCCAATATTGATAGTCATGACCAGCAGTAACTTCAATTGTACTCTTGATCTCTGGAAGCGCTTTGTTATAGTTCAGATAACCTGTAAATAGTTTGTTTTTCAAGGTTTGCGCATAGGTGTCATAGGCCCCTCCGATAGTGAAGTTATTTGCCGCCGACGCTGGAATATGGTTAAAACCATCTCCTTTTGCGTAATCGTAACCCAAAGTTACATGCGCCTTCAATTCAGGCAAAAAATGAAACTTATAGTCCACATCCAAATTACCTATACCACGATTGACATTGCTACGGTGGCGTTCCTGCCTAAGTAAGCCTAAAGGATTCAAATTCGCACCAGTTGCCGGAAGTCCCGCATTATCCAGACTCTCGTAGTAACCGCCATAAGCGTCCACCCCCGAGTAAATAGGCTGCGTCGGATTGAACGCTATTGCCGACCAAATAGCATCCGTATTCGCAAAACGATTGTTATTTCTAGCTCCTTTTAGGTTCAGATTTACCGCGAGGTGTTGATCAAAAAAAGTAGGATTGAGCACCAACGATCCCGTCATGCGTTCACTTCGATCAGTCCGCAAGGTTCCTTGTTGATCGTAATAGCCAACCGAAGCACGAAAAGGCAATGCCTTGGCTATTTTACCCTGCAAACTCAAGTTATTATCTGTTCCCATTGCAGATTGAAAAACCTCTTCCAACCAGTCCGTAGAAGACTCACCAAGCAAGCTTTTCTGTGCGGCAGTGCCCCGACTATTGATTAAGTCGGCAAATTCATCGCGAGACATCATATCAGCAACACCCATTGCCTGTTGCATGGAAACAATAGATGAAAAACTAAGTCGCAGCGCATCACCTTTTCCTTTCTTTGTTGTAATGAGCAATACCCCGTTCGATGCACGCGATCCATATATTGCGGTAGCCGATGCATCTTTCAACACGGTCATACTTTCAATATCATTGGGATTGATCAAGCTCAGAAAATTCCCACTGTTCCCGCTTATCCCACCCGTTTCGAGAGGTACACCATCCAATACGATAAGTGGGTCATTACTGGCACTTAACGATGCGCCCCCACGAATACGGATAGTGCTCCCAGCTGAAGGCGAACCGCTGTTGGACATCACTTGTACACCAGCCGTCTTTCCATTGATCAGTTGTTCAGGTGATCCTACCAAGCCGCCATTAAAATCCTTACTCGACACTGTATTGACAGCACCGGTAAGGTCCTTCTTTGTCGAACTTCCATAACCTACAATCACCAATTCCTCCAATTCATTTCGCAATGCCGTTAACTGCACGTCCAATGTCCCACCTGTAACCGTCAAGGTCTGGCTCGTATACCCCAGCAATGTAAATACCAATTGCGACTTCCCCACAGGCACATTAATTCTGTAGGAGCCATTTTCATCCGTAGATGTCCCTACAGTTGTACCAGCTACCAAGACCGTAACACCGGCCATCCCTTCTCCATTTTCATTACGCACTGTGCCGCGGACTTCCTGCTGCAGTGCCGAGCCTACCCAAACGCTATGCGCCGTAGTAGCAGCGTGCAAATCAGTCACCTCTCCCAAGCAGGATAGCAAGGACAAGCTCAACAAACTTGTTTTAAATGCAAAACCCTTCATTTTATTAGATTTATATTCGTTTATAATTTAGCTTTTACTATTTATAGGCTTCCTCCACCTATTCCATCCATATTCCTCCGATACGGAATTTCATCTCCTCGACAGCGACTTCCGTTGTCGCTATAAGCAACTTTTCTATTTGTTCTTTCCGAAAAGGAACGCTCACCTTCGGTTGGAAATACCTTTCAAGAAAAGCAGGATAAGGAGCCGGCAACAATGCTGTAGGCTTCAATTCCAAATCATCCAAAGAAATACGCAAAACCGTTGCATTCGCCGAATCAGGATTCACAATCTTGCTATATGTATAGCCCTGAGTCGTGACAAATCCAATTTCTAAAGGTCCAGTACCACTTTCCAATTGCAAGCATAATTCTTTTACCTCCTGCAATCCTTTCGGCCTATGAAGCAGCGTACTTCTGATATCCTTAAGCCAAAAGAAGCGAGTTAAGGAATCTATTCCATGAAAGCTGTAATTCCAAGTCGGCATCTCGCTATAGTTGTCTTGAGCACGCTTTGCAGTAAGGTAAGCCGTTTCCGGAATTGCATAATGTTCGAAAGGTACCTGTTCGCTTCCTGCTTCCACCAATACGATAGCGGCATGAATATCCACAAGTTTACTCGACCAATAGTGTTCAACTTCATAATCCCAATCCAGTGGGGTGCCCACACGATTATCCGGAAATGTAAAACGCTTTCCTGCGACAAACACAGTAACCGTATACCGCAACAAATCGCTTTCCAACGCATGAGCTGGCAAATCAACCGTATAGCCATAACGATCCATTTGTACCAGTTTATAATAAGGGTTATTATCTTTCCAAAAAGAGATACCATCGGTCTGTAAAATTAACGAATCAGGCTGTTGATCACTAAGAAGACGAAAATGCAAGCGTTGCGTCCTCCCCTTCTCTAAAACTGGAGCCGCGACATGTGTCAGCACAGGTTCCACGAAGAGTGAAGCCGCTGGAGCATAAAATTCGCCCAGTTTACCTAAGTTCCAGTCGCTATCAGCAGTCCAATGTTGAGCAGCTTCCAAGCCCGTTCTCCGAAGCAGGTACACACCAGGCTTCACACGAAACAGCGTCTTTTCCGAGGGGTTCTTTTCCACATACCCTTTTACACATTCCACGTCAAAATCTTGTTCCAAATCTGGCAAACGCACATCCATATGCTGAACGGTATACCCAATCTTCATTGCTTCCCGTTGAAGAGACGGTTTTGCAAAAGGATCAGCCACCTGTTCCACATCCGGCATAAGTTCCAAACGCCAAACCCCTTCTTCCAAACGATCCAAGAAGTAAGCGCCCGATCCTGTATATCGTATCAAAGGCGAAGAACCATGCCCCGCAACCTGCTTTAATTGTTCTGGACTTACTGGCTTTACCGACGTTTCATTGCTGTAGTAATATTTTTCAGCTGTATTCATTACCGCTAGATCTTGGACATAGCTTACGCTAAAATCGCCAAATACCGTATCTTGCGGATAACCCGGAAATTGCTTTCCACGAGGAATACGGTAAGCCACTTCCGCAGCAATCAACATGCTGATCGCCTTCGCTGGTGTATATGCTAAATTCAAGTAATGAGTCTGATATTCGGTATTATAAGCGGCTATATCCATTGGATCATAGGCAAATTGTGTAATCCACTGAAATCCAGCAGACCGGAACGTACGACTCATTGCAGGGTGTATATAGCTATAAAGATTGTCGGCTGGATCGTACTCATAAACCGCTTTTACTTTGTCTGCAAACCCCTTAACATCCGAAAAAGGAATTGCATAGTTATCCACATGGGGTAAAAAATTTCCCTGTCGTGTGCGTCCGGCAACCAACCCCATAGGATACCATTGATAGGTCGTTCCCTGTATATTGGAATTAAAGTAAGCCGATACATGATCCTTATTATGACTGACATTGTAAAAAACGGGTTTCTTATTTCCCGCCTTCTTCATCGCCTCCAGCATCGACTGTATATAGTTTTCTGTGACCTTAGGACTAACACTATGACAAGGTTCGTTATTAATTTCAAACCCCACCACATAAGGATCTTCTTGATAGGAATAACCCGTATAAGGATTTACATGGCACAACAGCTGTGAAACATATCGTTTTTGTGCTTCGACAGCCTGAGGATTTGCATGTATATCGCATTTATCGTACATGTAAGAAAAAGCACCTGTCTGTTGATTTCTCTCCGGATACCCATTGCCAAAGTTTGTCATCGTTGTAATGAGTATACGCATATTCTTCTCTTGTAACTTTGCAAACAAATAGTCCAATAGATCCAAGTGTTCATTTTCGACCAGGTTGCCCTCTCCATCAGAAATTTCGACGTCCCAAATATGGATACGGTAGGCATTAAATCCCAACCGGGCCAAATGGTACACATCCCGATCAATAGCTTCTTTGTGGTTTATACCTTTATAGGAAAGTGCACGATAAGCATGTGCAAAAGGGACGGTATAATTTGCTCCGTAAAAAGAAGCCTCTGCTTTGCTATCTGACCAACGCATTACACCAGCCTTATCTACAAAGATCGTTGGCACATTTTTTTTTATCTGCGAAAAAGAGGTAAAAAAAGCAAGGATAGCACAGCTACATAAAATACTTACACGCATGGAAAACTCGATTTATAATTTTGGTTGCAATTCTGATTACAAATCTATAAATCTCTCACCTTGCCAACGAACACATATCGGACAAAAAACAACACAAAATAGACAAAACGGCTTCATCCCCTCAAACAACAAGAAAACAAAAAACTGTAAATCAGCACACTACTTATTTTTATCCACATAAGCCTTGGGAGTCATCCCAAATTCCGCCTGAAAGCATTTTGAAAAATAGGAAGCGTTGGAAAAACCAACCATGTACATCACTTCAGCGACAGTGAATTTTTTCTGTTGAAGCAAAAGTGCCGCTTTTTTGATGCGTATCGTCCGAATATATTCAACCGGCGTATACCCCGTAAGCTGTTTTATTTTGCGATACAGCTGTTTAGGAGCCAAATCAACTTCTTCGCTTAACCGTTGCACAGAAAAATCAGAATCATCGATATTATTTTCGATAACCAATGTCGCCGCGGTCAAGAACTTTTCATCCGGAGATTCTTTTTCGTTCCCCAGTACGGGCTTACTGATCTCATCTAGGCGCAGCTGTGCCACAAGTTTATCTTTCTTCGCCAAGAGTTGTTCCAACTGCAGCTTAAGCAAATCCAGATCAAAGGGTTTTGCCATAAATGCATCAATACCCGCCGATACCCAATCGCGCTGGATCTGTTCGTCATTTTTAGCGGTCAGTAATAAAATAGGTATAGTCGCTGTTGCCGCATTTTGGCGCAACTTCTTGGCCATCTCAACGCCCCCCATAATAGGCATCATAGCATCCGAAATAATGATACCTGGCATGAAATTATGGTTTGATACCAACTGCAAAGCCTCCTTTCCATTACGTACAGCCAAAACCGTATAAATTCCATCTAGGGCGACCTGAAGAAAAGAAGAAAGTTCCTCATTATCTTCCACAATAAGCAATCGTTCTCTGTTATCCACCGTGTTTAATAAAAACGATTCAGATTGAACAGCCGCTTGCGGAATAGTAATACGAACGGTAGTCCCCTGTCCGTAAATTGACTGCAGTGCTATTTCCCATCCCATTTGCTCGCAATAGTTCTTTACCAAATACAATCCTACTCCCGTACCTTCCACTGCAGTGATCTCCTTTGCCGACGAACGGTAAAACTTACTGAAGACATAGGTAAGATCTTCTGCACTAATCCCCTGTCCCGTATCAGTCACCTGAAATACGATAGCATGTTCCATCTGCTCCACGCACAACTCTACGGTTCCCTGATCCCGATTATATTTGCAAGCGTTAGAAAGTAAATTATGGACAATGGAGCTCAATTTTGAGACATCTGCTCGCAGAAAACAACTTTCTATGGCTGTAGAAAAGCGCAAATGAAGCTGGGAGGATATGGGCATGCGTTGCCATTCTTCCAATGTATTCTTCAAAAAAGGAATAAGGTCAATTTGTGACGTCAATAAAGTCTGAGCGATCAGATCCTGCCCTTCTCCTTTGTCAAAAGTCATCACTTCCTGGATAAGGTTATTAATTTTTAGTGCATTTCTATGCACCCCCTCCAACTGCTTCTTTTTCTCAACATTCTTCGTTTGCAAGATCAATTGGCTTATCGGTGCCAAAATCAAACTTAAAGGTGTTTTCAGTTCGTGCGATATAGCCGTTAGAAAATCCATCTTCATACGGGTCAACTCCAACACTTTATGACGTTCTCTACGTTCCCATTTCAAGATATTACGCACACGAAAGAAATTAAACACCCAGAATATCAACCCTAAAGCAGCTAACCCATAAAGTGTTTTAGCAAAAATTGACGCATACCAAGGGTACTTCACTACAATATGGTAGATAGAAATCGGCGATACTACTTCTCCACTCATATCTACTTTGGCAAGTTGTAACTCGTAATCGCCCGAAGCTAAGTTCGACAAAAGCACTCTATTGTCACCACGTTCCAATGGTATCCAGGTTTCATTTTTCCCCTTAAAGGAATACGCCAGTCTGTAGCCCAATAGATTTCCATAGTCCAGATCCGAAAATTCTAAACGTAAGTTATTTTGCGTATGCTGCAGTACAATCTGATTTCGATAACGCAAGCCATATTCATAATTGCCAAAGGCTTCATTGTTGACATACATGGCCGTCAGCACAATTTTCTGGGCATCCTTTATAGCAGGTAAGGCAATAGCGGCGGGCAATACCGTTATCTCATTTATCCCTCCCAACAACACCTCGGCACGTTCACTATCGTAATACATCGAAGTTACATCCTGTCCATAGTGTAATAGTTCACTCTTTAAACTCCTCTTATCCAAACGCCATACCCCCACACTCGTTGCTATCCAAATGTAATTACCGACCTCCACCATCGCGGTTACTTCCCCTCTAGTCACCGGATCAAACATAAGCAGGTCATCTGCGCCTTTATCTCCCAATCGGCGAACCTCGCCATGCTGCCCTATCCATACGGTACCTTCCGCATCTTTAAGCATAAAGGTAGATTGATTAAGCACATGCCCCGTTTCATCTTTCAGTTCAGTTGCCTGATTCTTTGCGATATTAATTCGGCTCACTCCTTTATTATAAAACAAAGCCAGTACATTTCCGTTGCCCTCTTCTACAAGTTGGTTCGCAAAATCGGCTAAAAGACCTTGCGATCGGTTATAATTCCTTGCTGCGACAAAGGTTCCCGAAGAGGCGATCAACTTTTCTTTATCCAACACAAAAATGCCCCCCATATAGCTCGCCAACCAAAGGTTACCCTGTTTATCTTCTAAAATATTATAAGCCCATTTAGCATTCTTTTTCCCACTGCTATCTCGAATTGTAAAACTCCTGAACTGCTTATTTTCCGGTGAGAAAAGGTTCAATCCTCCATCAGAAGCCATCCAAAGGCGTCCCTCTCGGTCTTGATAAATATCACGAATACGGTTATGCGGTAAAGGATAAGCCGTGGCATCCATCCGATACCAATAACTTTCGAAGTCTTTAGCCCCCAGCCTTCGTGTACGAATCAAACCATTATCACCACCTAACCAATACCAGTCGGCCTTATCTTTCATTATTTTATAAAACCTGTTACCGTCCGGGCTATTGGTAAACTGATAAATAGGGAGCCGTTTCTCCACGAGTTGCTTGGCCCAAAGCGAAAATCCAAGATCAGTCCCCACCCATATGTTTTCTGAACGGTCCTTATAGATACTCCATACAATGTTATTGGCCAATGTGTGGTTATTGCGCGAATCGTGTTTTATACGGCTTAGCTTATTTTCAAGCGGACGATACACAAATAGCCCATCATCCGTACCGATCAACAAGGTATTAGCATCCTTCGCTATAATGGATTTAATTCCATGATTCTGCAATACGGTTGCTTTCCTAAGATTTCCGTCTTTGTTATCGTATACATAGAGGCCATACTCTGTTCCGATAAACGTAGTCTCTGTTTTCGGCAAAGTCAAAATAGAATTTACAAATTGGTTGCTTCCATTTCTGTAATCAGGAAGCGGAAGCGCTGTCAAGGTCTTCGTCACTGGGTCAAAAGCAAAAAGCCCGTTATAGGTCCCGACAAGCATCTTATCCGCAAGCTGTGCCAAGGCATAAATTGCTTGATTAGTAAAGGATTTATCCAAAAGTCCTTTATAATCAACTAGCTTTTTGCTTTCCGTATCGTAACAAAATAATCCAGAAAGAGAGCCAATCCATAGTTTGTTACCTTGAAGCAGCAAAGACCGGACATCCGAAGGCCCTTCTTTTGGAAAATCAAGATAACGATCTTCACGATAGTTGTATAACGCCAATCCTTTACCTGTGCCCAAGGCCAATAATTGCGCATCAAGCACCGTTATCGCATAGACGAATGTCTGGTACTGCTCAATCCTCGCCGTGGGCGCTTGGAGCGCATATCCATCATAACTGTACAGCCCGTTGTTGCTTCCCACCCAGAGCATTCCCAAACTGTCCTGAGCGAAGCAATGCACTGTGCTCGCCTTGGCTCCCAAGGTTATATTTCTAAAAAATTGAAATTCTAGGGATTGACTGCTAACAGTAAAACCTACTGTCAAACAAAAGAGTACGAGAAAAAATCGAACTGACCGCATCATAATCAAGCTGTGGCTACAAACATAGTTATTTTGAATCGCCCACACAACGGAAAGGATCAGTTCGTCTCCGTTACCAGCATCGGTGCAAGATATGTTAAGTCATTAAACGCTTGATTTTAATGCCATTTTTTCAATTTGAAACCCACATACGCATAAAATATCAGGTATAAATAACAAGGTACCAATACCCAATAGGCTGTCCTAAGGCCAGATACATCGCCCAAATAACCATACAAAAGAGGCATTATGGCATTTCCACAAAGCCCCATGATCAACAAAGAAGCGCCTATCTTGATAAAACGCCCTAAGTTATCCAACGCTAGTGGCCACACGCCCGCCCAGATCATGGAATTGGCAAAGCCTAAGAGCACGACAAACCATACCGACACATCCGTTTCATGGCCTAGGAAAGACACTTTACCTTCCACAAGCAAGATCATTCCACTCAATATAAGTCCTGAGATCGTACAAATTCTCAATGCCGTCAGTTGGCTCATAAACTTTGGAATAAAAGCAATACCCAATACATAACCTATAATTGTTGCCGTCAAGGTGTACGACGGAAAAACCTTCGCTTCCAAAAAAGACATCCCTGTTTGTGAAGCATAATTGATAATGCTATCTACAGCAATAACCTGAGATCCCACATGAAAGAAAATTGCTATCGCACCCAACACCAGATGAGGAAAATCGAGAATACTTTTTTTATTTGCATTCGACACAGCCATCAGTTCATCTTCGCTATCCGTATCAATTTCAGGTAAAGGTGAATACCGCACAAACAATCCGAGCAACAAGAGCACACCTGAGACAACTGCATAAGGGGTGATTACCCGAGCAATCAATCCATCAAGTGCGAGCTCCTTCTCAACACCTTGCATCTGTTTTATCTGCTCAAACAGCAGATTGTCCGTCGGACGCAAAATAACCGCAGCAAATAACAAGGGAGCAATAATTCCCGCCAGTTTATTACAGATCCCCATTATACTGAACCGCTGTGCCGCACGCTCTTTATCACCAAGAATAGTTATGTAGGGATTTGCTGCCGTCTGCAATATGGACAAGCCTATGCCTAGTGTGAAAAGCCCCATTAAAAACAGCGGATATGCCCTCGAAAAGCCCGCTGGAACAAATAACCCTGCCCCTATTGACATCAGCAAAAAACCAATCATCATCCCTTTTTTGAATCCAATTTTTTTCAAGAGATATCCGGCTGGCAACGACATCAGCAAGTAGGCGATGTAAAATGCAAAGGCTACAAGATATGATTCAAAGTGGTTAAGCTCGCAAGCAATCTTAAAATAAGGAATTAAAATAGCGTTTATCCACGTTACAAAACCAAAGATAAAAAATAACCCACCGATGATTACCATCGAGATCAAGGTCTTTTCTTTACTGAGCTCAGCCAGGCTCAGCGTTTTCTTATGCGCCATAGATTATCAATTACTTACACCTGTCATGTGACATATAAATTTATTTAACAGCAGTAAACAGCTTACACTTAAAATATTGTTTTCTATTTTTCAACTTTCTGTGTTCTGTTTCTAGCCAAGCGTTCATATAAAACACGAATTTTACTATTTCGCAGTTCATTTTCCTCCGCTATCTCTGCCGAATGTAAAAGTGTACCGTTTAAATCTTCAAACCTTCTATCCAAGTCCGCCGTATCAATCGCTTTCAGTTGTTCCAATAATAGCGGAATATCTTCCGTCCTAAATTCGGGGGCATTAGCCTTTAACTCCATAGCCATGTAAGTCAGGTACTGCAATCTGATATCCGCCATCAAACGATAATGCTCAAATTCAGCTACATGCTGATGTGGTTTCAAGTCATGGAGGATTTCAGAAGCCCAATTTACACTATCCCGTAATGATTCAATATCAAGGTCTTTCCTACTGATTTCACCCTGATTAATCTCCTCAGGAACAGCGCGTAATGCCATCCAAAATTTTACGGCCTGTTCCTTATTAAAACCATATTGTTTTGCTGCGTATGTATGCACAAACGTATCTACGTCTAAGGCGACCCCACTATCAACACTTTTGAAATACGCATCAATCAACATATTAAATCCAGAAATTGGATAAACGCGGCGAATCGGATAAAGCTCCACAATATCGCGTGTTGATTCCCAAGTTGGAGCGTAGAGACCGGAGGTTGACCAGGATGTCATCACGATTCCCTGATAGCCAAAACCACGAGCCAATGGTACAAAATCACGGATATTATTAAAATGCTTCTGCCACTGCGTCAGGAAATAATTGTCCGGATGGCTTCGTATCGAGGGTGCTCCCCAAATTTCAAAACCACTTTTCAGAAGATTTTCATGTTTGCCAAACATATTGATATCCCATCCATAATTCCAGTCCACGAAAACCGTTTCTTTAGGCAGACCTTTCAAGGCATCAGGATATTTTAAAGCAATATCAGCCCAGAGAACAGGCCGTTTCCCGAGACTGACCACGAGGTCGCATAAAATTTTGATGTAGTCACCATACAGGCGTCCTTTACCCACTGCTTCAATTTTTTTCTTCGATTCGGCAGAATGTCCCAACAAATAGGTTTCATCACCACCGATATGAATATAATCTGAAGTATGTGTCGCTATCAAGTCCTTATAAAGCCCTGTAAACAATTCCTTCGCCAATTCTTCCCGCAGTGGGTTTATCTGGGAATAATCTTTTTGGTCTTCACGAAGTTCCTTAAATCGGTAATGCCGCAAAATATATTCCACATGACCAAAGCTCTGTTGCAGAGGAATTACATCAAGCCCCAATGTGTTGCAATAAGCGATAAAATCAGTGACCTCCTCCCTGCTGTAAGCATACCTGTTCGATATAATGGGATAATCCTTGAAAGGATAAGTCGCCTCCCATTCCATAATTAGGGTATTCAGGCCATTATCCTTCAGTTTCTTTGCAAACTCCTTTAGCGCAGGCATTTTCATGACCTGAATGCGAAGATCCAAATGAAAGCCCTTTACCTTGAAATCCCTCGCCATATTTTGCTGCGCCGATACCGTGAAAATACACATCAACCAGACGCCGATCAGCAACGTTATACTTTTTTTCGCCATATCATTTTAATATCTTATTTGTCCCGCAATGATTACGGATTTAATCGCTATTTCATCATCAAAAAGAACGATATCGGCATCTTTCCCGACCTCCAACGTCCCTTTGTTTTGCAATCCGAGTATACGGGCAGGCGTTGAGGTCATCATTTTCACCGCATCCAAGAGTGAAACTTCGCCTAGCTGCATCATAGTCCTTACTAGGCGATCAGCAGTCGCAACGCTCCCTGCAAAAGCGGATCTATCCATTAGCTTAGCCACCCCATCCTCCACAATCACTTTCATCCCATCACGCTTACTCCCCAAGATACTTTCACCCTCCGGCATACCTGCAGCACGCATAGCGTCCGTAATTAAGGCAATCCGATCAGTCCCTTTTATTTTAAAAACAAGACGTAGTAACGGAGCCGGCAAATGAACCCCATCGGCTATAATCTCCACATCCATATCATCGATGAGGTAACCGGCCTCTACTGCCCCAGCGTAGCGATAAGCATTCCGCCTTGTCACGCCAGACATCGCCGAGTAGAAATGCGTGGCCAACGTATACCCGTTATCAAATCCCGCTTTCACTTCTTCATAAGTCGCATCCGTATGCGCCAGTGCTACGATCTTACCCTTCGATTTGACGTATCTGCCGAATGCTATCGCTCCTGGCAATTCAGGAGCGGCGCTCCATCGAACGATATCATCGGAGTATGCGAGTATCTTTTCATATTCATCAGGATCGGGGTTACGGATATATTTGGGGTCCTGCGCTCCTTTTTGAGATAAAGCAAAATAAGGCCCTTCCAAATGCATCCCCATAAATTGAGCACCTTTTGTATTCACCTTATGAGCAGCCTTATAAGCATCCAATAATTGAAACAAGGATTCGGTTGTACTGGTCAACGTTGTTGGGCACAAAGCGGTGGTGCCATATCGGACATGCGTTTCTGCCACCCCCAAAAAGGCCTCAACCGTACCATCCATAAAATCGTACCCACCGCCGCCATGCACATGCATATCGATAAACCCCGGAGCGATATATAAGCCCTTTGCATCGATCTGAACCGACACCTTATCCCTATAAGATGCTTTCCCAACCCCTATATCCACAATCACACCATCTTCGGCATATAAGTAAGCATCGTCCGAGACGCCTGTGGCATCTATCCGTCTTCCATTATATATTAGTAAGCTGCGCATTCCGTTAAATTTAATCATAAAACAGCAAACAAATCAAGCCCTTATGACCGCCACATCACTATACGCTTCATCGTCGAAAAAATATTGACAATTACCGTGTTGCCGCAAGACCGTCGCTGGCCAAGTCGTACTGACAGGACTGCGCAATGCATGCCTAACAGCCTCTTTTTTATGTGGACCTACCACTACACAAAAGAGCGCATCTCCGCGCATCAAAGTCGGTATGGTTAAAGTCACAGCCGTTAACGGCACCTCATCTAAATCAGAGAAGCATTTGTCATTAACCTGCTGCTGTCGGCATACCAGATCCAACTCCACTAATTTGATCACATCGGGATCGTTGAAATCTGCCACAGGCGGATCATTGAATGCCAAATGACCATTTTCTCCGATCCCCAGACATACAATATCAATAGGTTCACTTTCTAACAATTCCGAAAAAAGAGCTATCTGATCCAGCACATTCCCCGACGTAGATATCGTATGCTTCTCATGGATAGAAACCTTCGAGAACAGATTCCTCTCAAGGTATTGGGAAAAAGATTGTGATGCATCCGCTGCCAATCCCACATATTCGTCCATATTAAAAGCCGTAATCTTATGCCATTGGATTTTTTCAGAACGAGTGAGGTACTCTAACATAAAATCCTGCGAAGGAGCGGCAGCAAATATCATCCGGATCTGTGATTTCTGCTGTTGTAAGGTTAAAATTTTTGCTTCAATCGCCCTTCCTGCTGCATAGCCCGCTTCTTTTACCGATGGAAAAACATGAACATTCTTTAAATCATCCGACATCATTTTTTACTTTTTTTTAAAACCTACTTTTTCAACACGAATTAGAAACACCAACCCTCCGACTACATCATTCCCTTTTTGGCAAAAGAAATTTTAGGCTTGGTCACTCGCATCATCTATCATCTACACCTATTCAACAATGTGATTCTAAACTAAAAAATATTATTATTTAATGCAAACAATTGCATTAAATTTTACTAAAAAAAACAAATAACAAACATAAATAGTTAAAAAAAACCATTAAATACATAAAATAAAATGCAAACGTTTGTACAAATAAAAGACAAAACCTATACCCCATTAAGATTTTAGTTATCTTTATTGGCGCTACTGTATTGTTCAGCAGATTTTACATCCAGCGAGGCAATACAAACATATACAGCATAGTTTTGACAGATGGAAAATAAAAAAACAAGCATGCCAACGATTAAAGATCTGGCAAAAGAACTCAATCTTTCGCCTTCAACCATATCCAGGGCCCTTGCCGATCATCCAAAAATAAGCCAAGCTACCAAAAAGCTTGTTTCAGAAAAAGCCAACGACATGGGCTTCCGTCTCAACGCTATTGCGTCAAGCTTTAGAAGCAAACGAACAAAGTCCATAGGGATTATTGTGCCACGGATAGATATTGATTTCCATTCACGTGTCATCAGCGGCATTGAAGAATATGCCCATAAAAGCGGATATCATGTTATTATTTTCCAGTCAAAAGACTCTTACCAGCTAGAAAAACAGATTATCCAAAATCTACAGAACATGCTCGTAGAAGGAATGATCATATGCTTAGCTATGGAAACGGCGAATTTCGAACACCTCAAAACGTTGATCAGGACGAAACTTCCTATTGTTTTCTACGACCGTAGCCCAGAAACTTTCAATGTCAACAAAGTCACGATAGACGACTTCGAATCCGCGTTCAATGCAACGGAGCATTTGATCAGGATGGGTAGTAAAAACATTGTACATATTGCGGGAAATCAGTCGACGGATATTTTCCGCGCGCGATTAGAAGGCTACAAAGCTGCGCTGCGCTCCCACAGTCTCCCTGTACAGGAAGACCATATATTTATTACCGATAAACTAACCTATCAAGAAGGACTTGCTTGCACTGCTGAACTTCTATTATTAAATCCCTTGCCAGATGGCGTATTTTGTGCAAACGACTATACAGCGGCTAGCGTCGTTCAGACACTCAACAAGCGCAATATAAAAATACCCGATCAAATTGCCGTCGTAGGTTTCAGCAATTACCCCATAGCACAAATCATCGAGCCAAATTTAACGACGGTAAACGATAGGGCCATACAAATGGGGGAAGCAGCGGCGAAGATGTTAATCCAACATATTCAGGACAATGATTTTGATATTATCGACCATCAAGTAGTTACGATCAAGACAGAGCTAATCGTTCGCGCCTCTTCTGCCAGGAGATAATCTCTGCGTTAAAACAGCACCATATCAGAAACAGCTATGCGACCCTGAATTAAAAAAATAGGGTTGCATAGCTTAAAGGTCAAAAATAATTGACTTTATAGCGGCTAACAAAGTTCATTATACATCTCTTGGTATTTTGGCAACTGTAAGTTATATTTTTGACCTTCAGCAAGAATATATCCTGTCAACGAGTGCACTTCTGTCGTTAGTTTACCCGATTGATAATCTGCATGCATCGACGTTGTTTTTTCAGGAAGAAGCCCCACAAATAAACTCCAGACACGCTCTTTCACATCTGAAGGCAAGGCAATGTTCTTTGCAGCGGCAACGACACAACACTCCTCTATCAACTGTTTTACATCATCTGTACAAGTTGCACAAGCCTGAATCTCTCCAAAATTCTTATTATAGAAAGAGGTCACGGTAGCCATAACCGAAATAAAAATAAATTTCTCCCACACAATGCTCGCTATATTGGCAGAAAGTTTCGCTTCAATCCCCGCTTGTTTAAAAATATCGAGCAAAAAGTCCAGACGAGGATCCTGTTTACCCTGCACGCCAAAGAATATCCGTTGTATAGTACCCGAATTATGCACTTTTCCAGGAGCAAGCAACCTGGAAAGAATATATGCGCCACCATCTGCAACCAAATGGCCAGGAAACAACGCTTTAATTTTTTCACTACTATCTACACCATTCAACAATGATAGAAAAACCGTCTGTTCGTGCACACAATCTTTTAATATCTTCACCGTCTCTTCAATATCATAACTCTTCGTACACAAAATTATATAATCTACCTTACCAAAATCTTTCGGATCATCGGAGACGACATCTGGTATCGCATAAAATTGATTTCCCGGCGCCTCTACAGAAAGCCCATATTCCTGAATAGCTTTGAGATTTTCCCCTCTCGCCATAAAACACACAGATAAACCTTCACGCCCTACATAAGACTTCGCCAGCATTCCACCAAAGTATCCGCCAACAGCACCAATACCCACCACCAATATTTTCTTACTCATATATCTATATTTAACACCTCATTCAAATATAGAACTATTAATTTGCCCTGCTTTATTTTAGGAGACAAAACCTATAAGGTTTTGGTCTAAAAAAGACGCACTTTCGTATAAAAAAAGCGAATCATATCTTTATAAAATAAAAATTAGACGAAATTTGTAAGATTGATACGGAAACACGACCAATACGGGAGCGTAAAGATACCGTTGTAAAAATAAGATGAAGTGCATAATTATTGATGACGAGCCTCTAGCGAGAGAGGGCTTACAGAACGTGATGTTAAAATTTCCAAACGTTGAGATCAGAGGTTCCTTTCACAACAGCAGACAAGCGCTACAAATGATCGAACAAGAAGAAATCGACCTTGTTTTTTTGGATATAGAAATGCCACAGGAGAATGGATTGGTCTTTGCAAAAAAAATACCAGATAAAACCCTAATAATTTTTGTGACAGCTTATCCCCAATATGCATTAGAAGGCTTTGAATTAGAAGCCATGGATTACTTAGTCAAGCCGGTTTCTGAAGAACGATTTGCCAAGGCAATTGCAAAAGCACAATCCCAACTCGAACTGTTAAACCCTCAAAAGCAACTCTTTGACTTAAGTACACAGCAGTACATCATGGTAAAAGCCGATCGTAAATTACAACGGATCTACTACAATGACATATTATACATCGAGGCATTGAAGGATTATTCTGTGCTACACACCAACAATGCCAACAAGATAATTACAGCTTTAAATCTTAAAACCCTTCATGCAAAATTGCCGGATGATATTTTCATACGGGTAAGCAAGTCCTACATTGTCCAGAAAAATGCGGTCGACTCGTTCACCAATTCTGCTATCATTATCGTAGAAAATGAAATTCCACTAGGTAAATCCTACAGAACTGATTTCTTTAAATTCTTTTCTTCATAAGAGATTACTGCAGAAAAGATATAAAAAAACGCTTGTCAAGAAGCGTTTTTTTATATTTAGAATAGGCTATAAGAAATGCCAACATTCGTATAAAAAGTTGTATTCTGCTTATTCTCGGAAACATAATTACTAGCCCTTTCTCCGACCTCGACGATACGTGCATTAATAATATCAGAAACTCCCGTTCTCAACATCACATATAAACGTCCAAAAAATCGATGTTCGTAAGTAATACCGCTCTGCAAAGTTGTTTTATTATATTCATAGACACCGTCGAAGTTACCCGTATTCAACTGGAAAAAATTTCGGTCATTAAAAATTTCAGTCCCTACGAATAGCAAACCGTGTCTGCTCACCTTTCTTTCCAACATCAGCTTTTTAGGAAAAAAAACATCCAATGTCCAAGGACTATCTCCGAGAAGCCTTTCGTAACCAAGCATCGGGATAGCAGGAATTCGAGATGACTGATCAACCAGACCAATTACTCCAACAGAAAATTTCTCGTTGGCACTCCTTTTCAGCAGCAATGTTCCCGTCACCAACCCTCGAACCCTTTGTATATCATTTTCATTACCATCTGTGATTAGGGACCCCGTAAAAATCAGCATTTTTTTCTTAAAAGAAGTTATATAAGTTGTACCAGCACTAGCTGACCAATACTTCAAATCGAACTGGTGAGATAACGTCATGTTTTGATCATCAGACCGCTCGAATTCACCTTTTGTTTGCGTATATAAGCCAGAAACACTGAACAGTAACTTCTTATTTATGTTAAAAACAGGAAGATTGGCAGAGGCTTTAAATCGTTCCATATAATTAAGTTTACCATCGGTTTGTTCACCAAAGGAAACATTTTCAAAATCACTTCGTTCAAATCTTTCATATTGTACGCCGAGTGTACGAGTAGAAGGAAATCTCTCGATGATCGTGCGTATCTTCTTCCGGGAAATCGAGTCGAGCTTTTGCGCCTTCGAAAAAGCAGGTAGCAGAAATAAAATAAGAAATGTGTAAAAGGGTATCTTCATCTGACTTTTTAAATTTTCATCAAAAAAAGTCAAATTACAATACATTTTAGTTTTTATTATACATACCTCTTATTTTATTATACCAAAGGCAATAGGATTAATTTTTATCAAAAAAATGCTTTAACTTTCAAAAGGATAGCTTAGGTCTTCAATTTTTAAAAGCACGCTAAAAACACCTTCTTCTTGTTTCTTTACAAAAGAGAAGTTTTTTCCATATATAAGTCTTAATCTCTTTATTGCATTTTTAAGTCCCACTCCTTGTTTCTCAACGCTAGAGCGAATAATAGAAGAATATGAATTTTCACAAAGGAAAATGAGACGGTTGTCTTCTAAGCTAAATTTAACGTGTATGTAGGCATCATCTAGAGCAAACGCACTATCCTTGATCGCATTTTCAATAAAAGTCACCAAGATATGAGAACCTACCCATACCCCTTTCTTACAAGCATCCGTATAATCAACCCTAAAAGAAAACCCTCCTCTTCTCAAAAGTTCTAGATTTAACAAATCTTCTATAAACTTAATTTCTGACGACAAAAGCACTTTTTCCTCGTTTGCTTCGTACAATTGATAGCGCAAACAATCCGACAACTTCGTAATCACCTGCGATGCTATCGCAGGATTCTTATTGCATAAAACATTTACACTGTTCAACATATTGAATAGAAAATGAGGATTGATTTGATTTCGAAGCGCTTTAAGTTCACTTTTTAGGTTTTCTTTTTGCAAAATATTCATTTTATTCTCGGTACCTATCCATCGCTGAAATAGTTTCAATGTAGTAGAAGATAACACGAGTGGTATAACAAGGCCTATTGTATATACACATTGCTTAAGAAAATCTATTCGATCTTCTTTTTGAAAAACGCTATATCCCCATAATTGCTCAGTGACAAATCTATTTACTAAAAGAGCAAATGTGGTGGCTAAAATCAATAACAAACAGTACCTAAGATATAAGTTCTTATACAGGATATTGGGCACGATAATACATATTAAAATAGAATAGCGATACGAGCATCAGATAGGAACAAAACCTAAGATAAAAGTCTTCATCAACGTACTGCGCACGAAAAGTTCCATTAATCAGTGCCATAAATAAGTATACCAATATTACTGCATGCCTAAAAACGCGAAACTTTCGTAACGTTAGGAAATCCAGAAACAATATATTGCTTTTTTCTGCCGTATGTTTCGATTTATACATACCGATTTTGTTTAGTCAATATTAAAAAAATACTTTGGACGAGCGACGAGACCTCACGCGTCAAATTCGAGATAAAAATGCAAAGAAAAATTCACAGAAGAGGGACCAATTTAACTTACATCATGTAAAAACGTAGAAAAACACTATATATATATTACACACTAGATACACTCCTTACCATCCATAAAAAATCCCAACAACACGGCCTCTACTCCATTTTCAGCAAGCCGTCTACGGATTTTACCGACAGCAATACGGTCACTTTCCAATCGTAAAACAGCATCTTCGTCACTGAGATCTAAAGAAACCCGTTCTATACCCGCAAATGCTTGTTTTAATTCTTCCATAATGTACATCTTTTCCTCCTTGGTTGAAACCGATGTTTTAAATACAGCAACTTGTTTTAGTGTCGTTCTCATTTTTTCAATCTGTATTTATCGTTAACGGAGCAATTTGCAGCTATTCATCACTACGCTTAAAATTCTTGAGCTGCGAAGCTATATAAATAGCATCACAGCCCAAGAATTTATTATACCAATACACTTATTTATTATACCAACTGGAAAAATGAAGACGAATGCTTCATTTGGCATCAAAAACAACAAGGATAGGAATGACATTGTATTTGCATACCATGTCATTCCTGTCCTCAAAAACGAATTTAGTTTTATTCGCGACTATCTTTAGCAAAACACGAATTTTCTGCTGAACAGTCTAGATCGTTTCGTTAAGGATCACCTGTTTAATCTTCACAGATAATACCAAAGATATGTTTTCAACTATTTTTATCATCGAAACAGATATCCAAACCTAGAATTTGTAAGGTGATACTGCGTATTATAAAGATGCTGTAGGAATTTCAGGATTAACGAAGATCTCGTCACAAAATATTTGATATTCAGTTTGCTGACCTGCTACAACTTTCACATAACGTCCCTCCGCACGAAGCTCCTCACAAAAGGCAATATCGATCCAACAGTCATGCCTGTCGTTTGTTGCTGCAGGCATCACTACCGTTTTAATCTTATCAAAATGTTTACCATCATTAGACACATAGAAGCATACCGTTGCAGGTAACGAAATCCCTGCAGGACGATAATGTAAAAAGCGCGCAGCAAGTGATTTTATCGGCTTTTTATTTTTCAAATCCACCACCACACTCATCTGACCGTTCTCAAAGCCCAACCAAGCATCCTGCTTGTAATTTTCATCACCTAAACTTCCGTCTGTCAACCTATTGCTCACATTTTTCAGGAGGTCTTTTTTATCTACTTTGATTAAAGCACCTACCGCATCATGACTGACAGGCCCTTTAAATGTTGCCTCCAACAAAGGCCACCGTCCTTTTCTTTCCTTCCAGTCGGTAAAATCCAGAAAGGCTTGTGCAGAGGCTATCGGTTGACCTATAGGCATCGGAGAATGAACATCATCAATAATACCATACACCGAAAAGCTAATCACTTTTTCCGCTCCAGCAACTGAAGCTGCTACAAGCTGAGATAGATAACGCGGAAACGCTGCGGGAATCAAGGCCGACTGCCGAGAGTTATCTTCCTTTTCCCAAGTAAAAGACTCAATATTTGACCAAAATTTTATTCCTGTCTCCTTATGGATTTCGCCCAATTTTTTAAAATTTTCCTTCACCCGAGGCAGTGGCATAGGTTCGCGAACACAACCTACCTCATCTTGGTAAGCGATGATGTCTACCTTCAATTTCTTAATCTGTTCGGCAAACCTAGGATCATCAAAAGCCGCATGACAAATACCATAGGGCGATATCATAACCTTCTTTTCTGGTGTTAAGCTCCTTGCTAAAGCTGTCAATGCATTCGCTGCATGTACCGCTTCATCCGGAAGAATAGGTTCCATGCTGTCTTCTACGGGAAGATACCAACCGTAAAATGATGACCTTCCTCCGAACAAAGCTGCTGTTTCCTGCATAATACGTTGTTGTATCGTTTTGATTTTGGGATCACGTATGTTATCATCTTGATTCACGGCCCAACCACAACTCATAAACACCTGCATTCCACATTGATCAGCAGCCTCCATAATTGCTTCCACTGGACTCTGCTGCCCATGAGGGTATGCCTGAGGTAAAAATTCAGACGGATAAAATGCTTTACCTTCATTCGCTACTGCCATAATCACCAAATGTGAAAGTCCCATCTGTGCATATTCACGGATTTTTGTTTTCCAGAATTCAGGTGACGTACCGTCTACATGCGCTGGATTCATATACTTATTCCGAACATCCTGATAAGGAAGATTAAGCCAAGTACCTTTCAAGGGCTTCACGTCTTGTGCATAAAGCTCTACTCTAGAGGAATAAATACTCCCCAACAACAAAAGAAACGGCAATAGTTTAATGAAGCTTGATTGCATAAAATAAGGATAATATCTTAAGATAAACATAAAAAATCAATTGAAGTAAGCCCAGCCTAGCCCATGAGCCGTATAGACCAATTTCCAATGAGCATCCTGTTCGTTGATGATTGCTAGCGGAACTGCAGCCTCGGCAACAACAAGCGATTGCAGCGATGCTTCTTTATAAATCTTTAGCGCCTTGGCGTCCACAGCACTTTTCTTAGGCCAAATATCCTCCTTTTTAGAGAACGCGTATTCATAGGCTGTATTTGTGTAATAACCCGATTTCAGTGAAAGGTCAAAAAAGCGAAGCCACCACGCAGGATTCCTTTTTTCTACAGTCGGATTACCGTAGCCTAGCGAAACGATATCTGCTTGGATACTCAAAGCCACCTTAGGATTAGCCTCTTGCACAGCCTTAGCCAAAGGAGCATATTCCAAAAGGTAGTCCCAGGCAAGTTGAGGATCTAGCCAATCCTGCGCAGAAGTCTGCAGCACTATAACATCAGGTTGCACATATTTTGCAAGCGCAGGCATATCCAGTCCATAGTGCTCACGAATTTCAGCGATGGTTCCCTTGCGCACTCCCATTCCCCATATCGCATATAGCACGTCTGGATCTTCCTCCTTGATAGCAATCTTTATTTTCTCGTTGAAGGACAATAGTGCATCGGCCCTGAAATCCATCCATTTATTATAAACCGTTGGATTCTTCATGATATAATCGAAAGAAACAGTCGCTGCCGTTCCACCTATATATTTTTCAGTGAACATCTTCCGCGCAAACAAACTTACATCCCCATAAAAGCCATTCCCATTCAGCGTCTTCCATTCCGGGAAATAACTCTCGGCAAACTCAATTCCATCGACCTTATAGTTTTGTAAAATGCGTTTCACACGACTCACTTGCCAATCTACAAATTCCGGTCTATGAAAAGAATAGAATTTAATGCCCTGATTTGGATAGGGTTTTAAAAACTCCATTTGCCAATCGGCAGGTAAATTCGAAGCACCATAGATGCAATTCCCCAGCAGCATGATCCAAATAGCAATATTTTCATTCTTCAACGCATTTAGATAAGCGGGTTTAAGCAAATCATCATTTTTGCTTCCATCCCAATTACCTACAATAAAAAAATGGACAGATTTGATATTAGCCATCCGAAGATCCGCAACGAGCGTTTCTGGAGAAATTTGCTGTTGATAAAGCATTTCCGGATCAATCTGTATCGAATTTCCTTTAATTCTTTTCAGTTGGGGCGTTTCGACAAACAACTCCTTTCCTGGCACTTCCGTTGTATCAACTGAAGGCGGAGCCGATGGTACGGGCGTATTGGTTGCGCAGCTACTTACACTTACGAAGAGCAAGCACAAATATAAAAAAGCATGTCCCTTACCGGTATATTTGTTCTTTTTCATTATATTTTATTTTATAACACGGTCTTCCATGGACCAATCCATAACCGTTGCAATATAAGGCACAAGAAAAGTTGCCATTTTCTGATGGCCGCGAACACCGGGATGCCAAGCAGCCCCCATGTCCGAGTCGTTATTCATCACCCCTCTCAAGGAAGCTGTATAATAAAGGTTATTATCATCCAGCTTTCCAACAATATCAGCGATATAACCACCAACTGGCACCTCCAAACGGGATACAACACATAAAATCTTTACCTCTGCACCATAGGCACGTCTAAGCTGTCGAATTATACGGAGATAAGCCTGTTGAAATTCCTTTTGTGAAGGCACGGGAGCTGTAGAAAAGTCGTTAGATCCGAGATTGATCACCACTAAATCCGGAATGTATTGATCAAACCCGTAGCGCGAAGTAGTATCGCTATTCAAGCTATTGAGCATCGCATCTTTCATCGTATATCGAGAAGTCGTCAACGAATCACCATAATTCCGAGCTGCCCCACGTCCCGAGTGGGCGATCAATGCGTAATCCGTTTGAAAATAACGGGCCAATATACACGCATAGGTCTTATCCGCATTTTCCGTAGATACAGAAAATGGCTGATCCCGATCCGTTCCATCAGCGCCATATCCCACTGTAAAGGAATCGCCGATAAATTCTATAAATCGCCCAGGTCGTGGGCTTGGAATATCCAATTTTGTCTTATCACCAAGCGTAAAATGATGAATAGTTGTACACCCAAACTCCCCTTCGGAGCGTTTTTGCACACGGACAAGGTGCTGTTTATCGTCCTCTAAATTCGAAACAATATCAATCAAGGTATCTCTACTAGATACAGCAAACGTCTTGTAAAACAACCCATCTACAAAAACATTAAAATGACTCTCCCCTTTGTCGGAAGCACGTATGGACATAGATTGCCCCTTTAATGTGAATTCAAAGTAGCTTCCTACCCAGTCGAAAGTCACTTCGCCCAAATCATTCACAACTGTCCGCCCAACGTAAGCTATACCCGAAGTATTAGCAGGTAAATCTTTCGATTGTCGAACCTGTGAAAAGCAGCTGCATTGACAGCTCCATGCGAGAACAAGAATCGTTATTATTTTTCCCATCGTACCAAAATAACTTAACACGCTATCCAACCAAACAGCGTGTTAAGTTTACTTTACGTTTACTATCTATTGTAACTCATTTCGTAGGCCATCACCCCCGCATACGCCTTATCATTTGTCGCCATGGTAGCGAAAATCGAAATCTTCTTACCCAGCACTCTCACATCAATATCACCATATCGGTTATAGTTGGTCCCTCCGTAGGCTTCCGACTCGAAGAGCATAAAGTCTCTATAACCCGCTGACTCTGCCAGAAGCGTCATTTTATTCGGATCGGTAATATCATAAACTTTAATATGCGTAGCATCCCAAGCAAAAAAGCCTTGGGTAAGGACCGCCATAAATTGATTTCCATCCACGTTGAAGACCTCAAAATCCAATATTTTATAATAATGGTTCGCCGGAGCCATCTGCACCACATCCATAGTAGGCGTAAACTGTACAAAGCGACTTCCCTTCTCCCGATTAGCATCGGTCGCCACATAATTACAATAAGTCAGATAATGATCAGAATTCGCGTCCAGTGATTTGCGCTGTACGTTTGCATAAGTCCAAGGCTCGGCCGCTGCATAACGAATGACAATTGGATTCGTATTCATCACTTCACCATCGTTAAACTCCCAGTAATATATTTGATTATCGACAGCGGGAGCTGTTGCATACACATAAGCTTTGCCTTGTTTAAGATTACCAATAACAGAAACTTTTCTTCCCAACTCCTTCGCAGCACCCGCAGCAGCCGTGTAATTCAAGATCAGTTTTGGCGCACTGTTAGTATCTTCGTAGTAATACAGCATCAAGCCCGCCGAATATATATTATACCGGTTGACAACGAAATGGTTAGCATCGTCAGCCACTACCTGCATACAATATGTAGTCGGAGCTGGAATCGTTTTTACATAACTACCATCATTTGCATTGTATACGCGGACTCCCACCGTCTCGCCAAGGCTACCTGCCGAGAAATCCGCTACAAGAATCTGTTCTCCCACTACTGTTAATCCAGAAATATTTGTCCGCAGTACCCCTAATTGATCGGCCGTGTAAAACCAACGCTTTTTAAATGTCGTTCGAGGCAATGTTGGAACCGCTTTGATAATATGATGCTTGCTATTTCCATCTCCGTCTATTACGCGAACATCGATAGGGTGGGTAAAGTCCATGATTCCCGTGAGTGCGGGTTCCATACGGGCATTATTTTCCAGACTAGCCGTCGCTCTAAGTTTAGAAACATCAATAGGCTCTTCCTCGGTCGTTGGAACCTCCACATAAATGGTATCTCCATCGTTGTAGGGCCCTGATGTTTTCGCCATATATTCTGTTGTTTGTCCGGGAATCGACAACATAAAATTCAACAAGCCACGGTTAAATTGCGTATCCTTATGCAGCTCCACTTTCTGACAGGACATCACAGTTATACTGATAAAAACCAGCACTATATATTTTATATATTTTTTCATCAATCCATGTATTAGGTTATTTCCATTCACTAAACTGCTCTATGTTCGGATTTCTTTGTAATTCCGCTATTGGAATCGGAAACCGATTGTATTTCTCTGGATAAACCCTTGTGCGTCCATTATCCGCGTCAATCAACACATAGCTCAAGGTTCCATCCACTGCTTTTGTTATTTTTACACCTGTAGCGTGCGTACCATTCAGTACAGTTGTTGCCAAGCCCCAACGACGTAGATCCCAATAACGGTGTCCCTCAAAGGCCAATTCTATCATTCGTTCATGACGGATCAAATTCAGTAACTGTGCATTGTTTGTTGCAGTCAGATCCTGCTCAAAACCTGCACGGCGACGAACTTTATTCAAAGCCCCCAAGCCAGCAACCAATTGTCCCTGTTCGGCTAATGCCTCCGCTTGAATCAGTAAAACCTCCGCGTAGCGCATAAAGTAGAATGTAAGTTCTCCTCTACCCAAATCAGTAAGTTTCTCATCAAACAGTTTACGCATATAGTACCCCGTAGAGGTTGTTCCTCCACCTATAGCAAAACCTTCCTTTGAGCCTTCAACGGTTTCCAATGTACGTCCTTTCCAAGTTGCACCATTATATAAGATAGAAGCATAGAATCTAGGTTCTCGACCTTGATACGGATTTGCAGCATGTGCTGGATTACTCCAGTTGAAATCTGTACCATCCGCCATTTGGTATTCGCGAACTAAATTCTCTGTAGGACTAATTTGCGCATATCCGCCATCCAATGGAGGACCAAAGAAGTAGTCAAAAGAATAGGTAAAATTGGGTGCCAAGAATCCAAACTCCAATATACTTTCCTTATTATCTATACCCTCACTGCGACGTTGATTGAATAACGCTTTATAATCAGGGGATAGATCGTAAACATTTAAAGCCTGCAAAGCTTCAACAGCATCAGTACTTGCCTTCCAGCGCTTTGCGTAAAGCATCGCACGGGCCTTTAGACCAAGAGCGGCTCCTTTGGTAACTTTACCTCGTTTAGCGGCAGGAACTGTTACCGGCAACTGCGCTGCCGCTTTATCCAAATCTGCAGCAATAAAGTTCCAGACCTCCTCTGGCGTACTTAAAGAACGTCCGACACCATCGTTTAAATCGTCATACAAAATCACACTAGCCCCATACCGCTTCGCCAATTCAAAATAAACGTAAGCCCGAAAGAAAAGTACCTCACCTTCGGCACGTTGATAGAATTCCGAAGGCAAGCCAGTTCCTTTTTTATTCAAACCATCCAAAAATTCATTGCACTGACGAATCCACGTGTAGCTCCAGGCCCAGTTATCTAAAGGATTAGCTCCTGAAGTAATCGAAGAAGATCCCAAAATCAACAAGTTCACTTCATCGTTTGGCGTATTCTTCTTTAAGAGATCCGCATAAGCGTCTTGATTGACATGCGCGGTGTAATACGTTTGACCTATCAAAGGATAGAATTTATTCAACGACATTTCCACATTCGTTTCACTGCTCCATGCCACCTCTTCCCCATATACATCGGTAAGCTCTGGTTCGATTGAGCAACTTTGAAAGCTTAGCAAGGCAACAAGTCCTAGTATGCTACAGTTATATATTAATTTCATCGTTATAGCTAATTAAAAAGTAAGGGATAAACCAAATTCATAAACACGTTGTTGCGGATAATAACCCTGGTTTACACTCGGCATTTCTGGGTCAAGGTAGCCCAGGTTACTCCACGTAAATAAGTTGCTTCCAGAAACATAGCAGCGTATACGTTGGATATTTGCTTTTGACAACCAAGACGCAGGCAAAGAATATCCTATCTGTGCCGTCTTTAGGCGAAGGTAAGATCCATCTTTTATCCAAAACGAGGAGAATTTACCACCACTCTGTGCCGACTGCGTACTCAAGCGCGGGTAGGTAGCATTTGGATTTTCGGGTGTCCAAGCATTTTCCACCAAGTATTTCGGAGAATTTCCATCTTGATAAAAAGGCATCGTGTAGAATGTATTATCGTAAACACCCGAATTCGTATATAGCCCCGACAAAGCTACATCCGACAGTGCTGCACCTTGTAAAAAGGCGTTAAAGTCAAATCCCTTATACGATCCGCCCAAGTTCAGACCAAACATCATTTCAGGAAGATCCCCCTTGCCGATTGTTGTCCAATCTTGATCGAATGTAATACGGCCATCACCGTTAAGATCTTTTAGCTTAATTTCGCCGACTCGAGTAGGTCCAAAGAGCGCGCTTTGATCAATTTCCTCTTGACTTTGAAAAAAACCATCCGCTACAAAACCATATTTCAATCCGATCGGCCGTCCCGTTCTACGCAGATAATCCGGCACATTCGCGTCTTCAGTTGTTTCGATCACCTTGTTTCGTGCAAAACTAACATTACCGCGTACGTTATAATTGAATCCCCCAATGTTGTTGCGATGTGATAAAACAAGTTCAAAACCACGACTATCTACAATACCAGAATTCACATACGCTGGAAAATAACCACCAAAAGAAGGCGGATTTAATCCAGACTGTCCCTGCAAAATGTCTTTAGTTACTCTATAGAAAACATCCGCTTCCAGCCCAAGCAACCCATTCCAAAGCGAAGCGTCAAAACCACCATTGTAAGTCATAGTTGTCTCCCACTTGACATCCAAGTTTGGTACCGTGGTCACATCTAACGGCCTTCTTGGTTCCTGACCAATCACCACCACAGGATTAGCCCCGGGACTAAAGGTTCGCAGGTATTGATAGTCGGTAATACGGTCATTACCCAATTTTCCTACTGATGCCCTTAGTTTAAGATCAGTTACGAAGTTGACTGCTTCCCGAAAAAAAGATTCGTTTGATATTCTCCAACCTGCCGAAACAGCAGGGAAGATATCCCAGCGCGTATTTGCAGGTAGCAAAGGCGATCCATCGTATCGTCCCAACACTTCCAACAGATATTTATCTGCGTAATCATAATTGAAACGGAAAGAATACCCTGCTCTACTAAACATGCCATGACCACCTTTTACCAAATTATCGATAACCTCATCTCCCCAACTCAAATCCATGATATCAGTGATCGGATAGCCGCGTCTACCACCTGATAGCGAACTGTTATCGGTACGCATGTATTCGTATAAAAACAAAGCATTAACGGAATGCGCTCCAAATTTGTTGGTATAGCTTATCGAAGGTTGAATGGTTTTCTGCCAGGAGTCTGTAAACCATTGGTTCAAACTAGCCACACCTGAGTTTGCATGCCTGGCCCAAGCCAAAGAATACTGGCGAGTAGCATTGTTATACACGTCCAATTGATAAGGCAACAAATAAGTCTTCCGCATAGTATATCCTTTATCAAATGCCCCATTTACCTTCAATTTTAGTCCCGAAACACCCGGAACTTCATACTCCAACGACAAATTACTTTGAAAGCGGTTTGACCGTGATGAATTTTCACCCGACAAGTCGCGCGCCGCCAAAGGGTTCTGGTTTCCGTTACCAGGGTTCAAACTGCCGACAGGAATACCATCAGCATTATATGCCGGTAAGAATGGATAAGACATCATCGCCTGCGCAAATACCGAGGCATAGGTATTTCCTAATCCCGCAGACAATCCAGGCTCTTTTCGAACATCATCACGGTAAGCAACATTGAGTGATAGCTTCAGGTTATCCAAAATATCCGCATCGAAATTAACACGCCCATTATATCTGTCGTAGGAAGTACGATCCATAATACCATCCTGGTTAAATGCCCCTGCAGACACAAAATAACGGTAACGATCAGAGCCGCCATTCAGGGTCAAGTTATTGGTTACAGTAGGTGCACTATTTTTAAAAAGTAGATCAAACCAATCTGTATTACCAAAAGTACCTTCAGGATCACCATTAGTAATGCGATTGATCTCCTCGGCACTAAAACGGCGAGAAGCCTCCGCCACGCCATCAAGTTCCTGTGCTTTATTGTAGTAGTAAGCATAATCCGCTGCATTTAAGAATTCAGGAAATGCTGTATTCGTACTCCATGCATACGATCCATTATATGTCAACGTAGGTTTTTGTTGCTTTCCCCTTTTCGTGGTGACTAAGATCACTCCGTTCGCACCACGCACACCATAAATGGCCGCAGAGGCATCCTTCAAAACAGAGATTGCCTCCACTTCATCGGGGTTAATTTGAGGAAACTCACGTTCTATACCATCCACTATTATCAAAGGCGAATTATTACCTAACGTATTATAACCACGAACCATCAACGAAGCCCCATCAGAACCAGGTTGTCCACTGTTTTGACGGGTCACCAATCCTGGTAGTCGCCCTTGCAACATGGCTGATAAATTTGCCGTTGGAGCCGTTTTTAATTCGTCTCCATTAATCTGAGCAATAGCGCCTGTTACACTAGCCTTCTTCATTTGTCCATACCCTACAACCACCACTTCCTCCAATAAGGCATTATCCGCAGTCAAAAAGAATTCTATAGAACCAGTTCCCACCGTTACGATGGTATCTTTGGGAAGGTAGCCAACGGCAGTCAACGAAATGCGGACCCGGTTTCCCTCCACAGGAAGCGAAAACTGTCCCAGAATATCAGTCGATGTATTCTTCTGTTGCGTAGCTTCACGGACGTTTACCGCTTCGAGAGGCTGGCGGTTGTCCGCCTTGCGCACAACCCCTTCCAGCCGCGACTGTTGTGCATAAGCCCCAGTGGCAACAGAAGAGACCAGACACCATGCAAGCAAGGAGCGAGAAAGTACGCCGCAGCTCTCTCGTTTACTGGATTTTTTTTGTTTAAATGGCTTCATAAAAGTTTGTGGTTAATTGTCGTAAATGGTATTGCATCATTTTTAATAAATATTTTTATAAAACAATACAATATTAAAATAATTTAAAATATAAATCAGATTAAATAAATTCCTTAAATAAAACTTCATCTGAAGTTAACATCATCCCACTAATACTGTGCTTTAGTCGATGATGGCACCTTCGATAGTCGTTCTTTTATCGTTTTCTCCATGTATCGTTGATAATCTCTAAAAAGATCCACTGTCCGCGCTTCACCTATTCGAATAGACATTTTAGGATCATTGAAGACCCCTGGAAATTGATAACAAAGAATCTTCTCGAAATTCTGAAAACGATTGAGGTCACGAACAATCTCCGCCACTGGGCGAGGATAGAGCGATTGATCCTCATTAAAAAGAAAAGTTTCCAAATCAAACCACAGGTGTGCCCCTGCGCGATCACAAAGAGATTGCAAAAGATCAGCCGATTCCTTGCCCGTCAAATCTCCTTTCGGCATACGAGCAAAACCAAAAGGACAAAGAATATCAAGATTTTGCAACAGCGCAGGATAAGTATCCAGCCCTGCAGGCACTTGCATACTATTAGTGGCAAGCATCACCGGCTTTGCAGGAGCAATCTGGTTACAATATGTCTTGAACTCCCGGAAAAAGTCAACAATTTCTTTTTTTCGTTCCATGCGTTTCACTTCGCTGTGCTCCCAATTGTCCAGGTTACCACCACTTTCTTCAGAAACATAGAAACCATAGAAAGAAGCGTGGTGACCATATTTTTCCCAAAGCTCCTTTGCGACTATTTTATGCCATTCCAAGGATTCCGGTGTAAAGTCGAACCAAGCAAACATCCCTACCCCTACAAAAACATGCATATTCAATTTATCAGCCTCATCGAGGATTGCCTCTACAGGATCATTCGCCGCAATTGGAACACGCTCTGGATAGCGCTTCGATGGATAAAAGGCTTTTCCTTTGTAAGATTCTACTGTAGTTTGATGTTTACCCACATACTCTTCGTTGCGGAAAACCTCCTGGATGACCACAATATCCATCTTCAGTTTATGCATCGCCTGTACCATCTCGCGCCACTGCCCGTCGGTCATTTTCTTGATATCCGTATTCCAATGCTTTCCTTCCGTTTCGCTCCAATGATATATACCTGCCCAAGCACCATCGATCAGACCTGTTGAGCGTTGTGTAGAAGAAATAACTTCAATATCACGCACCTTTCTGTATGTTTTTTCACCATCCTTCACGACAAGAATAATCCGATTATTGCCAATCCGATCTTGCGTTGGCAGGATATGTTTAACTTCATAAGCCTGCTGAGGTAAAAGCTCTTTCTTTACGTAATGCAGTAGATTTTCTGGTCGCTCATCTCCTATGTAAATCGACAGTTCCACCATTTTCGTCCGTTGTTGCTCATTTCTTAAACCCGCCCGGATGTCCAGATCCACCTGATTAGTAATTGTTGTTGGCGGAATCAAAGTCAGCGATATCCCCTCTTGCGCCGTTCCTACCAAAGGCTTTACAAGCACCATTAACAAGCAGAGGAAAACAAATTTTATCAAATTATTCATATCGTGTATCTGTAGATTTTTGTTGATTAATAAGTTGCAATAAAAGTTCAGGTTCGTCCGTTGTGATCCAATCCACCCCACTTTTCATAAACGTACGAAGATCCTCTTCACTGTTTACCGTCCATACATTAGTCGACAGGCCCGCATGCTTTGCCCGTTCAACGAGTCCCGGATCGTTCCTATAATGATAAAAGTCATAATCAAGCCCCATAATACCATCCGACTTAAGTTCTTCAACCGATTTATTTCCATACAGATAAGCAGTATGTGCACTCGGATCAAGTTTCATGATCCGCTGGAGTACAGCATAATCAAAACTGATATACTCGACATAACCTTGCGCATGGAGACGATGCACTACTGCAACTACTGAATCGGCAAGCTCTTGACTCCTGCCCGTGGGTGATGCTTTAATTTCCAGAACCATTTTTGTTCGGTTCTGCTGTTTAGCAACCGTGATAAAGTCGACTAAGGTAGGTACAGGATCCCCTCCTTTCGCCGTAGCGGCATAGAGTTCTTTTGCTGTAGATTCCTCTACAGCAAGCCCCCCAATATGGGGATCGTGCGAGAGCACCACAACACGGTCTTTGGATAACCAAACATCAAATTCCGAACCTGCACACCCCAGTAGAGCAGCCTGCTGAAAAGAGCGGATAGAGTTCTGCATTACGCCCTGCTTACGCCAAGCTCCCCGATGTGCAATGACCTTGTTCTTAAGAAACTCATCCTTTACCAGTTCGACGGCATAGGATTTACCCTCGATATCCAGGAGTAGCCCGTACGCATGAATTCCATCATTTGCAAGTACTTGTTTTTTGCGTCGAAGAAAGATCTCTCCCTTCTTATTCAAACGGAAAAGCGCAGCGGTGTCCCTACTTATTTTTATCTTTCCCCTCGTATCGGCCACTGGAACTAAAACAGAAGCGATATACGCCCCCCGTTTATCCAATGGGACTTTATAACTACTCAAAAGAAGGACATCTATTTGAGCCAAGAGTACAGCATTGGGAAAGCACAGCAAGCAGAGTAAAAAAACTATAATCTTTCCTTTCCGGTTATTTTCTTTATTGAACATATGTCTTGTATTTATTTCCAAATCCATCCTCCACAACAATCATCAATTCGGCTTTGCCACTTATTGGTTTCGCAGAAAACAAATGATCCGTTGGAGTCGTCCAGATCCAGTCGTAAGCATATTTACTTTTATTCTTGATGATTTCGTTCCTGGTTTGCGGATCGTGCCCTACGAACTGCTTCATTTCTCCGGCATATACGCCATCCTCATACCAGGACACCCGCCATGTTGGATCATAATTCCATACCAGCACTGTCAATTCTTCTGGATGGTCAGGATTTTCTCCCACAGCATAGGCCCTGCATTGCATATCGTCAGGCCAACCTAGGGTCTTATATTTCCAGGAAAGGCTATCTCCTTGTGCGACATAAACGCTATATCCTACAGGTGTACCATCAGCACAAAAATTTCTTTCCTGCCAAAAGATACCCGATATCGAAGCCTGATTATGCTCCCACAACTGCGGCGCTAGTAGAAAATGATCCTGTAAATGCGTGTGTCCAGAAAGGAAATGTACTTTATAGCCTTCGAGCAAAGCATAAAGATCATCGGCATTGGAGACCGTTTGTGCAGGTGAAATTTTACGAAAACTCTTACTTACCGAAGGTATATGATACATGAGCACCACGGTACTCCCCAAAGGTACCTGTTCAAGATCCTGCGCCAACCAACGAAATTGTTCTTCGTCTATATAGCCCCTATACGTAGCAGCAGGAGCCACATGAAAAACATTATCAAGTACCACATAATGTATTTCTCCTCGATTAAAAGCATAATATCGAGGACCGAAATGTGCTTCGTAGACCGCAGCAGTATTCAAATCCCCATCTAATGCAAAATCGTGGTTTCCCTTACAGTAGAAAAATGGCACATCAGCCTCCGAAAAAGCATGCTTAACCCCAGCAAAGAGATCGAAACGATCTCCCACCATATCGCCCGTAATCATGCCATGCACCGAGAGCCCACGAAAAGCGGTATCACAATATTCCTTTATATCCCTCGCGAAAGAACGGCAGCCCTCGACATCCGCTTCCTTGTAGACCTGTGGGTCGCCCATGACAATAAAAGCATGGTTGGTATCATCGCCGATCGATTCCAAAACAAAATCATAAGAGCATGCCACATGCTCCTTCGCTAGCGGGTAGAAAAAATGTGTATTATTCCTCTTTGGCATTTGAAATCCAGCCGGAAGAGTGATGTAAATAAATGTAGATCGATCTGATGGTATAATGCGATATTGCCCCTCTTCATTGGACAGCACAACGGTATATCCATCGGTAACCATTACATTTGCCAATGGAAGCCCATCGGTCGTCCGCACCTGCCCTCTTCGTTCCACCGTCGACACAGGCATTGCTGTCGACAAGCCCACTATACACAAGAAGAACGTATGAAGTAGGACTAATCTAATCATGCTTATATTGATTTTTACTTGACGATAAAAAGCATAAACGAGGTCGCCGCACAGCAGCAGGATATCCCTTTCTTTGCGCCGAAATCTTGATTTCAATTGAAACGACAAATCTTATCATAACAGGCATCTTGATTGTTAAAGAGGCCGGCTCCGAAGAGCCAGCTTCAAACTAAACAACTTGTACAACATCTTTACAGGCAATATTTTCGAGCACTTTCCAACACTGGTAAAGCCCTCGAGGAACATGGAAGCAGCCCTTCCATTTACCTCCCTTTAGCGGCAATAATACCTCGCCTTGCCGATTCAGGTAACCAAACCATTCTGGGTAATCCGTATCCTTGAAATGTTTCCAGGTATAATCGTGTACCTTTTCAAACCAAATCAAACATTCTTGCGATCCAGTTAGCTGATACCCCTTGATCAATGAGATCAACGTCTCAATATGTACCCACCAAAGTTTCTGATCCCATTCCAACTGTTGCGGCGGATGCCCCGAACGATCCATAAAGTAAAAAATGCCACCAAACTGTTTATCCCATCCGTACTCGAGCATATTTAACGTGATTTGCGTAGCCTGTTGAATCAGGTCCTCACGCTTTAAGCGTTGCCCCAAATCCATAATGAACCACATCGCCTCAATCGCGTGTCCTGGATTCACCAAACGTCCTTCAAAAGTATCGGACAACTGCCCATCCAAGGTTACATTTTCCAATACGATACCACCAAGCTCCGGCCGATAAAAAACGTCCAATACTTCATGTAGACAATTATTGATCAGACCATCCAACAATTCCGCTGGCAAAAGGTGTTCAATCTCCAAGGCAAGATTGCATAATATCATAGGAAGGGCAAAATTCTTCAAGCTTCTGCTGCCTGGCACAGCCTTGTTCCACTTTCCTTTAGGGTTGTCAAGTTTCGCACGGATCCTTGCAAACGTTTCTTTTGCAACATCAGCATAGCGTGAGTTGCCCGTAGCGAGATGTAATTGACCAAAAGCAATAGTTGCGAAGGTGTAAGAAAAAATATTGTAAGGCTCCACCAAGGGTCCGCCCTGTCGATCCAATGCAAAATACCAATTGTAGTCTCCATCATGACCATATTGCAGTAAAAATGCAGCACCATGTTCTGCGGCCTCCAGCCAATCTTTCTTTTTTTCGACCTTGTTATACATACTCGCAAACATGTACACCTCTCTCGCTTGCAGCCAGATAAACTTATCGGTATCAAACACTTTCCCTGTTCTATCCAAGCAACTGTAATACCCGCCATACTCCCGATCCAAGGAATTTTCTAACCAAAAGGGCAATACATTGTCCAACAGTTCCGTTTGGTACTGTTCACTAAATTTCTTAAAATCCATTTATAGTCTAATTATTCTTTATTATATCGCTTATAATAAGGGGTTAATGAATCCAATGTCGTTCAATATCTTCTAAAGATTTCCCTGTCGTTTCGGGAACAAGCTTCCAAACAATCAGCATGTAGGGCACACACATCCCTGCAAAGAGGAAAAAAGTTCCTCCTGGGCTTAATATCTCCAACAGCCAAGGCGTCAGCTGACCGATCAAGTACGTCCCCAGCCAAAGCGAAAGTCCCGCGATAGACATAGCCAATCCACGAATAGAATTCGGGTACATTTCTGAAAGCAAGACCCAAATCACCGCAGAAATAGAAATGGCACAGCAAAACACGTAGGCCAGAAAACAGATCAACATAAATAAACTCGGAAGACCGATAGCGGTGCCCCAGAAAAAATAAAAGCCGATCAGTAGAAGGAAAACAATCATCCCCGAAACGCCCAGATATACCAGTTTTTTACGACCGATCCGGTCAATAATAAAGACAGCGAGTATGGTCGTCAACACATTCACCAACCCCACGATGACCTGGTAAAACAGGGAGTCTCCACCAGAAATACCACTGCTTTCGAAGATGGTAGGTCCATAATAGAGAACTGCATTTACGCCCATAAACTGCCCTAAAATCGCTATCGCCGCACCTATCCATACCGCTTTCCGAACCCCCGGTTTACCCAAAAGCTTCCAATCCACCTTTTTGTCACCCGTACTCGCATCCTGAATTTTTTGAACCTCGAACAAAGCCGTATTTTCCGAACCATAAATTCGCTGGAATACAGCCTTGGCTTTTTTCGTTTTACCATGCATAACGAGCCAACGAGGGCTTTCCGGTATCAAGAAAATGATGATAAAGAAAAAGACGGCCGGTAGGCCAGACACGCCAAGCATTCCACGCCAAACCTCCTGATGAAACACCAAACGAAGCCAGCTACTTTGCAGATTTACCGCTTCACCCATAGCATATTCCATCAGGATATAATTTACCACATAGGCCCCAAGAAAACCAATAGTCACAGCCAATTGATACAAGGAAACCAACCTACCCCGATACTGAGGTACCGCCAATTCAGAAATATACATTGGGGAAATAATCGAAACCACCCCAATACCAATTCCTCCAATGATACGCGCATAAATAAGTTGATTAAAATCGGCAGAAATCATACAATAAGCTGCCGACACGGCGAACAATATCGCACTGATGAACAAGGTTTTGCGACGACCAAAGCGATCCCCAAGATACCCGCCACAAGAGACGCCAGCAATCGAGCCCACCAAGGCACAGCCTACATACCAGCCTTGAGCAACGGTATCCAAACCATACTGTGTAGTAATCTGCGCAATAGTTCCTGATATAACCGCAGTATCGTATCCAAATAAAAATCCGCCTATAGCGGCCACAACGGAAAGAAAACCAATATAATTTAAGTTTATCCTTTTCTTGTTCATATCTATCATATTATTCATTAGGTATTTGGTGTAGTATTTTTAGCTGTTAAAAAATTGTATATAACGGTCGTATAGATGTGCCGCTTGCCCATAAGCGGACTGTGGACTCATAAAATGTGAAAATTCAAACGTAATAGCCTTTTCGTAGTTTGCCCGTTTAGCAGCCTCGAGCTTCAGGCGGAGTTTATCAAATTTAATGGGCAAGAACTTAATCGGCATATCCCGGTCAAAAGTCTCTGCATTCGTCCAGCAGGAAATACCATACCGGTCGGCCAGTTTCTTATTAACGGTAAAAAAACTATCTAGCTCATTATAATCGATATGCCCATCTTGAAACGCACAAGCATCGATAACACCCTTTATGCCATCAAATATTTCTGACCAATCTTCCTCATGTTGGCGAACGCTTACCGCATCCGATTTTGAAAGCATCTGTGCAGAAGCCATCACAGCTTTTTTTCCATCGATCCAAGGTGAGATAAACGTAGGCAATCCATTTGAAATAGACTTACACAACGTACCTAACTCCCGAAATGCAGCAATAGAACCCTTGGTTTTACGGCTGATCTCCCCACTGATATACCAGCCCGCAAAACTTGTATACTTCTTGCCATATTTTGTCCAAACCTCTTCCAGCACATACTTGTTGTGCTCCACTTCCCGGTATAAATCACCCGTATCCCAATAAACGCCGGAATCATATAAACCAAAATAAAACTGCATACCATACTTCTCGGCCAAGCGTAAAAACATATCAAGAAGATCAACGGAGGGCTGATAACAGCCTTTTGATAATAAGTAAGCGGATGGATAAGTGAGAAATTTGCGATAGCCAGCACGAATCAAAATAACTGTATCGATCCCCATTTTTCTCATATACCTAAAATCGAGATCCCATTCAGCTTCGCCCCAATTTTGGTGCGGAATATCATGAGATATCTCATCCAGAAATGTCGCCGTAATTGGAAGTGCTGCCTTCGAATCCACCAAAAGGCGATCCTGAATAGCCGCATCAACAAGAAGCCTATTTTCAGCATCCGACAAAACATTCTGATCCCGGCAGGCCTGGAACAACAATGAAGTTGCACCACCTAACATACCAGTCTGCATCGTTTGTTTAAGAAATTTTCTACGGTTCTGCTTATCCATAATTTTATCAGTTGCAATCGTCCTATCGAAAATATCACCTTTCACATTGTACGTCGTTGAAGACAAAGCTAAATTAAAAATAATTTTTAATAACAAAAGCATATATTATTAAATATTTTTAATAACTAAGTTTATTTGTAAAAATTTAATAATATATTAATCATATATAAACATAAGATTCAATATATATATTTTAATTTCTTAGATTTGTTACTCACAATTTGAATCTGCATGACATTTTTTGAGCATATCGATGACGAAAGCATTTCGGGAGTAGCCTATAAAAACAATTCTATCAAGAAGAGTATCATTGCCATATTATCGATGTATGGTAATAATACAATAGCCGAATTAAGCAAAGAATTGAAGCTCAGTGTCCCTAAGATTACGAATGTAGTCAATGAATTGATCGAAGAAGGGTTGGTTAAAGATTACGGGAAGTCGACAACCGTGAGCGGTAGAAAACCGAATATTTACGGATTGTTACCCACTTCTGGTTTTTTCGTCGGTGTAGATGTAAAGCACAACCATGTAAATATAGGATTGATTGACCTGAACAAAGAGGTTGTCTCTATTGCCGAGAATCTGCCTTATCAGTTGGCCAATAACCAAGGATCACTGGACGATCTATGTCAGGTTATCAAAGATTTTATTAAAAAGTCAGGCGTTCCGAAAGAGAAAATTTTGGCTCTCGGTTTGAACCTCAGTGGAAGGATTAATTACAAGACAGGGTACAGTTACAGTTTCTTTCACTTTAGTGAAACGCCATTGAGCAAGTATCTGGAGGAAACATTGAAGATAAAAACCTTTATCGAAAATGATTCTCGTGCGATGGCTTATGGCGAGTTTATGTCGGGAGTAGTCAAGCAAGAGAAAAATGTACTTTTTCTTAATTTAGACTATGGTATTGGCATGGGAACGTTGATTAACGGACAAATCTATTATGGACAATCTGGTTTTGCAGGAGAGTTTGGCCACATCCCGATGTTTGATAATGAGATTATTTGTCATTGCGGCAAAAAGGGCTGTCTAGAAACCGAAGCGTCGGGGCGCGCACTAAAAGATCTATTTATCCAAAAAGTAAGAGAAGGTTACGCGACCACGCTAACACAGTCTGTGGCCATAGACGAGATCAACCTGAGCCACATCATCTCAGCCATACACAACGATGATGTACTAGCCATCGAATTATTGGCCAAAATCGGTGAAAAACTAGGACGAGCAATCGCCATTTTGATTAACCTATACAACCCAGAGTTAATTATTCTTGGCGGATCGTTAGCACAAACAAATGACTATATCTTACTTCCGATAAAAAGTGCCATCAATAAATATTCGTTGAACCTAGTCAGCACAGATACCAAAATCAAGTTATCCTTACTTCAGGAAAAAGCTGGTGTAATTGGCGCCTGCCTGCTCGTCAGAGACAGACTTCTTGATATCAATGTTTAAAAAGGATAATTTTAAGAACAAACATAAAATTTCTAGCATATAAAGACTACGTCATCCGGAGTCTCTCGTTTTTAGTTTTTTTCTATATGCTTTAAATATTCCAACAAATCCATTGCTGAATCTAACCCTAACTTTTGTTTTAATCTATATTTGGTCATTCGCACACTTTTAGGTTCCACATTTAGGATATTTGCAATTTGTTTGGTCTCCATGCCAAGATAAAAATATGCACAATATTTTAAGTCAAGTGATGTAAGTTTCTGCTTTGCGTGTTCGTTAAGGGTTTGAAAGAAATTCGGATGAATTTCCTTAATCTGGAATTTAGCCTTTTCAAAATCATTATCCAACAAGTTTTCTTCCCGGATAATTTGCTTTAGATCTACCGCTTTATCGGCGTCCAATTTATCTTTCAATTGCTTAAGTATATCGTTCTTATGTTGTATATGTAGCTGATTTGCCATCACTTCACCTTGCAGCTTTTGCTGTTGCAAGGCCAATAACTGCTGTTCAGCCTTCAGCCGTGATTGTTCTTCTTTTTCAAATTTCAGCAGTAATTCCGCTTCCTGTTTTTCGGTCGCCAGTTTCTTTTCCTGCTCCAACGAATAGCGCAATCTAAAATGATAGGAACGAAACATGAAGAATGCTCCAATAAGCCCAATACATCCCAAACCTACGTACAAAAGCTTCTGTTTTCGTTGATTTTGCTCACGTTCTTTCAGGATCTGTATTTCCCTTTCTTTTTTTTCAGATTGATACTGTACCTCTAATTTTTTCACCGCTTCGGCTTCAGATTGGTTGAACAACAACGCCCTGTACTCGTCATATTTTTTCTGAAATTCAAGTGCTTTTTTAAGATTGCCCTTACGTTCGTAAATAGCAGAAAGGTCACCTACAACACGTGACATAATATGATAATAAATAGGATTTTGGGTAAGCATAACGGCATAAGCCTGTAGCATGTACTCTTCTGCTTTATCCAGATCGCCATCCCGCTTTGCTAAATTCGATAACATACCCAAACTTGCAGTTTGAGTTGCCTGTGCATGAGGTAACTTTGACGAGATCAATAACGATTCATTTATATTATGGACAATCTGATGGCGAATAGCTGAAGTTAGTTCTTTGGAATAAGTCAATAAATAGCTCGCTTTATTGTTCCTTGCAATACTATAACTGTAATCACTGACCTGGCCCGGAAATTTTTTATACAGTGAAGCCCCCTTCTCACAATAATCTAAAACAGCCTGAAAATCTACTATAGACTTTGATTTTTCATATTGATAGGTAGAAACCACAGCCATGGCAGAATAAGCATTACTCAAATCGTTTTTATTTCCCGATTGCAATGCTGCTTCCACGGCCTTCTGCGCATATTTTTTAGAATTTTCTAGATCATTCCATTCGGTATAAATACCATATAGCTGATAATTAATTTTAAATTCCAATACAGGATTACCTTTGGTTTCTTCTAAAAGCGAGAGGGCGTTTAAACCATAATTCATCGCCTTTTTATAATCGTTCAGTGACTTTGATAAATAAAGCATGAAGTAAGCCCTGTAAGCCCCAGCTATTTTATCGTTGGTTTTCGATGAGCTAATCTTGACGGAGTCCAGGAAAACCTCCGCTTTGTCATACTTTTCCTGATTTACTAAAATCACACCCTCATTCACATAAGCTTTGGTTATTTCCGTTTGCGCTTTCTCATATTTAGCAAATTCCAAATATTGTTTATTGACAGACGAAGCACTATCGTATAGCATAGCAATGCGGTATTGCTCCACCAGTACATTGTACGTTTTCATTTTTTCTACTACACCGAGCTGGGCCTCATTTAAACGCCTGTTCAAACTGTCTATATAAGCATTTTGAGCGTTCAGATAATTAGTGATAAAGAAAAATAAAATGAATAGTATTTGGCTTTTCATCCAACAAAATTACAAAATCTGTAGATACAGCGTAGCGATAAACAAATTTACCAAATGCCAAAAATCAACATAAACAACTGATTGATAGAACATAAAAAATACTGTAGTCATTTTGTAGACGGTTGCTTTTTTTGTAGTAGTAGTTCTGTAGTTAGCAAAAAATAGCACTGTGCTAAAAAAAGAATCAAATTTGTTTTTCAAATCAATATCAAATTAAAAACAAAAAAGCAATGAACAACAAAACACTTTCAATCGTATCCTACATCACATTAATCGGATGGCTGATCGCCTATTTTTCAGGAAAAGAAAATGCAAACAGTTTACTTAAATATCATTTAAGGCAATCTTTTGGTTTACTCATTACGGGTATCATTTTTAATATCGCGATCGGAATTTTGATCAGTATTATGCCCTTTCTCTCGCTACTGAGTTATGTCGGAATCGTATTTCTAGGTTTATTAATTATAGGAATCATCAACTCGTCCAACGAAGTGGAAAAACCACTGCCTTTAATCGGCAAGTTGTTTGAAAAAAAATTCAGTTTTATCGGTTAAACCTTAAAAATTAGAAAAACATAAATAATCTATCTATGAAGAAGACCGTTCGCTATCTTTTACTCTTTCTATGCATCACATCGGTTTCCTGTCTTAAATTAGAAACAAATCCCGAGAAGATATTTACAACGATCGGGCTCAATGGCAATAAAATTCCATCTAACTTTAAGCGTGCATTCGACGAAATACGTGGTCAAAAAAAAATTGGAAATCTAAAAGCTTATTCTGAAACAGAAAAGAAATACGTAGCAGCTACAGCACAGGAATGTATAGCATCCAATTATCAAAATATATTCGAAGAGGATATCAAGAAAATAAAAGCATTATCTGCTGATGAAGAATCGCAGCCCATTATAGATAATGGGCTCGCGATGTTTCAATATGCAGACGAAATCTATAAAAATGAATACCCAATAATTGCTAAAATGATTGATGAGGGTATTCCGGACGAAGAAATAGATGCCGCGATAGCACAACTTGAGGCAACCAAAGGAGCGGAACTGGAAAGACTCCGTATAAGAACAATGGACTTACTGCTGCCATATGCAGATAAAAATGGGGTGGAATATGAAACGATAAATGGTCGATTTTAATCCTTTAAATCCATGTCAATCAAAAGTTAAAAAAAAGAGCGGAGAAATCCATTTGTACACATACAATGTCAAAATCATGAATCTAAAACATTTTAAGCGAGCGGGAAATCTGTACAAGATGAAGCCACAATACGGTTTCGGAATAATCCTCATTATCGGATTATTGTTGTCCGCATTCGGAGCCTACTATGCTGACATCAATGGGCTAATGTGGATCATGCTCACATTGGGCATACTGTCCCTTTGGGCTTTAATCAGCAAAAAGCTACATATTGCAATGGATAAAAGAGAATTATACGCAAAAGTCGGTTTAGTGAAACCACCCGTTTGCATTTCTATAGACAACATTCAGCGTTTCGAATTATTCACGATGTCTACTCATTTTTTCAAAACGAATGCTATACTCAGTGCGTATTATCTTGATGAGAACGGAAAAGAAAAAGCCATTCAGATCGCGCAAGGCTTTACCGTGAAAACCATGCAAAGTATCCTTAACGAAATGGAAGAAATCATCGGCGATGAAAGATAGGTATCAAATCGAGGAAAGCAGCTCCACTTTTTCGTTCAAGCCGTTTCATCACCGTCGAAGCAAGCTCAAATGGTACGTGCTGGCAATACTGATTTCGGGTGGGCTGTCCACTTATTATTACGAACCGATGAATGAACTGCTTCTAATCGTTAGCGCTACAATTCTTATCCTAACAGTCTGGTCCTTTCTTAAAGAAATACTGCTATACATTCCCATCAGATATACCTTCGAACGATCAACAAATGAAGTCTGTCGAAGTACATTATTTGTATCAAAAAGGAAAATCATGAAGCTAGATGAGATAGTTGTATACCAAAATTCCGAAATGGGTGGCTGGCAGTACAAAATGGGCAAAAAGAAAAGTCAATTTGTGAAGAGCTACGCAATCAGCGAATATTTTTCTAACAAAAAAAACAATGAAAAAACAATTGCTTTTGAATGTGCGATCTTGAATAGGATAGAACAAATGACAACAACATTATCATCAACAATTCCCGCTAACTCTGGGAGTTCTTCTTTTCATCACTAAAAAAATAAGGATGCTAAAATCGTATTTCATGTTCATATGCTTGTCTGTGAGCTTTTCGGGAGTCGCTCAACAATACCAATTGGATTCGGTGGTCCACCGCATAAATGGTACTCAATTTATCGCTTCACAGAAATATGATGCAAAAACAAAAAAAGCAGAACTTACCAGGTACAAACAAATAGAAACTCATGGAGCTATTCAAAATATAGAGCGTAGTCAAGTAACATATGATGACAAAGGCAACGAGATATACTATGTGTTTTCCATTTGGGACTCCATAAACAATACTTGGAATGAAGAAGAGAAAACAGAAAAAGAATACAATGCAGACAACAGATTGGTTCGTACCAGCATCCACAGCAAACAAAGCAACAGCTGGGTAAAAGTATCTGAAAACATACGATTATATACGCCAGATTCCATCGCAGAAACGGACTATGAAGTAAGGAACGATAAATTTACGCCCGTGCACAAAAACATATCGATCAATAATGCATTTGGGAAGGTCAAAATCCATAAAATATTCCATTGGAACGATGAAACGCAAAACTGGCTGCAACAGACACGAACAATGAACCTGTATCAAAACGACACCGTTCTGATCGGCTTTGAAACCTTACAATGGAAAGAAAACCAATGGCAAAAACAAGAAAAAGTGGATTATGTATTGGATAAAAATGGTAACAGAACAGATAGCTACACGCTTTATCATCCACATAACAACAACTGGATAGCTATCCTCAAGTTTGAAGAAGAGGTACATGATCCCCAAAACAAGAGAATAAGCCGCACGTATACATCTTCGAAAACCAATCGGCAATGGACGCTGCGTTCACAAACGGAAACGTATTTCAATAATAGCGGCAAAAAACAAGATGTATTGTTTTCAGAATTGGACACATCAACCCATCAATTAAAACTTCAATTGGAACAGATGCACTTGTACGATCGAGCTGGGCGCTTGACGCTTTTTCAGGATTTTGACTATGCGAATGAAAGAATAACAGGAACACAAAACACTGTCAAATTTGGTAAAGAAGGAAACGTCATTCAAGAAGATATGTACGAATGGGATATGGAGCATAATACTTGGATCGAGAAGATGACCACCAAAATTGAATACGACCAAAACATCGAATTGGATACCACTTTGGAAGCACACAAAAATTCGGATCTATTTGGCTTGAACGAGCACAACTACAGCACGAATAAATACGCACCAAAGCACGTGAAAATATACAAATACCAAGGCGGAGAACAAGTGATACAGGAAGAATTTGACTATTTTTATTCCCTATGCAGGTAAACTTATCAAACTTATGTTATGCTCCTGCACTAAAGGATAAATAGGCTCTCTCCTATTCGGGATGCCAAAAACGGGACAACGAACAATATCCATCCATCCTAGTATACCTACAGTTTCCAGTTCCTTCGCTTCTCCGGGCTTATCGCAGCGGATAATTTTCTCAAAAGTGTCTTGATCACCAAACAACAAGGCTTTGCTAGCCATCATCCAATGTTCCGCCGTCTTGTAAGTAATGTCATCAACTACAAAAGGAGATGGAAACCATTGGCTGAAACAGGATTTACCCACCTCTTCATTGTATTTATTGATATGCCCCCAAAAGAAAATAAACTTAAGGGTATCATCGCTTTCATACTTCTGTAGCAACCAATCTATATCGTAATGTGTTTTCATATACCGTCAAGGATAGCTGACGGCAAAACTATTCAATTTTTATAGTAAAAAATGTTATTTATGCACAAATAATTGTTAACTCATTTACATTTAGCTGAAATTATCTAAGCTGTAAATGTATAGCAAGGTACGTTCATAGGTATCAATCTTTTTCACTTCATTTAATTGTCCCACAAAAATGCCGTGATCATTCGCAAAACTATCGCCCCTTCGATTGCTGACCGATCTATCTGTGTTAAACAGATCGTCTGAATTCCCGTAATCTGCCTTTTATCAACTACAACTCAAATATATCCTATTGGATTTATTACATAATTAAATAACAGCATGTCATCAGACGTTAACGCCAACTTCTTGCAGAATGCTTTTCTCGCTATCTGTATGAAAATAGATGTTTCCGGCTGTTATCTGATCTAGCCAAATCAGCGGCTGCTTTTTCATTTTTATTGTATCTGTTGTCAATGTATTTAAGTTTATTCTAACAATACGAAAACCTGAAACTAGAATATTTTTAAACAAACGCGGGACATACATTATATTTTCTTCAAAAAGAACCGGCCCTCCATATTGCCCAATAATATGACGACCGTCAATAACTAGACTACCTATTTGAGGAGCCCCTTGTGTTATCTCTGTTAAACCAAAAAATTTTATTTCATGATCGAGATGTGTTATCTCCGACATAAAATCCCAAGGTGTTTGAAAATTTTCCATCTTTTTATTATTGTTGAAGACTGATTGATAACATCTTTAGAAAAAAAATTAAACTTAAAAAAGCATATGTGGAAACTCATTTTTACCTAACAGAATATTCTTACCATTAAAATACATCACTCCGCCTTTTTCATCTTTATCACATTTAACATTTAAAAATCCACCTTGAATTATCGATTTTTTCATTATCTATTCTTTTAGGAAGTTATCATGGTATTTAATTCAAATCCCTATAACAGACATAGCCTTCCACACTTTCACACAAAATAATATCGTTGTCGTCCGATGAAAGCTTCGTCAAATCATTGTCTACGGGGTCAAAACTAACGTATATCATGTTATCAACCACCATGATTTTGTACGTTTCAATAATATAAAAATACGTGTTCGAATTATAATTAAATGCAAATTTTTTTACTCGTGAAAATATAAGTTTTAAAAAACTATTCCTTTGTTCTGCCAATTCCACTTCTATTTCTATCACCAGTTTACAATCTAACAAGCCAATGTTAATATGGAAAGGATAGCATTTGGTAAATATGCAAGATCATGCAATCGTGCCAATAACTCTTCGTTCTTTCCTAAAAATTCCATAAGTGGAGAATGTAAGTTGATAGTTTATTTGTAGGGATAGATAGGAATGGCGCATATTACCTTTAAAGTTCATACAAAGCCTCTCTATCCTCAAGCGTACGAAATCGGTCCATCGACAGTTGGATAACGTTTTTTTTAAACAGTCCATTTCAGTTTTTCCACTAAGTCATTGAAATATTGCTCCCCCCAAATTTCGAGCACGGCGTCATTTGGTATAAAAGGTACAACATCTTCTCTTATACTGTCAAACGAAACCGTTTTAAATTTCTCCCGAAGGAGCTGGAGAACATCATCCTGAGTCATTTCCTTTTCGTGCCAGTCACCGGTATCTTTTGCCCTAAGCATAAAATGGTGCATATCAAGAGGAATACCTTTCTTAATATACCATTCCAGATCGTACCAATCCCTTCCCTTTACTCTGTTCTTCCACTTACGGAACAAGAGCGCGTGCATCTTGCCAGCGAACAAGCTCGACCTGTCAAAACATTTTACATAGAATGAAAACGGTCGGGTCACAAGTTTCATTTCTGTCGTAAATCCCAGCGGAGGCTGGCGATCCACTTCTATCTTGATCTTTATACCTCTATTGGTCGATTTAATACCGGCTTGTTTTACAATATCTTCGAGGATCAACTCCCTCCACTCGGTTTCGGATTTAAGGAAGGCTGAATCGATATTTGTTTTTTCTTTTTTCTCTTTCTCCCGGATGCTGACTTTCATTCCGATCGATTCAAACTCCATCAAAATTGCTTCGAAATAAGGTTCAAGGGAAAAATCAGGATCTGCTTCCAATAGTGAAAAATCAAGATCCTCAGAGAACCGATCGAGTCCGTAAAATATCCGCAAAGCCGTTTCACCATAAAATGCTGCCTTTTCAAAAAAGTTGGTTCTTGAAAGACCTGCCAGCGCAACTTCCTGCATAATTTCCCTTAATGCAGAAAGTACATCTTCGGTGTTTTTAGGGTCATATTCTGCAATCCATTCTTTAATCATAATTTATTTAGGGTTTTAATCAGCATTTGTAAACTATCTTTTTTTGGCGCATCAACAAGCTACGAATTCAATTCCTTAAGGTTTAGTTTTTGCAGTCCTTCCCGATCTATTCGAAGATCCTCCATCAAAAAATTGCTTGTTTGTGTGATACTCCGCAAAGTAAGCCCTGCCGTACTGATTATTTTATCACATAATGCTTTTTCCGGTGTTGCTACAAGGGCAACCTGTCTAGATGCCAGTTCTACACTTCTTATTCCAAAGCTATAATAAGGTGAAGGCATAAACCGATAAGCGAACCTACCCACAGAAGTTTTAATTTTTTTGGAAAGTTTCATGGTAACCGAGCTGATCTCAAAAACCCGTTCAGGAATTAAGCCCCAGTAGGAGAGCGCGGTTTCAAGTGATATATAACTCGGGCCCCATAGGTAATTTGCAATTAGAAAGGGTTCCGGAGTTGTTAAATCGGTGTTGCTGCCAGGCATATAAAGCCCTCTTTTTAATAGGATCAGGTCACCACTCTTTATAAGTTCACTGATTTTATCATTCGGTCTTTTATAATCTTTAAGGATATCAAGCATGACCTGTCTGGTAAAAGGTGCATTATTAAACTGTTTCGCTAAATATCTAAAATCCATTATTGTAAAATTATTATACTAAAACCGGAATTTTTCCGATTCAAAGCAAATGAAACAACATATAAAATATGCAACAAGAAACACAATTAATCGGTTTATATCCGATTATCACAATATAATAACACAATATATTAATCCACTCACTATCGACCACTATCCTATTACGCTCCTCCTGCGTAATCCTGATAAAAAGGGGTAAATCAAACACTAGATCAATATCTAACACACTATCTTTTTTGATGAAGCGTACCTCTTAACTCATAAAGATTACGTTCTTTAAATAATACACAAGCGTAGGGAGATTTATCAAATTGTTTATCATGATCCGCCAACGGATCAACCAATTGTCACATTTAATTCTAAAAAATCATAGAGACTTCTGGAAAGTTGAAAATCTACTGACTACAAACAGCATTTTGTAGTCGGTAAACCATAAAAAACTACCAATTTAGCTAATAATTATATGCGGTAAATATAAGTTATATTTACCGCAAAAAAAGCGGAGAATAGACAAGCTATTCTCCGTACAACTATCTGTGAGTAAGGCTAACTTTCCGCTATTATACATATCTACCCATGTTTCAGCGAAAAACAAACTGCCTAAGTTATATGCAAATCCACAGAAGGTATTTCCTACATCCTCAAATAATACTCCTGACCCTTCCCCTACCCACCTGGTCCACCTCTGCCCGACTTGATAAAAGGGATCTGTCGCAATACTTGACTCAGAAAATGCCCCCCAATATCCCTTCTTATTCTTCTTAGGCGGATCTTCCTGATCATCTTCTTTATCTTCGTCAGAGCTACCGTTCAGACCATTAACTTTTTTAAACTGAGCAAATATACGCTGCGCATCTTCTCCACTTGCAGCAAATCCACCATCCGCATAATCCGTTACAGCCATCCCATCTGGATCAATAGCATTTCAACGTCCGATCTCCGCATTATAAAAATGAGCCCCATAGTCGTATTGATTCCCAACGTCGTTCTGGATCTCCTTTCCATTATAAAGCACCTTAGCTAATAAGATATATCTGCTACGGCTCGAAAATATCATGTTAGACAGAGATTTGGCGGATTTATATAATGTAACCGCAAGGCGATCACGAGAGCAGGTACGACGTAATATCGAGAAATTTCCGAAACACTTCCTCCCTCCTATTCACTATACTATTTTCCAAACTACAAAACCTTTATTGGCAGGCATTTTTTAGAAAATAGCAATGTGTATTATTAAAGTCCAATCCATTCGTATCAAAAACTTCGATGCGGTAAAGCTAACGCTGTTCGATTTGCCAAAAATCACGTCTTTGGAACTTCCGGAAATTTTTTAAGAGGCGAAAAATCCCCTTTAAAAACGTCTAAATCATAGAAATCATCGTTAACATCTAATATCACCGAAATAAAAACAGGAACTCCGTCCACATCATGAAAATCGCCCTGAGCCAACTCTCTTCCAAAACTTCTATCACTTTTGCCAACAACTCTCAGACTTCCCATACCTCCATCATCCATCTCATTAACCAAATAATTATCTAGATTCTCAATAATGTTTTCTCCTTTATCTGTATCTCTAACCAACCAATGGATTAGGGCCTTTTCTTCTTCTTTAAATCTTCTCTTCATAAACAATTTACTTAGGCAGTTTATCAACAAAGTCCACCGATGAGAGATTGAACTTTGTTGATATAAAAGTCAATTCTTTATAAAACGACCTTCTCCCCCCATTTTGTATACATCATACCCCTTAGACTTAAAGCTTCTTAGGTACAAATCCTTTTCAAGGTGTATTCCAAAACACTTACTCAGACTATCGAAAAAATTAAGACTTTAAAATATCTATTAACAATTGCCTATCTAGATTCTTAATTTCAAAGGGATCATGCGTAATCTCGAAAATATGGTTACTGGTATCAATTGCAATAAAATCACCATCCTCCAATTCTTTTAAATGATAGTAATCTTTACCGTCTAATCTGGTAATGTAGATATCGCCGATATTAATATTCTTGCGTTCTTCCCCAGTCAATAGCTTCAAAATTTTCAGATCCTCTACTTCACCCCAGAACTTTATTTTCCTTTCACTTAAATCTATACGGTGCGCATCAAATTGAAATTTTCCTTTTTTTTTTATCTATGCTATAAGCCAATACCATAGCCGAAGCAAAATACAGTGTTATATCCATCCAAGAGTCAGCTGTTAGATTATAAATCCGAATGCCCTCAATCTTAAAATTAGAAGATTTCCTCTGCTCATTTTTTGCATAAAAATCTACGGAATATTCTAAGCCGTACATGTATGGCAATGTACGTTCATCGATATCAATCTTTTTCACTTCATTTAATTGTCCCACAAAAATGCCGTAATCATTCCCCAATTCCTGTAAAATCTTGGAAAGCCCTTCTTTTTCCCAATCTAGAAAATCTCTAGTGTTCCGCCTAAAAAAACCAAACATATTCACTTAAGTTCTTTGAATAAAATCAATTATAAAAATCTTGGAAAAGTGATTCCGAGGCTATTTAATAAATTAACAAAATTTAAATTAGCTCAAACATTTATGGAATATGATAGACTTTTTTAGTCATATAAAAAATCAAATTCCATATTCTTCACCTGGAAAACTTTAAAAACCATACCGCCAAGTTCCAACAGATTAAGTTTTCCATTTTCTACCTGTTTTGCTAGCTTAGATTCAATATCAGACAATTCCATCGTTAGATGTTGCCATATTTTGTTGGTTCGTATAAATTCATAAATTTCCCAAACAGTGAATTTAATCGGATATTCATTTTCCGGGAGAAAATCAAATTCACAAACCACCCCATCTTTTTCTAATCGACAACCAGCTCCATGAAAAAGATAAGTGAAATAGTCGATAGTCCCCATTTTTACATCGATATCAAAAAAATTTTTCCCCGTACTTTTAAGAAGCTTAATCCTAAAATCATCAATGAAACGTAGATAGTCGCTTAAAATTAATTGTATATTTTCCATTTAACTAATCCCCTATGTATCTCCTCAAATCTACTTTCAAAATTGTGCTCGCTTCTTTAATGTTTAACTCAATTACATTTATAGCTTGGTTATTTTTGATTGCGGCCTTAGTCCTATTATGACCATCTAAAATATAAGTTTCTCCTTGGAGACATATGTATATATAGAACTTCAACTTGACAATGTAGGCTTTTCATACTGCTAATTTATGCTATTCTCGACCAAACAGATTTAAACTTATTTCTTTAAATCTGTCTCGCACTAAACGTAGCAACTCCATTATGAAAAAGAAAAAACAATTCCAGACCATTATTTTGATCTAATCTATGGCATTTTGTAGGAATATCTTTCGGATAGGTTTTACTCCTTTACCCAAAACCTTCGTTTCTTCCATAAAATCTATAAGTTCAATCATTTTCTTTTCGAACTCTTTTGCTCTGCTTTTATTGTCGATATAAACTTCCCATACTGCACCCGAGCCACCCCACATGTCTTTTTCGTTGAGATGTTTTACAAAATCTTCATCTTTATGCTTGCACAACAGCATTGCAATGTGATTAACAATTTTTGCATGAGATCTCAAATCTACTTTGTTTAAAACATCTTCAAGATCATTCAATATAATTAAAAAACGTTGTCTATCAGACTCGTCCAATTCTATTTTTTTTCTTTTTCTAAAGATACACATATCAAAATTTTCTATTAAGTATTACATTTGATGGTCTACGAAGTTGTTTATAATTTTGATATAATTCTAGAGGCAACCCTCCTATCTTTCCATCTAATGGCGCAGCAAACAATCTCCCTATTTTTATATCTTTCAGGGGAATATAACCCTTTAAAAGAAACTCTCCACTATTAACATTTGGTAAACCTGCAAAGTTTCGATAATTAGGTACATATAGGGGGTTTATCAAAGAATAAGACTTGCCATACATTGACGCACCATCTCCATAAACTCTATAAACTGCGATTTCAAATCCACTCACTCCTCGTACCAGATTAGATGCCGCAGATGAATAAATTCCCAATGGCGCATAAGTAAAAGCTCCCTCGATTACTCCTGCGGCAGCAGCGCCATCTGCTGCGCCCCTCTCTTCTGGCGATGCATTAATATAAGCATTTCCGCTATTATACATATCTACCCATGTTTCAGCGAAAAACAAACTGCCTAAGTTATATGTAAATCCACCGAAGGTATTTCCTACATCCTCAAATAATGCTCCTGGCCCTTCCCCTATCCATCTCGTCCAAGTCTGTCCCACTTGATAAAAGGGATCTGCCGCAGCACTTGCTTCAGAAAATGCCCTCCAATATCCCTTCTTCTTCTTCTTCTTAGGCGGATCTTCCTGATCATCCTCTTCATCTTCGTCAGAGCTACCGTTCAGACCATTAACTTTTTTAAACTGAGCAAATATACGCTGCGCATCTTCTCCACTTGCAGCAAATCCACCATCCGTATAATCCGTTACAGCCATCCCATCCGGATCGATAAACCGTATCGGGTTATTCACAGCGTAATTATATGGTGAAAACCGTCGATATTGCTCCGCTAATGGATCTATAACATTCCACCGTCCGATCTCCGCATCATAAAAACGAGCCCCATAGTCGTATTGATTCCCGACATCGTTCTGGATCTCCTTTCCATTATAAAGATACTTATTTCCCCCCGCAGCCACAACCTGTTGCTTACCGAAAGGATAGAAATTATCTTTCTGCAGTACCTCGATCGCACCCGTAGTCGGATTGCGGTAAATGGTAGCCCTGACATTCCCCAAATGATCCGTTAGATTGTAGCGGTAAGTATATGTTCCATTACTGTTCCGATAAGCCACACCTTCCCCCGTGTGGATCAGCTCGATGTTCGAACCCGCATACTCTATCCCTCCGACATAGTCCCTGTTGCCTCCCTGATTGGAATATTTGCGAAGTTTTACCCCTGTGGCATCGTAGAGATAGCCTACACGTACCGTACCATGCCAAACAGAATCAGGAAGGTTCAACTGGTTGTAACGGATATTCATCCCCTTACGGTCCAAGGTGGCATTACCGTTTGCATCGTAGGTATAACTGTTTACTCCCCCTGTTACACTCAGCAGGCGGTTACTCCGGTTGCCCTCCATATACGTATAGGCAAAAGCTGAACCATCACGCGTAAGACCGGTGATATTACCACGATCATCATACTGCATAACCTCCCGCATCCCAGCCCCCACGCTGTAACCATCCGACAACCGGTTCAGTTTATCATACGTATAGGTAAAATATTTTGCCGATTCCCCGTATTGCGTCCAATGCTGCTCGGCAATGTTCCCGTTATATTGGGCCACAGCTCCCTGTGAAGGCTGGTCATATTTCAACGTATAAGAGAAATAAGGAGAGGACACACTATTGCCCCAGCCCCTTTCGTTGTAACCATAGGCCAATGCCGTGTGAAAATTATCTCCTGTTTGGCTCCCGCCTACCGACCTGTTCTTGAGCTGACCGATCTCATTGTACTCGTTCTTGATCAACAGCACCGTATCCTGGGAGCCTATTTTATGCTTGACGGCCAGCAGGCGTCCCACATGATCATATTCGTTCTTCGTAACGATAGCCGTCTGTGCCCCGCTCTGATCGCGATGAATCCTTGTACTTGTAAGCAACTCACCGGCAAAACTATAGGTATTCGTCACCGTTTCCTTACCGCCTATATGGTTCTGGGACACCGACTGGATCAGCCGGCCTTCATCATCGTAATAACTCACCGTCAACAACGGTGCTGTACCGTCATCCCGGTACACCTTTAGCCCCGTCTGTAATGTTTTCGTTTTGGCACTCGCCGAAACCCCTGCAGACGGTAGTCTATACTTTCCTTCAAACGTATAGTTATCGTAATAATTAACGAGCAAAGGCTGCATTGAGCTCGTCGGAAAAGCCTGGTTACTATAAATGGAATCCTGTCTATATTCCACCCGTAGAGTCACAGCATTTACAGCAGACTGCGCCTGCTCCTGCGTGGACAATAGGCTGTTGGTATATATACCTTTGGAAACCTCCCGTCCCAGATCATCATACTTGACGTAACTCCATTTTCCTGCAGTTCGCTGTACGGCATCCTGCGTCATCACCAGTTTATCACTCGCATTATATACCAACCACTCCCAACCTCTCCCAGGCAGCTTCTTCTTTATCAACCTGTTCAGATTATCGTAACGATATGCATACACATTCTCCCGGAAGGTAACATCATGCAGCTCGTTTGTACCATCTTCGGAAATCAAGGTACCCGTGACCCCGGGCGGAACCACATAGATAAGATTTCCTGAACTATCGTATACATAATACGTACTCAACGATTCTGTAGAAGTTTTCCATTGCCTCCGCAAAACAGTCCGGCCCTGAAAATCCTTAAATTCTTCGACACTTCCCGCTCTTTCCTTCAACGGATTATTTTCGTCGTAAACAATCGTCTTGTGTAATTTTCCTTTCGCATAGTTTCCCTGCTGCGTTATTCCGCTGGTACCATACAGCCGCCAATAAGCAACCTCTCCATCACTATTTGTTGCATAGACCGTTTTAATAGATTTTCCTGTCAGTGGATCATTCCTATCATAGGGCTGCCAACTATGCCCCTGGGCCCCCTGCTCTATCGCGCGTCCCAATGGGCTATTCTCAAAAACGGTTTTTACATAAGGATAAGCCGTTTTATTGACATGGCTCTCCCAACCCTGTAAAGGATCATAAAATTTCACCAGACTATCTTTTGCATAAGTTCTAAAGGAACCTGTAGTCCCTGTACGCTCTACATAAGCCGCGTATTTAACAGACTCGCGGCCGGCAACATCATATTCGATGTGCTGAACCAGATCACGGAAAGCAGGACTTCCCATAACTTCAATGCTCTGCACGGGCCGCCCTATCGCATCGACATACTGTACCGTCCGATTTTCTTCAGCAATCGAAAAAACTCCATTAATGCCCGACTCCGTAACGCCCGGTTTTTTAAACGTACGCGACAGGAAATAATTGCGGTTGACAGCCGGAAGGGACGGTATGGTTGGAGAACTCTGTATGTAGATACGTACGCTTCCACCCGTAGCAACATGAAAGCCATCGATAAGGTTTACACTGCGTAAAGCTACGATCTCAGGCTGGCCGCTATAGCTTGCCAGGGTCACTTCGTTATTCTGTCCGAAAGCTGTACCAGAAATTAAGCAGGCAAGAATAGTGACCATTCTACTTCCTGTAAAAGACACCTTCCTTCCCTTTATAAATTGTAACATTCTATGTGTGTTTCCCATAATCTGACAGCTTAAAAATTAGTGACCCATACTTCGTACTGATTCCCGGCAACAAAATTGTGGCCACTCCCGTGGGCGATCAGTGCGGAAGCATTTGTCGTTGTATTTTTTAACGCAAAGTTTGTGAAGAAACCATCCTCATGCTTTGCTGAAGGATCGACCCGAAAACTGAGTTTATAACTGCCCGCAGGCACATAGAGAACATTATATTCTTTGGGATTTGTTGCCATTAGGTTGAACAATAATTTCTTGGATGCCACGACCTGTCCATCCTTAACAAAATCCACATACGCATACTTTGGATAATCGTAGGCAACCATATACGCCCCGTAGAGCCTGACCTCGACGAAAGGCCGCGAGGCTGTCTCTATGCTAAAAAGGGTCGTATCCGTGTAATCTAATCCATAATACATGTTATATAACAGGTGACTGTGTGCCGTTTCGGTTGCATTATCTATTCCCATCGCACTGACACTCCCTCCGGATGATACCGAGTTATAGATATGGCGGTACGGGCTGCCCTGCCAGCATATCGATTCCATAATCGGCCTACTGAATGAAGGCAGCATGCTGCTGTACGCCCAACGGTAGAGATTATAGGTATATCCGTTAAGAACGTTGCCGACATCGTCCCTGACCACGGTCAGCCTCCCGTTATCGTCATAGCTATACCTCCTTCTGGTGAGCCTCGCGTCTATCTCCTCTCTCAGATTCCCCCGTATATCATACACTAAATATTTCACATCAGATGCCTCTGGCCATGTTACAGTACTGTGGTTTGCCAAAAAATAAGCGGATAGCTCATCCGCTCCGAGAGGCGAAATAATCTGACTGCTGCTTCTGAACGGTATGGCGGTATAGGATAGATTAGTCGCAAACATCACCGGTCTGGTTGCATTAAAGCCCCATAACACACTTTTGGGTAAACCGTCCCTTTCCCTATATTGGAGGAGATTACCATAATCATCATATAGATCGTAATGACCGATGACCCTTAAAGCACCCGCCGAATAAGATTCTGACACCTGGGACGGGCCGTAATAAAGACCCGATGTACCGAACGACTGATAGTCTGTTTTCTGACGATAGATTTCAGCACCGCCCTCCCTATCGATTTTTTCCATGGGATGATCCAATATATTCCGTTCCCTCATCGCTACGGGGATCGCACCGCTATAATCGTAGGAATATTTATATTCCGAAGTCCGTTCCAATCCTTCGCTACTGACCGTCTGTACCGATGAGGGATGGAGATAGGGTAATGCACCATAGGTATAATTACGGAGAACCACCGTTGAATCCGTCTCACCGAAATAGGCAATCTCCTGCTCCTGCTCAAGGAGCATCTTGCCCGAATACATATTGTACTCCGTATTGGAAAACACATTTGATGTGTTTGCACCGGAAAGAACGCTGGGGGTCTGTTTATAGAGTACGCTATTTGCATAGGGAGCGCTGCTATCAAGTGCCCGAAAAAGATATTTTTTTCTAACGAGAACGGCACGGATAACACCGCTTTGCTGATATTTCATGTAGCTGTAGTTCTTCCGGCTTACTTTTTTGAAACGTCTATCGGCGCGATCATCCCGCGCATAGGTCGTAACCGACCGCTGTAATCCGATCTCAAAAGGAATCTTGATCGGAGAAAGATCAAAGTCGTACAACCTATACATTTCAAACAGGCCGGAAGAATAGGCCGACATATAATAGGCTGGATCGTAATAATCAAAGACCGTTTTCCCCTTTTGCTGCCCCCCATCCATTTCGTATCGGGTAACACTGGTATAATAGACCGGGGAACCGTTCGGCAGACTGTAGTTATAATAGTTTCCCGGACGGTATCTGTAAATCGTATCCATGGTGATAAACTGTGTGCTCACCACATTACCCGTTCCCACGGTCCTTTTGTAATATATCTGATAAGTCGGATCCGAACGTACCCCCACGAAGTTGTAATAACGCAATTCAGGAGCCCGCGGAGGCCTGATCAGCGCAACACCGGTACCGTCTTCGTTAGAACCATAAACATAATACTCCTGCTTCAATAATTTATAGCCGTCGATATCCCCATAATTGACAGTCCTTATACGTAGCCCACCGGCCTGGACAGCGACAGACTGTGTTGTCGATCCATTGGTCAGCGTTTCCCGGTATTGATGGGGTTCATAATCAAATTCGGTGTAGTGCCCGCCCGGATAGATTATATTTTTAAGCATCCCTTTTAACATTCCCGTACTGCTGGGATGAAATGTATGCCGCTGTGAAGCAGACGGCATACCTATGGAAAAGCTCTTATTGGTTGCCAGTACCGTAGCTGTACTGATGTTATAATACTTACCTACCGTAAGCTCTTGGTAAGGAATAGTCCCCACATTGGACTGACCTGTTGCCACACTGTTAAAAGTATGATCGTTGACAAATCCCCACATATCGCTGCCCTTTAACTGATAGCCGAAAACATCCTTGCTGTAATAATTCAGTGCAAACCTTTGCCGCTGGGCTACATCCGCGCCGTAGACATGTATAGAATCCAGATAAAGACTGCTCATCACGTGCCCGTTACTGTTCAATGTAGGTGCCGAGTGGAAAAGATCTACACTGCGGATTACCGTACCTCCGGATGTCTTCTGCCTTACTGCAGATAACCTGTTCGCCCCCGTAAATTCCACGGTTTCGCTCCTTGTGATAATCTTCTTCAATGAAAGACCATAGATGTAAACAGATCTGAACCCGTTAGCGGATTGCGATCGCTTGTCCTGAAAAACGATCTGTCCTGTTGAACTGTTATAATAGGGCACCTTGTACACCACAAAATCACTTATTCCCCCAAATCGCTGCTCGACAAGGGGTTTCTTCAGATACCCTATCGGATAGCTTTTTGTAGGCAATACCCCCTCCCAGTAGGTCGGGGCGAAAACAGCAGTGTTATTGCCTTCGTACCATGTAATCGCACTCGAATGGGAAGATTCATTTTTATAAACCACTATCTCATCTTCGGCAATCCCCTGGTACTCCAGCCCCTTCTGCTCATATTCAAACACCATACTGTTGTTGCCCTGTGCGGAACTGACCTTGTAGCACTTCCAGGCCGTGATATTAAGATCAGTTCTCTCGAGCAGATGCTCGGCTGCACTTTCGTAAGTTGCATAAAGGGGGCCGACTTCGCTATTGGTTCTCCCAAACTGATAACGCGTACCATCCGTATCCAAGATCGTGAACGCACCGTCGCTGTAGCTTATCTTGATATTATCATAAGGAACAGAAACAAACTCATAAGACGTACCGGCCGAGTTCTTCTTGGCGACAAATGTCCCTGTTTTACCCAGAAGGCTAAAACTGAACTTATCCGGACTACCATCGCCTACTGAATCCATCAGATGTATATTGACATTGGTACCGGATCCGTTCCGATCAAAAAATGTAGTTTCTTCCCCCTTTATCATTGTATTAACCAGATAACCGTGAGCAGTAGCCAAATCATCTTTATCGTTGATCACCCGTGTTATCTGAAGATCAGCAGAGATGCTCCACCCTAGACCAGATCTCGTGGAGCGTTCATCTTTCCTGAAGCCTCCTGCATGATAGCTCAAATTGATGGGCAGAATAAGGTTCCCGCTCGTTAATCGAAGCAACGGAATGGAAATATCGATCAATCCACGGCTCATATCCACAGGATAGTCTGTCTGCTTTATTAGGGCAGCAGCTTCGGGACTGTTTGGGATTTTGACAAAGTCCTGCGCAAAAGTAAAACACACAGTGAAGGTCAACACAAGGAACAGAAAGATACATCTTTTCATGGCAAAATAATGGCTGGTTAATATCGTTTTCCAAAAGCTACTGTAATACACACAGGACCAATAGCAGTCCGTTATAAAATCCCTTTATCGCTTCTTTATCTAAAAGAGATTGGGATCCATACTATTCACGCCAATATACATAATAAATAATCACAAAACAATGATTATTAAATGACATATAAGATTATAAGGAGATCTAGAAAAACAAAAAAACACAATAAAAACAACAGTTAACAAGACAACCGAATAAACAAAAACCATATTAAGAAGAAAAATATTTTATAAAAAAATCTCAAACAAAAGATTAAAAAAAACTTATTTCAACACTTTGCTTTTAACAAATAACAAAACAACTATCTATCAATAATTACAAAATAAATACGTTAAAAATAATCGAATTTTAAACCGCAATTGAATGCAAAATTTTAAAAAAAATCTTACTTACAGATCATAAACAAAAAGCCCAATCTACTCTGCAGATTGGGCCGTCAACTTGAAGTAATATCAATTCTTAAATCACCTTTCCATCTTTATCCCTTTTTACAATCTCATAGATTTCATCAGTACCACAATTCTTTGACAGTTGCGACGCTTTTTTGGTCATGTATTCCGCATTGGTAAGATTCTGTATTGTAAATAGATTTTCACCAACACTATTAAGTCGCCATTTTTGATCGTTGTTAACCACTTTACTCCCCATAGAGGTAATGTGATCCGTAAAGTACTTATTGTTCTTCGTATTCTTTATCGAATAAACACCGCCCAAGTCCTCTTGTTTAAAAAAGAACAGACAACTAGCCGCATCAAATTTACTCACCATTTTTGTCGCATGATCATTTCTATACTCCCCGTTAGCCATATTCTTCAGCGGGCCGTAAAACTCGTCCTGCGCCTCCCGTTTTTCTTTATAGGGCGCTCCATCGTTGCTTACATAGGCCCATTTGTTATTCTTAATTTTATTTGTTGCCAACAGGCTAAACTGCGCCTTCAACGTACTTGCCCAAAGATCTTCACCGTTCACCTCATAAGCGCGGGTCAGTAGATTTTTGTCTGTGAACTTTGGGATAAATTTGGTGAACTTATCCGCATTCTTACTTCGAACGTTACAATTAAAAAAAACGAAATTCCCTTTTTCTGGCACCTGAGGCTCCTCATCGTCAGCAATTCCCTGATCACTGAAACAAATCAGGGAAGTCAAAAGCCCAGGCTGATTTGCATACTCTGTTTTCCATCCGTTCCCACCCGAAAGCACAAAAATAAATTTATCTTTCAACTCGTCGAGGGTAGGCCAGCCATCCGCAACCACTTTCGCGCACAGCGAACTGTCAGCCGGAACAGGGTAAGGCCCTGTAGGTAAGTCGTCCGTTTTGAAGAAGTCATTTGGAATAAAGATGTTACTTCGATCCAACCCATCGCCTAAAAAATACTTTGCAATATAATCATCGAGATGTTTATGAAAATCATGGTATCCACCACCACTTTTAGGTTCAATTTGCACCAAAATAGGAAGATGCCCCTGATTATTCAAATGCCATACACGCACATAGCCCAACCAAACGTCCAAGTGTTTTCCATGCCTAACGCCAGTATCGTGCTGAACCGTAAAGTAGTCGGCAGGAATATCATTTCCGCTGTACTCTTTGCTGTCGCGGACAATATCAAATTCTAGCCCCAGGCAACCACCTTGATATGGATTACTTGGGTCGAACTTCAATTGGTCTTCAATAGATTCGTTCCTTTCATAAGAATTGTGGGAAGCTTTAAAAGAGATATCGGAATACCGAAGCTCGTCTGTTGATTTTTTCATAAAATTGCTTTTTTAAATTATTAAATAAGTAGATGTATAGGTTTATCTCAAAAGATACATTAACATTAATCAAAACAGATTTAAAAAAATAACTAACAGAACAAAACTAGATGACATACCTTAAGAAGACAATACCCAATAATAGGTAGATTAATTAATTCTATAAATAAGCAATAAATAAAAAACAAAAAAAAAACAGGCAGAAAAAATTCTACCTGTTTCTTTGTATCCAGGAACTCGAACATCTCGAAGAAAACAAAAAATGGGAGATCTAGTAGTGTTATGTAAAAAAATAAGGTTATATTTTAAAATCAGTACATAATTCATCAAATGATAGTAGCGATTTATTAGAATTTTTACCAGATACAACGACAAGATAGAATCGTTTTTGTCTATGATATACCAATATCCCCACGTCCACATGACCTACAGACTCCATATATTCATTTTCTTGTAGTTTGAAAACAATTCCATCATAGTCTTTACTCTCATTACGGATATTGAAACCTCTAGAATCTTTTAGCAAGACGAGGGTTGTCGAGTCATTTAGTATCCTTAGTTCTTTCTTGCTGTTGGGCTCAAGAATTATGCTGAAAGGCTCTTTCAACAGATGAGGATAAGATATAGGGAAATTTGCATGTACGTAACCTCCTACTCCCGTATAGGAAATATTTGGTGTTAAACCAATCTTCCTACTTTCTTCAAATTTCAAGGTAGGCAGTAATTTGCTACTCACCTGTTCGTCAAATGCAAAAACGAACAAATAATATTTATTTTTATAGATCAAATCAACAGCCGGCCGACCCGACTTTGGAACAACTACACCAGCACCCCTTATTTCCGCCGACTCTAACTTCAACCCATCTATATAGTCCGTTGGAATATGCTCAGCTCCTCGCAGTCTAGTTGCCAGTTCGCAAGTATTAAAAAAAACTATAATTAAAAGTATGGGCATCAAAACTGATAAAATATTTCTTTTCATATCCAATATATCTATTATTAAGAAATTCAATGTATCAACAGTGACCTAACGTCGGTGAGGCCATGCCTCTAGTCGCGATAACTTTCAAAGCTATTCCGGTATATCCTGGTTTATTTCATTGTACTATAATGGTTAATAGATCTCATACTATCCTCCCCACAATTATAACAACTTATTTATTAGTATTTTAACACAACAATATCACCATATTTTTTTAATCCTCCAAAAGAATTAAATTTGATTTTGCGAGTATTCAATATTATAAATAGCTTCTGCGCCCTCTTTCCTTACAACTGTATCTGCTTCAATAGAACTGCAACTTAAAAATGTAGGCTTTTCACCGCGTAATTGTAAGGAGAAAAACGTCGATATTGCTCAGCCAGCGGATCTATAACATTCCACCGTCCGATCTCCGCATCTTAGAACCTAGCCCTGTCATCGTATTCAATAAATTATCCTATGATACGGTACCAAAGCAAAAACATCAAAATACCAAAGGTGAGTGCCAAAATAGTGATTAGCTTATATAAATTTAACTTTATATTTAGATCATTAAACCTAGATATTAATAAAGTAAAAAGCAATATCACTAAAGAGACACACAAGATTTCTTTAAAACGAACTGGATATGAATATCTATGTAAATAGAGATCATATCCAGTTATTACCATATATATTATAGTAAACGCAATTGAAGTATGATAAAAAAAACTATTCTTCTTAATGATTAAGATCAGGATATTTATAACAAATAATGTTATTAGAAAGAAGACTGATACTATATTATGATATGGAACAGGGTAGCCATAGGAACCTTTTGGCAGTCCGAAATATCCGTCATAGTTTATCAAATCATTACCTTTTTTAACCAAAAGTACTAGCTGGAGAATGAGAACTATGTATGCAATAATTTTGAACAAATTTTTCATAATTAACTAATTTTATCTCCTTTATAGAAACAAACTAAGGTGGAACTGCAACTTAAAAGTGTAGGCTTTTCATGCTGCTAATTTCTGTTATTCTTGACCAAACATATTTAAACTTATTTCTTTAAATCTGTCTCGCACTAAAAGTAGTAACTCCACTTGTCGAAGTACCCGTAAATGGCATTGGATTATCGGTAGTAATTTCAATTAGATCATCTATAATTGTAAGTTTACATTTTCGTTTTTTAACCTTTAATTCTTAAAGCACTTTTCAGTACCCTTCAATAAAATGAGCCGGGCTTTTGATTTAAACCTCTATACAGCTTTTTCTATCGTTCTTTTAATAAAAGAATCTGATTACTTTCCGCTATACTTCCATTATAAAACTTGCAGGCATTATCAGACCTAACAGGTTTAAATTCAATTGCCAACAAATTCTTATCGCTACTCGTAGATAGGCCACAAATAAGATAAGTGTCCAAGTAACTATATGGATTATCAGCGGAAGATGCAGAAGAATATGTAATAGGTAAAGTTCTTTTACTGCCAAAGGTAAGGTCTGATTCTATAACCTGTAAATTATCAATAAGGTAAAGCTTTTCACCAATTACAACAGGATTACAGGTGTTATGTAAAACGTCGTCAAATATCTTGACGACTCCATCTTTAACACTCATTATAACGGCCTGACCTTCATTTGCCCCATCTTCCGAAAACGAAGTATAAAGAGTGAACAAAAGCCAGTCATCGGTAAACAATACTTTTGAGACTCCTTGCAACTGTTTTTTTGAAAAAAGTATCTTATCCAGCTTCTTAATATAAAAATTGTAACGACCTTCAGTCTCTATAAGATTTAGGCTTATATTCTTCTGATTTATCTTTATAAAACCAGTGTCATCAAAGCTTAATAGATTAATGGCACTCTCTCTTGGTAAAAAAGTTGCTGTATCTAATGAATTATCAGACACTTTAATTATCTTTTTTTTCTCACCTTCATTTACTGCAGGCAATACTTTACGGGATTGGGTATTACCCTTACAGGAAGCAAAGGCAATCCATACAAGCAGAAAACAAAAAATATTTGTTCTATATTTCGATTTACGTACTATTAATTCACGACTCATCTTCTTTCTTTTTTTCTCTTGTAATGTTTTTAGATAATCAATAATTCCCCTTACCTCATCCTTTGTTAGTTGAATTGTTTCATACTCCTTACCGTTAATAGTTACTGTCTTTTTCTCCCCCCACTTTAATATAGTAATCTTTATTTACCTGGTAGGCTTCCTGTAAAGAACTGTATCCATAATCTGTGGCAGTTAACTCGTGGAACTGCAACTTAAAAGTGTAGGCTTTTCATGCTGCTAATTTATGTTATTCTCGACCAAACAGATTTAAACTTATTTCTTTAAATCTGTCTCGCACTAAACGTAGCAACTCTATTTTCAGTACACGCTCATTGTCCCGCGTAAACAAGTTAAATATCAATCTTATATATTTTTTTCATGTACTTAGCTATTTTATAACACTTAGACCTTTCTTTTAATAATTCGCTTTACCCCCGTAAGAATAATAGCACTTAATAATAAACAGATTACAATATCAACAATAAGATACAATAAATTAAACCATTTTAAACTCTCACAATCTTCACATTTCCCTCCTGTGTCTTGCAAAAAAACAAGAGGAAATCCAATCCGAGTAAGACCATCACTTACTCCATTAAACTCTCCTAAAAAGATATTGAGCCATAAAAACAAACCAAAAAAAAGAACGATTATCCATTTTATATGGTTTCTACAGAAAATCTTAGACATAATTTCAATCTTTATTTATGAAGCCACTATTTACCATCTATAATATTTTGCATATATTTCGAATTAACAAGAACGGTTTTCCCTCCGATTTTATCGACCTTACCATACACTCCTTCGACTTTTTTTCCGCTACTTTTTTCTTCCCGACATATACCATGCAAAGATGTACATTATCCAAAACAAACACGCCCAACCATTAGTTGTCTAACCCTATATTAAAGAACTCATTGAACTGGATACAATCCAGTTTAAAATTACCTTTATCAATGACTATTATTGCTCCAGTCATCATTGCACTTCCTAGCATTCCTTCTGATTCTTTTTCAGCTTTTCTTATTGCTGACAAATCCCATTCTTCAATCATTTTATAAAGTCTTTGGACAAAAAAGTTTTTACCATATTCGAGGTTATTTTGATAAACTTTGAATTCAACAATACCTTTCTCTGTCCATATAGCATTATAATATTCGCCAGTTTCCACAGCATAAGACTCAAGGTAATAGACTGTATCATTACTATAGTTGATAAAATCAATCCGGTCAAGCAACTTTTTTCTACTTTCAAATGATAGTTTTGGATGAACACCACATTCTTTTTTTCCATTCTGAACTTTATAAATTCGCTTAGAAAATGTAGTAAAGTCTGTGACTGAACCACACCCAATTAAAAAAAGACTAACGAAAAATAAAACTACGTTCTTCATGCTAATTAATATGTAAATGGCATTTGATTTCTTCTGCTTATTGGTCTATAATTTGGATTAGTCACTCCATTAGAATTATAGTAGCAGCTTTGCCTTGTGCCATTAAAAACAATCCTAGTTCCGGTACCATTACCATTCGCATCAACAGTATAGTGTGTCCTTAAAGGCAAACCATTCTCAGCTCGGATTTGATTTTCGGTATGGTTTGCAGATACTTCTGCATATGGTATTGATTTTTGATTTCCATGTTGGTCTGTTACAGTTTGCCAAGTAGTCATATCTAAATTTCTAATAAAACGGTCTCTGGTATGCGCCAGTTCATGTCCTAATCCTACCTAATTTCGCCCCTGAAAAGGAGATCCGCCAATAGGATTATATCTGACAACACATGGTATATCCAGCGGAATGGAATTCCCCTGAAACGTATAAAACAGAACTAAACAATGAAAACAGAACGCATCTGAACTTTATCATAACGGCTATTTTAACGTTTAAATTCTGCCTGTTTCTTCTTCCCCTATCTTCGTAGAGAATTCGCTTTTCGTCGTACCAACCCCGACTGCGACCGATTAATTTTTTAATCCTAGCTTTTATCTTCCCTAGACTTTTTGGGTGGATGCATAAGCGGGCTTCCTTCCTGTAGTTGTAGAAACTATAACGATATACAAAAAAATGGATACCGACACCAAAAGCGTTTTGTTCGATTTCATTGATACCTACATCCAAAATTTTAAAACTAAACAGGCTTTTAGATAAAAAAACAAAAGCCCGATTAAATCAGTCTTTTGTTTTTTATTAGTTTTACAATATTCTCTAAAGAACTAAGATATTCCTCACATTCTTGCAAACAATAGTTAATCAAAGTAGCTAGAAAAATAATAAACATTTTTACGCACCTCTTCCCCTATACCTATGTGATATCTTTCATCAAGTTCAAAAGATTTTACTTCATCTATCGCCGGATTATGATTGATAAGATACCCGTAAACATCTCCAAATGCACCATTTTCTACCCATACGGAATAATCACCATAACGATAGAATTTTATAAAACCCGTAGCATCAATTTTTGTAACTAACGAATCAAAACTACTAACGGAAACACCAATGCTATCTAAGACCATGGAATAGTGACTTTCTCCTTCTTTACATTTAGTGATCACTGAATCACAGACTGCTACACCATTTATTGCTTTAGTATACAATTCAAAGCTAGTAAAACTATCTAATGTTGGATATAGGGAAACTATACTATCCATTTTCAAAAGCTCGTCAATATTAACATCGGACTTGCTGGCATTAGTACAAGAATATATACCAACAGTCACAAAAAAACAGAAAAGCAAATAGTTCATCATAAAACACCTTCTCATTTAAACAATCTATACCCTGCCCTAATAGCTTTGTTGTGATTAGGTTCATTAATAGGGCCGATCCTTTGATATTTATTTATTTCTCCCGACTTAACGTCTCTATTATAAGCACTCTTATGATAGAGCATTGCTGCTCCTACAGCAACAATACTAGGAATCCCCAATTTATCCAATGCACTTCCCCACAAGTAATTCAATCCTTCGTGGGAATTATAATAAACACCGTCTATTTTATAGATGGTGCCATTTTTAAATTCGCTAACAAAGTCCAATTTTTTGCCTTCCTGAGATTCTCTTTCGACAGCCTTCAAAACACCGCTGGCATAGACTCCCGCATACGAAGAAGGATTCAAGGACATCGTAGCAGAAGAATAATCATCAATTCCATCTTCTACCTCGTCTGTGCGACTCGAAACAAGCGACCTATAATGGTCATCTCCTAATGAAACCATATTTCCGTCCCAAGGGTTTTCTTCCTTTTTATCACCTATAACAGTTTCTTTACTGTTAACCTTAATAGCTTGTCCTGAATATTTCTTCCCTTTCCAGGTATAATCACCGCCAGAGTTTACAGCCAAATAATACTCATTGTCACCTTTCGCATCAATACGTCCCTGTTCAACACCGAATCGATCTAACAAAATTTTATCCCATGGAGCCATCCCATCCGGATCAATAAAACGAATCGGATTATTGAATGCGAGTTATATGGCGAATGTCTCCGCATCTGCTCTGCAAGCGGATCCACCACGTTCCACCTGCCTATTTCCGCGTCATAAAACCTCGCTCCGTAATCAAGTTGGTCACCAAGTTCCGTTTGAACTTCCTTAACGTTATAAAGATACTTATTATTTCCGTAAAGATAATTAGGACTCGAGTAACGTTTACCAAAAGCATAATAGTCGTTCTGCTGTACAGTGATTCCCGCTGTAGCACTACTCTCCCGTTTGATAACCTCCCTAACATTACCCAGATAATCTTTCGTATTATGTACTTGATGCGCTTATCCGAGATTACAAGGCAAGGAAAACGTATGCGCAATAAATAACACAGCCCAATCTTAATCAGATTGAGCTGTATTATAATGAAATTCAAAAGTATAGATGATTACAGACCATCAGTTCATCTAAATCACTACATTGAAATTATAAATTAGTTTATTCTTAACATCTAATATGTACAGATCTATAGACTCAACATATTCAGATTCTTTCCTAAAAAAATAACAATAAAAACTACCTTCTGACATTAGTACTTTTTGAGCTTCTTTTATTTTCTGACTAACTTTTGGTTTATCTAAATGATATTTAAAAATTATATCAAAATCTTTCATAGTCAATGCAGGTGTTTTTTGCCATTTTGAAATTTGCATACCCTTCCTAAATTCATCACTAATGGGATAATTTTGACTAAATTTAAGATCATCATCTAGATTAACACGGATTATTTCAAAAGAAAAGCCATCATTATTTGCTGATTCTTCACTATACAAAAAAACCTGCTTTTCCGGAATAGCATTTACCCCTAGAACATTTTGGTAAAAATCCTTTTCCATTCTTCTACTAGTACAACCATTTTCGATAAACAAAAGAAGTATAATAAAAACTGAATAGATACTATTTGGTTTTAACTTTTCCATCACCATATTTATAAATATTAAACTTAACGCCTTCCCCTGCGATTGCCTTCCCTGCATGAGTGCCCCAATTTCTTAATACTCTTAAAACGGTGCCATCATTTTCTTTTATATCGAAATCATATGTATCTAATAAACCCTTATCTCCCCCTAATGAAACTTTACCCGTTGAGGGATCTTTCAATTTTAAATGTATAGTACCATATACCAACCCTGTTTCTTGATTCGTAGAAAAAAAAATAATTAAAAGCATCCTCACCTCCTTTAGCTTGTAAATCACCAACTGTCACAGGAGATAAATTAATTTTGGCAGCATTCACATATAATGGAGCTCCATTTGCGTTGCGATACCAGTCATTTGCCTCATCTAATGTTAAAAAACCATCGTAGTCAGGTCTGCTTGGAAGACCTGCGTAATGATTTGCATATTTCAATGCAGCTTCCTTACTGGCGAATCCAAAATTCGGATCACCTTCCTTATAGGTACTATGCTTCTGAGCTTCTTCTCTTGACATTCCTTGAACAAAGTTTTCTTTCTCCATCACAACTGCTTGCCCTTGTAAACCATCTTCGTCAGTACCAAGGAAGTTACCATTTATGTCGTATACAGGGGAAACACTCATCCCATCAGGGTCTATAAATCTTATCGGATTGTTGACTGTATAACTATATGGTGAAAACCGTCTGTACTGCTCCGCCAAGGGATCCACCACGTTCCATCTTCCTACCTCTGCATCGTAGAACCTCGCTCCGTAATCCAGTTGGTCACCAAGTTCCGTCTGAACTTCCTTACCGTTATAAAGATACTTATTATTTCCGTAAAGATAATTAGGACTCGAGTAACGTTTACCAAAAGCATAATAGTCGTTCTGCTGTACAGTGATTCCCGCTGTAGCACTACTCTCCCTTTTGATAACCTCCCTAACATTACCCAGATAATCTTTCGTATTATAGTGGTAACTATAGATTCCACCACTGTTCTGAAGATAACCTTCATCGGTATGGATAATATCGATAATTGGAGTACCGGTACCAGTATATTGGTATTCGATTCCACCAATGTAATCACGGTAACTTGTCGCTCCACCCACCACTGCAGTCTTACGCAATTTGTTTCCAAGGGCGTCATACAGATAATTTACCGTGACCGCCGGATTACTTCCCGCCTGGGCCTTGGACGCCGTCTTCGGAAGGTTCAGATAATTGTACGTAAAGATCATCCCTGTACGGTCTCTGGTTGCATTTCCGTTTCCATCATAGGTGTAACTACCGGTTATTCCTCCTGACAGACTCAGGAGCCTGTTACTTTTGTTGCTATTACTATACGTATATACCGTCTGACTTCCATCACGTGTAAGGCCGGTAATATTTCCTCTAGCATCATAATCCATAGCCTCGACCATCACATTGGATATATCTCCCTCGTACCAATCCGTAAATTCGGTAGATGATGTTTTTAGCCTGTTCATTTTATCGTACTCCAAACCACGAAGGTAGATCTGGTTAACGTCGAACCACCATTCCGTCGAACTGATATTCCCATTGTACTGCGGAGTAGCGACCTGAAGGTTCTGCTGATAATAAAGCTCCTGTTCGAAACCTGGGGATGTAAGCGTTCGCAGCCAACCACGTTCGTTGTACCGGTACTGTATCCTATTCATGTAACTGCCCCCGTTGTTTTCGCTGTGCAGTTTCTTTTCTATCACCTCACCGATTTCATTGTAGACCAGACTTTTTAACGTAATGGTGTCCTGCGATCCGATCTTAAAACGAACATCCTTCAATCTTCCCATATGGTCGTACACGTTCCGCGTAACAGCAACCAATGCAGTCGCCGTGGGACTACTTTTATGCGATCGGGTGCTGCGCGTGAGTTCTCCAGCAAAACTATACTCGTTGGTTACATAATCAGTTCCACTTAGATGGTTCTGTGAGGCAACCTGAACCGGCCTGCCATAATCGTCATAATATGTGACAGACAGCAGCAGCAGTGTGCCATCCTCTTTATACACCTTTGTACCGGTCGGGAGAGTGTATGTTAAAGCACTACGCGTTATACCCTGTACAGGTAAAGACGACTGTCCTGTGAAACTGTAATCATCGTAATAATAGACAGTAAGCGGTTTAATAGTGATTCCTGTACCTGCAAGCGGAAAACTGGTAGAGGGACTCGGGTAGTCGGCTGCACCACTGCGACTTTCCCAGAGCGGTGAGGTAAGACCATCAATATATGCAGCCATCTGTTGCTGTCTGTACGAACTCGTTGCCGTATTCGTATAGATCCCACTACTGGTAATACGGCCGGATGCGTCATATCGGTTATAAGTCCATTCAACAGGGCTCTTTACCCGTTGAACTGAATCCTGGGTCAGCACAAGCTGATCGGCTTTATTATAGACCAGCCACTCCCAACCTTTTCCCGGGACCTTCTTTTCTACCAGACGACGGCGGCTATCGTACTTATAGCCATATACCAGTTCCTTAAAATCGTTTGTACTCTCATCTATCGTTGTTGCAGAATATCCAGGAGGAACAACATAGCGTAGATTGCCTAGATCGTCGTAGATATAGTAAGTATCAAAGGCTTCGTTAGCTTCCTTCCACACCCGTTTAAGGACCAAATGCCCTTCAAAGTCCTTATATTCTTCAACGGTTCCAGCCTTACCAGCGGAATACACCCAGTTTTCGTCTTTCAGCACGGTTTTATAAAGCTTGCCGGAAGCATAATTTACTGTTCCGCTGGCCTTAGTGTTGCCTGTTATTTTCCACAGTTTTACCGCTTCAGCAGTAGAAGTGGTGTCTGTTCCGTAATCGGTCACTATTGTGTGACCCGTCGCCGAAGCCACAGTCACCGAACTGCGTGTAGCTACAGGCTGCCAGACCGATCCCGGAGCTCCCTGCTCCTTAACCCTATCCAGAGGACTGTTATCGAACACTGTAACCGAATAGGGAAATGGTGTCCGCGCGACGCCGGTTATATCCGTACCTGTTGTTTTACTGTAATATGCCACTACATCTGTGTTACCGTTCGGCCTATAAGAGCCATTAGCCGCGCTATGCACATAGGGGAGATAATTTCGGCCCTGTCTCCCATATTCATCATATTCCAGGTGCTGAACAACATCGTTCCCCTGAGGACTGGCTTTCCATTCAACCGTCTGTGAAGGACGGCCAAGCCCGTCAAAATACTGGATACTGCGGTGTACCGCTCCAACCGCCTTCCCCTGCAACGCGGCAACCGTAGCATAAGGCTGCCGGGCAACAGTCTCCATGATGTAGTTTTCCGTAGCTGTTGGATTTACATCCACCATAGAACTACCTACTGAAAACGTGATAGTACTTGTACCCGTACCAGCTGCATTGTAGGCCGTTACAGTATAGGTTGACGACGCTGCCACCGAAGTAGCGGTACCTGTAATCGCACCTGTAGTTTTATTGAAACTTAAGCCGGCCGGCAACGAGGGACTGATGGTATAACCATTTTCATTACCCATCCGGCGTATCTGGTTATTCTGCGAATCTCCAAAATAGATATTATCTGCCGATGCCCAATAGATACCGTTCAGACTGTTAAATGTGGCCGACAACGGACTCCCGTTTTCACTGCCGCTGCTTCCTGTTCCCGCAATAGTTGTAACGACTCCTGCGGCCGTGATCTTACGTACGCGGTTGTCCAGCTGCGTCACATAAAGACTGCCCGAGGCATCGATTGTTATCGCCATCGGAAAGTAAAGACTCGCAGCTGTCCCCGTACCGTTGACATTTCCGGCACTCCCGCTACCTGCGAAAGTCGTTACCACCCCTGCAGGGGTAATTTTGCGGATCCTGCAGCCGTTATATTCCGACAGGTAGAGGTTCCCCGAAGCATCAGCCACGATCCCCTTCATACCGTTGAAACTCGCCGCTGTACCTGTTCCGTTCACCGTGCTCGCGGTTCCTGATCCGGCCAGCGTAGTTACCACACCCGCAGGCGTGATCTTACGGACACGGCGGTTGTTTTCATCCGTAACATACACATTCCCACTGGCGTCAACCGTAATGCCCCAGGGTTCGCTGAACCTCGCAGCAGTCCCCGTACCGTTCACAATACCAGAAGTCGTTGATCCGGCAAGGGTTGTCACGGCACCTGCCGGCGTGATCTTCCTGACCATGTTGTTGCCACGATCGGCAACATACAGATTCCCGGAAGCATCACGGCAGATCGATACCGGTTTATAAAAACGGGCAGTGGACCCGCTACCGTTGACCATCCCGCTCACGCCAGAGCTCGACCCCACGAAACCGCTCAGTTCTCGCGTTTCTGGATTGTAGATACGTATAGCATGGTTACCTGCATCGCTGACATACAGCACCGTGGACGAAGAGGCAACCATACCCGCATTCCCCGTCAAACGCGCGGCACTGCCGATCCCATTGATATAGCCGGCGGTGGCACTCCCAACCTGTGCCGTGACATCTCCGTTCGCATAGACTGCACCTCCGCTGTTTGTGGGAAGATAGTTCACAGCAGTTCCAAGAGGAAGTGAAGAAGGTAAACTGTAGCTTATCGAAGGAAGCGACGGCAGAGCGGCCGTGGTCGCCATGACGGACATCGATGAGATCATAGTCACGCCTCCTCCGTTCATCAGTTGATGTAGCCGCAGGCTATCCTGATCCGTTGTATCACTTTGTGCATCTGCCCCAGCAGAGACCGACAGCAGTATCGTAGATAATAAAATCCGGAGATACATTGGTAACTTCCCCGATATATTCTGATTATTGAAGCTTATACGCGTTATCATGCTTTTTTTTCTAACTGACATATACATGTTAATTTCTAAAGTTTATGGATTGCAGTTCTGCAGACCAACAACCTTTCCGTTGGCTCCAACCTGTATAACACCAGATCCGGATGAATAATAGCCCGCAGGGGCATACTCACCTCCCAGCTGGTAGATGGTTAAATTTAAAACTATCGTTCCTCCACCTGAAGATCCAGTAGAATAGTACGTATTCCGATGGGACGATTGACACAGAGGTGTATCACCTGTCAATTCCGATGCGTACGCAAGTTGAAAAACTGTACTGTTCGCGGGAACCCGACTATTGCCATCGCAGTCTATAAGATCTCCGGCAAAATTATAACAGTATGTTTTCAAGATATAACCCATATGGTCTTTTACAACAATCAGTCGTCCAAAACTGTCGTACCCGTAGTATTCTGTGATACCCTGCGGATCGATCTTACTGGTTACCCCTATGCCTGGTTCAAACGTGTAAATGCTCATCGGGGCGTCAAACGGGTGTAAACTTACATCGTCAATATATATTGTTGCCGGTGTAGGGTTAAGTAATGATACAGTGCTGGCATTTTTCACCACGTACGAATAGTGTGTCCAACCGTTCTCCGAACTTGAGCTCGAAGAAACAAGGCTCCCCCCCTGTACAACAAGTTCTGCAGGCCCCGACGCAAAAACATTCAGTTTATAGGTTTTACTTGGATTCAAACCGCTTTTTGTAAGTATAGCTGGGGTTGTTAATATGTATGATTTGTTTCCTGTATGTGCAGTATTCCCGGTAACAGTACCCGAATAAAGCCAGTTACCCTTTTCCCCTGCCTCAAAACCTGTGTAAGCAATATCACTCTGGGAAGCATTCTCGACTGTTGCTACAGGATACTGATTATTGTAGCCCCATAGATAACTCGATAAAAATTGGCCGTTTCTCAACATTTCCAGCAGTTGATAATTCGATGTAAACTGATTATAACCAAAAGTCTGTTTATATCTTGAATCCCATATTAACGTATCCGGAACTTCTGAGATAGAGGATATCTTAAAAGCAGGTGAGAGGTTTTCTCCTCCGTCCAATAGGTAATCCGCTGCAGGAACTACAACAGAATTATGCAATTTATACTCGTTTAGTGAAGATTGCAGAACTATCTTATTACCGGCCTTAAACTTATATTTTGTGCTTTCAATGAGAGTCCCGGCTCTATTTCCTATAGACAATGCTGTGAAATATGCAGGGGGTGCAGGGAATGATCCCCATGAATAATCTCCCGCATACCTATATTCTGTCAAAAGTGTATCGTTGCTACTATTGGTAGAAAATTCTTTTGTTTTCTTCATATGATAATGAGATCCATATTCGTAACTCACTTTTTCAACCACATCCCGACCACTGAAACGTGATGTGGTTTTTGTTTCACTCAATACTTTTGCAACACCAGTTAAATATTCGTACCGGGAATAGGCAACATGTCCGGCCATAACACTCCGGATCACGACGGTAAAAAAGTCGGCATCTAATGAAAGAAGCTTATTTACAAAACCATATACGATTTTGGGTTTATTTTCCCCACTCTTAAAATATGCTTGGTACTTGTTTTCAATTATCGATATAATATTTCCGTGTTTGTCATATACAACTTGCTTTAGAAGTTGTCCACGATTCCAATCATATATAGGTAATTCCGGAAATGGCGGTGAATCGGCAGATAGTTGATAGTGCCGAGTAGCCAAATCCCAGAAATGTATATATAAGCTATTACTAGATGCGCAATCTAGCTTGTAAGGTTCGTAAACAGATTTAACAACAGGCAGTTTATAAAGATTCAATCCAGATACATCGTTAGTCTCTCCCGCTGTAGCAGGCATGTCAAAATAATACACAATCTTACCATTATTATTGCTATCAACAGAAGATGTAAAAATTTCCTGAACAGCCTTATAACCAACATAACTTCCTTGGGTTCCGGAAAGCGTGCCCTGTGGTACAGAAAATCTCATCGCATAACGAAGGTCAGTGGTACCCGACGGAAAAGCGAATGTGGGAACCGTAATAATACTGCCACTTGATGTAATTCCATCATCTTTCAAATATGTATACATCCGTGAAAGCTCCCTTTTTCCCTTTGAATAAAAATCGATCCGTTCTATACGTGCGCCTCCCCCTTCTAAGGGGTCAGGATATCTAAAATCATGCATCCCGTAAGTATATTCTGTCTCAGCGCCTGTGGAGTATTTCACTTTAGTGAGTAATCCGCATAACATATATTGTTCATTAGGCAAGCGACTAGCTCCAGGTAGAACGAAAGCATCTTGTGCTAAATAATCAAATAAAGGAAGCGCCCTGAAACGATTACTTCCATTATTAGATGGATAAACAAAAATAGTCGGGATCAAAGAAGTATTACCTGTGGCACCGTTATAGAAGCCCCATAAATCCTGTGCATTAGACAGTCTGTTCGGTAGAGCAAACTGTTCATTATATGAAAATTGGGCATATAGTTGCTTATTTCCGTTATTCGTAAGCTCATCTACAGCGGTTAATTTTAAACGCTTGTAAAATGATTGATATTGCTGATAATGATCATTGACAAGAATATCACTATTAAAATAATCATATTTAAACTCAAATCCTTTCACCATAACATTAGGTGTTGTTCGATTGAAAACACGGAAACCAGTTATAGCTTTACTATTTGATGACGTTAAATCTTGGCGAGTTAATGTCGCATCAAAAAAAATCAATTCATTATCTGTGGTGATCTGTGCTAGACGTCTTACATTAGGACTTACATAAGAACCTACCACCTGTGTAATATCTTTTACAAAATTATCATAATATATTACCTGTTGATCCCGTATATTTGTCCACGTTTCTGAAACGTAATCATATGAAGAAATTATATAATCTGACGTGATAGACGCAGAGCCAAAGCCTCCCACGTATTCCACTGGAGCTCTTGAAGAGACGTCAATTAGTTCCTTTTCGTACGAAAAATCGATAACCTTATTTTTATTGGTCACTATTTTAGACAGATGCCAACTAGAATTATAGGTGAGAACTTCGCCATCTCTGTTGTCTAAATCGTGGGAATAATCTGTTATTTCCTCAATATCATTAAAGAAATACTGGTGGCCGTCAGCGTCCGTCAAAGTAAAGCTAGCAATCTTTCCTTTTGAATCTAGTTGATGGATAATCTTAATATCCTGATATGGAATCAACTCTATTTTTTGAATATTTTCATAACTGTCAAAAACAAACTTCCCGGAAATTCCATTAACGCTAAAATAAAAAATATCCGGATGGCTATCATGATACGGCAAATACCAATTACAAGGCAAATAATCGTAGGATATATTTAAAATTTTATCTCTCACGTAAGAAAAACTGGTATCAGCCATATTAAAATTACGGATTAGATCTGCAGAATTAGACCAAAACAGGCCATATCGTTTTTCTTCAAACACATTATCTCCGGGTAAATCATTTGTTGGCGAGATATCCCCATCCCTATTGTAATCATCGGGTATCCCTTTAACTACTCGAGAAATAACTCCCAAACTCCCTATATTCCAACCTAATCCAACATTAGATGCTGCTTCACTAACCTTTAATCCCGTACTTAAGTAATTTAAATTTAACTGTAATTCGAAATCATCTACTTTCACGTTATAAAGGGGAAGCTTTATTTCAGGTATCCCAGTATAATGGTTGACTGGAAAATCCACATGTTTTAACATCGAGGCTACATTTGGAGTTTCGTTCCTGACAAAACGAGGTTGTGCCATCATATGTTGATGACAGAAAATAAATAAAAAAAATAATAATACCTTACAAGGTGAATTCATTGGTTTTGAATTAAAAAAAAATCTCTAAAAGAAATAAAAAAAAGAATACAAGCCAGATGCTGCCGAAAATGAGATTATGAAGACCTAAGATAAACGGAACTACATATTATGAAAACAAAACTGAAATTTGGAAAAGCTATTTAAAATATTCATAAATTTGATAATAAAAGTTTGATAGGCAAATGTAAACAAAAATCTTATTTAGACAAAATAAAAATAATGATTTTTATTAAAAGTCAACAAAAAACTATTTAATATAAAAAAACGAGATAACTCATTAAGTATCTACCTCCCATTCTTACTGAAAACATTTTCACATATGGTAGAGAATTAAACCTTATTTCTCTGATCAATAAACTTAAATGATTAAATTTTATCAATACCGGACACAAATTAAAAACGACTTATTCATTGGTATTTCACTGCAACAACAGTATTTCCGAAACTAATTCCATAAAAAAACAGGCAGAAATTCTGCCTGTCTTCTCTTTCTTTATCTTCGCCGTCGTCTTCTACCATCCAACAAACGACTGGTAAGATAACTCACTGCTGCACCTATTATTGCCAGTAAAATTGTATTCAGGAGATTTGAAAAATCATAACTGTTCCAGATTGAACAAAGCGTACCACCCATGGTCGCTATCGGTACATCATGTCGCGTTTTCATCTTTTTCCCCTCCTTCCTCTTCTACCGAAGCCTTGGGCTCTTCCGTTTCCTCCTCCTGCAGCACGGTTTCCACGATACCCAGACCTATAGCAATATATTTCAAGACGTTCAATGCCTTTCCAGGCAATTGAACCGGAGCCAGCAATACAACCTGTATCACCTGACTGATTTTATTCAATACTTTTTTCATTGCAACCAATTTTTACCCTTAACCAAAAAGGATTTTCACCCTCCCCTCAACAAATCCACAACCTCACGAATCCACGACTTAACGACTTTGCAATCAAGTAACCTTGTAACTCTTCCGTCACTTTGTAACTAATTAAAACGACTTTACGAATTCACGACTTTACGACTTTGCAATCAAGTAACCTTGTAACTCTTCCGTCACTTTGTAACTAATTAAAACGACTTCACAACCAACACAATTCAACCTCTGATAAGCAAAAACACCTCTCCCCCCATTTCCCAAAGCGCGTAGACCAACGCTTTCAGTTCCTGCAGTGCTTTACGGCTCTCTGTTCCAGTACCTTCGCCCGTGAGCGCAGTCACAGGAGCAATACAGCCGTGCAGCTCCTTCAACGCATTGTTGGCCGGGTGGATCAAGATCGCTTCGCGTCCCAGCACATGCGGAATACCGATCTGCTCCCCATTCTTCGGGTACACCCGTTTCTCCAGTTTATAGCGACCCTCCGGAATACAACTCAGACGCCGCGTATTGTTCCTATCCGGAAGCTCTATCGTATGGCAGATATGCTTTCCCTGATAAGAAATAGAACCATTCGTGCCGCACGCGCCATACCGGCGCTTCAACACAAGTGTATGCGTACAATTCATGTTTAAAAAAATATAAGAGATTTACAATAAGCAGGATCCCAATCCCGCAACAAGCACGTTCACGCTCCGGAAACATCCAACAAGCCAAATGCCCAATTTACAAGTAGAAGACCGGCTAGCACAGCCTTCCACATGCAGTTGTTCGCAACAGATCAGATCGCGATTCCGATCCGCGAATTTGACTAACGCACCAAAATACTCGCCGTCTGGCTCCAGTCGCCTGCACCCTTGGTGTTCAGCGCCCTCACCTGCACCTCGTAGGTCTGCCCCACCACGAGTGGAGCGATGATGTTCCCACGAGAGGAAGTTGTCGATAAACGGTCGCTCCAACCTGCATCGCCCGTGTCAGCAAGGCGGTAGCGGTATTCATAGATCTTTGCCCCCTTCTCCCGCACAAAATCCAATCGCAGCTGCCCCGACTGCCGTCCATCGCTCAATTTTATTCCCTCTACCATCAATGGCACAGGTAGCGAACTGGATTTACCATTAGTCGGGAAACCCGAGCTCAACAACACCGAAAGACTACCATTAGCCACGCTATTCACGTAGTAAGCCAACTTCTGCAGTCCAGCCTCCAACAACGGCCGGCTCTCGTCCTTCAATGCTGTGTCTTCCGGAGAGCCACGACGCCTGCAGGCCGCCAATTTGCTCGAAAAATCATCCAGAAGAGCCTGGATGCTCTCCAATGTAGGAGAAGGATCCGGGTAATTTGCATTACCTGTCATTGCACTAACGATTGTGGTTGCGGCAACCACAAGCCCATCTTCTTTTAACCCTGAAAAGCCGATGAGCGCTTTAAATTTAGTCGTCATTTTTTCATTCATCTT
>NZ_CBFFRI010000011.1:0-204638 GCF_965644235.1 Sphingobacterium sp. LRF_L2 | reverse complement strand
CATCTCAACAAAATATCAAGCTGCAAATATCTGATTATTTTTTCTCCTCTCCACAACTTTTGAACATGATCCGTTATGATCCATTGTTTGCAGGACTCTGCTTCGGAAAAAATAAAAAACCCGCTTAATCGTGAGATTTGCGGGTTTTCGATCTTACTTGTCGTAAGTGTTGTCGGGGTGGCAGGATTCGAACCTACGACCTCCACATCCCAAATGTGGCGCGATACCGGGCTACGCTACACCCCGAAAAGGTATCACCTTTGTTTTGTGTGGCACAAATATACAGCTTATCTATAGCGATTGCAAGAGCAATAATTAAAAATATTTTAATCAACTGATAATTTGATAGATAATCTTTCATCGCCCAAATTTTAAGCGCAAAAGCATCACATTTCTGTCCAGAATAACTCTCCAAATCACCTTAAAAAAGCAACAAAAAAATATTTTTCATTTTTTTTCAATTTAGTTATGATATCTAAAATTTATCTCTATATTTGTAATGTTATTTTTATTTAATCTAAATAACAAAAGCACATTATCTCTTCTCAATATAGTTGTCGCGAGCCCTCTACTCGTGACAACTTTTTTTATGCAGTTTCTATTAAAAAAGCATCAACTTTACTTTTTTATAAGAATCAAAAATATAAGGAAAGTCCTATCACCAGTGTTAGAAACGCAGAAAGCAAGCATAGAATGCCTAACCTGCAAAAAACGAAAAACTACGCTTTATTATGGTATTTGTTATTATAAGCTCAAAAGGAGATGATCTAGATCATATTTTTAAACAAATATCTTTTCTAACTTTACAAAAATCATGTTGATGATGGAAAAAAAAGATATAGAATCGATAGAAGATATTAAGCACCTAGTAGACAGCTTTTATGGAAAGGTGAGATCGGACAATTCGCTGGGAGCTATTTTTGACTCAAAAATAGGCGACCGATGGGCCGAGCATTTGGAAAAGATGTACACATTTTGGCAAACTATCCTATTTGACGAGTATACCTATCATGGCAGACCTTTCCCTCCGCATGCACAGCTCCCTATCGAAGAAGAGCATTTCGATCGTTGGTTATTGTTATTTCACGAAACGGTAGATAGTCTATTCGAAGGAACCATAGCCAATGAAGCTAAGTCAAGAGGTCGTAAAATGGCGGCTTTGTTCCAAGTTAAATTAGCCCATATACGACAATCCCCATTCCCGCCTTTGCTGTAACCCTGAAGTCAACCCCTCGTGATTGATTTATTTTGGCATTTGATTAATTTGCTGATCCACTAAATAAAGAAGTGAAGCCAATGCGGCTACCCCCGATTGAAGCTCACGACGATCTACCGCCTCAAACACATCTTTTTCCGTATGGTGTATATCAAAATAACGATGTGGATCTGGCCTAAAGTTGAACATGACAGTATTCGGAAAATATTGTCCCCAAATTCCCGAATCTACGCCAGGACTTCCTTGCAAAAAGCGAGAAACCCAAAATTTCTCCTCAAACAAAGGCTTCCATTGTGTTTGAATCCAATGAAGTGCTTCGGCAGAAGATTTAATATCAAAACCACGGGGCGAGAATCCCCCTGCATCACTTTCTATTGCAGCAACAATCTGTTCACCTTTCGATTTCGCAATTTCACCATACTTTAACGAACCTTGTACCCCATTCTCTTCATTCATGTAAAACACGAGCCGTATTGTATGCTTAGGCTTATAGCCCAGTCGCATCAAGGTACGAATAGCATCTAAAGTCCCCATCGTACCAGTCCCATTATCATGGGCACCTTCACCAAGGTCCCACGAATCAATGTGTCCGCCAATGGTGATAATTTCTTCCGGTTTTTCGGAACCTTTCCATTCTGCTATCACATTATGTGTTTTAACAATACCTTTCCATGCAGACTCATTCTTCAAAAAAACCTTTAAATGTGCATTCTTTTTCAGTTCCTCGCTTAATCGTTGTGCGCTCTTTGCTGAGATTGCCAAAGCCGGAATACTATCAATTCCCTCCACATAACGTGTACCACCGGTGTGCGGATAATCATCATCAGGCGAAGAGGATAGCGACCGGAACAAATAAGCAATTCCACCAAGTTTTGCAACCTCCGCTGGACCACGGCTCCGTTGGCTACTATTAAGACCATAAGCCACTCCTGTTTCCACCATAGATTCGTCCCAAGGCTTATTTACAAAGACAATTTTACCGCGAACGGCATCCCCATATTTTTTTAAATCCGCAAGAAATTCAACCTCAATTACCTCTGCAGAAATACCTTCTTTAGGCGTAGAAACCGATCCTCCTAAGGCCAATACCTTTAATGACGTTTTAGAAGACTCGATATAAGCCTCCTCCTTTTTTCCTCGATCCCAAAAAGGGACCTCAACATCTTGCAGATATACTTTATCAAACGGCATGGCCTCCATCAATCCTTTAGACCATATCACAGCTTCCTCTGCTTTCGTAGAGCCAGCTATCCGATTACCGATATCTTTCGTTAAATACCTGAGATTATCATAGGCCAACCCTTCCTCAAATGATGTCCGATAGATCTGATCCATCATTCCGGCATCTTGCTGCGCTTTTGAACTTCCAATAATACAACATACAGCAAAAAGGGATAAGCAGATTTTTTTCATGAGAGCACACTATTTTTTTATTTGCTAAACATAAGTATTATTTTTGGAAATGGCTAGAGAATTACCCCGCCCAGCAAAGGAAGTCGATTTACATACAGATTCATTTTTACAAAATCATGCTGATTTTGATGCAGATGAATTATTAGCAGAATCCATTGATTTGCTGCGGGAGAGTCTAGACGCCGCCATCTATTGGGCGTATGCTGAAATTCGTTTCATACACGGAAAAGGAAAGGGTGTACTCCGGAAAGCTGTTTACGAAGAACTCGCTTACTATAAGCGCCAAGGTGCAATATCGAACTACCACCCGTCTTATCATAACGAGGATATTGTAGTGGTTATAATCGGTTTATAAAACCTTCACGCGATATACTTGATAAGGATACGCGGTCTTATCTATCCCTTCATTCCATTGCGGCAACCTATTCACTTGTGCACAGGAGAAATACAGGTAACCATCACTTCCAAGACCTAATGAATCCGGCCAAATAAGTCGATCATCTTGTACCAAGGTTTCGATAGTACCTTCAGGTGACCAACGCTTAATACTATAATCTAGCGAAGAGGTCAAATAAATCCTCCCCTGAACATCTGCGACCAACCCATGTGTAATAGTCGTTTTTCCCATATCCTCAACTTTTTCCATCAAAAGCTGATCCGTTAATGACGCATCAACGAGGTAAGTTGTTTCTATACGATAAAGATGTTCCGTATTGATCGGTTTAAAATAAAAATAACGATTATCTTTGGTTAAAGCGATACCATTTACATTAGACATAAAAGGCTTGCCTTCACTGTTGCGCATATCATGCCCCTCATAATTTAAGACAAGCTCGGGATCCGCTTTAGTATAACGGCTTTCCGATAATACCAACCTTGATTTACCACTGCGTAGATCAAGAATAACGATTCCGGCTTGTCCTGGGTCAGAGAGATAAGCTTTCTTTTTATCGGTATCTACACGTACATCATTTAATCCCGACTTGAATTTATTTAAATCATCAAACGTATATTGTTTCACTACCTTATTAGAAGCCAAATCAATCTGCACCAATTTAAACTTCCCGATGCGAGCGTCATCACCCGATTTCCCAAAAACGGAATTTCCCGCTCCCGGTTTAGAATCTAACACCCACAACTGATCTTCAATATCGACATAAATATCCTGAACATTGACAAAATAATCCTCTTCCCGCCTCTCGGTGCTATTCCATTTCAGATCCGGAAAAGCTATTCTTTTTCCATCGACAATTTCCGTTAAACCATACGTATAGGGCTCTCGACGCGGAAAAGAAACAAACACCCGATTTAAAGAAGAAACACTTACGCCAATAGGCTGTTCATTTCCGAACGAGGCCACAACTTCCAGCCGGTCGTCCATTCCATATTGTGCAAAAGAAAAATATCCAAACATACACAAGAACAAAAATAAAAGGGTTCGTCTCATAACAATTTAACTTCTGCTAATGAAAAAAGTATTAAGAGGTATTTAAATAAGAAGAAAGCCTAACTTATGCAAATACCTTTGTTTTTTATTTGTAATTAACCCGCAGGTATGATGGTAAGCTTCCTAAATTCTACGCCAGTGTGATCACCTTGGAGATAAATAGGTCCTGGTTCACCCTCCTGGCTATCTAAAGCACCACCGGTTATACCCGGAATCTCCTGATTCGCAATGATTGTCTTTCCGTTCGCTACAATCGTCACCAATCGTCCCCGTAAAGTAATTTCATAACGATTCCAAGTATTAGGCCCTAATGTAGCCATCTCATTTGGCGATAAAAATCCATATACCCCTCCAAAATATAAAGATCCAGGATGACGGTCCTTCGGAGAGTCTTCTATCTGTACTTCATAACGGCCACGTAGATAAATCCCCGAATTTCCTCCTTCGGTATATCGGAATTCAGCAATAAGTTTGAAATCTTCAAATTTTTGTTCTGTAATCAGATTAGCTCCAGCTTTCTGATTAACGAGGACCCCCTCTTTCACCACCCACTGATTGTCGTCAGACGAGGTACGCCAACCGCTTAAATCTTTACCATTGAACAGTTCAATCGCCGTCCCCCATTTTGCTTCACCAGTTCTATTTAGATAAGGGGCTTTTACACCGGAATAATTTGAAACAATACCTTTATTGGACTTTATAGTTCCTTTCAAACCAGCCTCCGTTAATTCTCCTTCAATCACGAAATCGCCTTCTCCTCCTTCCCATTGTGGTGGAATAGCAAATGAAAATCTACCATTTTCCAATTTAACATGTGATACAGGGCGGCTACTTCCGCTCTCTCCAACAAAAGAACCAACAAGGGTATTGTAGCCAGAAAGCTTAACCTCCAACCATGAAGGTGCTGTTTTACCATCCCTGTCTACTGTCAGATCCCAACGTCCAATAAGATGCTCAGCCTCCTGAGGAACAGTTTGCGTTGCCGGATTATGAGCCTCTTCAGATTTTGGTGTTGTGCTGCTTTGGCACGAGGAAAAACCTACAATGACCAAACCATACAAAAGACTATGTTTCACGTATTTTTTCAACATATAGAAGATTTTAAGGTTTTTAACATATACACTAAGATACAAAAAAGTTTAGCTATATCTTGTTTAACAAACTACCATCCCCGCTGTATCGGAGCTTCATACCTATAGTGCTTATTGCCTTTCTTTTTCTTCTTTTGCTGTCCCGGCGCATATTTCTTTGCAGACTTGCTGCCATAAACCTTTTTTGCATGCCCAGGAGGCATACGATGTGCGTGTCTGCTGTTGTAACAAGACGACATACTTACCGTGAACAACACAACCAAAAGGAGTCCGATTAATTTTTTCATACTTTTTATGAACGTATATATTTTGTGGTAACGATTAAAAGTTCCTTTCACATGATGGATTAATCCATCATGTGAAAGGAACTTTTAACATCCATTTACAAATACTACGCCATTATTACACATCACATGGAGAAATTAATCCACGGAACTCCCGGCTTCTTATCTTACTTCCAAATTCCCTCGGTAGTCATTTGGATACGCTTTAAACTTCCATCTTTATTGTAGAACAAACGATCGATACACACTGAACGTCGGTAGCTTCCGCCTTCGGTCTGTACCGCCCCATTGTGGTATACGAAATACCAATTCCCCTTAAACTCTACAATAGCTTGATGGTTTGTATTACTGTTTCCAGCTATTTCATTCAAAATACCCTTATATTCCCAAGGACCTTGAATACTCCGACTCATCGCATAAGCAATTTTTTCTGGGAAGCCTGTAGCATAGGAAAGGTAATACCAATCACCTTTTTTATGAATCCAAGGAGCCTCAGTAAAGGCGGGTAGAGAAACAGGAATAATATCACCTTCAATCTCTATCATATTAGGTTTTAATTTGGCATAATAACATTGTGTATTTCCCCAAAAAAGATAAGCCTGTCCGTCTTTGTCAATCCAAACCGTAGGATCAATGTCGTCCCAACTGATATGCGTCCATTTCGTTGTCATGTTGTTGGTAATCAATGCCGACCCCTTCGCATCTTTAAATGGCCCTGTAGGATTATCCGATACAGCGACACCAATTGCTTTCCCTCGTTTTCCATCTACATCCTTATGCTCCGTAGAAACATACCAATAAAATTTACCATCGCGCTCTATCACTTGTGAAGCCCAGGAGCTGTTTCCTACGGCCCAACTAAAATCCCCCGTGCGCAAAGGAACAGCATGCTCCGTCCACGTTTTCATGTCCTTAGTCGAAAAAACCAACCAATTTGGGATATTGTACCCACGCCCATCTCCCGTATCCTGTCCAGCATATAAATAGAATGTATCTCCAACGACCAAAGCAGCAGGATCTGCCGTATATTTATGCGTGAAAAGTGGATTACCAGAAACCTTGATTACTGTATCTTTAGAAACTGTCGTTCTATGCTGCTGTTGCGCTTGTACAGAAAGGACTCCCATAAGAGCAAGCCCTAATGTATTCAATAAGATTTTTTTAGTCATATGTTTATATTGTTTGGCATTTATGCGGTTTCCTTCATAACCTATTTATACAGCCTGAAAGTATATATACAGGTTATTTCGTTAAAAATAGTCAAATTAATATAAATGTCAACAATACATTTAATATAAAAGCTGATAAAATGGAGTATACATGGTTTATACAAATAAATTCAATAAATTTAACCAATAACAAAATTCCAGAATCATGGCCGACATCACAATAAAATTTATTGCTAAAGCGCTACAAATATCTCCCGCGACGGTATCGCGCGCGCTCAATAATAGTCATGAAATAAAGAAGGAAACAAGAGAACGGGTATTAGCATTTGCCAAAGAACATAATTTCAGACCGAACACTTTTGCAAGAAATCTAAAAACGGGAAAAACAAATTTAATCGGCGTCGTTATACCCTTTCTTTCCAGCCCTTTTTTCTTGGAATTCATAGAAGAACTCTATAAAGTAATCACACCTTTGCACTATACCCTTATCCCTCTTCAAACCCAAAACAATGAAGAAAGCGAAAAAGAAGCCCTTCAGTTTCTTATTCATCAGAATGTAGCAGGGATCATCATATCGCCAGCATTTGAAGATTCAAATTATGAACTGCTTCAACAAGTTCATCTCAATATCTGTCCGGTCATTCTCTTCGACAGGACGCAACATCGTCTAAACACCTACAAAATAGGCATACACAACAGTATGGAAACCTATGTAGCCACAGAGGATCTTATCAAAAAGGGACGAAAAAAAATAGTATTTCTATGCGGTAAGGATATAGGTAACACCAAAGACCGCATCAGAGGTTACAAAAATGCACTTTTAAATTATGCGATTCCCTTTAAAGAAGAATATGTAGTCTATGCAGACTATCAAGACCCCAATCAAGATATTGATTGCATATTAAAAGCATTCTTTATTAATTTACAGCAAAACGAAAACTTACCAGACGCCATTGTTGGCGGTACAGATACCTTATCCATCAAAATACTAGGTGTCCTTGCAAACCTGCAACTAAGCGTTCCTGACGATATCGCTGTGATTGGTTTTACCAACACCAACCTAGCGAACTACCTATATCCTGCACTATCTACCATACGGCAACCTACGAAGGAAATGGCGCAGCTCGCCTTAGAACTCCTGATGGGACTTATCCAAGATAGCAGAGACCGGAAGGACATGCCATTCGAAAATTTTTTGCTCCCTTCCACTACCACGCAACGGAAATCAACCGCTATATAATTAAACAAGAAAAGCAGGATCAAGCTTATCTACTGTTTTTTGAAGTCCTTCTTTCACATTCCGCAGCGTAATTTTTGCAATTTGCGTCAACGCCTCATCGGTAAAAAAAGCTTGGTGCGCCGTTAACAGTACGTTTGGAAAACTGGTTAACCGTTGCAACACATCATCTTGAATAACCACAGTACTAAGATCTTTAAAGAAAATCTTTTCTTCCTGTTCATACACATCGATGGCAATACCGCCCAGTTTTTGGCTTTTCAAAGCTTCAACAACAGCCTTCGTATCCACAAGTCCACCTCGACTTGTATTAATAAGCACCACCCCCTCCTTCATTTTACTCAAGGATTCTTCATTAATCAAATGCTTCGTCTCTGGCATTAATGGGCAATGCAAAGATATAATATCAGCCTGCTCAAAAATTTGGTTCAAAGGCACATAGGTCACTCCCGCATTTCTCAAATCCAGGTCCTCAAAAACATCATAAGCCCATACTTTACATCCAAACCCAAGCATAATTCGGCAAAAAGCCTTACCTATCTTACCAGTACCTATAACACCAATCGTTCGCCCATGAATATTAAAGCCGAGTAAACCATTTAAGGAAAAATTCTGTTCACGAACTCTATTATACGCTTTATGCGTCTTTCTATTTAAAGTCAAAAGCATCGCAACAGCGTGTTCAGCAACGGCTTCTGGTGAATAAGCAGGAACCCTGCAAACCCTAATGCCGTATTTTTTCGCAGCTTCCAAATCAACATTATTAAAACCGGCACAACGAAGTGCAATCACTTTCACCCCCCTGTCTGCTAAGACGGACAAAACTTCCTGATTGATCTTATCGTTCACAAACACACATACCGCATCAACATCCTCCACCGCGTGTACGATGTGCGGTCCCAAATGCGTTTCATAAAATTGAAACGAAAATTTACCCTCGGCATTTTCTTGTTCAAAGAAAAAACGATCATAAGGTTGTGTAGAAAAGAAGGCGATTCTCATATCCGAAAGATAAGAAATTATGCGCTGATTACACAAATAGAAAGAGATGGCCTCTAAAAGACCATCTCTTTCTCAAGCAAAACAAAATACTTCTAGGGACTTAATATCCTGGATTTTGCACAAAACTAACATTCGAATCCATGAAGTTCTTTGGGATTGGGAATATATTCTTGTGTGAAGCATTATTTCCTTCAGCATCCTTACAAAACCAAGACTTACCTAAATAAACGTTATTGCCATTACTCAGATGGAAACGGATCAAATCCTGTCGTCTGTGGTGTTCACCAACAAACTCCCAAGCTAAGTCATCCAAAAGTCCACCTAACACGACATCACTCCCCCCCTCGACAGTCTCCCATACACCATTTTCATAGTGACCGTAATTATACACACTACCACCTTTCAGTTGGGCAATGGTCCGTACAGCCTTATCAGGATTCGCTGTAAATGCTCTCTTTCGTACCTCCGTGACCAAATCCGCAGCTGTTTGTTCATCTGTCTCCAACCGAAGTAAGCACTCTGCTTTAATAAAATATGCATCAGTCAATCGAAACAAAGGCACATCATCACCATAAGTCCCAACATTTCCTGCAACGATTTCATATTTTCGAAAACGGGCACCTTCAAATTGGTAAGCTCCAGGATTATCAATACTGCTGACATCTTTTGTATAAACCAACGGTTCTGCCCCGACATAAATTAGACTTCCCGATTGACTATACTGCTGACCAACAAGCCAAGTCTTGGCTAAACGCTCGTCATCTTCATCATAAGTATCAATAAACTGTGGAATCGCACAACTGCCATTCCAGGGCGCACCACTAAGTCCAAAAGTTGCTGCACTACCACCATGTAAAGCTTTGTTCGATAAATAATTCCCCGATGCATACGTAAAATCAAACGGTATACCAAAGATCACCTCTGGGTTTGACGAGATTTCCGATTTAAATGGATCCTCATAGTTGGCCGACAAACTATACTTACCACTATTAATCACCTCATTCACTTCAGCTAAAGCTTTCTCGTAATAAGAGTTATCGGTCGTATTAAACCAGGCATTGTGATTCAGGTACAATTTAGCTAATACCATATTAGCTGCATAGCGATTCATGTGACCAAAATTGGTGGTTCCATCACCTAAATCATCTTTCACGGCCTCCAATTCCGAGACAATAAAATCGAACACTTCTTGCGGATCTACCTGTGGCGGAAGATAACCTCCTGGAAGTTTTTGCGTTGTTTCCAATGGAATATTTCTAAAATTATCTAGTAAAAAATAGTAGAAAAGTGCACGCATGGCACGCATTTCAGGAATATAAGACGTAACAGCTTCACTTTCGAGGTCTAAAACTTGATTTGCGCTGCCAATACCTCGATAAGCATTATACCACAACCCATAAAAATGTGAAATAGAAGGATTAAAGGTATGCTTATGCATAGAGATATAGTAATCTCCCCAACCGGTGCCAATACGGAAAGGTGTCATAATAAGATCTGAGGACTCCTCGTAAATATCAAAAAGACCATCCCAACCCCAGTACAATGACCGCAAAGAAGCGTGCACGGGTGCTACAAGACTTCGGATATCATCTTCCGTAAATTCAGTCTTTTCCGTTGAAATCTCGCTAAAAATATCCTCATCAAGCTTTGTACATGCCGCACTACAGGTAAGTAAAAGGACAGATGAAGCAATGATATATTTCTTATTGAATTTAAAATTATACTTTTTCATAATTACAGTGTTAAATTAAGTCCGAAAGTAAACGAACGAATAGAAGGGTATTTATCTCTCGGATCCGTACCCGCACCCATTAAATTACTATTGGTCAACTCAGGATCCAATCCGGAATAATTTGTTATACTAAACAAATTTTGACCTGTCAGGTAAACACGGATATGTTGAATATATTTCTGTTGATTCAATTTAAATGAATACCCCACGTTGATATTATTCAACTTTACGAAATTCCCATTTTCCAGATAATAACTCATAAAAGTCTGTGATTGAGAAGATGATAATGGTGCAATCCCATAAACCGCATCTTTCGCTGTTTTCAATCGATTATAAGCAATCGAATTATTCTCATAAAACATCCGTTGTTCATTCAATATCTGGAACCCCCATTGGCTACTTAATTGCATATTGAAATCAAACTTCTTATAGCGAAAACTATTATTCCATCCCAAAAACAATTTAGGCATACCATTACCTAAATATTGACGATAATCATCGGTCAACATCGTCGGACTAAATTCTACAGCTTCGCCAGTCTTCGGATCCTCGATAATCCAGATTCCTGCTTCTGTTACACCAACAGACTTCGGCCCCCAATAATTCCCAAAGGGCTGACCTTCTTCCAAACGATGCGTAGGTACAGATATAGGATCTCCTGCATAAGCTGCTTCAAGGAAATTAGTGGTTTGATACAAATCGTTAGAAAGACTAATTAATTTATTTTTATTGTGCGAAGCAGTTAACATAGTCTTCCATTCGAAATCCTCTTTTCTAACTGGAATGAAGTTTAACATTACTTCAACACCTTTATTGTTCATCTTCCCTACATTAGCTTTCGTTACAGAATACAAGTTAGGAGGAAGAGGAACGTTGTAATCCCAGAGCATATCCTTCGTATTTTTATTGTAGAAATCTACCGATCCACCAAACCGATCGTTGAACAAACTGAAATCGACTCCTATATTTAATTCAGCTGATTTTTCCCACCTAAGATCTGGATTTGGGTTGGATGTGATTGCCAGTCCACTCTGCCATTCGCCGTCTTCATAATAGAAATTGCCATAATTATACCTTGTCAACGACAAATAGGATTCTCCAGGAATAACACCGGTAACACCATAACCTCCACGCAGTTTTAAATTATTGAGCCACTTCGCATTTTCTAAAAACCGCTCTTTGGTTAACGTCCAACCCAACGAAACCGCAGGAAAATTTCCCCATTTATTATTATCACCAAACTTGGAAGATCCTTCTCTACGGAAACTCGCTAACAAGTTATAACGATCTTTAAAAGTATAACTTAGCCTACCGAAAAAACCGATAAGACGATCATTTACTTTATTGCTTGTCATGGATCCATCGCCATCCTTCAATGCATTCCCAAGTGATATATTATGATAGGAGTATACATCAGTGGGGAAATCATAATTAAACATACTCCCACTTTCGGTTTCGTTATAGAGATAACTATAGCCTCCGAGCACACTGAAGTTGTGATCCCCTATTACCTTTCTATAATTTGTCGTTAATTCCAAATTATCCGATCGGGTATCGCTATCCGATCGATAAGCCGATCCATTATAAGCATTTACCCTCGATGTATAATACTGCTTGGTACTATAATACCCATATAGACCCGTCGTATTTTGACGAGAAATTATCAGATTCGTTGTCCAACCTTTAATAGGTTCTAAGGTAATGTTCCCTGTCAAGCGACTACGCTTGGTTTTGTTATCGCCTTGTCGTTCGTTAAGAATTGCAACGGGGTTGTAATACTGATATACATTATAGTCTTCGTAATAACTTCCATCTTCATTATAAATTGGAGCAGTTGGATTATGGATGACCGCCTGACGATAAGGGCTACTCAAATCTGCGGCAGAAGCTGCATTAACATTGTTCCGCTGCTCCGACTGCACCAAGTTAAAGTTGAGTTTAAGGATATTATCCCACATCGAATGTGTGAGGTCGAAAGTCGTTTTTATACTGCTTAGGTCTGTTTGCTTCATTACTCCGTTTTCATCTCTGTAGGTCACGTTGGCTGAATAACTTGTGTTCTTTGAACCTCCCTGAATATTCAGGCTATGATTTTGTGTAAAACCGGTTTGCATTACCGCATCAAGCCAATCTGTATTATGCCCCAAATCCGTAAAGTTCGTGTAACCATCGCGTATATCCTGTGCATCCATAAACTCCGGTATTTTATAAAACTGCGAAGTTGCTGCATAAGCATTGTAGTTAACCGTAGCTCTTTCCCCCTGACTACCTTTTTTGGTTGTAATTAAGATGACTCCATTTGCACCACGCGTACCGTAAATAGCTGCTGCCGAAGCATCCTTTAAAACATCTATTGATTCGATACTCTCAGGGGGTACTGTACTCAAAGTTCCTACGATACCGTCTACCAATACCAAAGGACTTGAATTCCCTTCAAGTGTAGCGAGTCCACGAAGAACAACGCGCGATTCTGCATTAGGATCCCCCGATCCCTTGGTGATATTTAAACCCGCAACTTTACTTCGGATCAGATCAGCTGCATCCCGGACATTCCCGGCAAGAAAATCTTCTGCTTTTACACTTACAATAGCACTCGTTACATCTCCCTTCCGCTGCGTACCATATCCTATAACAACTACCTCATCCAATCCTGCCAAATCCTCCAATAGATTCACTTCTACAGGCCCGGAAGTCGCAGTAACAGGTTGTTCTATCGTCTTCATCCCAATAGACGAAAATACGAGCGTGGCATTGTTACTCTTTAGTCGCAATTCAAATTTTCCACTTTCATCCGTTTTTATCCCATTGTTACTTCCCTTTTCCATAACGTTTACATTGGGAAGCCCCTCTCCATTGCTGTTACGCACAGTACCTTTTACAATCTGCTGTGCGAAAGCAAAAGCAGGAAGTGCTAGGCAAACGAAAACATAAACAAAGCACAATAGCACTTTAGGATGCTTTCTCCTTTTTTGTTCATCTCTCACGATCATTTTTATTTGTTTGATTATTATGGTTACTTAAAAATCATTGGAATTTTATAAGCCTATTGGCAGCTATCTCCTCAACAAATAAGCTCTAGTAGTATACAAGCTAGAGTTTAACTAATCAGGTTTACAAAACGGATAGCATATTTTTAAAAGTAGATAGAATTAAAAGAAAAATTCACCCATATTTTAACGATTAACAAGCATATATTAACAGGTTTGTTACAAACCAAAAAAAGCCCGTCTGGTACAATACCAAACAGGCTTTATCAAAACCTTAATACATTCTAAAATTTCTAAGGGTTTAGCTTCCAGATCTTCATCGGACCAAATGTACCATAGCTCAATTGATTATTATTCGCCGTTTGATAGATTCCCACACGTAATTTTTTATCGTTAAGATCTTTTCTTAAGAAAGGACTTCCCGGTAAATTTACCCAATGCTTTCCATCCTTAGAGCCTCGCAAATAGAAGTAAGCGTCTTTTTTTTGGATCTGTAAATAAGCGTCAAAAGCTAGTCCTGCTCCGGTGTTTAACTCTCGATATTCTCCCCGTCCAATACTCCGAACCAAATTACCAAGATTCCAACCTGTCAAAATTGTATTATTTAAATAACTTCCAGCATGTGCAACATCCTGTATCATCAATCCAGCCTCACTCGAGGTACGTGCCTTTGTACCCAGTCCCGCCACATCTTTCACCTGGATTTCCACCGTAAAATCACCCGACAACTCCTTGTAAAGAAAAGGACCATTCCATCCCTCAGCTCCCCATTTTGTATCTTTCGAAGCCAACCGCCAATCATCTCCCTGTCGCGTAATAGATAACCATGTACTATCTCTATCGACAGGTAGCTGCAAACCATCCCAAAAAGCAAACTTGCTATCCAGTTCCCATGGCAAATCATACCTACCTTCCAACATATTAACAGGATGCTTAGGAGGAACAGGCAACGAAACAGGCTTTCCGACATTACCGTATACATCTTTAACTAACACGTTGATAATCGAATGCGCACTATCGGCAGAAAACAGATAATAAGGATCTTTGATCCAACCCGAAGCTTGCTTATTTAACGTAAATGCATAACGAACCAAATTACGCAATGGTTTCACCGCTACAAATACATTATCGTTATTCAGGAAATACGGATCTCCGCCAGCGAGTAAATCTGGTGCCACCAAGTAGCCATCACATTTTCTCTTCCATGCAGCGTATAATGTAGAAATTTCCTCCGAAGCAAGATTCATGTTATGAGCACGTATTGCATGAACGATTGCTGCCCCAAAACTTATGTAATTACCCCTTATCGAAAAATAATCATCCAAAGATTGCGTATTCGTTATTTTCCCATCCTCGAACACCTGCACTTTACCATCCAATTTTTGCAATACGACATGTCTCCAAGCTTCCCTACGAAACAAATCAAGCTCGACACAAAACGAAGAAGACTGTAACATAGCTATCAATGGAGCTACTTGGATTTGTTGAGCGGAAAGGCCAACACGACCATCAGCAACAACGATGTTCCCCTTGTCCACGGCGATTCGATTAGAGACATTCAGCGCACTACCATACACCAAAAGAGAATCAATCTCTCCAAAAGCACAATCTGCAGTTTCCAAATCAAATAAATATCCCGTATGAGCCTCTTCGTTATAAATACGCTCGACATCCTCCGCCGTCCACGCTATAGCCGCACCCCGTAAATCCGAGATATACCCTGTAAAGAAATCTTCGCCCAAACCACCGATAGAAAACCGTTCATCCCGACGGATAAATAGCATTTTATTTTGCTCTTTCTCCAACTTCCCATCGACATACAACCTCTCCATATAACCATCAAAAGTAACCACAATATGGTGCCAAGCATTCTCTCTTGGAATCTGCTTAAAAGACATATCCGCCCAACCACCGTGCTGAATTGCTCCCCTCGCAGGATCACTTCCATAACCGAATGTGGCTAAGGTCAAATCATGACCAGGCCGAGACCATGAAAATAAAGGCTCTATACGTTCAACTTCTGGGTTATTTACCCATGCACTCCAAGTATATGAAGCATTTCCGTCGAGATATGCCGGCACATTAAAACTAGAAGTCAACCGCCCGGAACCGTCAAAATAAAAAGCCGATCTGCCTTGATAATTCTTAACGACAACCGGTGAAAGAGCTTTCCAATCACCAGAAAGACTGCCCGTATTCTTGATAACATCAACAACTTCACCCTCTTTATAAGAAGAAGCATCCACGCGAATAATATCTTTAGAACTCACCGCTGTCAATTTCGGCATCGGCTGGGGATCTGACCAAATCGTCTCCTGTTTTAACCTTTCTTTGTAAACCTTCATATTCCAGACTCCTCTCGGTAGTCCTACAACTTGTGTATTACTGACTGTCAATCTCACATAACGGGCTTTTGACTTTCCGTGTGCTATTATAGGGCTAGCCCAACGATCGTTAGTACTATTATCCGAAAACAATTGCCATTGCTTCCCGTCAGCAGAAACTTCTATCCTGTATTGGTAAGCATAGGTAGGATATTCCATTTCCAACAAAACCGTTCCGATAGACGAGGATTTACCAAGATCAACCTGTAGCCATGCCTCTCCTTCATTATTTGCAGCCCTCCACAACGTTCCATTATTGTTATCTATCGCGAAATCTGCCTTAAAATCATCACTATAAGCAGACGAAGCTACGGCATGTTTTCCAAAAGCTAGATCAGTATAGGGTCTCGTATTTTTCCCCAAATAACCTATACCCGTATGCGTAGGTACAATCTTCTGAATATTACCGTCCTCATCGAAAAGTAATTCGTCGGCAGCAACCTGTCTATGAAAACCGCCACTAGAATGGGGATTATTATGCCGATGATATACGATATAAATTTTTCCATTCTCTTCTAAAATACCATTATGTCCAGGCCCATGAATGGTACCGTCAGGATTCGTCACCAAAATCGGATTTTCCTTCGGATACTCATAAGGACCGAACGGCCCCACTTTACTCTTCACATACTGCACCCGATAGGTATCATCTTCACAATGCCCTGAGGAATACAAAAGATAATATACACCATGACGCTTGAACATAATAGGTGCCTCGAAATAATCCTTCGCAATAGTATTGGGAATAAGTTCAATGCGCTCAAAAGATTTCATATCCTCACGGAGCAGTCCAACAGCGCATCCATGATCAGGGTAAATCCCCCAGGTGCCCCAAAACATATAAATCTTTCCATCATCATCCGTAAACGTCTGACCATCTAAGGTAATCACGCCAGGGATCATATAGTTCGGAACAAAAGCTTTATCATCGGCTACCAAAGAAGTCCAGGGTCCCACTGGCGATTCTGATACCGCACCAAAAAGTTCAACAGGTTGGCTATAATATAGGTAATACCGTCCATCATACCCCTTCGTCATATCCGGTGCCCAATACCAATGCGTGTTCGGCCAATTCATGGGTTGTATAGCCCAATTTACAAAATCTTTCGAGGTCCAGACTTGTGAAGGACCAAAACCACCGCCATTCCCATCTGTCGTCGCATAGAGATAATAGGTATCACCTATCTTTTTAATGGTAGGATCGGCAAAGTAACCCGGCACAATAGGATTGCCCGTTTTTGGACTGTCATATCGGGTTACATCCTGCGCATAAGCGCCCACCGAAGAAAGAAAAACAATTAAAATCCGAATCAAATCTCTTGTTATCATATATTGTGGCTAATGACTCACTAAATTAGAAGTTCAAGAAGGATATTGTTTTCACAATCTTAACGAAGAACACTTGAATATTAACATCTTCAATTCATATCCCGGCATCGTAAGACAAATCCACTTCTGATTCGGACGTCAAAGCGGTCCATTTTACAAAATCAGCCTTCGGGTTCTTTACGCAACAGCTCTCCTAAAAATTCAGTGGGTGATTTTCCATATTGTTTCGTAAAACAACGCGTAAAATACTTAGGGTCATTAAATCCCACTTCATACGCAATTTGCGAAATGGTTAAATCACTGTTATTTTCCAATAACATTTTCTTTGCAACAGTAAGTCTATAATTCCGAATCAAAAGATTCGGAGAATAGCCTGTGAGGTGCTGTAATTTAGCATTTGCAAGCGTCTTAGACACACCGAGCGCACGTATAAAATCGACAATTTCATAATTAGGATTTTTATAATGCTCCTGTACCAATCCCATTGCCCTTTTCAAAAATTGATTATCTTTCGATTCGTGAGGAATATGAAGCTCTTCTACCTTCATTTCCACACTAAATTTCTGTTGATAGCCCCTTCTTATAGCGAGAATATTCTGAATTCTCGTCAATAACACCTCCTCATCAAATGGCTTGAACAAAATCTCGTCGGCACCGATCTTGTAGCTATCGAGTTGCACCTGTTTTCCCGTCTTCGCGGTCAACAATAACACTGGAATATGTGACAATTCGATATCATGCTTCAAAATTTTGGAAAAGCGCATGCCATCCATCACAGGCATCATCAAATCACTAACGACAAAATCTATTTCCTTTTGCTTCAGCAGAAGCAAAGCCTCCTGTCCATTTTCAGCATCGACGACCTGATACTGTTCTTCCAAAATAGAGCGAAGGTACCTTCTCATATCTTGGTTATCCTCCACAAGAAGTATCGTATTATTCTTAGGAGGCGTATCTCCCATCTCTGTAACACAATCCTCAACCACAACTTCCTCCGTATCCATCTCCAGTCCCCCCTGAGGAAGAGATAAAACCGACGGTAGAGGTAAGATAGCCCGAAAAGTTGCTCCCCCTTGGAAATTATTTAAGGCGAAAATTTTCCCATTCATCAAATCCATAATCTTTTTGCAGAGAAAGAGTCCTATCCCTGTACCAGTATGTGTCGAAGAACTATTATTCCAACTTGTCGAAGACCTGTAAAAACGCTCAAATACGTTTTCAAGATCTTCATCTTTAATACCTATACCATCATCGGCCACCGCGAGGTACAACATCACTGAACCTGACGACATTTGCGTAAAAGTTGATAAATAAACGGAGATCGTCCCCCCATTATGTGAAAACTTAACAGCATTTGCCAAAAGATTTGTTAGCACTTTCCGTATCGCTTCTTTGTCTATATATATTGTACTCTGATGCAAATGTGTAAACTGCCGGATTGTAATTTCCTTTTCCTGTGCATACAATTGAAATTGTTCAATAATCTCCTGAAAAAAATCACGGATATTTTCGGGGCGATAGACAATCTGTAAAGCCTCAGACTCAATCTTTCGAAAGTCCATAATTTGGTTTACCAGTGTCAGCAAATACCGCGCATTACGTGAAATAAAAGAAAGCTGCTCCTTTACTTTAGGCTCATTACACATTTTTATCGCTCGTTCGAGAGGTCCGTTAATTAAGGTGATCGGCGTACGAAATTCATGCGTGATATTCGTAAAGAACGAGGTACTATGTGCCATTGCCTCCTGCACTTTCTTTGACATCCGGACCAATTCCTTACGTTGCTTAGATATCTTTTCATTTTGAACCGACAATTTTTGGTTTTGCAGCGTCAATTTTTGAGCTTGCTCTTCCAGTACCACCGTTTGAAGTGCCAATTCCCGTGTTCGCAGTTCCACCTTCTCATGTAACATCTGCCGCTGATTTTCCAATTCCTTCAACCGCCAACGGATAAATTGAAATATACCAAGTAACAAGAGTACGATCACCAAGAGGATAAACCAAGTCGTCCGATAAAAGTAAGGGTGCACAATAATTTTCAATTTCGATGTATGCGCTGACCACTCGCCATTCGATTTTTTATAACGAACCTCCAACGTATAATTTCCCGGCCCCAAGTTAGTGTAGGCCGCAAAACGAATATCAGCAGGCACATTCACCCAGGTACTATCAAAACCTAAGAGCCTGTACGAATAGGCTGTAGTGCCGGCGTGACTGAAATTCAGCGCCGAGAATTCCACAGAGAAGGACTTGTCCCGTTCGTGCAGCTCAATCTGATCCGTGTATGCAATATCAGACACCGCAAATTGACCGTCCACCACACCTACCATATCATTCAACACCTTCAATTTGGTAAACAACACACGGCGATTCTCATCCGATTGATGAAAAGATGAAGTCTGTATTTCGGCCAATCCATCTATATGGCCAAAATACAATTTATCAGACTGCACCGACCGAAATGCCGCATTCCAGTAAAACTGATTATTAGCAAATCCATCGGTATTGTTATAATTAACAAATTGTCGAGAAGCCGGATTATAACAAGAAATGCCATTCGACGTACTTATCCAGATCAAGTGAGCCTCGTCTTCCAAGACACCAATACAGGAATTATTTACCAACCCATCTGCCGTTGTAAACAATGTACTATGATATCCTCTATCATCCTCAGTAATCCTACAAACACCATATCCTTTACTACTTATCCAAATCGAACGATCATGCGCCTGGATAATAGAAGTGATATTATGCAAAAACCGCTCATCAAGTTTCACATCGCTCTCTTTAAAAAGAGAAACTTCACAAAAAGAATAATCCGGTTTCAAGGTGTTCAGCTTAAGAATAAAGAGACCTTTTGTAGTGCCTATCCAAAGCTGATTTTTATCGTCTATAATACAGCCAATCGTACCATTCAACCCCTTCGTTAACGCCGGATCAACTGGATGTTGGATATGCCCAGTCTTGCTATCGTAAAAAAGAATAGTCTTGTTGGTGCCGATCCACATACCATTGTTTAAACGGTCGTGTTTTAAAACAGAAATATAATCGATTTCACTCGGTAAATAATGAAACGATTTTTTCGGGAACACATCCAAATCCAAAATAGCGATCCCTCCTCCCCATGTACCCACCCACAATCGATGCGCACCATCCTCTTCCAATGCACTCACAGAGTTATGTGTAATAGAATTCGGACCAGCAAGCATATGTAAAAACGAAGAACTACCTTTTTTTCGATAATTAAGTCCACCTTCCACAGTACCAACCCACAAATCCCCTTGATGATCTTCCAAAATAGCATTTACAGGATTGGGAGACAAACTCATCGCTGATGAGGTATGCCCGTAATTTTTAATATCAAGCCGTCGCTGAAACAACATATTGATACCACCAGCCTCGGTCCCCACCCACAAATCTCTCCCATCAGAAAACAAACAATTAACGAAATTACTCGTCAGTCCATTCGACAGGTTACCTCCCTGCGTCAATTGTTCCACTTGGTACGTATCCGTATCTAAAAAATTAAGTCCCTTCAATGTACCCACCACCAACATATGATCCCCAATCTTTTCTAATGACGTTACCATATTCTGTGTCAAACAATGCCCAGGTTGCAGATCATTCGTAATACGCTGTAAACTATTTTTTTTTCGGTCAAAGCCAAACAAGCCGTGATCAGTTCCGATCCACCAAGTATGCCCCATTTCGACAAAAGAGGAAATGAAAAGATTCATTCCAAAGTCCAGAAGAGGTGAAATCTCCCGTATACCTAGTGTACGATCAGGAAACACCTGCATCAACACCAACTTGCCATTATGCCCCGCATAAACCTTTCCGCCTACCTCTTCTATCATGGTGAAAGTATTCACGCCAGTCCCCTTATGCAACGAAGTACTTCCAACAGCCACAATTTCACCCTGATTATTAAATGAGATCCGATGAATTACCGTACTATTTTGTAACCAAATATTCCCCGCACTATCCAGTAATATATTATTCCAATCTTTTGCTACCGAAGCTTGAAAAACCGCATTGTTCTGACCAATAGTCAGCTTCTTTAATGTCTTGAGGTCAATGAGATCCAAGCCAAAATCAGTAGCCAGCCAAAGTCTTCCAAAATGATCTTCACATACCTGCCTAATAAAATTGCTTTTCAACGGCAGAAGCTTATTATTCACATCGAAATTCAAACACTCATAACCGTCATATCTGCTCAATCCGCCTCCTTGTGTAGATATCCATATAAACCCTTTACTATCCTTATAAATATCATCCACATAATTTATCGGAAGCCCTTTTGCTATTGTCAACGACCGAAAAGTATACGATGAGGATAGCGAGTTCTGCGCATAGAGAACAGGACTGCTAAAAATAAAAGCAGCAAAGAGGACGGTAGCGATCAGATACAACTTACGGTACATCGATTTATATTGGCATTGTGTACACCAAAAATAAAAAACAATACAAATGAAAAACAAAATTTCACAAAAAATCCACCAAAAATGTTCTATTGTCCACCCTGTTTTTTAAGCCAACATCTACTTTTGAAATATCATTATAGACACAAAGAATAGAACAATAACCAATTTGGCCAACTTCTGACGCTAAGACGAAAAGAAATTGCCAGACAGTGTAGTAGGGAAATATCTTTTATAACAATATAAACCAAAAATAAGTATGTGTTCATTTCGGATCAGCTTGAGGGTGCTTTTCGCGTTAACATCCTTTTTTATCATATCCTGTTCCAACAGCAAGCAAGTTACCAAACGCAGTAACCCCTGGCAGGATGACTATCGCGACAAATCTGCCATGACATCCTATGCTTCCTGGGGAACCTACAATGTACATGATCCCTCTTGCCTCTTGGTTGGTGATACCTATTATATGTATTCTACAGATGCCATACTTGGTGAGGACAGTATCGCTATCAAAAAAAATAAGCTTCCCTTCGGATACATTCAGCTTCGAAAATCCAAAGATCTCGTACACTGGGAATATGTGGGATGGGCTTTGGATGAAATCCCTGCCGAAATGAAAAGCTGGGTATTAACGCACGCTCACCAAAAAGGAGCAACAAATATTTGGGCACCGTACCTTTTAAAGTATAAAGATAAATTTAGGCTATATTTCAGCGTTTCTGCATTCGGTAGGCAAACCTCCTGTATTGGGTTTGCAGAGTCAACAAAGCCAGACGGCCCATGGGATTACAAAGGCATTGTTGTAAAAACCAAACAAGGAGATGCCATGAATGCCATCGACCCAAGTATAGTGACCGACCCACAAACAGGCGAACAATGGATGCATTACGGCTCTTTCTTTGGCGGATTGTACGCCGTTAAGCTCAATGCTGAAACTGGCTTCGTACAAAAAAACGGAGATCAAGGGCAGCTCATCGCCAGAAGATTCGACGGCAAAAAAAATAACATCGAGGCTCCCGAGATCATCTACAATCCAACGCTGAAAAAATACTTTCTTTTTGTGTCTTACGACCCATTGATGACAACCTATAATATCCGCGTAGGCAGATCAGAGTCTGCAAATGGACCGTTTCTCGACTACAACGGTAAAAACCTATCAGAGGAAATTGAGCATTTCCCTATTTTGACTTATCCATACGCCTTCGAAAAACACGCTGGGTGGTCAGGCACTGGCCACTGCAGTGTGTTTAGCGATGCGAGTGGACAATACTTCATGGCCCATCAAGCACGTTTGGCTCCAGAAAATCACCAAATGGTTCTTCATGTACGGCAAATCTTTTGGAACAGCGACGGATGGCCAGTCTTATCACCAGAACGGTATAATGGTGATCAAAACGCTAAGCTGAAAGCAAAAGACATCATTGGAACTTGGGAAACCATCCTCATCAAAGGCCAAGTTCCCGATAGAAATTTAGAAGCTGGACAGATTCTTTGGGGGGAAAACAAACTCCAAAAGGATGAAATGAACTTAGCACAAAAGATTATTTTCCATAAGGATCAGACATTCACTGGAACTTATCAGGGAACTTGGAGCCTATCAAAAAATAGCCTGACACTTCACACAGCAGCGAACGAAATACAGTTAAAAGTCTTCGAAGGCCAAGATTGGGAAAATGAACAGAAGACCATCCTATTCAGTGGACTCGATCAACAAGGTTTTTCGTTTTGGGGAAAACGAATAAAATAAAACATTAAGAAAATTATAAATCTATATCCGATTATGAACATGTTTATTAACAAAAACAGGTGGATTTATGTCCTCCTCACTGGCTATCTAATGCTATCGCTTCAGGCTTGCCAGAGTTGGAACAAATGGGATGATCCCTCAGGTAATCAGGTGTACCCAACACTTCAAAAATTGGTTACCTATGCATTCAACAATGGCATAGATTCCGAGTTTCAACTTAGTGCCTATGAAGGAGGAAACCTTCCCAAGGTAGCAACAGACAACGATCTCGGTAGTTCCGTATTACAGTTGGACGGCGGCTACGCAAAAATAAATAATCCGCTAAATAGTGTAAAAGTACAGAATGGCGTATCGTTCACCTTTTGGATGAAACAAGCGAACCCATCCGGTGTCGAGCAGGACCTCTCCGGGGCGCTTCTTTCTTTTCAAAACGAAACCGGATCCCAGAAAGCATTCATCACCGCAAATGGTTGGCTGAGCTACCAAGGAGACGGAACGTATGAAGACAATAATCCTTCTGCCGGTGCAACAGGCATCATTAGTACAGGTGAATGGCATTACATCGCATTAAAAATACGTAACAATGGCTATGCTATCTATGTAGATGGCGAAAATAAGATAGACAAAACGGTAACGGATTTTGATTTCTCCAAAATTGTACAATTTATAGCTACCGCACCCTCCCTTTATATAGGTTATGGTTCTGGCACAAATACCCAAGAATGGATGGTTGACGATTTAAGTATTTACCGCAACCAAATCACGGACAGTCAAATTGCCGTTCCTGCCACCAATGGTTCTTCCGGAGCCGACTATATTGTTGTCGGAAACGAAGATTTCTCTTCAGGATGGTGGACTAGCTTCTCCGACTTTATCCCAATGACAGGTAATCAAACCACACACTATGGCTTCTACAACTACAGCAGTGGCAATGCCAATTGGAACAACTGGGTACTTGCAGTCACTAACGGCAAAAACCGCAATGAAACAGGCTACGCAGAATACTTCGTGTTACGGGCAGATGCCTTCGGCTGGGGAGACGGAAACTATAACGGCGCTAATATAACATCTAATTACAATTGGGACACTTTCTCGTCAGATATGAATGGAGCCTACGTTGACTTGACCATCAAACGCAATGGAACCCGCATCGACGTAACCGCCGTGGTAACAGCAAAAAGTGGAACGGTTTATAATTATAGTTTCTTCTACGAAGGAGTCTCTACAACAGACATAGGTTCATTTTTAACAGTAGAAGGAGCCTACTTAAACATTGATCCAGAAACCGTCTACGTCGGGCAGTCCTATGCCGCAAACGCGTCGCGTGTTGGCCCTGCAGATCTAAGTGCAGGTTGGTGGTCCTACTTCTCTGATTTCACAAAAATATCAGGTAGTTCGCCTTCTCCTTTTATTTATACCTTCTACAACTATACCAATGGAAGTAACAATTGGAACAACTGGTTGTTAGCCCTCACCAACGGAAAAAACAGAAGTGAAACAGGATATGCAGAATACTTTATTCTACGTGCTGATGCTTTCGGTTGGGGTGATTCGAATTATGCTGGCGGTAATATATCTGCAAGCTATGACTGGGATAACTTCAAATCACAAATGAACGGCGCTTTAGTAAAGATCATCTTAACGCGTAGCGGAACACGTGTAGACGTCACGGCGAAAGTTACCACCGCAGCAGGCGAACAGCTGGAAGATTATACGTTCTATTATGATGGTATTTCTACAACGGATATTGGTACTTTTCTCACGGTAGAAGGCGCAAGTTTAGATCTGCGAACCGCCGCTTATTATCCTTTCCTAAACACGACAGAATAACAAGAACCATAAAACGAACATGAGCACTTCTGAAAGGCTTTCCTATAGGGAAAGCCTCACTTTAGTTCATCGTGAAATTTTAGATAACCAATAAGAAAAAATAAACCAATGGAAAATAAAAGAGCGTACCGAAAATCGTTATGGAACACCTTCCTATGGCGATTACTGCCGGTACTTGTTTTGATAATGAGCGGGCAAAAGGCCTGGGCACAAGAACTGTCTGTACACGGTGTTGTAAAAGATGTGCAGGGAGAACCACTTATCGGCGTTACTGTCCAAGTAAAAGGAACATATACGACCATTACGACAGATAAAAGCGGTGCCTTTAGTATCAAAGCTAAATCCGATGATGTTCTCAGTTTAGCCTATATCGGCTATGAGAGCGAAGAAATAAGTATCCAAGGAAAAACCGTTCTAGAGATCACCATGCGAAAAGCTAACCTTCAACTTAATGAAGTTGTGGTAGTCGGATATGGCACGCAGAAAAAGGAAAGTGTTGTAGGTGCTATATCCTCAATAAATACCAAGGAGCTCCTAAAATCATCATCACCCAACATTACACAAGCAATTGCTGGACGACTGCCGGGGGTCATCACCTCACAAGTGTCCGGTGCACCGGGTAGTGATGATGTAAACATTTATATACGTGGAGTCGCTTCATTCGCCAGCGATAACCAACCTTTAATTATGGTGGATGGAGTAGAACGTAAATTTTCACAAATTGCCCCAGACGACATTGAGAATATTTCTGTGTTGAAAGATGCCTCGGCAACAGCTGTATACGGTGTCCGCGGCGCAAATGGGGTTATCCTCATTACCACAAAACGAGGTAAAATCCAAGCACCTACGGTGAGTGTTACGGCGAGCACCCAAATCCAAACCCCCACCCGAAAAACAGATTATCTCGATTCTTATCAATCCTTGTTGTTACTCGAAGAAGCACTGGCAAATGATGGCTTACCATCACAATACGACAACGCAACATTAGAGAAGTACAAACTGTCTAGTCAAGGGGCGCTTTCTGCTGCCGAACAACAGCTATACCCCAATGTAGACTGGTACAACGAGGTTCTGAACAATACTGCTGCCGCCCAGCGATATAATGCAAACATACAAGGCGGAACGAAACGTGTACGGTATTTCACCTCGTTAGAATACTACGATCAGAAGGGTCTTTATAAAAACCTAACCAACAGTAGTAACTACACACAAAGTTCAAATGCACAATTTAAACGCTACGGTTTCCGTGCCAATCTAGACTTCCTATTAACACAGACCACTACATTTTCAGTAAACTTCGGAACGCGCTTTGAAGAACGCTATGGCCCCAATGTAACTGAAAATTCGGCCACGAAATACAACGAAATATTCTATGAGATTAACCATACTCCAGGATGGTTATTTCCTGTACAATATGAGAATGGGTACTTTGGTGGAAACTCCCAAAACCAAAACAATATTGTAGCGAAACTAAGCCGTGGTGGAATATACCGCAACAACAATACAATAAACGAAACGAATTTTATCTTGGATCAGAAGTTAGATTTCGTCACCAAAGGCCTGTCCTTCCGAGGAATGGGGTCTTTCGACTATGAAACTTATTATGACAGAAGATTCGCTGCAGGCTTCGCCACCTATGAGCTTATCGACAGAACCCAACCTGGGCTAGCAGAAAGCTACACCCGTTACAATGAAGATCAAGAACTGAGTTACTCGGGGAACACCCAAAATGTGACAATGAAGTTCTATCTCGAGGGGGCACTCAACTATGCACGCGATTTCGGACAACATAAAGTGACCGGACTTCTTCTGTATAATCAAAATGACTACCGCTATCAGGCAGACCTCCAAAAACGCTACCAAGGTATCGTGGGGCGGGCGACCTACAGCTATGCTGACCGTTATTTGGCCGAAGTAAATGCTGGATACAATGGTTCGGAAAATTTCTCTAAAGGGAATCGTTTTGGCTTTTTCCCTTCCATGTCCATTGGCTGGGTTCCGACCAATGAAAGCTTTATGGCAAACACAAAAAGCTGGCTTGACCGATTGAAATTCCGTGCGTCTTATGGTGAAGTAGGAAATGATAAATACTACGTCAACGGATCAGAAGTGCGGTTTCTATATATCGAAGACTGGTCTTGGTACAACAATGTATATTACTTCGGAGATGCCAATTACAAAACAGGCGTTTACGAAGGACGCTATCCGAATACAGGCGTTACCTGGGAGCGGGCAAAAAAATACAATATCGCCTTCGAATCCGATTTCTTTCAGGGCCTTTTTACACTAAATGTAGATTTGTTCAGAGAAAACCGTAAAAATATCCTCACCTCCTATCTCACCGTCCCTGGCTATACAGGGGTCGAACTTGCTGCCGGAAATCTAGGTCGCACACGCAATCAAGGTTACGAAATTGAATTTAAGCACCGAAAACAACTCGGGGAAATACGTTACAACGTAGGCTTCAATTTCACACATGCCAAAAATAAAATCCTTGCTATGGACGAACCAAGCGGTAAACCAACCTATAGAAGAGGTACCGACCACGTAATTGGCCAGTTTTTTGGATTACAAAGTGAAGGATATCTTACGCAGGCTGATATCGACAATCCCAACACCCCAACATCGTTGTTCACAACCAACGTACAACCTGGTGATTTAAAGTACAAAGACATGAACGGCGATGGTTATATTGACGATCAAGACGTTACACAAATCGGGGGCAGTTATATTCCAGAAAACACCTATGCTGCTTCGTTGGGCGTGGACTACAAAGGTTTCTCTGTCAGCGTTATGTTTCAAGGCGTAGGCAAAGTTTCCCGTTATTATGATTCTGAGGCTCTATTTGCCTTTGTAAATGGCGGAAAAGTACGGGAAGAACATCTACAACGTTGGGATCCAAATCAGACAGAAACATATAATCTTGCCAATGCTAAGTATCCCCTTCTGCACTATGACGATCAAGGAAACCATAACCAGCGTATCAGTTCCTTCTTCCTAAGATCGGGAAATTATTTGCGGTTAAAGAACGTGGAACTTGCTTACAACATTCCAAGGAACCTATCATCCAAATGGCATATGTCAGACTGTAGAGTGTATGTCAATGCAAACAACCTGTTTACTTGGGATAAACTAGATGGTTTAACCGACCCTGAAAGTACGACATCAAATGCTTATCCCATTATGAAGTCCATCAACTTGGGATTAAACATTAAATTTTAAACGCCGCCATCACATGAAAAAGACAGTTATAAAAATGACTTTAACAGGACTCCTCTTTACAGGAAGTCTATTGATATCCTGCGAGAAAAGTACCTATTTAGATAAACAGCCCAGTGGCGAACTGACAGAAGAACAAGTCTGGTCGAGCTGGAGCAATACCGTTTACTTTTACACCGACACCTACAATTTTCTACGAAACGGCTTAGCACGCTTCAATAGCTCATGGATGGATGAGGCTACAGATCTGGCAGAAGCCAGTCGTTCCTCAGCAGGTGTCCGCTCCAGTTTTAATGTAGGCAATTTCTACGCCAGTGGCGGTTCTCCAGAAATTGTCGATACCTGGTCACACTATTATACTGGTATACGTAAGGTTAACCTATTCTTGGCACATGTTGATAATGTACCTTTTGGCACCGAAGTAACTTCCGCTGTGGGAGAAGCCACACGAACACGTATGAAAGCTGAAATGCGGTTCTTTCGTGCCTACTTCTATTGGGAATTATGCCTTCGTTATGGCGCTATACCCATTATTACAGAAGCTATCGATCCAGGACAAGATATCACCGAGGTCCTAGCCTCCTACCCTCGTCCAGCCTCTGTAGGCACTTGTTTCGAGTGGATCGTTGCTGAACTCAATAATTGTTATGGCGATTTAACAGCCGATACCGATCTGTCGACAGCCGACTATGGCTTGGTTACGAAAGGCGTAAATTTAGCTTTACTATCTCGCATCAAACTTTATCTCGCAAGCCCCTATTATGCTTCTCTAGGGCTTTACAGTTGGCAAGATGCGGCCGATGCAGCTGAGATATTCATCGAAAATTGGGGCAATGGTATTCGCTACGCATTGTATCAAAATACGGCAGACTACAGCAAAGCTTACCAAAATGCGATCAATACCAGAGCAGTAGATGGCAACAAAGAATCCATCTTCTGGAAAAATGCACCTGTCGGTGACTGGTGGCAAGATGAATCACCCGTCGGCTTTGGGGGCTATGGGGGGCTATGTCCTAGTCAAACATTGGTGGATATGTACGATATGGCAGACGGTACATCTCCATTTTCCAGTTACGACGCCTCCGGAGCTCCCAACTACGATGTAAATGGAAACCCGACCATCAACAGTTCATCGTCCTACCAAGAGCAGAATCCATATATCAATCGCGATCCTCGCTTTTATTCAACAGTGCTTTATAATGGTGCACAGTGGTGGTCTCGTAATATGGAGACCACAGTCAACGGCACCGACAATCCAAAAGGGAATGCATATAAAACGACAACGGGCTACTACAACCGTAAATACCACGATGACAGTCAAACAAGCTACCTAGATAATTCCAAAACGATGTACCGCAACTGGATATTCATTCGCTATGCCGAAATCCTCTTGAACTATGCGGAAGCATTGAACGAAGCCCAAGGACCGTCAAACCGGGTTTTCGAGGTGCTACAGCAACTAAGGGACCGGGTAGGCTTAACAGCAAAACTATCTGCCCGTGCGGATCTTCAAAGTAAAGAAGCATTACGGAACTTCATACGTAAAGAGCGAACCATCGAGCTAGCTTTTGAAGACCACCGTTGGTGGGATGTACGCCGTTGGCAGGTCGCCGACCAAGCCATAGGAAGACCAATATATGGAATCAACATCACAAAAGCTTCTGATGGCACATTGACTTACATCCGTCAAGTCGTACAAGAGCGTGTTTTTCAAGATAGATTTTACCTCTATCCTATCCCTGAAGCAGAAATATGGAAGACAGGGTGGACGAACAATTCAGGATGGCAATAATTTGTTTGGCTTATAAATCTAAATCAATGAATTCAAGATATAAAATATGTAAACTCAGCATCGCACTATTGCTTACAGGCAACATCGCCTTTGGGCAAGTTAGTGAGCGGAGTCTCAAAGGACAAGTGGTAGATCAGCAGGGTACCCCCATCGCAAGGGCAATCTTAAATGTCGAAGAACAAAGTCGTATCGCAACAACCGATAAAGATGGAAACTTCACCTTAAAGAAAGTAGAAGATACAGACCGCATTGTTATTTCCTGTCCAGGGTATCGCGATACGACAGTAACAGCGAATTTTAACGAAAGATTTTTGGTGACATTAACACCTGAAACAGATGCATACAGCTCGGTTATTGCTGTCCCATTTGGGCAATTGCAGAAAAAATTCAACATCAATGCCATGTCTACCGTATATGGGGCGGAACTGATCAAACATCCAGTTACCGTACTTCAGAATGCTTTTACAGCAACCTTAACAGGCGTACAGACCTTAGAAACCAGTTCAGAACCTGGCTGGTCTGAAACAGCAATGTATATCCGAGGTATACGTACCATGAACAGCAGCGCGCGGTCTCCTTTGGTCATTGTCGACGATATGGAGCGTGACCTCTCCTTTCTCGACGCCTACCCTATCGAGACCATCAGTATACTTAAAGATGCTGCAGCAACCTCCATATATGGTATGCGAGGGGCAAACGGCGTCGTATTGGTCAACACAAAACGTGGTAAAGCTGGTCGTATAAAAATTGATTTTTCCCAAGAATTTGGTTACCAGACACCTTCCGGAATTCCGGAAAGCCAGAACGCTTATAACTATGCGCTGACCTATAATCAAGCACGATACCTGGATGGGCTATCACCCGCATTCTCGGATGAGGATATTCAGCACTATAAAGAAGTCAGCGAAGGAACATTAGCGGAAGAATACAAATACAAATATTTCAACACGAACTGGAATGAAGTTCTCTTACGCGATCTTTCACCTCAAAATCGGACAAATTTATCCATCAGTGGAGGAAATAAATCTGCACGCTATTTTGTGTCGTTGTCCCGACTACATCAAGAGGGCTTATACGACGATAAATGGACAACATGGAATACCGGCTATTCTAGTCAGCATACCTTAAATCGATACAATTTACGTTCTAATGTCGATATTGATATCAATAAAGTATTGAATGTTTCCCTAGATCTTGGGGGACGTATCGATATGATTCGTCAGCCACTAGCGGGCACATGGACGATATTTACCTGGGGGACTACCGAGAATCTACCGATCTATCCGGTATTTACCCCAACAGGTGAATGGTATGCACCAAGCGCCAATTCATCCAAAAATGGACCCGCTCTAGTGGCACAGAGTGGTATTGATTATAATCGACGTCGTAATCTCTACAGTAATGCTACTGCAAATTTCAATTTAGACTTTATCACCCAGGGGCTAAAAGCAAAAGTGATGATTGGCTTCGATTCGTACAACACGTTTCAATATACCCAAAGTCAAAGCTATGATGCCTTTGATTACGATTTCGATTCTGGAGTATATAGCGACCCAAGCTCTTATACGTATTCCCGTACACATACAGCACAATCGCTAGGTGATCCCGCAACGAATCCAAGGCAGATGTATTACAACATCAATACAATAGGCTCCCTGCAATATGGTCGTTCTTTTGGAAAACACCAAGTAGACGCCACAGCCATGTTCCGCACCTACAAAAATGTTGTGGAGGGCTACAACTCTTCTAACCGCTACGTTACTTTCGGTGGAATAGTAAATTATCGTTATGACAAGCGATATCTCGCTCAAGTAACGGCATCTTACCAGGGATCCGACAATTTTGCTCCAGAAAACCGCTGGGGCTTCTTCCCCGGCGCATCCGTAGGTTGGCTCATGTCAGAGGAAAATTGGATGAAAAACAGCAAATTCGATCTGCTGAAATGGCGTGCTTCCTATGGACTTGCAGGGCAATCCTCAATTGGTACAAGCCGGTACCCCTACCAAAGTGAATATAGCACAGGAAATGGTTATAACTTCGGTACGTCGCAATCCTATCTTCAAGGCGTATACGAGTCAAAAACAGGCAATAGCAACATCACCTGGGAGCTCTCTAGAATGCTTAATTTAGGTGTGGATTACGATTGGAAGAAAAGAACGCTATATGGTTCCTTTGATGCATTCCAAGAATGGCGTTCACAGATCTTGGTATCACCTTCAACCGTACCCGATCTTTTTGGTGCAGCTATTCCACAATCTTCCATCGGCAAAGCCGAATCCAAAGGATTGGAATTCACCTTAGGTCATGCACGAACATTCGGGAAATTCAATTATCTGATAGAAGGAAGCTTAACATGGCAAACAAATAAAATTGTTTTCATGGATGAAGTATCCCCCGAAGAATCTTATCAGGCAAGAACCGGCCAACGCATTGACCGGCGTCAGGTACTGGTTAAAAGCCAATGGGCTTCCGATGCAAACTTAATTTCTACATCCGCAGAAGATGCGCTAGCCAACCCTGAAAAATACCCTTACCTAGCTGGTACACGTCTCGGAAATGCTGTGTATGTCGATCAAAATGGCGATGGACTCATTGATACTAAAGACTTCGTTCCCTATGGCTACTCAAGTGTTCCTGAACTTATTCCGAATCTAAAACTTGGTGTAGGCTGGAATGGTCTAGATTTCAGGGTTATCTTGACCGCTTATCTGAATCGTACAGTGGAAACACGCGAAAATATGGATTATGGATTCGGTTGGGGTGGAACCTCGACACATGAGGTTACCAAAACATGGGGCTATTATACGGACGATCCAACCGACAGCCGTAATATTAATGCACTTTATCCAAGATTATCCACATCTTTCAGTGATGTAGACCGCAATTATCCCTATAATACAACAACAGTATGGATAAGAAATGGAAATTTTCTTGCATTAAGAAACGTAGAAATTGGCTATTCGTTACCGTTAAAATTTACATCACGTCTCCATATCAGCACTTGCAGGTTTTATCTCAGCGGCTATAATTTAAAGAACTGGAGTAATTTCGACAATGGATTCGATCCTGAAAACCCAACCAATTATCAGTGGGGCTATCCGAAAACAAAAGCATTTTCTGTAGGCGTAAACATTGGTTTTTAACGAAAAAAAAGACAGCAATGAAGACAATCAGATTAAAACACCTATTAAGTATCCTAAGTATCAGTTTATTTCTGTGTACAGGCTGCGACAAATATCTTGATAAAGAATACGATGCATCTTTATCCGAAGAAAAAGTATTCGCAAATGCGACTTTAACACAAGAGTTTCTGGCAAACATTTATACCTTTTTACCCGATGGTTTTGGCCCGTTCAGTGACACCCAATTCTTAAATGCTTCCCGGGATTGCATGTCGGACAATTCCATCGCTTTTTGGGGATTGATCTATTACAACAAAATACGCACGGATAGTTATACGTCCACCTCTCACCCATTAGCCGGTAGCTTCTGGACAAATAACTTTACCGGCATTCGTCGATGCAATAAATTCCTAGCCAACGTGCGTGCTGATATCATTTCGGACGCAACTATTCAGGGCGATGACAATAAACTCTTCACTAGATACAAAGCCGAAGCTCGTCTACTTCGCGCACTTTATCATTTTGAATTGGTTGCTTACTTCGGAGCTGCTCCTATACTCGATGATAAGGTATTCAATCTAGGTGACGAAGAGTTAACCAACGTAACACGTAGTTCAGCAGCAGAAGTCCTCGCTTGGATTGCATCGGAATGCGATGAAGTAAAAGATGTATTACCTTTCCGCTACTCTTCTCAAGGAAACTGGGGTCGGGTAACAGGCGCATTAGCTTACGCGCTTAAATCACGCGCACTCTTATACCGTGCAAGCGCACTGAACAATACAGAAAGCAATGGATCGTGGTGGACGGAAGCAGCGCAAGCAGCGCAAGATTTTATCACGAAAAACAACAGCTTCGCTACACCGCACCAGTTGTTTACTTACACGGGGGCAATATCCAGTACCAGCATGCCTTCCGACATTGTTAATGCAAAGCCAGGAACACTCAATTATCTGTATTGCTTCGTGACCTTGCCTTATAATAACGATGAAATTATCATGGGTAGATCTATCTGGTCTACCACAACCATTGATTTCAGTCTACTTCCTTTCGGAAGTTTTTCAGGCGCTTATGGAAGAACAAACCCGACGCAGAATCTCGTTGACGCTTACGAAACCATGAATGGAAAAACGATTACCGAAGATGCCACATATGATGATCAACAGCCCTATTCGAACCGAGATCCTCGATTGGCAGCTACCATCTTCCATCACGGCTCCACTTGGGGTCGACCAGATTACGGCGAAGAGGCTGCCGTAGACGTACATTACAATTCCTCCACCGATCAGGGGGCCGATTATAGAGGATCTTCCGGTGGAACCTACACCGGCTACTACGTCAAGAAATTTGTAAATCCAACGATTATTTTCAATTCTTCTTACCTAACAGCACAAGCCCACAGTTGGATTATCTACCGGTATGCAGAAATTCTACTGAACTATGCGGAAGCACTGAACGAAGCACAAGGACCAACAACAGAAGCTTATGCAGCAATTAATCAAGTGCGTACACGTGCTGGAATGCCCAACCTGCCCACAGGCCTTTCTCAGGCGGCATTTCGTAAACGCGTCCGCAACGAACGCCGCGTAGAGCTTGCTTTTGAAGACCACCGTTACTTCGATCTACGTCGTTGGAAATCCTATTACGATCAGACTAGTACCGACGAAACCAGCAAGCCTTACCAGGAACAAATTTATAATCTATATGGCGTGACAGTGACCACCAGCAATGGAGTAACGAAATACACCTATGGAAAAGACACCAATGTCGGTGATGTCTCTTATACGCGAACGAAGAATGATCTCTTCCCAATTCCGTATGCAGAAGTAACAAAGGCGCCTTCATTGGGTCAAAATTCAGGATGGTAACTCGCTCACAATAATTTAATCATGAAGTATTGCCGCTAAAATTATTCAAATGAAAAAAAGAACAGTAGGTCTTGGGATAGTACTTATCCTCGCGTTAAGTTGCAAAAAAGACCAAACGATAGATAACGATGGTACATCGCCAACAGACAGCACAGAAAATGGCGTAAGCTATACGGCTCCAAGTTATGCCGATGATTACGCTGCTATTTCCAGTTGGGATAATCGGGTGGAATGGAATTTGGCAAACGTCCACGATCCAACAGTTGTGAAAGCAGCTGACGGTTACTATTACATGTATTCTACCGATGCTTCCTATGGAAATGCGCACGATGGAAAAGGGCATTTTCTATACAGGCGATCAAAGGATTTGGTTCATTGGGAATTTAAAGGAATGGCGATGACTGCATCACCAGCATGGCTAACGGATTCCTTAAACAATATGCGCGCTGTCGATGCGTTAAGTGCAATAAGTGCACCTGCACTAGCTTTCTGGGCACCCAGCATCAAGAAAGTGGGCAGTAAATACCGAATGTATTACAGTGTGGTTGTTGATAATTACATTGCCTCTGGCAAAGCTAATACAGCTGACAACTTTGATAACTCTTGGTCAGAAAAAGCATACATTGGCTTACGGGAAACTGATTACCCAGCAAACAATCTCTGGATAGACAAAGGGATGGTGGTATGCTCAGCATCAGATAAAGGCAACGATTGGTATCGATCGTCTTTAAACAATTGGAATGCCTACTTTAAGTATAATGCCATTGACCCATCCTATATTGTTACACCCGACAACGAACATTGGTTAATCTACGGTTCATGGCATAGTGGTATTGTCGCCATACAGCTTAATCCAGAAACAGGCTTACCTCTCAAGAAATTTGATCGAAAAGATGAGTCGACTTGGGGTACGCCCATCTACACCCGCACGAAAAACTCGAGATGGCAAGGTTCGGAAGCCCCTGAAATTATTTATAATGCCAAAACAGGCTACTATTATTTATTTCTGGCATATGATGAGTTATCCGTCGCCTACAACACGCGCGTAGCACGTTCAAAATCTGTCACAGGTCCATACCTTGGTTATGATGGTAAAGATATCAGCAGCGGAGGCGAAGTGTACCCCATCTTAACCCATCCCTATCGCTTCAACAATCATGCAGGTTGGGTAGGTATCTCCCATCCAGCAATCTTCGAAGATGAAGCAACAGGATCATGGTACTATGCTTCACAAGGAAGGCTTCCTGCAAACACAAATGGAAACGCTTACAGCAATGCTATCATGATGGGGCACATCCGTGCGATTGAATGGACATCAGATGGTTGGCCTGTCGTCATGCCCGAACGTTATACAGCATTACCACAGGATGTGATATCCGAAAATGATCTGGTAGGAACATGGGAATATATCGCATTGAATTACCAATATGGCGTCCAACAAACAGCAACAACACTGACGCTGCTTAGCGACAAAACGGCGACAGGGTCGTTATCGGGTAATTGGAATTACAATACAAACACACAGATACTGACAATAGGAAGTCAACAGCTGCTGCTTCGACGGGAACTGGATTGGGAGTCTGATCCCCGGACCCCAACAATTGTATTCGCAGGATTGTCAGCCACAGGTGTTTCCATATGGGGAAAAAAATCTAAGTAGCCTGTTTAACGCTCGTCTAAAATGACAGAGAAAAGCTAAACACAAATAGATTAGCTTTTCTTTGTTCCCTATTCATCCGATTTCTCTATAGAATTACGGAGCAGTTTTTTGCGGAATTTTATTTATGAAATAAAAGAGTTATAAAAACTAATCCATAGCATTTTTTTTATGGAAAGCCATTTCTGTTTTCGGGTGTTACAAACAAATCTTTGTAACAAGGAAAAATATATCACACTAACTTTCAGCATACTCTTTTTAAAAAAAATCACTTCCCTCCAACTGTCCTGCACTGTCTGCATCCAACTGATTATCAACAAACAACGCAGAAACATTCAGAATAAAATCGAAATAAGGGTATTTTTCATAAAGAAAAATAAATGGTTCAATAATTATTCCGGCAACGATTGCGTAGTTTTTTCAACGAAAATCGATCATTCAATCATTCCTTTCTCTTATTATTGTAGAGTCGATAAAGTCATTACATCGAAAGATATAATCATCTAATCGACATAACCATAAAAAGTAAATCTAATAATAACACGAAAATTATTGTGTCCCCACGGGATTTGTTGTCATCAAGCAACCGACGTTGTGTAAGGTCACGTATTAACAAGTTTAACCACTATAAATTTTAATTTTTATTATGAGGAAACTACATGCCCTATTTCTTTTACTCCTGTTTTTTCAAATGGCTTTTGCCCAGAAAAGAACCCTAACAGGAAAAGTAGAAACCGCCGATGGGAGCCCCATCGAATCCGTCACTGTCAAGATTAAAGGAAAGAATGTACAGACAAAGACCGATGCATCGGGAATGTACAGTATCAACATTGAGTCAAGCAGTGATATTTTAACCTTTACATCCGTAGGATACACTGTCCAAGAGCTACCGGTTACGGACAACAACACACTCCATGTCGTACTGCAAGAAGCCGACTCCCAACTTGACGAAGTAGTCGTCATTGGCTATGGTACTGTCAAACGTAAGGATCTTACAGGAGCGGTATCTTCGGTAGATGCCAAAACCATAGCAGCGGCACCTGTTTCCTCGGCACTAGAAGCATTGGCCGGTCGTGTTTCGGGCTTATCGATTATGACAACTGAAGGGTCGCCAGAAGCCGAAATGACCGTGCGCGTGCGCGGAGGAGGATCCATTACACAAGATAACTCCCCTTTGTATATTGTCGATGGTTTTCCAGTAAGTTCGATCGCCGATATCGCCCCCAATGATATCGAAACGATTGATGTCCTGAAAGACGCTTCTTCAACAGCAATTTATGGATCCAGAGGTGCAAACGGCGTCATCATCGTTACCACAAAATCGGGTAAAGCAGGCAAAACAAACATCAGTTTTAATGCCTTCACCGGTGTAAAAAGACTTGCCGATAAACTTACCGTGCTCCAGCCCTATGACTATGCTTTATTGCAATATGAGCGCGCACTCTTGAAAAAGGATACGATAAACTACACTAAATATTTTGGCGAATTTCAGGACATCGATCTCTATCAAGGTGTTGTTGGAAATGACTGGCAGGATATTGTATTTGGCAACACAGGAACGACTTACAATCAAAATCTAAGTGTTAGCGGAGGAACAGAAAAAACAAAATTCAATGTTTCGCATAATATGGTCAAAGACAAAGCTATTATGGCCTTATCCCGTTACGAAAGACAAAACTTAAATTTTAAACTCAATCATAAAATTTTCGATAAACTGACATTAGACTTAGGTTTTCGCTTTGCCGACACCAAAATAAACGGTGCAGGTGCAAATGAAGTAAACGAAAAATCATCCGCCGATTCTCGCCTCAAGCATGCGGTTATCTATCCATCAATTCCACTTCCGGGTTTGACCATACGCGATGAAAACACTGACGAGGATGATTCCGGATTCAGTCTATACAATCCTTTGGTATCCCTTTCTGATAATGACCAATTAGTAACGAGAAGACAGTATAATCTAAATGCAGCCTTAAATTATCAAATCACGGACAATTTGCGTTTTCGAACCGATATCGGTTATGACGATTACAAAAACTATCAAGATCGATTTTACGGTGTAACAACCTATTATGCGACAAACATTAGTGATGCTCAGTACCAAGGCAATCCTGTTCTTGGAACGACGAACACGACGAAAAGTACCCTTCGCAATACAAATACGTTAAACTTTGATTTTAAAAATATACTAGCAAAAGATCATAGTCTTAATCTATTAGGAGGACACGAATATCTCGTTACGAAAGAGAATGTGTTTTCAAAGGAAAACGTAGGATTTCCAACAACCTTTACATTCGAAGACGCACGAAAACTTTCGGGTCAGGGAGTCGCGTATGCCAGCAATACCTTCTATTCACCAGACGATATCCTACTCTCTTTCTTCAGCAGAGCTAATTACGGTTACAAAGGGAAATACTTGTTTAATATTGCTTTTAGAGCGGATGGTTCTTCCAAATTCTCTACGGGAAACAAATGGGGTTACTTTCCTTCAATGGGAGCAGCATGGCGTATTTCAGATGAAGGCTTCATGACCTCTACAAAAGGTTGGTTAGATGATCTCAAGTTGCGGTTCAGTTATGGGGAATCTGGCAACAACAGAATTCCTGCGGGGCAAATTTTACAAGAATATGCTGTTTCCAACCAAAACATCTATGTGAATGGGGAGACAAGTCTATGGGCGCCATCCAAAACCATGGCAAATCCTGATTTAAGATGGGAAACAACCGTCACACGAAACTTGGGATTAGACATGGCTTTATTTAAAAACCGGCTAAACTTTACAGCAGAGATATATCAAAATACAACCAAAGACCTGCTTATTCTCTTCCCCGTTGCAGGCACAGGATACGATAACCAATACCGCAATCTGGGCGACACGGAAAACAAAGGATTTGAAGTTTCTGTAAACTACAATGCCATCAGAAAGAAGAACTTCGATCTCATGATCAATGCCAACCTTTCCATCAATAGAAATAAAATCAAATCTCTGGGAGGTCTAGATGCCATCAATGGATCGACAGTGACCACAGGTTGGGCATCGACTGAGATCAATCAAGATTACCAAGCTGCACTTGGACAAGCTCTTGGTTCGATGTACGGCTATCAAAATGCCGGAAGATATGAAGTCTCCGACTTTCAAGGTTACATCAACAATGCCTGGGTTCTGAAAGAAGGTGTTGCCGATGCCAGTGGTGTCATTGGCACCCTTCGCCCAGGTTCTTTAAAGCTGAAAGATCTGAATAACGATGGTGTGATTAATGCTGACGATGACCGCACCATCATAGGCAACGCAACGCCCAAGCATACCGGCGGTTTTTCACTCGTATCACGTATCTATAACTTTGACATAGCAGCCTATTTCACCTGGAGTTTCGGTAATGATATCTATAATGCGAACAAAATCGAATACACAACAACAAGCAGATACGCAAATAGAAACATGACCAGCGAAATGGAATCTGGAAAAAGATGGACAAACCTCCGAGCCAATGGAACGATCAGTAACGATCCCGATGAACTTGCATCTATGAATGCCAATACCACCATGTGGTCTCCGGTAATGGATCGGTTTGTATTTAGCGATTGGGCGGTAGAAGATGGCTCATTCCTTCGTCTGACAACAGCAACCATAGGTTATACATTGCCCCAAAGCATTAGCAAGCGAGCAAAAATGGAAAGATTACGTTTCTACGTATCAGGCTATAATTTATTAAAGTTTACCAACTATAGCGGATTTGACCCAGAGGTCTCAACAAGGAGAAAAACACCGCTGACTCCTGGTGTTGATTATTCGGCTTATCCTAAAAGCAGAAGTTTTGTATTCGGTGTAAATGTTGGTTTTTAAAGACTGAAATTATGTTAAAGAAATATCTATTACTACTTGCATTCGGTGCATCCATTCTTTCCTCGTGCAAGAAAGATCTGCTAGAAGCAGAATCACAATCATCATTAGATGCGTCTGTTATTTTCACTACCTCTGTACTCGCGGAAGGTGCATACACAGGTGTAGTACAAAGCTTTATGGAAACAAACTCCCATCGCTCGAGGTACCTATCTTATTACGGAGCAAACACAGATGTGGACGTCTACCTCTCCCTAAAAAACATCAGTGATGATCGTACAAAACTGGTTAATTACAAGACGAACGTAGGAAATACGAACTTAAACTTATCCAACGATACCTGGGCGATGATGTATCAGGGAATTGAGCGTGCAAATATTGCCATCTATGCATTAAATACCTACAATGATATTCCCAACAACAGCGCGATGGCCCAATTGTTAGGTGAATTTATGACGATACGCGCTGTCATGTACTGCGAACTTATCAAAGCCTGGGGCGATGTACCAATGCGTTTTGATCCAATAACAACGGAGACCACAAATTTGCCGAGAACGGATAAATATGTTATCTACAAACGCTTGTTAGCAGACTTGGAAGAAGCACAGAACTACCTGCCTTGGCCTAACCAATCTGAGAAAACGAAGTCTGTGGAACGCGTAAGTAAATCATTCGCTAAAGCACTCAGAGCAAGAATTGCGCTATATGCTGCAGGCGTATCTCAAAATATGGATGGTACAACAGGACGAACATCCGATTCCGATATGTCTACCGATAAGCTGTATACTATTGCGAAGGAAGAATGTCAAAGCATTGTCGACGCGGGAGTCAATCAGCTGCAATCTTTCGAAACTGTATTTAGAACGTTGATGGAAGAAAAGGGAACGGCAGGATTGGAGTCCATATGGGAAATCCCCTTTAAGGCAGGGCGTGGCCGTATCATGTCTGCTTATGCTGTCCGTCATGTCAATGTAGACAAATACACCAACTACGCTGGTGGCGGAAGTTTAGGTCCTAATCCTATTATGTGGTATGAATATGAGAAAGAAGATGTTCGGCGAAACGTGAGTGTTGTTCCCTATCGTTGGGATGGAGGTAAGCAATCTATCTCTTCGGCTAGTGCTTTTTATTACGGTAAATTCAGGTATGAATGGATGACACGGGATTTAAGTCTTCTAGCTACCAGTGACGATGGTATGAACTGGATGTATATGCGATATGGAGACGTCATCCTTATGTTAGCCGAAGCCTATAATGAACTTGGCGATCTGAGCAACGCCAAACATTACCTCGAACTTATCCGAAACAGAGCCTATCCCGATAATCCTGAAATGGTAACTACATACATGGCAGGTATCACAGATCAAACAGGCTTCAGAAATGCAATCATCAACGAACGAGCACTGGAATTTTGCGGCGAAATGCTTCGAAAAGCAGACTTGATCCGATGGGGCAAGCTGTCCGAGAAATTGGAGCTTGCCAAATCGAAATTACAACAACTCGATACAAAAACAGGAGCCTATGCGAGTTATCCAACAAAAGTCTACTATAAGACATTAGCCGACAATGAAACCCTAGAAATATATGGACTGGAAAAAGGACATACCGATGCTTATGGCGCAATAAATTATACCAGCAGTACCAACTGGCAGTTGGCCAGCTCGTCAGATAATGTAGGGGAAGAATATTGGAACTGTTTGTTTCGGCGTGATCCAAATTCACAGCAATATTGGCCTATTTTTCAATATTTTCTTGACAATTCAAATGGTGTCTTAACGAATGGAGGTGTAACTTATGAATAACTTAAAAATAAATCTTCTTCAATTATGCATAGTAGGCATGCTTACTATAACCAGCATTTCTTGCAGTAAAGAGCTTACGGAATTGACGAGTCTTGATTACGATCGTTTTTTCTCGGTCCAAAATATAGAAGTAAGTCAGAATGAGCAGACATTTGTGGTGTTGGTCTGGGATGCGCCTAAGCATGCTACAGGTGATCTTTCTTATACGGTAGAAGTAGCTCAGGACAATAACTTTGCAGGGGGAGCTGAATATACTTTTGAATCAGAAACCAATGCACTCACAATTACCGATGCTGATATTCTAGTCCGCACAACATATTATGCGCGTATTAAAGTCAACGGTGAAGAGAATGTATCGGAATCCAAATGGTCTGTATCCCCTTCCTTTAAAATTGCTGGTTTACAACTGTTGCAGTCGGCAAAGTACGAAAACATCACCTCGACCACAGTGCAACTGTACTGGACCGTTCCCAGTGACGTTACTCACCTCACATTAAATGATGTGAGCTACAACATTGACGAAGAAGAAAAAACAAATGGAAGCAAATTAATTTCAGGACTAACACCGTCTACAACGTATGAGGCCATCATATTTGATGGTACAGCCAATAAGGGAACTATCACTTTTTCTACCAAAGATGGCGTTCCTTCTGGGAATATTATCAACGTGTCTGCAAATCCCGCCGACGCCAGCCAAAGCCTAGAAAGTTTATTGAACACAGCGAAGAGCGGTGATGTATATGTACTAGAGCAAGGCGGCCATTACAGCCTAACAACCGTAACACTTCCCAATGGTTCGATCACCTTATTTGGCGCGGAAGGAACTGACAAACCTATTTTAACGGTTTCAGGCCAAATAAACCTTCCGACGACAGGTGGTATTATTAAATTTCAAAATATACATTTTTCAGGATATGAAGGAGGCCTAGTCGGTCAGGGCACAAAAAACAACTATATTTTCAACCAAAGTGCGGCTTGCAACATCGAAGAATTGATCTTTGAAAATTGTGAAATAAGGCATCTCACCAATTCGCCAATGCGCTTACAAAATGCGAATAATGCAAAAACAATACAAAAGTTATCGTTTAACCAATGTATTGTAGAAGATATCGGAGTCAACGCAGGTGGAAATGGCAGTTATTGTTTCATCAATAATAATGTTGCGAACAATGTAATACAGCAGATAACGATTTCCAATTCCACATTCAGTTCACTTGGGTACGGCCTGTTGTTACACAACAACTCTCCATCGGAATCGGTGACCATAGAGAGTTGTACATTTTACAATATTATCGGAACAGGAAGGATATTGATAGACTATAACGCGCAATCGTATGGAGCAATAAACATCAGAAATAGTATTTTTGCAAAACATTTGGCGGTCACCAGCCCTGTTGGTGGTGTCAGAGGCAGCGGTTCGTTGAGCGTCAGCAATTCCTTTAAAACCAGTGACCTGGATATAGACAGTAGCAGACCATTGACTGGAATCACTACCTACACAGGCAGTAGCATCGATCTTTTTAACAATCCTGCAGGTAGTAATTTCACGTTCAAAGATGCATCGTTTGAAGGTAAAAACACCAGTGGAGATCCCCGATGGAGATAGATTGCCACTGCGATTAAAAAAATAAACCGGTTGCAACGATCTCATTTATCCCAATGAGGTCGTTGCAATCATAAATAATGATTTACATGAAATACGCGATTTCTATTTTAATGCTATTTACTCTTGCACTCGTTAATGCGCAAAAAGCATCCGAAAAGATTGATACACTCGCAGAAAAAGTGCTACACTATCAATTGGCCAATGGAGCTTGGCCTAAGCAGCTCAGTGACAAATCTGTCGTCAATTATGGACTCCCTTTGACCCCGGATCTGTTGAATACAATTAAATCTACAGGAACAAAACATGCGACAATAGACAACAAAGCAACCAGTAGAGAAATCGACATATTGATGAACGCCTACAGTAAAACAAAGAAGAAAACCTACCTCCAGGCCGCGGAGAAAGGTATTGATTATCTTCTTACGGCACAATATAACAATGGAGGCTTCCCTCAATACTATCCAGACAGTTCATTGTATCGCGGACAAATAACACTAAACGATAATGCTATGGTAAATGCCTTAGCTATTCTAGATGCAACTGCGACAGGTTCGGGTTCTTATAAAGAGGTTCAGAACTCTCTTAAAAAAAGGGCAGCTGATGCCGTAGAAAAAGGCATTTCCTGCTTACTCTCACTACAAGTAAAACAAAATGATACACTTACTATCTGGGCAGCACAGTATGATCATCATACATTAACTCCAGCACAAGCACGCAGTTTTGAGCCGGCATCTTTGAGCACTGCCGAATCCGTCAACGTGGTACGCTTTCTAATGAAGCAACCTTATTCCGATCAGATCCGCCAAAGTGTAGACGCTGCTGTAAGATGGTTTGCGACGCATGATATTGAGGGGTATCGATTCGAACATATTAAAAATAGCCAAGGAGATGATGTCCGGGAACTGATCCCCGACAGTACATCTATTATATGGTCGCGATTTTATGATCTTCAGAATAACAAACCCATCTTCGGAGATCGAGACAATAGCACAACTTACAACTTTCAGGATGTTTCGAATGAACGAAAAAATGGCTATGCTTGGTTTGTGGACAGTCCCCGCAAGCTTGTTGAGATTGACTATGCGAAATGGGTAAAAAAGAACACGAAAAAGTAGCGGTAAATACTTTCCAAACCACTGTCTAGTTTTATTGATAAAGCTAGACAGTGGTTTGGTTTAACAAAAATGAATAGAGGTAAACTGAAAGGCGATTTATCATCACGAACTTACTGTTTACTTGGGGACAACTCCTTTCGCATGGCTTGTACAAATTCCAAAGAAACATCGACAATATCTGCAATAGTCTCGTCCGAACAATCTCCCCTAACAATAAGTTTATTTACAACTTCATGTTTGTTTTTTTCAATCCCCTTTTCAATTCCCTTTTTCATTCCTTGCGCTATACCTTTTTCCATACCTTCCGCCAAACCTTTTTCCATACCCTTCTCTAGACCTTCCGCTAAACCTTTCTCCATCCCTTTCGCTAGACCAGTCTTCATACCTTCCTCCATCTGCCGAAGGGCAGCACGCTCTGCTGTGATGCGGATACTTTCTGCGTCACGTTTATCTTTTAAACTCCATTCGTATGCTCTCATATCATCTACTGTTAGATTTGAAACTGCTCCTAACTCAAAGATAAGCCTAAACACGCGCTTATCCAAGAACTTGGGCATTTCATTCAACGCATTCATGTACTTAAATAAATAAAGCCACATATCCATCGTACTCTTTACCTCAGCACCTTTTTTCTGAAAATTGGGTAGACACAACAGTTTGTAACCTAATTTATCGTAAAAGATCTCTTTACTATCTTTATCGCACAAAAGCACGTCATTATAATATTTATCCGGAAGGCTTCCCTGCAAAGAAAAATCTAAAATACCGATCAGATAAACTTCTGGAAGCTCATAACTATTTCCCCGAGGTCCTCTCGGTACTAAGCTATGGATAAGACGGGAGCTGTAGTAAACCATGCGATCTTTGATAAACTCCTGCGCGAGCTGCTGCATCTCGATGATAAAATGGCTGTTATCCTCACTCGTGCAGTACAGGTCAAAAATAACCTTGCGTCCACCCTCCCGCTCCGCCTGTCGTTCAGTAGCGCGGTAGTCCAGATCCTTAATTACCTTTTCCCCGTCAAAGAGGCTGTTCAGAAAGGAAATCAGGTTCTGCTTGCCCTGTTCAGGACCAAAATAAAGCTTCCAGCCAAAATCAGTACATATATCTACGTACTTCCCTAAAAGATTGTTTTGTGTTTTCATTTGAGCATAATTATCACCGCTATACCTGTACATCAAAATAAGAGCACATGACAAACGGATCGTTGTTATAAATGGTCGTCAAGAATAATTCTACTTGCCTCTAGGGACAGTAGAACTTCTTCAGACTGTACAATTGATTTTCGTAATCAAAGATCAGAAATAAAAAGATAAAAAGCTAATAATATTAGCTTTTTATCTTGATAAATAAATACTTTCTCACCTCAGGCGAAGGCCGTCTTTTTTCCAATCTGGCCTATTTCCTGGCAGGATACTGCCAAAAATCCCCCATAAACGACACTTAGTCTGAACCAACCCGATATAAATCTGTCCCAACCGCATAACAGTCTATCACAACCGCATAGCAGTTTATTGCAAACTAGAATAAGTTTATCACAAACGTAAATGCGTCTGTCGCAAACGAAGACAAGTTTATCGTCAGCTTGCATCTGACACCCCAACCGCATATCAATCTGTAGCAACCGCGATTGCGTTTGTCACAAACGAAAATCAGTTTACCGCAAACGCTTCCAAGTTTATAACAAACGCATATCAGTTTATCACAAACGAAGTTCGGATACGACAAACTTACATCAGTTTATGACAAACTTTTTAGCATCTGCCCTTATTTCGGCTCTCTTCCATAGTCTTTAGACGGTCTTTTTCGAAGTGCCACCCTACCATTTACAAAAAATATCAAGGTCAGAATACATAAGGAATAAGTTCCTTAACAGAAGATACAGGTATGTAATACGCTAACACAAGTATGATCTGCGCCAATACAGGTATGTAATACGCTAACACAAGTATGATTTACGCCAATACAGGTATGTAATACGCTAACACAAGTATGATTTACGCCAATACAGGTATGTAATACGCTAACACAAGCATGATCTACGCCGATACAGGCCTGTAGTACGCTAACACAAGCATGATCTACGCCGATACAGGCATGTAATACGCTAACACAAGTATGATCTACGCCAATACAGGTATGTAGTACGCTAACACAAGTATGATCTGCGCCAATACAGGTATGTAGTACGCTAACACAAGTATGATCTACTCCAATACAAGCATGTAGTACGCTAACACAAGTATGATCTGCGCCAATACAGGTATGATCTACGCCAATACAGGCATGTAGTACGCTAACGCAAGTATGATCTGCGCCGATACATGTATGTAATAAGCCAGTACAAGTATGATCTACGTCAATACAGGTATGTAATATGCTAACGCAAGTATGATCTACGCCGATATAGGCATGTAGTACGCTAACACAAGTATGATCTACGCCGATACAGGCATGTAGTACGCTAACACAAGCATGATCTACGCCGATACAGGTATGTGATACGCTAACACAAGTATGATATACGCCAATACAGGTATGTAATACGCTAACACAAGCATGATCTACTCCAATACAGGTATGTGATACGCTAACACAAGTATGATATATGCTTATACAGGTATGTAGTACGCCAGTACAAGTATGATCTAAGCCTATACCAGTTGCTATCGCCCAAAACCAATCACAAAAAAACTTATACTAGTAGTGCAAAACCATTAAGAGAATTCTATTCTGTAGACTATTGAATCCCAGAGCTAAAATATGTGATCTATACATCAAAATCCGGTTAGTAATACAGATGAATTATTCCTATTTTAACTAAAAAAAAACATTAAGATTCGCATTGTAAATCAATATTTAAAATTAAGGTTACAGATACTATCTTAAATTAACTTTTATTATGAGCATACTATTTATCGGAATGCAAGAAATTATTATATTTTTTGCCCTTGGTTCATTTCTTTTTTTCGGTTATACGATTTATCACGCAGTATGTAACCCGTATCTCAATAGTAACCAAAAGTTACTATGGATTATCATCATTCTATTCGGTTCATTAATCGGCTGGACACTTTATTGGATTCTAGGTAAACGAGGCCAAAACGATTAAAAAAAAGGAGCTGCTAAAACAGCAGCCCCTCTCAAATAAAAACAATTACCAAAACTTTAGTTGATTGTTACATTAAAGGTGAATGTCGCTTGTACAGTTTTATTTGTATCATAAGTGTATATAATCGCCTGACGGATCGTGTATTGGTTTCCTTGCGATGTAGCTCCTGGGTATTGCCCAACTGAGAATGTGAGATTGTTCGCATTAAACTCTGAAAAAAGTACAGACCCCACATTCCAGTTCGTTACATTACCTGCTGCCGTATACCAATGTCCATAACCATTTGCTGTGGTTGTTGCATTCAATGTACCGTTTGCCTCTACTGCATAGAACTTCATCGCACCGCTAGACAGTAGTCCTGCTATATCAGTGGGTTGCACAGCAAAAGCCTGCCCCAATTGCGCGGCATTCACCGAAACATCAGCACCTGTGTATTCCGTAGCGCTTGCAGCAAAATTTACGTTATAATTTAGTGCAATATCTTGAGGTTCTGCATCGACATCAATAAAATCAACAATGTTTGTATTCGTAAATTGAACCTCGTATGGCCACTGCTCATCGTTACTTTCATCTTCATCCCAAGCATGGGGCTGGTAAACAGTTGGAGCGCCTGTCACCACAAACCATAATTTGCTACAGTTTGCAGGCACTGTAAAATGCACCGTACCAGTTCCTCCTTGTGCCATATCTCCATATACGCGGGTTCCATTTTCTAATAGGGCCACATAGCCGTATCGCCAGCCTGCACGTGAAGCATCCACTGGATTAAACCCCGTAGCATTCGCCAATCCTGTAAACGAAGTCGTTATCTGTGTACCTGTCGCTGGCACGACCAATGGAATGACATTGTATCCCGTCGTGCCAGGGCAGCGTTCATAAGCTACTCGGTAACTCCCGTTACTTTGTTTAGTAAATTTATGTGTATGCTTTCCGATATAGTTTTGTCCAAAACTACGTATACTATCTAAATCCCATGTCACAAAACGTGTAGCAGCTTCATAGATCTCATCATTGAATTGACTAACACTCAAACCGTTTATACGCATATAAGCTTGAATAGGATCTTCCGGCTGGTTAGCTTCCCGCCACACACGCCCAACCATATCAATACCATGCTTATTCGTCCAATACCAATGAATAAAATAACTGGCATAGCGCTGATGTTCATGGTGAATATGACGGTGGTAATTCTCCGTATAAACTGTAAAATTATAGGAAGAAAAAGCTTCTTCCGGGTAACTTTGAAAAGCTTGCCATTGGGCCGTTTGTTCCCAAAATGCATTACCGCCATTACCACCAAAACCATAGCGAAAACCATGCGTAGCCCCTAAATCACAGCGTACCTGATACTGAAAACTATGTCCGATCTCGTGCGCAATAGTGGAACCAACGGGTTTACAAGTTGCAGGATTAATCCATAATGCACCAATCACATCATCGTATCCACCACCATAAGCCATCCATTCTGTTGTATAATGTAGGAATATCATCATCTTGTATTTATCGAGATTAGATTTCCCCACACCGCGTTCTGCAAATTTCAAGGTATTGATGTTGATACTGTAGAACTGTTCAGCTTTTGCCAGTAAATCATCAATATCTACACGATAGGTTTCGGGTACAGTAGCAGAATTGGGATCATTGCTTCCGTAGCCAGCGCCCCAAAACACTATAAAATGTGTGGATTCCCGACTTCTACTATAGGACCAGGTACTCGCATTGTTTGTAAAATCCATATCAGCGAATTCATTTGGCCTATAAATCGTTAACGAATCATCAGAAGGCGTTTCTACTTCAGGTGGATCGGTTTCCTGTTGCGGAGCTACAATTTTTTTACTACATGCGGTCGTAATCCATACAAGGGAAACAAGCAACGAAATAAATATGGGAATTACTCTATTTACCATAATCATACAATTGAAGCGATCAACTAAACACGACTCAATGTCAAAAACCTAAAGCGAACGATATACGTACCTTTCCTATAGTACTTTACGGTAGTAACCGGGTTTAGATTTCTACCCAAACTATTCGCTGTTCCTACAACACGGTAATAACAGATTGGATCACCGGACCAGTAGGTCGATCCGATGTATATACCGCTAATAATGGGATAAACCAACCCTGAAACGTCTGGAAACTCATAAACCAATGCGGTATCTGTCACTTCTTCCGGATAATAAGGAGACCAGTTCTTGAATGTGGGACGATCCCCCCGCTTTATTACCTGACCAGCTTTCGGACTAAAGGCTTTTCCATCCTTATCCAACCACATATAGACAATTTTATTTTCGCCTTCAGGAATGTACTCCACATCTACTCTGTAATTTGAATATGACGTAAAATTATCCTCGGCCCCATAATCTGAACTGGTACAAGCTTGATAGAAAATAGAATCTATCTTCGCGCCAATAATATCAAAATCTAATGCATTATTTATCGTCCTTTTGCCTACAAGATTGCTCACTTCAATATCAATCGTATAGGAACCAGCGTTTACAAAATTCGTCGCTTGCGTAAACCCCACTCTTCCACCGACCGTATTTACCATCAAAGGTGGATACATCGATTTACCAATCTTTGCATTTAACTGTTCCAATGTTGTATCCCGCCAAGTGACTTCTCCCAGATAAGTGGAAATTTCTTGTTCTTCCAAAAATTCAGGAGCTAGTTCCCCAGTTTCCTTGTTACGAATAGCAAGAAGATTGACCGTCAACGGTGTTGTACTCCCATTGGAAATCAGGGGGTCTGTATAAACTACCGATCCCTGATTTACCTGAAGATTTTCTACATTGTAGCGGAAAGTCTCGCTAAGATAACCTTCCTCACTTGGCTTGCATTTGTATAGTACGGAACATGCTACTAAAAAACATACATTCCAGAATATCTTTTTTTTCATTTCTCTTTTCGTTTAGATCAACAACATTGTCAATTTCTATTTAATAGTAATATTAAATACAAAATTAGCTTGCAAATCACTTTTACCTGTTTGTTTATACACCAAGGCCTGTTTAACAGTATACGTTTTTCCTATTTCTGCTTTATTCGGGTATTGCAATATTCCAAATGTCATAGTAGAAGCTGTTAGCTCTGAAACGATGACAGCATCAGTTCCCCAACTGCATGTTTTTCCAGTAGCATCAAACCAATGTCCAGGCGCATTTGCTGTACTGTTTGGATTAAGTGTACCATCTGGTTCGACGGCGTAATAGGTGATGCTGTTACCGATTAACCCCGGAATATAACCCGAACTTACGCCATAAAAACTAGCTAATCTCGATAACATTGTAGCTGCATTTAAACCTGAGTAATCAACTGCATCAAAGTCCATTTCTAACTCGTATGTGAATGTTATTTGATTACCAGATTGAACAACCTCGGCGATATCCTTTTTAAGGACAAAACCATCGATAAATGTATGTGTATTTGCTAATACGTGCAATAAAGTTCCTGATGATGTTTTGATTCCTGTTGTTTGGCACAATACACGCGTATCTACTTTATCGTCTTCTTTGGTTGTGATTACGCCATCCGCACCGACTTGGTCTGGTTCTCCATGAACCTTCACATAATATAAATAGTAAGCAGGCTGATAAGACCAAGCCAACTGTGCCTGTTTTTGTTTATGATATACAAACCCATCTATCCCAGCTGCATTGGTTACTGCTCCATAACTAGTTATAGGCCCATTATCTAAACTATATTGTGCATCATTGCAAATATAAACTCGAACAGAATCGACGGGGATTTCCTCTAAGAATTGACTAAAGGGATACTGGGCATTTTCATCAATGTTTGTAACCGAATCCTTTTTCAATTGATAATACCTATTCACCGAATAATCCGATGGTGCCCAAAATGTTTTAGCATTATTAATCTCCTCCTTTAAGTTAAAGTGGTCAATCACCAACAGTAACGTATCAAACATACCGTTTGGATGGGAAGCTAAATAATCATAAGTCGTCTGATCAACTTCAGCAACGTGCAAACCATCGTCCGTTAAGTAAGCAGCTTTTTTACAAGAAGAAAAGCTCAATACCGAAAACCATATCCCAATTAAAATATATAAATTTTTCATTTCCTTATCCTTTATATTAATTACATATTGACAGTACCCCAATACGGTGTCTGCTTCAGCAATGGATTGGTAGACAACAGTCCTGGATCAAAAGGCCAATAGTACTTCTTTGCATGAAACTGAGATGCGTTCATTTTTGTATCGGGGAATTTAAATACATTGAAATTTTTATACAATCGTATAAGATCGTAAAAGCGATGTCCTTCCAAAAACAATTCACGTGCGCGTTCATCAAAAATCTCTTCTATGAGTTCTCCATTACCATCCCAGTCTTTTAAACCAGCACGATCCCGGACTTCGTTTAAGATAATTTCTGCATCTCCTCCTTTATTTATAGCCACCAATGCTTCTGCTTTCAACAACTTGACATCGGAATAACGGAAAACAACTATGTTGTTTTTAATAATCGCAACTGCATTGGATGTTTCATTGGTATAACTCACATTAGAATACTTTCTACAAATCACATAATCTGAACTTTTTTCTGTATTAAAAATGCTTTCCAAGCGTTTATCTCCATCATCATATAGGGAATCTATCTGAGCTGGTAGAATATTGAAGCGAGGATTTTCTTGCGATCGAAGATAGGGCGCAGCCAACGTGTAATAACCAATACCTAACGTTGTACCTTCATTATTCTCGCTCTGCGATACTTCAAAAATAGCTTCATTGGATTGACCTTTGAACATTTCACGATAAGCGGTACTATCTCGAGATACATAACTGTAGTAACCGCTGTTTAAAACAGAGTCAGCTGCTTTTATGACTTGTTCATAATCACCTTGCCAAGCACTCAAGTGTGCTTGTAAAGCAAATGCCGCACCTTTGTTTCCACGAAGGGCAAAATCTGAAGATGCTATATTATCCCATTCCAATAGAGAGAGTGCTTTGGTTAAATCGGCTTGACACTGCGCTAAGATTTCTCCTTCTGTAGCTGCAGCATGATTAACGGCATCAACCGGCTGTACAGATTCTGTAATCAATGGTACTCCCCCCCAAACACGCGACATATAGAAATAGGTAAAAGCGCGAATAAAATAAGCTTCTCCAATATAATAATTTCGTATATCTTCACTATCAAAAACATCTGCCTCCATTTTAGGTAAATTTTGAATTACCCGATTAGCCTGATCGATAACTTGATAAAAGATATCATATCGACGTAGCCGTAAAAGAGAGTTTCCCGTTTCTGATGAAGCAACAGAATAACTCCAGTCCATTTTAATAATTTGATCGAAAGGAGCTCCAATTGCAGCTGATGAAAATTCGTCCGATGCGAGGTCTCCATAAGCATAAAAGCTTATTCCTCCCCCATAATTAAAAGCTTTTCGTAGTAAGGCATACATAGCCGCTGTGGCAGCATTAGCGTCAGATTGGGTTTTCCAGAAGTTTTCTTCCGTGGCTGAACTGACTGGTTCTATATCTAAAAATTTATTACAGCTGTAAGTTGAAAACAAGATGACAACTAACAATAAACTAATTATTTTTCTTTTCATGTCTTTACAATTTAAGTTAAAAGGTCACGTCTAGGCCAATTGTCCATTTTTTTGGAATAGGATATCCATTTCCTGTAGAATAACCATTGGCTTCTACCGCTTCCGGATCAGGAACTGTAGACCAAGATTTTATAGCAATGTTATCGAGTACACCATAAACACGAAGCATTTTTAGTTTCAGACGCTCTGTAATAGATTTTGGAAAGGTATAGCTTAATTGAACATTTTTGAACCGGATAAAACTTGCATTTTCGACAAAGGTGCTATTTGCGATGTGCCAATTATCAACGGTATTGCGAAACAAAGTCGGAAACTTCGTTTGATCCCCATCTTTCATCCAAAAATCATTCAGATCATAATCACCAGCGATTCCCGAACTTGTTCCCCAAGTACTGTACAATGTAGATGAACCTGCATCTTGTAATTTGTCAGATAGATAACCATTCCATAATGTACGTCCAAAAATAAAAGTGATTAAGGTAGACACCGAGAAGTTCTTATATGAAAACTGATTCATTAAACCACCTTGAAAATCGGGATTTGGATTTCCCATATCGATTTTATCGTTATCGTCTATAATATAATCTCCGTTTAAATCGGCACGACGAGGATCTCCAGCCTGGTAATACTGACCTGTACCTGCATGATATAGACGATTACCTGTTAGTGGATCAACAGGAACATCAGCGTCTGTAGCAAATACACCATCCACTTGCCAAACTTTAAACGGGTATAAAGGTTGCCCGACATTTAAAGCGCGTTCCATCCAAGTTGGACCAACTTTAATTTCTTGTCCTCCATTAGGTAATTTAGTGACATAATTTCTGTTGTAAGCAATATTAAAATTCGTCACCCATTGAAATGCTGATTCTGGTCGCATATTTCGCGAAACAACCGTAAGCTCTACCCCACTGTTTCGCACGCTGATAAAGTTGTTAGAAATTGTGGAATATCCCGAAGTAGCAGGCATATTTAAATCGTAAAGTAGATCCTTAGAATCCCTAACATAAAATTCAGGAGTAATTGTAATACGATCGTGCAAAAGATTCATATCCAAGCCTAAATTAAATTGTGGTGAGGTTTCCCATTTTATATTCGTAGAAGAAGCTGAACTTGCGTAATCAGGGTAAACGACATTGACGCCGTTGTATGTAAATTGAGATCCACTGATACCACTATCCATTACCGATCCATTATAGGCCCCATCAAAAGACAATGTCGTATAGCGGGCATATAAGGATCCTGGATCTCGACCGGTAAGTCCGTAACTAGCTCTTAATTTAAAGAAGGAGATTGCACCTTTTAAGGGTTCAAAAAAGGGTTCTTCAGAAAGTACCCATCCTGCAGAAATGGATGGAAAAATACCCCAGCGATTTTCCGGACTGTATCGTGATGAAGCATCCATACGATAACTGGCTGAAACCAGATACTTATCCTTGTAATCATAGCTTAGCCGACCAAAGAAAGAAGCTCGGGATCGTTCAGTAATCGTAGCGTAACCATACAAATCTGCTCCGGAAGGAATTCCCGTAACGGTTTTAATATACTCGCTATTATCACTGTAGCCATAAAGATAACTGTTGTTGGAGGTATTTCGTTCAATACCTGTCCCTAAAACAGCACTGATATTATGAACATCATTTATACTTTTGATATAATTAAAATAAGTTTCCCATTCCCAACGCTTATTTTGATTGACCCAGTTTTGTGCATAGTTTCGGTTTCCTGTTAATAATGCCGGTTGGTACAAATCTCTAGTATTATTGTTCACATTAAAAGAAAACTGTGACCGAAGAGATAATCCATTGACGATAAATTTCTTGATGGTTCCCGCGAAATTTCCATTTAAACTAAATGTATTATCTTTATCCAACAAGCCGTCGTATCGCCCTGTGTAAATAGCCTCTTCTTGTTCAGTAATTTGATAAAATGATGAAGGAAAACCCCAAGAGTTAAATGGATACTTTGCATCACTACCAGATCCATGCTTTGCTTTGGTAAATCCTGCAAAGATATTGGTCTCAAACTGGAAATTATCCGTTGGATTCACTTGTAATAAAAGACGTGGAGTTAAGCTCTCATTTTCAAAGCCCATCATCACACCCTCTTCGTAATAACGTTGTGCGGAAAAACGATAGAGAAATTTTTCCATGGTAGCACCAATACTTACATTCACATTGTTAATGTTTGCTGATTGTAAGAAGAGACCTTGCCAATCGGTATTGTTATTAAAGGATGGATTTAGACTGTCAGTTAACATCTGACTGATAGAGCCATCGTTAAACCAATCGTAAGAACCGCCATTGTAGAGGAGATCCATTTTCATCCTTCTCTCTGCTGCTCCTACAGTAATCGGTTTCATAGATGGTCGATCTGACACTCCATTATACGCTGATATACGAATCTCTGGTTTTCCAAAAGCAGGACGTTTAGTCTTAATGATAATCACCCCATTGGCAGCACGGGCACCATAGATAGCTGACGCAGAAGCATCTTTCAACACATCAACTGATTCAATATCGTTGGGATTGATGGCCTGCAAAGGACTAGAGTTCCCGTAAGCGGCCTGAATATCACTTACATCGTAAATAATGTTATCGATAACATACAAAGGAGACTGTATAGCATTATCTGCTAAGCCTAAGTTACTTGATCCCCGTATATTCACGATATTATTGGTTCCTGGTTCGCCAGAGGTACTCATTACGTTTAAGCCCGCTACACGTCCCTGCAACATGGCATCAAAAGTTGCATAAGGTGTATTTTCAAAATCTTTTCCTTTCACAGAGGCAATGGCACCTGTCGTCTTTCGACGCTGTACGTCTTGGTACCCCATGATGACAACTTCATCCAGCCCTGCCGCATCTTCTTTCATCACAATGTCTACGATTTCGTTCCCAGACTTAACGGCATATTCTTGCTTTAAATAACCAACAGAGCTGAAAACCAACATCGGTTTTGCGGATTGTATCGATATCTTAAATCTACCTCCAGCCTCTGTCTTTGTACCATTATTCGCGCCTTTCTCCGAGACGCTAACATCAGCAAGTGGCTTGCCTTGCTCATCTTTTACTACGCCGGAAATAACACGCTGCTGTGCATAGAGCTGACCGCTCAGCAAAAACAGCATCATTAAAATACCTAGTAGGATTTTCTTGGGGGGATGTTCATGCATATTCATAATTATTAATAAGTGTATAGTTTAAGCTCAATAATTTCAATCTCAGATCGCTTGTCATTTAATCAAGCATATCTTTATAGAATCTTGGAATCACTTACTTTGCCTCACAAAAAACATTGGCAACTTTATTGGTTAGTATCTATTTTGTTGCAATTCTATATTCCAAATTTAGCAGAAGACAAATCTAGATTTTAATCTGATTTTGCTTACTCATCACCATATTTTAACTGGCTTATTCGCACCTATTTTAGCATTTGCTAAAACCAAAACTATTTCGATATGACGACTAGTCTCTAATTACGGATATAATTAATAAAGGCGATGTATAGCAAAAAAGGCTGCCCAGATAGAGCAGCCTTTAGCAAGAAGTATGAAATGTTTGTGTTAATTCTGGTTCCAAAGAGGCGGATTAACGCCCATTAAATGCTTTACAAAAAAGTCGCGTCGTTTTTTCTCTCCATACTCTCCACCTGAGGAATGCCCCATACCAGGTACAACGATCAGCTCATGGTCTTTATTTGCTTTGATAAGAGCATTGGTTAATTGATAGGTAGAAGATGGGTCCACGTTGTCATCCAGCTCCCCGACGATAAGCATCAACTTACCTTGCAAATTCGCTGCATGCTCAATATTCGAACAATCAGCATATTCTGGACCAATTGGCCAGCCCATCCACTGTTCATTCCACCAAATTTTATCCATTCGGTTATCATGGCATCCACAAGAAGATACCGCAACTTTATAAAACTCAGGATGGAATAATACTGCTGCCGTAGAGCTCTGCCCTCCCGCTGAGGTTCCATAAATTCCGACATGTTCCAAATCCATGTAAGGGTATTTCTTCGCCGCATCTTTCATCCACAAGATACGGTCTGGAAATCCTGCATCCTTCAAATTTTTCCAGCATACATCATGAAATGCTTTCGAACGATTGGAGGTGCCCATACCGTCAATTTGCACAACAATAAACCCCAATTCAGCTAACTCTTGCATGCCACTGGGATTCGGAATGTAGGTTTTCGGCACAAAAGAACTGTGGGGCCCCGCATAGATATACTCGATTACGGGGTATTTTTTACTTGCATCAAAGTTAGTCGGACGAACAATAATACCCCAGATATCCGTCTGTCCATCCCTAGCCTTCGATGTAAATACTTCAGGTTCTTTCCATCCTGTTGCCAATAGTGCTTGATTGTCGCCTTTTTCTAAGGAAACCTTTATTTTTCCAGATCGATCACGTAAAACAGCAACAGGTGTCTGGTCAATACGGGAATACACATCGACAAAGTAGCTGTAATCAGCATTGAAATAAGCCGTATGGTTCCCATTTTCGTTGGTTAATTCGCGAAAATTACTTCCGTCAAAATTGACACTGTAGTACTGAATCAGATAAGGATCTTGTTTTTTATTCCGTCCGCTTCCCTCCAATATAATCTGCTTGTTTTGCTCATCCACGTAGACGACTTTACGAACAACCCAATCGCCTTTTGTAATCTGATTCACCACTTCACCAGTTGTACCATTATAGCGATACAAGTGGTTCCAACCGTCACGTTCCGAAGCCCAAATGATTTCTTTACCATCCTGTAAATCTTCTCTAAAACGTTTTCCGCTGTAATCGATAAAAGTCTTATTCATTTCATTGATAAGATACCTGCTTTTACCAGCTACCGCATCCAGCTCAACTATGGCATATTGCTGATGTCCGCGTTTGTTAAATTCAAACGTGATGGCTCTACTATCTTGTCGCCATTCTATGCGACTAACGGAAAACTGATTGGCGATTAAACTTGGATCTACAGGTAGAAGAGCATTGGTTTCTAAATTAAAAATTACAGGATAATACTGTGACAAGGCATCACCAGGTTTGGGATAATCGCGTGTCTGTAATTTCGGCTGTAGCTGATCTATTGGGGAAGATTCTAATAAAGTAAGTATACGCACTTCTGCTTTTCTGACCTTACTCCCCGCAATCTTTTTACCGTCTGGCGACCAGTGTAAATGTGCAGCATAGTATTCACCTTGACTGCCATCAAAAGTCAATTGCCTTTCTGACTTTGGATCATCTTTTTTTGCAACATAAATGTTGCTATTTTTAATATAAGCAATTTGCGATTTATCAGGCGATGCTATAGGCTCCCCTTTGCTGTCGTCAAAGCGCTGTCCCCAGTATCCCCCACGTCGATCTCCCTTTTGTTCTTGAATTTTTGTCAAGATATGCTCCTGCCTATTCCACGACCAACTGTACCCCTCATAGTCAAATATGACGACCTGTTGGTCAACACGTGTTATCTTATCCGCGGTGATTGAACGAGGATCTATATCCTTCTTTAATTCTGTTTTTAAGGCTCCGCTCAGCGCATTTATAGCTAGCAAATCAGATTTTACGCCTGATTTTGGATCGACAAGTACCAAGGAGCGTCCTTCAGCAGAATTTTTCTCATACCATAGTAGATCACCAGCCTCATTCCACTTAATTTGTGTAGGGACATCATACAATTTATTACTAATCTTGCCTCGTAAATCTTTTGCACGTTGGTAATCTTGTGCAGTGCCCTGCCCAAGCACACTCCCTATCGTCAGCGAGAAGAGGATTATCGTATTAAAAAATGGTTTAAACATCTGTCTTTCGTTTTTTGTTAACAAGATAATAGATGGGTACTCCTGCTAGAGCAATAACAATACCCGGTACAGTGTAATCTGGCTTATACACGAGCATAAGTATAATAAAAGCAAGCCCCATTACAATATAAATAACAGGCAAAAAAGGATAGCCAAGCGCCTTATAGGGGCGGTCTAAATCTGGACGTGTATACCTCAGCCGGATAACTCCTGCTACGGCCAACACATAAAAAACCACGACTACGCAAGTAATCATATCCAGCAAATCGCCATATTTTCCACTCAAACACCATAGAGAAGCAACCAAACATTGAATCCACAAAGCGTAAGCTGGAACAGCATTTTTATTTAATATACCTACTTTTTTAAAGAAAAGACCATCTTGAGCCATAGAGTAATAAACCCTTGCTCCAGCCAAAATAATTCCATTGTTACAACCGAACGTACTGATCATAATCATCACGGCTATAATGGTTATTCCAAAAGGCCCAAATATCTCTTGGGCGGCACTCATTGCTACCCGATCTTTTGGTGCGTTGACCATTTGATGCAAATCCAAAACACCAGTATACATTAGATTCGTTACGATATAAATAACCGTAACAATAGTAGTTCCTAAGGCCAGACTGAGGCCAATATTACGCTGCGGATTTTTAATTTCTCCAGCTACAGATGATGACGAATGCCATGAGTCGCTGCTAAATAGAGCTCCCACCATAGCAGCAGATATAGCACCAAATGCACCGAAAGTACTGTAATCTTCAAAAGAACCATCTAAATTGAGGCGACGAAGTTTCCATACATCTTCAGTGAGCCAATTGACATTCCATATCTCATACTTAAAGGCAATAAAACCAAATAAAACCAACAATAGTAAGCTGAAAATTTTAATTAACGTCAAAGTTGTCTGCACTCTTTTTCCACTGTTAATGCCTCTTGAATTGATGAAAGTGAGCACAATAATAACGACAATGGACAACACCTGTGCAGAGGATATTCGATAATCGCCTAATACCAATAAATAGACATCTTCGTCCAGAAAGGGGAATAAGTAAGCTGTAAATTTAGCAAATGCTACGCCTACAGCTGCTATCGTAGCCGTCTGAATAACAGCAAAAAATGTCCAACCGAAAACAAAACTGACCAAGGGGGTATAAGCTTCACGGAGGTACACATATTGTCCTCCGGCTTTAGGAAACATTGCGCTGAGTTCGCCATAGCTGAGTGCTGCGGTAAGAGTCATGAATCCACAGATCACCCAAATTAACATCATCCAGCCTGCGGATCCTGTATTTCGGGCAATATCAGCAGATACAATAAATATACCCGAACCTATCATACTGCCGACAACTAGCATCGTTGCGTCGAGCAGGCTCATCGACTTTCGAAAAGATTGATTTGTATTCTCCATCGATGTAGCGTTTAATTGAATTTGTAAAATTTCCAGGAAGCTTCATGGTCAGCTGATAAATTTTGTTTGGTCATGATCGCACGTAACATTTCCATTGGCATGTAGTTTTCTTTTATTACTTGGTCGTGGAAAGCTTTGTAAGACATTTTACCCGTATCAACCAGTTCATTTTTTATGCTCATTAATTGTAGACCTCCTACAAGATAGGCTAATTGATACAAGGGACTATAACCGCCTTCGAACGAACGCTTGACTTCACCATGCGCATTTGCTTTTTCAAAACCTACTTTATCTACTAAATAGTTAATACATTGCTGAGGTGTCCATTCTCCCAAATGGAATTTAATACTGAACGTGATACGTGCACAACGGTGCATACGCCAGAATAACATGCCTATACGCTCTTCAGGTGTATGTGCAAAGCCTTTACTATAAAGAAGCAACTCCCAATATAACGTCCATCCTTCGGTCCAGAAAGGTGTGTTGAAAGCTTCTTCACGGTAAGGTTTATAACGTCTATTCATAAAATATTGAAGATGATGCCCAGGATTAAGCTCATGTTGCACAGTTCCTCGGGAGAAGTAAGGATTGTTTCCACGCATACTCATCAACTTTTGCTCCTGTGTCATCCCGTCGGTAGGGTAAGAAATACTGATTTCTCTACCTCCAGTAAAAAAGGGGTTTACTAGCTGACGTTCTGGTGTCATCATAATCATACCCCAAGTTTCGTCGGCCAAGGCAGGGATATCCATCAGTTCATTTTTCTGTATAAACGCTTGCGCATCGTTATACAGTTTCAGAATTAATTCCGGCTGATGACCTACGGGTACATACGAATTTTTCACCTTCTCCTGTGCAGCTTTCCAATCATCGCCAAAGCCCATTTCACGTGAAGCCTTTAATAATTCAGCTTCACACCAAGCAAATTCCTTATCCGCTAATTTCAATAAGTCGTCAGCCGTATACGCAATCAATTCATCCTTTAACTGCTTGTTGAGTTCTTCTCGTCCAATAGGCGTACCACCGATCATACTGCCGTCGTCAAATACCTTCCAGTCGCTTTTCGAGCTCAACAAATCACTGTAAGCATCTATCTTCGCGGTGAGTTGTTTGTAAGGTTCCGTTCCCCACCACGTGAATAATGGATCATAACCGTGGTAAAAATCATACGAACTCGATAGACGAAGCTTTAAGGATTGCAAAGTGGCTTTTAAAAAGTTTACGTCTTGGTAGGGTAATGACGAAATGGATTCCATTTTCTGCATAGCCTCTTGCACCTGAGCATAAGCGACTTGTAATTTCTTGGCCATATCCTCCCCATCGATCGCAGTTCCCCTTCTGCGCAATTTCTCGAAACCGTAAATTTCCTTTGCCAATGGTAAATAAATTTCCAGACGTTGGTACTGCGATTTTTTTGCGGTCAATTGCTCGATGTCCTGTTTAATTTTTCGTTTTAACAATACAAAATCAACCTGACCATCCGTCTCCAATGCTTTATACGGAAAGGCTTTAAGTTTGTCTAAGTAAGATTGATCCAGATCAAGCAAACGTTGCACCTGCTCCGGTGATTCTGCGGCGCGTTGATATCCCCAGCCTTTAGGCATGGGACCATAGAAATAATTTAAGGCTTGGACATCGTGCCCATATTGAACGATAAGAGGTTCCACTGGCGTGGTGTGGTTGTATAAGCTTTGGTCTTGAGCCATAATGTTAGTGTAAGAAAAGAACAACATACTACAGAATGCAGCTTTTCTAGTTAGGGAAAGGATGTTTTTCATGTCTTATTTAGATTTTAGACCGCTTTTAGTCAAATCTATCGGGGCTAAAAGCGCTGATGTCAGTTTCGGTTTTTCTGCCAGATAATAAATCGGCGACTGCTTTTCCAAATGCGGGTCCTAAGCTCAATCCCATCATCCCTCCGCCAGCTGCAAGCGTCACATTTGCGAGTTTGGATATACGTCCTAGATACGGCAATCCGTCTGGTGGACATGGCCTATAACCGAACCATATTTTATCTTCTGGATAAGGAACATCAAATGTAGGAAAGTACTTCGGTATAGATTCGACAATACCTTTTACTCTATTTGTATATATTGTATCATTCGCAGGCCCAAGTTCCATAGTACCGCTAAAACGAATCTGTCCATTCATTGGAGTAACCGCTACACGTGCCTCCAGCAACAACGCAGCATGCTTGAGTGACTGTCCCTCCTCTGGGCTATACATAAACGAATATCCCTTGCCGGGCATCAATGGGGTTTTCAAACCTAACTTAGCAGTTAGCTGTGGCAAGTAAGCACCAGCTGTTACCACGATTTCATCTGCCGAAAAACTACCTTTGTTGGTCAGTACTTCTTTGACTTGACGTGATGAAGTCGTAAAACGAAGAACGTCCGTATGCTCATGAAATGTGACTCCAGAATGCTTCAGATAGTTTATAAGCTGTTTCATCAACTTGGGTGGATAAAGCTTTCCATCGCATTTGTAGAATGCAGCCCCTAACACATCCATCTTCAATTGAGGTTCCAAAGCCTGAACTTGTGCTGCATCCAGCATTTCCACGTCTAGTTGCAGATCCTGTGCTCGCTTAGCTAACTCAGCTTCCTCATGTTCGACCTCCTTGGTTTTATACAAAAACATAATGCCATTTTGTTCCAACTCAAAATCGAAGTCAGCTTGCTGTGCCCAGCTATCATAAAGACCACTACTATATAAATTGAGATCCCGAATAGCCTCAGCATGTTTATCCACATGTTGCTTATTGGCATGTTTTAGGAATTTTAATCCCCAGTTCATCAAATTCCAACTTAGATTTGGACGCACATAAAATGGACTTTTACTATCGAACATCCATTTTATACCCTGTGCGACAATACCGGGAGCCGCTAACGGCGTAAAATGACTGGGAACAATCATTCCTGCATTTCCATAGGAACAATTATCGTCTAAGGAGTTCCTTTCCAAGACGACAACTTTCCACCCATCTTGCACTAAATAAAAAGCCGATGATAGCCCTGCTATCCCAGCTCCAATAACTATTACCGTACCTTTATTTTTTTCCACTTTACGCTGTTGTCGTGATTATTAATTTTGATTACATGACTTGGAAGCCTTCTTTGTAAGGATCTTCGTCATCAATAATGATGGTATTGTAACCTGTGATTCTAGCCCAACCTTCTACCGAAGGAATAATAGCAGATTTACCAGCCACGGTCTCTATCGCTTCAATTTTGCCAATAAATTGAGAACCGATATAACTTTCATGTACAAACTCTTCACCGGGTTTTAATTTACCTTTGGCATACCATTGTGCCATACGGGCAGAGGTTCCCGTGCCGCATGGAGAACGATCTAACGCATTTTCTCCCACCAAAACGGCATTCCTTCCTGAAGAATTCGATTTTATAGGCTTTCCTGTCCACTGGATATGGCTCAAACCGTGTATATTCGCATTTTCAGGATGAATAAATTCATACTTTTCATTCAATAACCGCCGAATGATTTTTCCGTAGTGGATAAGCTGGCTTGCTGAGAAGTTACTAATATCCTCGAAATGAGGCTGAGGATCAATAATACCGTAGAAATTTCCGCCATAAGCGACATCCACACGAATTTCCCCTAGGTCTGGACAATCGACCAATAAATCTTCGCTATACAAAAAAGACCGTACATTCGTTAGCTTCACGGTCTCTACTTTTGGTCCTTTTTGGGTATAGTCAATAAGCACAATACCAGCGGGAGTTTCTAATCGCAATTTTCCGGGAACTTTCGGAATCACCAAACCTTCTTCGATTGCAATCGTTACTGTCCCTATTGTGCCATGTCCACACATGGGCAAACAGCCACTTGTTTCAATATACAGAACGCCAATATCATTCTGAGGATCGGAAGGTGGATAAAGCATACTGCCGCTCATCATATCGTGGCCACGAGGCTCAAACATTAAGCCTTTGCGTATCCAATCGTACTCTTCCATAAAATGCAAACGTCTCTCCATCATGGAGTTTCCATTCAGCAGTGGTGCCCCGCCGGTAACCAACCTTACGGGACAGCCACAAGTGTGGGAGTCTATACAAAAAAAAGTCTTCTTCATTTCTTTTACATCTATTATTCCACCGTTCTCTGGTTGTCAACTATTCTTTCAATTTTCAAGGGATTTTCATTTTGAAGTTCCTCGGGCAGAAACTCGTTGGGCCAATTTTGAAAACTTAACGGACGTAAAAAGCGTTTCACGGCGTCGGGTCCAACGGAAGTGAAACGACTATCTGTAGTTGATGGATAAGGCCCTCCATGTTGCATTCCATATACGACTTCAACACCGGTAGGCATTCCGTTAAATAACAGACGTCCACACTTCTCTTGTGCCAGAGTAAATAGATTTTTGTTTTGTGCTACATCTTCTGCTGTAGCTGCAAAGGTTATGGTGAGCTGTCCCCCCAATTTCCCCAATACGAGGGCCATTTCTTCAGAATCAGCACATTCCACCACAAGCCCCGTAGGGCCAAATATCTCCTCACCGAGAAGTGAATTTCCTAAAAAAGTAGTGGCAGATGTACCGTATACGGCTGCCACTGCGCGTGATTCTTCTGTCGAAATTCCATCGCCTAAAAGTGCTACATCGGATTGGTTTGATAAATGAGACTTCGCCTCACTGTACGCTTTTGCAATGCCAGCGTGTAACATGACGGCATCTGTTACTTTTGCTATTTCTTGTGCTAGAAGTAGCTTAAATTGATCGAGCGATTCTCCCTTTATCGCAAGAAGTAGCCCTGGATTGGTACAGAATTGCCCTACACCCAAAGTCAACGAACTGATATATTGAGATGCAAAAGCTGTCAAATTTTGCTCCAGATATTGAGGTAATGCCAAAACAGGATTTACACTTCCCATTTCCGCAAATACAGGAATTGGCTCATTGCGTTGTGTTCCCAGATCAAACAAAGCCTTACCACCGCGGAAAGATCCAGTAAATGCAACAGCCTTTATAATAGGGTGCACAACCAATTGCTCGCCTACAGCATTTGAGCTTCCGGAAATATAGCCAAAGACCTCAGCAGGCGCACCAAATTTCACCAATCCGTCCACAATGGCTTTTGCCATAATTTGGGAAGTTTTAGGATGTCCGGGATGCTCCTTAAATACTACAGAACATCCGGCACCAATAGCACTCGCTGTGTCGCCTCCTGCAGTAGAAAAAGCAAAAGGAAAATTGCTTGCACCAAAAACGGCTACAGGTCCCAGTCCTTTATTATATTTTCTGATGTCTGCCTTGGAAGCACCATCTCCCTTATCAATGCGGGCTTCCGAATAGACACCTTTCCGTACAGCATTTGCGTAAGATCTCCATTGATTGATCGTACGTTGCTTTTCGCCTTGAAGCCTGGGGATAGGCAAAGCAGATTCTGCTTGTGCGGTCGTTATAAGCTCTTCGCCCAAAGCATCAATACTATCAGCGATAGCGTGCATCAGATCAGCACGCTTCGCTAAAGAAATTTCTTGAAGATAGTTATATCCAATTAAAGAATCTTGAATAATACCATGGATTTGTTCATTGGACATTTCGATATACATACAATTAAAATTGAGGTTTTGATGCTAATGCATCATCTATTATTTTATTTACACGTTCTTTTTCTTCACCAACTAACTCTAAACGAGGAGCCCGTGTGTAAGGAGTGCTCAAACCGACCTTGCTTGCTGCCAGCTTGATGTATTGTACTAATTTTGGATGAATATCCAGTTCGAGCAATGGCATAAACCATCTGTACAATTCTAGTGCTTTTTCTATTTCTCCCTTCTTCACCAAATCATACAATACATATGTCTCTTTTGGAAAAGCATCAACCAAGCCTCCGACAAGACCATCTGCACCAACGACAATAGACTCTACGATAATGGTATCCACCCCACCTAGGATCTTTAAACGGTCTCCGAAGCGATTGCGTAGGCGGGTAATATTGGTCAAGTCACGCGTAGACTCTTTGACAGCTTGAATGTTTGGTTCTTGAAGTAACTCTTCAAACATATCCAACGTCACGTTTGTAGCGTAATCGACTGGATTATTATAGATCAAAATAGGAAGTTTTGTACTTTGTGCGATTGTTCTGAAATAAGCCACAACTTCACGATCGTCTCCTTTGTAACGCATAGGAGGTAATACCATCAATCCATCTGCGCCTAACTCTTCTGCTTTTTTCGCAAACTCAACAGCGGCTTTCGTTGTATTTTCTGTGATATTAAGGAGCACTGGTACACGTCCGTTCACGACTTTCAGTGCATAGCTTAATATTTCAAATTTTTCTTCTGTTGTCAACGTACTTGCTTCTCCCAGTGACCCCGAAAAAATCAAGCCATGAATACCTGCTGATAATTGTGCTTCAATATTTATTGAAAGCATCTCAAAATTTAACTCACCATTTTCGTGAAACGGTGTCAACATCGCTGGGAAAATTCCACTCCAATTTAAATTCGCCATAAATAATAATTGTTTTTTTCAAAACTATGGCCTAATAAATTGATATGCTAGTCGAGATTTAATCAAAATTCACCGCATTTTAACAAGATCACAAACTAGACGTTATTTTTATATCGTCCGTAGTATTCTTTTGGAGAAAATCCGGTCACCGAGCGAAAAACACGGTTAAAATTTGTGATACTATTGAAGCCCGAGTTGTATGCGACAAGTCCAATACTTTCGTAACGTTGCGAAGTAATCAGTTGACAAGCTTCTTGAATACGAAGCTCATTGAGATAACTCACAAAGGTTAATCCAGTATGTTTTTTAAAGTAACGGCAGAAAGCCTGAGGCGTAAGATTTGCATGATCAGCAGCTTCCTCTAGTGTAATTGCACGTCTAAAGTTGTCTTTGATGTAACGACAGACGTCATTAATACGCAGAAATCCATCATCTTTATTGAGCACCGTTGTTACCGATAGCGGTTTCAATTCTTGTGAAACCAAACTAAGCTCTTTCAAAAGAAATACAAAGCTCATAAGCTGCTCCATCATATTTGCTTTTTTGAGTAGAGCAATGCGACGTTTTATACGACTTGTATAGGCTTGAGGAACTTTAAAACCATTCGTATTTTGCATTATAAAGTCTAATACCCCTCTTAATTCAGGCATATTAAACAAGCTCGATAAAGAGCCATTAAGGTTGAAAAAAATAGAGACAGACTCTACCTCTGTATTTTCCAACGAATTTTCGTTTCGTTTAAACACATGAGGCTGATTTGGCCCTAGTAGAAAGATATCATTTTCGATAAAAGGATGAAAACTGTCAGCGAGGAACAATGTCCCCTCTCCTTTTATAATCCACATAAACTGATATTCTTCATGCTTGTGGAAGTAGGGATAAAAATCGGACAAGCGATCCTCCTGCACATAAACTGATTTATCCTTTGGAGATGGCACGTTAAATTGAATCATTTTCATAACAGAACACCTTTAGATTGTTAGTAACCTTTGTTGAGACTCCTGATTAGTGTGATTGAAAGTTACGAGATTAACTCAATATTAACAATAGGCCACAACAATTATGGTGAAAATAAGAGAGGACTTGGTTAAAATATAATAAGTTATTTTTTTAAAACTGCTTTACCTTTAATTTCTACGAATAATGGAATGTCTCGTCTATATACACCTGCATTACCCCGCTATATTTTAAGCAACAAAATCAGTAAAAGTGCATTTTTACAGTCTATATATTAAATACCAGATAGAATTCCAGGATTAAGAAAGGCTGAACAATAATAAACAATAAATATACTGGATACTCCAACGTGCTGGAACAATTTTTATCCACAAGAGCGACAATTTTTATAAACTATACGCAACAATATCCAGCACGGATTTGGTAACCGTACCTATTCAGAGTCACAACAATCAATAAGCGTATTATTTCCCTAATCTTTCTTCGTACTTCGGATTATAGGAAACTTTCGGTGATAAGAAATGGAGAAGAACAAGTCTAGAATACCGTAGATTAAATGGGGCAAAAGCAAAAATAGCAGCAAACAAAACGATAAGATATAACCAAGGAGACTCACTTCTAGTCGTCCAAGCAGTCAACAGTCCTAAACAAACCACTTCGGCGACAGAAAAAGCATAACTGACATACATCGCGGCATAAAAGTAACCGGGTTCGATTTCAAACTTCAATGCACAATGTGGACAGACATCATTCATTTTCTGTTTCTTTAAACCGTAGACAGGACCTTCAAACATCTTACCGACCCTACATCGAGGACACTTAGATTGCAAAAAAGCAGAAAACTTTGAGGTTGCCATTGTCTTTATTTACTTTCGAAAGGAGAAATTTGCTTAGTCTGTTTTTTACGGTATTTGGTATACCAAAGTATGCCCACGCCCACGGCGATAAGGTAAGGGATTGCAAGTAAAAATAATATACCATCATTCAATCCGCGCCCTTGTGTGTTCCCATTGGTAGCACTGTTCTCCGCATTAAGCGAACACATCGCACATTGTGCAGGAAGTTCTGTATAGAAACAGATCATCAACAAGACAGTTATTAGGAGCAGAAATGGTATATATTTTGATTTCATATCTTCTACGACTTAGCATTCATACTGCAAAAATACCGTTTTATTTGTGGATTAGCGAATATTGAAATTACAAGAGTACATTAAACCGTTCCCAAAAACCATCTATTGGTAACTCGGCAGTTAATTCAGTAGGCTCCTCTTTAATAGGGTGGACAAATGTAAGTGCTCTGGAATGTAAACAGATGGATCTTCTTTGACTGCCTCTCGGATATCCATATTTATTATCACCAACGATAGGGCAGCCCATATAAGCTAGCTGACAACGAATCTGATGCGTCCTCCCGGTCAGTGGAGTTACTTTTAAAAGGAAGTATCCGTCCAATTCTCCGATCACCTCATAATCCAGTTGCGCAAAACTACCGCCTTTTACTTCTCTATCGTAAGCCTTCGTAATCATTTTCTTACGATCCCGCAACAGCCAGTTTTTTAAGGTATCTGCCTTTTTCTCCGGTTTATTCCGAACAATTGCAAAATATGTCTTAGATACCTTCCGATCATGAAACAGACGATTCATACGATCCAGCCCTTTACTGGTTTTCGCAAAAAGAATCATTCCACTTACGGGTCTATCTAAGCGATGAATTACACCTAGAAAAGCACCATTCGGTTTTTGATATTTGGCGGCTAGATATTCTTTAACCATATCTTCCATCGACTTATCGCCCGTGGTATCTACTTGCACGATATCGCCCGCACGCTTATTAATAGCTATGTAATGGTTGTCTTCAAAGATGACATCCTGATCTGTAATTTCCATACTATCGACCTGACTATACAATCTTTCCAAGGTTATTGCGCAGCTTCTTTTGCAGCCTTAGCTTGTTCCTTTTCTTGTTTTCTGAAATAACCTCGAAAAAGGAAATTACTTTGTAAAGCTTTCATGTTGTCATCCAATTTTTCGGTGCTCAAATTTAAGTTGCGCAGTATCTGCTTGATCTCTGATGCAGCCTCTGGATCGTTCGTCAAAACGCCGATTGCATTATTTTTATCATTCAAACGTGTTGAGGTTTCATTCAGATTGGCCATTAAAGCAGAAGCTGTTTGTGTAACACCTTGCAATTGCGCTGCTGACTCCCTTAGGCTTGCAAAAACAGCTGTATCGGTCGTCAAATCATGAATCAGCCCCTGATTGCTATTCAGTTTATTCATTAAAATAGCCAAATTTGCAGAAGCCTTATTTGCATCGCTCATGACTTTGTTTAATGAATTTACAGAGCTTTTTAATGACATAGCAATTGTCGAATCTGTGAGCAAAGCTCCTACAGTACCTCTACCTTCTACCATTTGCTTCGACAGCACAGCAAAGTTCTTCGTGATCTCTACGAGGTTTTCATTATTTGTTTGCAAAGTGGCAAACATGGCTTCGGTATCTGTTCCTGTTAAAGACTTAATTACGTCACCGTCTTTAATTGCTGGAGCTCTCTCACTACCGCCAACTAAACTCACGATAGCATTTCCGATCAAACCATCAGAACCCAACTTCGCGACCACGTCTTCACGAATATACTCGCTCGATTTTTCTTCGATCTGTAATACTACTTGCACGTTGTCCACACTTTGAAATTTAATAGCCTTTACAATCCCGACTTTTACACCTGAGAACCATACATTGTTACCGACTTTCAAGCCTTTTACGTCGTGAAAATAAGTGGTTACAACAAGATTTTTGCTAAACCTATTCTGTTGGGTTCCCAACACAAGAATACCGGCTACCAAAATAACCAGACCTATCAGAACAAATAATCCAACCGTAAGCGAACGCTTCCTTTCGTTTGTACTCATATATTTTAAACAATAAAATTATAGTCATAAAATGGTTTGACACGATCATCGTCTGTGTCAAAAATTTCGTTAAAAGACCCTTGTCGTTCAAATTTTCCATCCAATAACATCACCATACGATCGCCCACCATTTTGGCACAGGCTAAATCGTGAGTAATGATAATAGATGATGTATTGTAGCGCTCTTGAACCTCATTAATGAGCGTATTGATATCCAAGCAGGTAATAGGGTCTAAACCCGCCGTGGGTTCATCATAAAGCATGATATCCGGACGAAGGATTAACGTGCGCGCAATACCTATGCGCTTGCGCTGTCCGCCGGAGAGCTCAGAAGGCATTTGGTTAATCGCACGCAACAATCCCACACCATCCAAAACTTCCTCCACCTCTTTATTGATCTCTGCGCGGGTTAAGCTACGTTTGTTCCGAACCAGAGGAAACTCAAGATTTTCCCTTACGGTCATACTATCGTATAACGCACTATTCTGAAAAGAAAATCCTATACGTTGTCTTAAGGCGCGCAAATCGCGATCCTCCAATTCATTTACCACTTCTCCCAATACACGAACATCACCTTTATCAGGGCTCAACAAACCGGAAATCAATTTAATAAGCACGGATTTACCTGTTCCCGATCGCCCTAAAACAACCAGATTCTCACCATTATACAGCTTCAAATCTACGTCTCGTAGAACATGCAAATCGCCGAATGATTTACTGACGTTATCCACATGAATAACGACATCATCATGGTTGATTTTTACTTCACCTTTCTCCATTTTTTGATGATTAACCGATTAATGATAGTAACTGTACAATAAGCAACTCCTCAATAAACACTAAAAACATCGATGATACAACCGCTGCATTGGCTGCTTTCCCAACACCTTCGGTTCCTTTACTGGAATAATATCCAACATAAGAACTTGCAAATCCTATTGTAAAACCAAATACTACTGCACGCAAAACCATCGCGAAGATGTCCTTAGGTTCTATAGATTCAAATACCTGTGTAAAGAATGCCAATATACTCAGGTCATCTTTACTAGCAATACTTAAATAACCTCCAAAAAGACCGATACCAGCTACGTAGAAACAAAGGACAGGAATCATAAAGGTTGTCGCAACGATACGCGTGGATACTAAAAATTTCGTAGGATTGGTACCCGACACTTCCATCGCGTCAATTTGTTCCGTAACATTCATTGAACTTAACTCTGCTCCAATTTGGGAACCTACTTTCCCGGAGGCGATAAGCGCTGTAACCAACGGTGCTAGAGCCCGAACAATAGCTATTGATATCAAGGCAGGAAGCCAAGAAGTTGCGCCAAACTCTTCCAAGGAAGGTCGTGACTGTTTGGTAAATACAAATCCAACGATAAAGCCAGTTAAACTGATAAGTGGAAACGACTTCCAACCGATTTCATAACACTGACGAATAATTTCCTTGAATTCATAAGGAGGAGATACCGCTTCTCGCAAAAAACTCATCATAAAACGATGTATCCTTGCAAATTCGATAAGTAGTTTTTCTATTTTACTTCCCATTCAAGTATGAAGTTAAAGCTGATGCCCAATATATGGCGGTCAAAAAAATACCCGACAAATGTACGAACTTTATTCTTTCCACGTCCAATCATATATTAATATTTAATAAACGAAAATGTTTATGGTTTGTTTACAACTTTGTTCATCTTGTGCGTTAGCGATTAGAGGTACGCTGTCCTCTGACAGATTTCCTTGTTTTATTTGAGAAGTAGGAAATTAAAATCTGAGACAAACAAACTGATTTCTCCCATTTTCAAAACCAACTTAACCACAATAAATCAACGTATTATACACCATGAAGAACAAAAATACCGAGGTTATTTGACAAGTATTAAGCCGCATGCGATCTATAACTTCACTTCTCCAATTAAACCTTTGCTTTGTCGTATCCGTCATACTATACAAACACGAGAATGTTTCACTATAAATGAAAAGAGTATGAAACGCATGAAAACCCACACACTATATTTTACAATCCTCGCGATTGTTGCTAGTATATTTTCAGTAAATAAAGTGTCCGCCCAAGTCTACGGAGATGTTTCATTTGACCTCTTCTATGACGAACTTTCGCCTTACGGTTATTGGGATAGAGATGTCAATTACGGTGATATTTGGTTTCCCGATGTAGATCGGAATTTCCGTCCTTACGGAACGAACGGATATTGGACGATGACAGAGTACGGTAACACGTGGGTATCTAACTACGATTGGGGATGGGCTCCTTTCCATTACGGCCGCTGGGTCTATACAAACTATAATGGTTGGGGATGGATTCCGGGTTATGAATGGGGACCTGCTTGGGTCGATTGGCGTACTGGTGGCGGCTATTATGGCTGGGCACCTATGGCGCCAGCAGTGGGTATATCAATCTCTGCAGCGCTCCCTATTAACTTATGGGTATTTCTGCCTGTTCGACGCATATATGATCCTTATATCTCGCGGCACTGGAGTTATGGACAACGCAATATTTATAATCGGACAACGATTATAAATAATACTTACATCGTAAATAATCACCATTATTATGGAGGTCCTGGCCGTAGAGACATTGAACGGAATCTTGGCCGCCGTGTTTCGGTAAGAAGTGTACGCACAACGAGTAATCCAGGAAGATCTCGCGTAGATAATCGCTCGGTGTCAATTTACAAACCGGATAGAAATTCGACCAGAAGCTCTGCAAGCAGGAGTAATGCCGGGCAGAACAGCAGAAGCACAAATGAAGCACGCCGAACTGATCGTTCGACGGGAAGCAATAATACGAGAAACAATACTATACAAAATAGAAATACCGATAGCAGAAGTGGCAGTAGAAATTCAACTACGACGCGATCTGATCGTTCTGAAAACAACAGAAACGTTGGACGCACAAACACCGCAACAGAGCGATCTACAACAACAAATCGCATAAATCGCAGTGAAAGTAAAAACGAAGCTCCAACACGACAAGAGCGTTCAACACCTCAAAATCAGTCGAGGTCATCGTCTAGAAATGAACAATCTAGCGGCGTAAGTAGAAGCACTACACAACAACAGCGCAGCAATAGTTCAAACGGAAGAACAAGTACCGAGCAACGTGCCACGCCAAATAGAAGCGAAAGTCGCTCGCGTAACCAAGGAGGACAAAGCACGGCGTCATCACGTGTTTATCAAACTAGTCAGCGAACTAACAGCACTGCTTCGCCATCTAGCCGTCAAAGTTCTTCAAGCACCTCGCGTAGCAGTACCGCTACACGTAGTAATACGACACGGGAAAATTCTTCTAAGGCTGCATCAGAAAGATCAAGTAGCCGAAGTAATAGATAAAATTATTTTAGACTATTTATATTGAAACAAAGCAATAGCGGTTGAGGTAAATGTCTCAACCGCTATTTTTATTTAGGTAATTATGCTTACCTGTCTCTTACAAACACCGCTTTATAATTAGGAAATTTCTTAAGTAGCGACCTCCCTTCGTCAGCTCCTAGAACCATAATCGAGGTACTCAAAAAATTTGCCAACTCGGCAGAAGGACCGTATACTGTCACACTGGTTAATCCCGTTGAGGGCCATCCTGTTTTGGGATTGATAATATGCGCATAGTGTTTGCCCTGTATCTCGGCGTATTTCTCATAACTACCCGATGTAACGACCGCTCCCTCTCGTAATTTCAAAACTTTTACCATCTTGTAAGTACGAAATGGATCACGCACGCCAATCTTCCAAGGCTGTTTGTCTGCTTGCCCCCCCCAAGTGGAAAGATCACCAGAAGCATTGACAATACCGCCTTTCACACCTAGAGACTGTAACAATGCTCTTCCCTGGTCAGCTGCATAACCTTTTCCAATAGATCCAAAGCCAATTTTCATACCCTTCTTTTCTAAAAAAATGGTAGAGTTAACGGTATCCAGTATAATATGTGTATACCCGACCTTTTGGATAGAACCGAGAATCATCTCATCCGAAGGAAGTTCGTTCATCTCTCCATCAAAATGCCATACTTTATCCAAAGCAGCTATGCTGATATCGAAAGTGCCTTCACTAAACTGAGAATAGCGAACAGCACGCCGTGTCAACTCAAACACTTCTTTATCGACACGTACAGGGCGAATTCCAGCATAGCGGTTTACCTGTGATATCTGCGTATGCGGTCTCCATTCCGAAATTAGATTTTCAATTCGCTCAATTTCATCAATAACGGACTGAAAATGACGTTGTGCGCTTAAAGAATCATTCTCTACCAAAACAAACTCGAAAGTTGACCCCATTTGTATGGTTTGCTTTTTGAAAATCTGTTGACAAAAGACAATCTTCAGTCCAAAAAAAAGAAAGCAAAGAACAGAAAGAAACCGAATGAAGTGAGAGCGTATGGGCATAAACAACGAATAGGTTTAATAACAATCTACTAATATCTGTTTTTTATAATGACTCCAATCTTTTGTCAGTCCTATATCTTGAAGAACATTTTCCACATTTTGCTGCATGCCTAATGAGCCACAAATCATAATAATGCCGTTATTTTCCAATAGTTCAAAAAAATACCCACGATCTTTTCTGATCAGATCCATAACATAGCTGGACTCTTCTTCACGTGAAAAAGCCATTTGAACCCCCATTAGTTTTCCTGATAAAATCGCTTCATCGGCAAATTCACGATACTGTTTCGCGAGCGTATTATTATATCGAAAACCTGCATAAAGCCTTATCATTGCTTTTCTTTTGCTTTCCGCTATCATCCCAAGAAAGGGTGCTATCCCTGTTCCGTTCGCAATCATCGCAACTGCGGAAGCTTTCTTTGGAAAATGGAATTCTTTATTTGTAATAATCCTGCCTAAAAAACAGTCATCTTTACTAACTTTATAAAGGAACTCTGATCCTAATCCCTGAGGGTATAACTTGACCACGAGTTGAATAGTGCCCTCTATTTTGCCAATGGAATATAAGCGCTCCCGACTATCGTTTTCGGGATAAATGGCTAATAGGTCTCCGGATTGAAAGGACTTTCCTGTATTTGAGCGAAGCACCATACTAAAGGTAGAGTTATCTTCAGTCACTTCCGTTCGCTTCAGTACATCGAAACGCTGCAAGCCCGTTGCCTTGTTCGTATACAATGCCGGTGTACTTTTTAATTCACAGATCTTCTTATCGTTCCAAGCTTTCACCCAAGCGATAAATTCCGTGGCGGAGCGATCATTAACCGTATACAGATCCAATAGGCGTTCAGCCCAAGACTGTCGGTTCAACAGTCTATCTATATGTTTTGCATAAGCACAAAAATCGGAATAAGATTTTGAACCAAAACCAATTACAGTAAACTTTACTTGTCGTTTTTGCAAAGACGATGAAACCAATCTATCAAAGTGCAACGCATTAGCAGGAGCGGTACCGAGTCCATAAGTAGAGCAGAACAGCAACAGATGGGTGGCCTGAGGGAAAGTAGAAAATTTATTCATCTCCGTCAAAAAGGATTTATAGCCTTGCGCGAGTAGTTGTTGATGAATCTTATGGGCGAAAGATAACGTACTACCATTTTCCGAACCGACCAAGATAACATACTCCGCAGTAGAACTATTGAATTTATTTTTCACCTTTGTTTGCTTTCTTCGAAACGTAATTGCAAAACCTGTATAGATGAAAAACAGAATATTCAGCGACGCAAAAGCCAGAATAAAAGCCCATACAATACTTGTTCGTCCAGTGTGTAAATTCAAACTTAATTTTTCTAAAAGCAGGCTATAGGGGTATCGGCTCTCTTCTAAAATTTGTCCTGTAATCTGGTTGATGGATAATTGGCGATCTTTTAGCTTCAACACATAGTGTTCGTCTGGGTCGTCAGGGATAAATGGAAATTCTATTTTTTCCACATCGACAAGCTTCGTTTCCTGAAAAACAGGAAAATCTTTTAATGCTTTGGAATCGACAGCATCCCTCATTACAGGCATGTTAACAAACTGACTTTCGTTGTTCACCAGTCCGACTCTGACCATAAAAAGATAGGTTCCTGTAAGCGCGATGATAAGTATTGGAATCAGAAAAAAACGTCCACTAAGAACATGAAAATACTGCGAAAAGAAATCGTTTTTAATTTTAGCAAAGAAATTATGTATTCCCTGCTGTCGTTTCGCAAGGAGAACCACGCCAGAGATTGTAATAAGAAAAAGCAAAAAAGAAACGATACCGACGATGATTCTCCCTGTTTCCTTCATAAACAGGGAACGGTGCAATGCTGTATTCCATTGAAGGAAATCACTTTGAGGTTCCAGTTGACCTAATACAGCACCATCTCTGGGGTTGATATAAGCTTTCAAAGGATTTCCATTCTCATCAAATGCTTCTATGATCACAAACTGGTTGTGATCTACCGTTAGCTGCGTTATTTCAGCATAAACCTTCCACAGTTCCGGAATGACCTGTGAAAGATTTATTTGATGAACATCCTCCACTTTGTACCCCTGTGTCTTTTCTTCTACTGCCCCTATTGCCAAGATTACTCCTGTGATAGAAAGTATCAGCAAAAACAAGGAGGAGATGACCGCAAGGGTCAAATGAGCGAATCTCCAAATGGATAGGGTCATTATTGAACCTTACTTAATTTCACGAAGCGAATATACCCCGAACCTTCTATCTTTTCTACTATTCCTTGCGATGTTAACGCAATTTCAACATCTTTTACGTGGTATTTTTGTTCTTCTACCGCGGATTCAAAACGTAATTTATAGCCCTTATTCAGTTTGGCATCTTCTATTTCGAAGGTACGTACCGCACGATCACCTCCTCCTACAGAAGCGCCAGTAACTGCACTTATTTTCTCTTTGGTTTTGTTCTGGAATTTATACCACTCCTTTAATGTATTAAACCATTGCTTATCTGGACCAAGTACAGCAAAAGTCTTTTCGTACTCGCCCTTCGGATCTATAAGAGATACGATCACGTATGCTTTTTCCCCTTGATAATTGTTCATTTGAATCATACATTTATATTTACTTTTTTGAGCAAATGAACTTACCGAGAACAGACTCAATAGCGTAAATAATATTATTTTTTTTGTCATAAAGAATATTTTTGTTTTGGATAGCGAGATTTATTTCAAAAAATCGATAGCAATATTATTATTTTTTAGAAAGTCATTTTCCTGTGCCAAATCATAGGCAGTCTCACCAAACTCAGTCTTCAAATCTTTCCTAGCCCCTAATACAATTAGTGCTTTTAAGGTTTGGTCGTTTTTAGCGATTAGCGCAGCCTTGTGTAAAGCCGTTGTCCCTTCTTGATCCTGCGCATTGATGTCTGCTCCCAATTCAGCAGCTTTCTTTACTAGACTCGCACTTTCCTTAGCTACTGCAAGATGAAAAAGTGAACTTCCATCACCTTGCGGAGCAGTTACATCCAAGCCGTACTCTTTTAAAACCAATAGCTTTTCAGCAAAATCATCTTTCTGTGGCTGAGTCTGTGCCCCACTTTGCGGACGCTGAGCTGCTGCTCCTTGTGGTCCTCCACCGAACGCTCCTCCAGATCTTGCTTCCTGGAAAGAATTAAACCAGTAATAAGCTAGATTTCGCCCTTCTTTGTCCGTAACTTTAATATCTGCACCATTTTCTAATAAGAGCGAAACGGTTTCTATTGAACCATTTGCTGTTGCTTTGGTCAATGCCGACTCCCCTTTTTCATTGAGAGTATTGATCATTGAGGTTCTAGCAACTAAGGTTTTGATTAAGGAAATATCCCTTCCACTTGCTGCATTGGATAGGACTGTATTGCCTTCGTTGTCTTTTACATTGATATCTACACCTTTTTCCAAAAAGTAATTAACGACATCCATATTTGGACGTCGCACCAATGCATGCAGCATCGTAGTGCCGTCCTTGGCATGAATCGCCGTGGGATCTAACTTTAGCTTTTCGATTAAGTATTGATATGTTTCAATACCATTTTGGGACATCCTAGACCCCTGTGCGGCAAAGAAAAGAGCTCTGTTTGTTGGTTTGATTCCCTTACTAATCAGTTTTTCTATCAATGCGATATCACCCAACTTAGCTGCATAATCTACCGCGGTGCTTCCGTATTCATCGGTATCGTTGTAAGACAAACCCTTAGACACAAAATAGTCCGATACAACCAGATCATTATCCCCTGCTACACCTAGTAATAAAAGTGAAGCTCCATCTTCATATTTTTGATCAGGTTTTATTCCTGCGAGGAAAAGTGCGTCGTAAATAGCGGTGTTTTTATTCCCGCTTGCTACAGCATTCGCTATTACCGTACGTCCATGACTATCGGACAAATGTACATCGGATCCCTTTGCGATGAGGTAAGCTACTAAGTCTTCATTTCCTCTCGCTGCTGCCCAATGTAAATAGGATGCACTGTGATGTGTCTTTTTTGCAACGCCATTTCCTTCTTGCTCTACCATGAATTTGATAGTTTCTAATGGAGCGTCGTTAAGAATTGCTCTTGCTGTTGGATCCCAGGAGGCACCATCGGGTTGCGAGGGGCTGTTCCCCTTGGCTATTTCGGCTTTTACTTGTTCAACTGTGGGTTTTGATTTCCAAAAATCGGGAGACATTAACGTATTGCCTTTAGATTGCTGCGCCGAAGTAGGCATCGCAGCAAATAAAGCTAAGGCTAAAAATATTTTTTTCATCTATATATTTATTTATTTTATTCCTAGAATCCTTGATGATTGGTTGTTACAACGCGTGATGGGCTTAATAATTTAATTTAGTCATTGGATTCTACAGCAGGATTATTTTCTCTAGGTAAACAGCATAGTAAAAATGATATTTATATAAAAATCAGGTAAGGTCAAGCCCTTACCTGATTTTACTTTATAAAAAATATTGAAAACTTGGATTAGTATGCACCAATAAAACGATGTCCCGTTCCATTTGCCAATTTAGCACCTTTAGTAAGTTCTCCCGTTTTCCAATTGTAAACGAATACGTTTCCAGCTTCACTTACAGGTGTCAAAGGAACATATACATAATCCCCCTCAACCGCTATACTTTGATGTTGGTCAAAATTCAATTTGGCTTCGTATTCTGTCGCAATTTTAGTAGCTGTACCTGCTTTTAAATCTATCAAAGCTAAATAACCTCCGGTTTTGTTGATATCGTACATAACAAACCCTTTGTCATTACCAAGATATTTCCAAGCTTTGATCCCAGCAATTCCATCCACCCCTAACGCCTGTGAAAGATCAAACAAATAGGTATTGTCATAATCATTCGTATTTTTATCGATACGAAGGATATGCGGATATCCTGTGGTATTTACACCTGTGGCTTGATAGACGTGCCCATCATCACCAATATGCTGAATCATCGTTCTATAACCATTATTACCATATTTACTTTTCGTAGACCATATTAGTTTAGGATTCTTTAACGTCGGATAATCAAGTACAATGGTAACCGTTCCCGCTATATTAGCAGCATCACTTGGCCATGAAACAACTCCTGAGGTTGCATTTTGCGTAGGAGTACCAACTGGGTTAATTTTAGAAACATTACAACCTATATATACTTTATCCTTCGCTTGATTTAAAATAGGAACATCGATACGACCAATAGAATAACCTTGGGCTAATTGTGCTTCTGTAAAAGGTACATCAAAAGAAGCTGTGTTTAAGATACTCGGACTTTCAAGGTTAAGGGAAGCCACGGCAGCAGTAGATTTAATTGACCCAAAAGTCACAGCAGGAAAAGTTCCAGTATATGCAGTTTCAGTTGTAATACTCACGCCTACACCTACTCCCTCAGCAGATTTAACCCAACGAGGAGATGTTCCTAAGATAATTGCGGTGTTCACCTCGTCTTGTACCCTCACGTAATTCTCTTCACCGTCTACTCTAAATTTTTGAAAGATACCTCCGTCTGCACCTGTATATTGAATATCATACAAATATTTTCCATCAGCAGAAGCTTGTATCCTAGAAGTTCGTGGGGATTCAAGTTTCAATGCCTTTCCTGCTGGAAAAATATCCAATTCAAATGTCGAATTAATTGCTTGTTCATGCGTGATAGCATAAGCCAATGTACCTCCGTTACCATCACCATCAGTGGTCTGCTTTAGTGCAGCTGTTAATGTAATCCAACGAGTTGCATCTTCTTCCGGTTCTGGCTCGGGTGCCGGAACTTCAGACTCGTTATTTTTTTCGCAACTTCCCAATGCTAAAGAAGTAATCATTAGTCCAAAAAAGGCTGTTTTAAATAGATTTTTTTTCATGTTATTACTTTATCTTAAAATTTACCGATCGTATAATTTATTTTGAAATAGGCTCCTCTTCCTGGCTTTTGAACGCCAAAGTTGTCATATAATGCTGCATTAAATATATTTTTTAGATCAAGACTCGCGACAAGCTTTCCTGACGGGAAACGATAGCTCGCGCCAAGATCATGAAACAACTGATAAGGTGTAAGACTTCCTTCAGACGGGAACCAAGCGATATCATATGCGCCGACATATCCCAAATTATAATATAGATTGACCACAGAGCCTCGCTGAATGAGATTATCTAAGCGATATTGCAAATTTGTGTTTATCGTAAAAAAAGGCTCATTGGCGACTTGCAAATTGTACCTATCATCTGGCCGCCCATCATCATCATACTTACGTTTATACAATGCATTAAATTTTGAAAAATTAAAAGTCGCATTCAATCTGTTATCAAAAACATACTGTACTTCTGCTTCTAGCCCCTTAGACTGAACCATGCCTAAATTAACAAATGCTGCAGCCTGTATATCCATATCACTATCTGTTTGAACGCTATCAACAGTTTGCCTACTGATCTTGTCATACCCATTTCTCAAAAATGCACTACCATAGAATGAAAAGCTATGTCTGCCATAATCCAAGCTCCCCCATCTAAACCCAAGATTATAGTTTACATTATGTTCGGGACGTAAATCTAGACTGGGCAAAATATTGTTTTCGAGGTTTCCAAACATCTGCTCTTCTGTAGGCATAATGTAACTGTTTTCCATTGACGTAATCAAAAACAGCCGGGGAATAATATTATAAGAGATTGTCGCCCCGTATCCAAAATTATCATCGAATCGTTTCTTTACAATAGGATCGAGCTCATAAGTTCCATCATCATTATAGGTAGGGTTCGGATTCGTCTGTTTAGTACTGTTCCCCGTATATTTGATCATTAAGTTCGTTCGTAATTTATTACCAAATGTCTGCGCTTCATAATTTGCAGCCAATATGTTTTTAGTAACTTGAGTTATTGTTATGAGATCTTTATTGACTGGCTTCAGAAGGTTTGTGTCGTCCCTATCGGTTCTTTCTAACTTGTGATTCAGAGAGACTTTGTGACCAGGAATGATGGTGTAGGCTAAATTTGAACGTGAATTTATTATCGCTCTATCGGTCTGGGTCATCGTAGGAGCACCTTGTTGTGCACCGGTAGGTGATTTCACAATTTTTGGAGGATCTCCCGCTGCAATCATATAATCGGTATGTAATATAACAGGATTCCCATCCCAATTGTACAACGTAGAAGCCGTATCCTGTACATAAGTATTTCTATTACTTCTTACGGCATTGATATTCAAAGCTAAACCTTCCGTAAATAGATTATTCTTATTGTAGTTCAAGCTAAAGACGTGCGCTTGGTATTCTGTAAATCGCCCCACATAAGGCTGACCTGTTGAAACCCCATGAGGTATATCTTTATAGGTGTCTGAAATATTGTAGCTGAGAAAAAATTGATCGGCCCACTTCACATCAGTAAACCCGATATCAAATCGGCCTCCAATAGACTTATACGTATCGTTAAATCTCTTTGCTCTAAAATTACGTTGTAGTTTTCCGTTTCTATCCGTATACTTTGCGAATTTCCCCCACATTTCGTAGCTATTATCGGAATAGGTATAAAATCCTGAACCTCGAAATGAAAGTCCTGTTTTCTTATCTCGAAGAATGAGACTAGCATCCGCATTATAAGTATTGAAAGATCCATAAGATAACGCAACGGTTGCATTATTTCGAGAAGCATCTTTCTTCAAAACCACATTAATCGCTCCTCCAACATAATCTCCCGTCAGATGTGATGGCAAAACGCCTTTATACACCTCTATGCGCTCTATCATAGCTGGCGGTATATTATTTAAGTTAAAAGAGGAACCATAGGTTGAAACTTCTATTCCATCTAAAAAAATACCAATAGCACTACCCGACATACCATTGAGATTGTATTCCACCTGGGAACCAATTCCTCCATTTTGACGCACACGTACCCCCACCGTTCTGTCCAATAATTCATTTGTAGTCAAATTACGTAGAGAGGCTTCTTTTGTTTCGATGACTGCAACAGCAAACCCACTCGTCTCCATATCCTTCTTCATCGTTTTCCGCTCCACGGTAACCTCTTCAATTGCCGTATTTTCTTTGTTACTGACGGGGATATTGAAATGATGTACTACTTTATTTACTGATAAGGGGATTTTCATTTCTTGAATCTCAACGGAAGTAATTAAGATTACGTGTTTTCCGAATGGTACATTCGGAAGTTCATAATGTCCCAAATCATTCGATATGGCTATAATTTCTGTTCCTTCAACTCGTACCGTAGCATTTATTACCGGAATTTTGTCGGCTAAATGTACAACTCCCTTTATTGTACTCGATTGGCCTAGAGCAATGCTTGAAATCAGCATCATGAAGAAGGTAACGTAAAAATATTTCATTATTTGAGATTAATATTCTATTTTCGAATATCCTTTAGAACAAGTCTAAATAAATTCGCGTCACAAAACTAGACTAATTCTAAACAAGAAAATGACGCAAGTAGAAAAAAAACCTTCAAATTCAGAAATTATTGAAAACTAACATATGCCAACTCCACTATTACAAAGCCTCAATATTGAATTATACTACAGCATACTAAGAAATAATAAGACAGAACATTTTGAAAGCCCTGTAAATGGTTTCCTGAACATCTTACAAACGGATCAAACGGCAATCAATAAATCTGCCTACTTTATCGACAACAACTCTTTCTTAATCCATAGTAATCAAAATGTTATACATGCTATAACGAAAGACCAGATTTTTAAGTGGCAGCATAGAGATGAACAAGATGGCACCATCATTCTATTTATTCCATTTGAAATGGTCGATGATTTTGCTCTAAAATTAATGAACGATAGATTCGATGAGCAGAAATGTTTATTAACAAATCGTGATCCCCGAACGATGCTTATAATTCATCGAATAAAAGATCTAATTGAGCAGGGATGCAAAGTACGACTTGACAAATTAAGGCTTCAATCTTTATTTACGAAGTTGTTTTTAAGGCAAGTGGAAGGGCTATACGAAGAAGAGGGAGATACTCATATATTTTTGAACAAAGATCAAGTAGAAAAAATCCAACTTGCAAAGAAAATAATTGATGCTGACCTTTCTAAATCGTATACCATAACGGTCTTGGCTAAGAAAGTAGGAACTAACGAACAGTACTTGAAGAAATATTTTAAACAGTATTTCGGAAAAACAATCATGAGCTACACGACACAGGTCAGAATGGAACATGCTAGGTCGCTGATATTAACGGGGAGTTATCGCGTTGCCGATGTTGCTCGGTTAACAGGTTATAAACATTCTACACATTTTACTACAGCTTTTAAAAAATACTTTGGCTTTATTCCCAATGCATTACGCTATGCTTTTGTTCTAGCCTACGATGGCATTTCACCTTTTTTTGTAGAAATAGAGTGTTTTGTGAGTGTCTTGTAATTTTTTCAAGCATTTGGAAGACTGTACTTGATTTTATCGGATTCAGCTGCATTAAGCATTTGAGCAAAGGCCTTCTTTTTTGCTTTCAGCCTACAATTTCCTAACTTCACCGACGAATACCAACAACTTTTACAAATGGCGCATTTGACCTCCATCTTGGATAATGATTTTTACAAATTCACGATGCAATTTGCGGTGAGCAAACTTTTTCCAAAAGCAAAGGCCAGGTATGAGTTCATCAACCGCGGCAAACATACTTTTCCAGAAGGATTCGATAAATTGCTAAGAGAAGCTATTGAGACGATGGCTCAGCTCAAGCTTACTAAAGCAGAGAAACAGTTTCTTCGTGAAAAATGTCCCTACATAGACCCGACATATCTAGACTTTCTCCAAGGTTATCACTACGATCCAGATGAGGTAAAAATAGAGCAAATTGATGGAGAATTGAAAGTATGTGTTGAAGGATACTGGTACCGAACGATTCTTTGGGAAGTCCCGATCATGTCTTTAATCTGTGAGCTATATTACCAAGCAAACAAATTAAATAGAGTATCCAATGCTGAAGTCTGTCAGATCGTCGAAGATAAGATGGTAAAATACGACAAACTTCACATCACAATTGCTGATTTTGGCACTAGGCGGCGGCATTCTTACGAAGTACACGACCTAGTCATTCAAACGTTAAAGAAACATCCTTCAAAAACATTCATTGGCACTTCGAATGTTCATCTCGCGATGAAATATGAAACCACCCCTATAGGTACTCACGCACATGAATGGTTTATGTTTCATGCTGCCAAATACGGCTATAAAATGGCTAATCTTCTCGGTCTAGAGCATTGGGCGGATGTGTATCGAGGAGATTTAGGCATCGCTTTATCTGATACATATACCACCAAAGTTTTCTTTACACAATTTGACAAAAAACTCAGCAAACTATTTGATGGGGTTAGGCATGATAGTGGTGATCCTTTGGTCTTTGCGCAGATGACAATCGATCATTATAAACAGAAGGGAATAGATCCTCGCTCGAAAACCATTATTTTTTCTGATGGACTAGATTACGAAAAGGTGGAGAAAATAGTAAAATTCTGCGACGGTAAAATTGGTTATTCGTTTGGTATAGGAACGGATTTCACAAACGATGTGGGACTTCCGCGTATGAACATTGTCTTGAAAATGGTAGAGGCAAAACCCGAAGATGGCGAATGGACCGAAGTTATTAAATTATCAGATGAACCAAATAAACATACAGGTACTTCTAAAGAAATCCATATTGCAAAAGAGATTTTAAAAATTGAAGCGTAGATGAACAGAGATGTATATGGTGAGGCATTGTATGATTTTTTCATACTCCAAAAAACAAAAGAACCTTTACTGCTACATAGCAGTTACGGGGATATTGAAGAAATGCCTATCGAAGTTTTTTTCAGAGACGAGGATGATTTTCCGGAATTAGAACACATTGCTTTGGCTTTATGTGACGGACATGTGCTCGACGTTGGTGCTGGTGTGGGCAGCCATGCCTTATACCTACAACATAAAGGGTTTACTGTTGACACGATTGAGCAGTCTACACTCGCCTGCAACGTTATGCGCAGCCGAGGCATACAACATGTACAGAGCGGTGATTTTTTCAACCTAAAAGATCGAAAATACGACACCTTATTATTTCTTATGAACGGCATAGGACTTGCAAAAACACTTGAAGGTTTTCGTGAGCTGTTGAGACATGCAAAAGGTCTACTAAGTGATCGTGGACAGTTACTATTCGATTCCTCCGATATCAGTTATCTTTACGAGGAATACAAAATCGCGAGACCGCCTCATTATCTGGGCGAGATCCGGTTTCAATATGAATATAAAGGAAATATGGGGTCGCCTTTTCAGTGGCTATATATAGACCAACAGGAATTAATCAAGATTGCTACGGAAGAGAACTGGGTAGTCCAGATCTTATACGAAGACGAGAATGATCAGTACCTTGTAAGGATGGAGCCCAGATTAAAACAATAGAGGTATCCATAAATAGGAAGTCGGACGTCTCCCAACTCCTTACCTAATTATATTAACACCAGAATGCCCAAAAGATCTACTTTTCGGCATTCTTAGGTTTCAAATAATATTTTAGCGATGCTTTCCATGCTCTGTTTCGCTGATCATAGCGATCACTTGATAGCGCATCCTGTATGCCCATTTGATACCCTACTCCAGCTCTCCACCGAGCATTCAATTGGAAGCCGATCTCTGCATTTACGCCATAATCGAAGCGTCTTTGTGTTTCGCCAAATGTGAACTTTGCGGTTGTACCTGAATAACTATCTGAAAAATTGTTCGTCCCCCATAACCCTATAGCAGCATAAGGCCCTGCAGAAAGATACATGAATCGATCCGCATCGCCCAACGGAAGTTTAAAAAGTAGATTTAAAGGAATTTCTGCCCAATACGTTTTTTGATCAATCGTTGTTTTTCCAAACTCCGAATATTTTAATGTTGCACCTATAGATTTTAATGTTATTCCTGTCTGTAAGCCGAAAAACCGATAAGCAGACACCTCTACAACTCCATTTACAGCCCATCCCCAGTTATAATCGGCTTCCCTGGCTGTCCCATTTTTGTTGACATCAATCTGGTAGGTAGGTAAATTGAAATCCGCACCTACCCCAAATTTATATTTTAATTCTTGACCATAGCCATTGGATTGCTGTAAAAAGAGAAAGATACCAACCCAAGTTAAAAATTTCTTCATGTCTGCTTGTTTTTTGATCACGCCAAAACTACCTAATTGTATTGTTAACGAACATTACATTACACAATGAAGCTCTTAAAATATGTTAAAAAAACGAAAGAATTTCTGCAATTACAGCAGAGCATTTTCAAACAAAGAATAGGTTACCCCGACAGCCGCATACGTTTTTTATTAACCTATGAAATTTAGGTTTCGCGCTGAAAAGAGAGAGTTGAAAATATCGCTTTTAAAAGATCTAATGTACGAAAGCGACTATGCAGCAACAGTTGTGGGTATCAATAAGTGAAGTGTTTTTCAATGGATAGCCCTTACGAAATCGAAAAAGAGACCTACCAGAAAAAAGTATCTTAGAAGGCTGGGAACTAAGGAAATATTATAGTATTTAGCACAGAGACAGAAAGTTCTCGTACAAGGAGAGAATACATTGCAAAAAAACAATAACCGAAATAGCAGAGTGTCCCTACAAACGTTGTCTAAAATGGGGATTATTGAAAGGGTAACGCCAACTCCATGAATGACACGGTAGTTGGCGTTGCTTTTAGCAAGCGATCATTAATCGATCCACTCAAATCCTGTATAAGGTACAAGCACAGCTGGTATGCGAACCCCTTTTTCTGTTTGGTTATTTTCCAAGATAGAAGCAACAATACGCGGCAGAGCCAAAGCGGAGCCATTTAGCGTATGTGCCAATTGCATTTTTCCGTCTGTATTTTTAAAACGCACTTTTAAGCGATTTGACTGATATGTCTCAAAATTGGATACCGAAGAAACTTCCAACCAACGTTGTTGTGCTGCACTAAACACTTCCATATCATAAGTCAACGCAGAAGTAAAACTCATATCGCCACCACAAAGTCGCAACACCCGATAGGGCAATTCCAATTTTTGCAATAGGTGTTGAATATAAAGACTCATTTCCTCGATGACATCATAAGAATGATCTGGATGAACAATCTGTACGGTTTCTACTTTATCGAATTGATGTAACCTATTTAATCCGCGCACATGCGCTCCATAAGAGCCTGCTTCACGACGGAAACAAGGTGTGTAAGCGGAATGCTTAATTGGAAATTCTTCAGCTTTAACAATGACATCACGGTATAAGTTGGTAACAGGAACCTCTGCTGTAGGAATTAAATACATATCATCGCCACCAACGTGATACATCTGTCCCTCCTTATCCGGCAACTGCCCTGTCGCAAATGCTGAAGCTTCATTGACCAAGATAGGAACTTGTACTTCATGATAACCTGCAGCTGCAGCTTCATCCAAGAAGAAATTGATAAGGGCGCGCTGTAGGCGGGCACCTTTTCCTTTATATACTGGAAAACCTGCTCCTGTAACTTTTACCCCCAATTCAAGGTCAACAATACCATACTTTGTAAGTAGCTCCCAATGGGGTAGTGCTTTGTCCGTTAATGTTGGTATATCACCCCACGTTAATACAACTTCGTTATCTTCAGCTGAATTGCCTTGGGGAACAGATTCATGGGGTAGATTTGGCAATTGAACTAATTTCTCATGCAAATCCAGCTCCACGCCTGCCAACTTATCTGTTAAAAGCTTTACTTGTTCTTTATATCCGGACGATTGCGATTTAACAGCTTCAGCTTCTTCTTTTTTACCTTGGCGCATTAAATCTCCAATCTGCTTCGCTGCAGCATTGGCTTCAGCCGCAATAGCATCCGACTCGTTCTGAATTTTGCGACGGGATTCGTCAAGCTGAATCAACTCTTCTACCAACGATTCTGCTTTAAAATTCTTAACAGCTAGTCTCTCAACTACGACATCCTTGTTTTCACGGATATAATTTAACTGTAACATAAATGAATAAATATAAATTTAGAGACACAAAGATAAGAAGTGTAAACGAAATAGCACATTTTCACGAGTTTTATAATTTTATTGTATTTATTTTATCATTTTACCATACTTCCATTTGTATTTTTAAATTTAATTTATATTTTTGATCAATTCACAACCGAATTAACAATTATTTGACGACTTGATAATGTTCAGTTCATAATTTGCAGCTACATTTGATTATCATTAAAGAAATAGAAAACATGTTAAAAGACTTAGAAATTTTGGAACAAGACATCTACGCAGATTTGATAGAATTTGCTTATGATGGCGATGATTATGTCAACTTTGAAGACTAGCTATTGGGCGCACTAATTAGCCGTACGCTTTGACTTGAACAACCCAAAGCTTATTTCTAATTTGTACTCCCAATATTTTTCTCCTCGCAGCAAATCTTCATAAAATCAATAACGACAGCTCCGCTTCCCGGCATTTACACCTAGAGTCGCTTTATCTATTCTCTCCTTCCTATCGCGTATTACTCATTACTATTTATTACCTTTGACTATGCTTTATTTAGTACCCACGCCTATTGGTAATCTGGAAGACATGACCTTCCGGGCCATCCGTATTTTAAAGGAAGCGGATTTGATTCTAGCCGAAGACACGCGCACAAGCGCTCCTTTACTTAAGCATTTTGGAATAGAGAAAAAAGTCTTTGCGCACCATCAGCACAATGAACATAAAGCGGTTTCTGAAATCATCAAATTTCTTAAGGAAGGGCAAACCATAGCGCTCATATCGGATGCAGGTACTCCTGCAATATCTGACCCAGGATTTCTGTTGGTAAGGGAAGCTATTAAAGAAAATATCGATATACAATGTCTACCTGGTGCTACGGCATTTGTACCAGCACTGGTCAATTCGGGTTTACCTAATGATCGATTTTGCTTCGAAGGCTTTTTACCTGTAAAAAAAGGCCGGCAAACAAGACTAAAGCAGTTGATCGCGGAGAGACGGACTATGGTGTTTTACGAATCACCTCATAGGATTGTAAAAACAATTGAAGAGTTTATTCAATATTTCGGCGAAGACCGAGAAGCATCGATTTCGAGAGAATTATCCAAAATATACGAAGAGACCGTAAGGGGCACCTTGGCTACATTAAAATTACATTTCGAAAACCATCCGGTAAAAGGAGAATTCGTATTTTGTGTTGCAGGAATAAACGAATAACCGTTTCGTTCCGTATGCTAATTTTTAATTTATATTGTTTAAAATGGCTATAGAAAAATTTATTCAGGACGGACAAGATCCGAAAGTGCTAGAAAAAATTCATGATAAAATCATCGATATGCTTACTGCCGGGGAGTTTATCCAATACATATCCCTGCAAAAAAAACCTGCTGTAACACTCCTACCTGACAGCATTACGGTGAGTAATAAAAGAATATTTTTGTGTGAATTCACGAAATTGGGACTAGCCACTAACTTCGAAATTTTCTCTTGGAGCGACATCAAAGATATCGCATTTAAAGAAGAAATTTTTGGTTCGAAGGTAACTGTCATTCCTTTGGCCGGAGAAAACCTAACGATTGATTATATCCCAAAGGTGCAAGCTAGAAAGCTTTATCAGCTGATCAAGGAAGCATTAGAAAATTCAAATAAGACATCATCCTCTGTTAGTTCAGCCGGTAATGACGTCGCAAAGCCAAGCTATCCGACATCGAATTCTTCGCCTGCTCCTCAACCAGTGGAAACAGAAAAAGTAGAGGTACCACAGCCCTTGAAAAATGAAGTTGTAATGGAGGTTCAACCAACAAGCCAGACAGTGTTGCCTACCATCGAAACGCCTGAGCTAAAAAAGGAAGAAGATGACGAATTAACACAAAAGCTAAAAAAATTAAAAACTCTGTACGACAGACAATTGATTACGCAAGCAGAATACGAAAGCAAAAAGTCAGAACTCTTATCGCAACTTTAATCCGTGAAAAGCAACTATATCTTGGCACTTTTTAGTGCTTTTTTATTGTGGTTGGCATGGCCTCCCATCCCTTATAGTAGTCCACTTTTACTTATTGGCTTTGTCCCGTTACTGATCGCCATAGAGAAAGTTATCCGGGGTGATTACAAAAAGAAAGCACAGAAGGTTTTTTGCCTTGCCTTTTTTACGGGCTTCATTTGGAACACAGCCTCAATCTATTGGGTGTTTAATGCGATGCAAGCTCAACTTCCGAGCTATGTAGCATTACTTATTTCGCTTATACCTTTTGCGCTAGCACCGCTACTGATGGCTATCGTTTTCCGTTTTTATTACCTCTTGCGAAAGAAGGTAGCTATAGGCTCTAGTTTCATTGGTCTTGTATCATTGTGGATCGGTTATGAATTTCTTCACCAATGGTGGGATCTTGCTTTTCCGTGGATGACGCTAGGGAATGGATTTGCAAACTTTCACCAACTTATTCAATGGTATAGCATAACCGGTGTTTTCGGCGGCACGCTATGGATTTGGTGCAGTAACATCCTTCTCTTCCTAATCATTTGGCAAAAACGCGAGAAAATTGAAGTCATTCCCAATAAAAAGTTGACTATAGCCTTGACTTCCGTTGTAGGGGTTCCCATTGTTGTTTCACTGCTTATCTACAGCAATTATGAAGAACACCTCAATCCATCTGAAGTAGTTGTTGTACAACCCAATATTGACCCTTATGGGAAATTTGGTTTTATTCCGCCGGAGGAGCAATTGCGCACATTGATCAACCTCTCTGAAAAAGTAGCCAAAACGAATACCGAATTTTTTATCTGGCCAGAGACAGCGATTTCCGCTTCGCGAGGAATAAATGAAGATAGCTTTAGAGAGTCCCCTGCATTTGAAAACATACAGCTTTTCCTTAACAAGTTTAAAAATGGAAATGTATTATCCGGAATCGAGAGCTACCAGATTTACAATTTTCCAAAAACACTTACTGCGAGAAGTTTTGGTAACAACGTATTTTTAGATCCTTTCAACGCAGCTGTGTTAATCGATCAATCCAGTAAATTACAATTTTACCATAAGTCAAAATTAGTACCAGGTGTAGAACAACTTCCCTTTGGCGAAGCTCTCGCCTTTATGAAGCCTCTTTTTGCTCAGTTTGGCGGATCAACGGGAGGTTATGGTAGTCAGGAACATCCTTCTGTGGTTTATTCACAAAGTGGTATTGGTGCAGCACCGGTGATTTGTTATGAATCCATTTGGGGGAATTATGTAGCTGAATATATTAAAGAAGGTGCTCAATTTATTGCCATCGTCACAAATGACGGCTGGTGGGGAGACACATCCGGAAAAGACCAACATTTACAATATGCCAAATTGAGGGCGATAGAGAATAGACGATGGGTGGCTCGATCTGCTAATACGGGAATTTCAGGTTTCATTAATCAACGAGGGGATATCGTACAGCAAACATCTTGGTGGCAACCTGCTGCTATTTCTCAAGAAATAAACCTTAACGAAGAACTGACATTCTATACAAGTTACGGTGACTTCCTCTTATATTTTGCGCTTTTAGGTGGCTTGTTTTCAATCTACAATTTATTGCGAAAGAAATCTGCCTAACTACGCCAATAGTATTTTATTTACGTTTGCTTTGTTTACTTTTGCACCATGCAAGTATATTTTGATAATGCCGCTACAACGCCATTAGAACCAGAAGTAATTCGGGTCATGACCGAAACCATGCAAGAGAATTTTGGCAACCCTTCTTCTATACACTCACATGGACGTCAGGTAAAAACAATAGTAGAAAAGGCGAGGAAAACGATCGCAAACTTGTTGAAAGCATCTCCCTCAGAGATTTTCTTCACTTCAGGTGGTACTGAAGCTGATAATATGGCTATCGTTCGCTCTATTTTAGATCTGGGCATTACGCATGCTATCACATCGCCAATAGAACATCATGCTGTTCTTCACACCTTAGAAGAACAGGAAAAACGCGGATTGATACATTTGGACATCATCCACATTGATGAACATGGAAATATTGATTTGGAACATCTACGTGAATTGTTATCACAAAACCCACGTACTTTCGTATCATTGATGCATGCCAATAACGAAATTGGAAATCTTACAGACCTGAAAACAGTATCGGCAATATGTCAAGAATTTAATGCTGTGCTACATTCTGATACTGTACAGACCATGGGGCACTATATTCATGATCTTTCGGAGCTAAAGATCGACTTCATTACGGGCGCTGCACACAAGTTTCATGGCCCTAAAGGTGTTGGATTTCTCTACATAAACGGTAGAAATAAAATACAACCCTTGATTTATGGAGGAGCTCAAGAGCGCAACATGCGGGGAGGTACTGAAAATGTGTACGGTATTGTTGGACTGGCAAAGGCCTTGGAATTATCATATGCAGAAATGGAGAAGCACCGGTCTTACATTCAAGACCTGAAAGATTATATGATCCTAGCGCTCAAAAAAAACATTCCTGATGTAGAATTTAATGGTAATATAGAAGCTAGCCGTTCTTTATACACTGTACTGAATGTATCGCTACCGTGTTCGGAAATTGCAGATATGCTGCTGTTTAGTCTCGATATCGCGGGTATTTCTGCCTCTGGAGGAAGTGCCTGTAGCTCTGGTTCTGAAATAGGAAGTCACGTACTACATGCGATAAAAGGAAACAGCGAACGTCCTTCTGTTCGTTTTTCGTTCAGTAAATACAATACAAAAGAGGAAATTGATTTTGTCGTGAAAACGATCAAAGAACTTTGCGAAAACCACCATTAAAATCGGGAAAGATATATACTAAAAAGATAGGGTCAATTGCCCTATCTTTTTAGTATTGCCTATTCTAGTGAACGTAAAATATATCGCTCGGCTAGATCGCCTGTTATTTCTTTGCCAGATAAATCCAATTGTCTGAGCTGATTTGGCTCCACCCTATATTTATAGTCTAACCCATCTAGATTCAAATCACCATCCTGTAATTCCCAAGTTCCCTTTTTTGTAAAGGGTTCTACGTTTTTTCCAACGTAAACATACTCTAACACATATCCCCTATCACTTCCTAGAGTTAAAATCGTAGCAATAGCATCACAGTCGGTGCAGGGTAAATCACCCCTATAAGTACCCACTAACCTACTCTCGTTTATTTTCCCGAATTTATTACTTTCAATGCTCGCATTGGTACGTGTATTTATGCAACTGACGGAAAAAACAAGTATGATTAGAAGCCCACTTATATAACGAATGAAACGCATCACAAAATATTTTTAACATTTCAAACAAAAAGGATACCATAAAATGTTAACGCCGTGTTTTTTTATTTCTAATCGTCCCAATCGTCGTCTTCAATACCCTGAGAAAGATTATAAGCTCCCAACAATTCTCCATAGGCATGGCGGTTTCGTAGACGTTGTGCAACTTCCATACCTCGTTTATAGATTGCTCCAGCTTCTTCTTTATTTCCTAATTGTTCCAGAAGTTTTCCATAATGATAGTATGTCCCCACGTAATCCGGGTGATCTTGGACTAAATTTTGGAAGCCCAGCAAGGTATTCTCTGTTTCACCGAGTTTTTTAAACTCCATCGTGAGAGCATATTTCAGGAATGGATCATTTGGATTTTCTTCCAAAAATGATTCTAACTCCGCTATACGTCCTTTCATAATAAATTTATTTTTATCTACAGCCTATCAAATGACTTCTTCTTTAGTAGTAATTATACCCTACAGCGGTCATTCTTATTTGTGATTATTTATTGATTTCGCATACAATGTACGCTAATCACAACATATGACAAATCTACGAAATGTCGTCTTAGAAAAAGCACATCGGAAAATCTCTTACAGAGAAAAAATACTATGCACGCATAGAAAAATGACAATTTATTGACCCAAGCGCAACTCTACTTTCTTGATTTTAAGTTGGAAAAATAATAGGTTTGTAAAACAGCGATAATAAAACAAATATAGACCTGACCATATTCTTTTGGGGTACTGCTATCCTAAACAGAAATATGAGTACATAAATAAATTATTAGATATGAAGATATTAGTATGTATAAGTAACGTTCCAGACACCACGTCAAAAATTACGTTCACCGACAACAATACGTCGTTTAATTCGAATGGTATCCAATATATAATTAACCCTTACGATGAAATTGCGCTAGCAAGAGCTGTTGAACTTGCTGAAGGCGGGGCAGCTACAGTGACGGTAATACATGTCGGAGAAGCGTCTGCAGATGCAACCATTAGAAAAGCTCTTGCTGTCGGAGCCGATGATGCTGTCCGTATTAATGCACCTGCCCGAGATGCTTGGTTTGTAGCCAACCAGATCGCTCATTTTGTGAAGTCGAATCCATTTGACCTTGTGCTGACTGGTCGCGAATCCATCGATTACAATGGCGCACAAGTACAGAGTTTTTTAGGGGAACTGCTCCAAATTCCTTCGATTGCTATAGCTAAAAAAATAGATATCGAAAATAACAGCGCATCAGTAGAGCGAGAGATCGAAGGAGGAAAGGAGATCCTGACCGCTTCATTACCATTGGTAATAGGTACCGCAGAGGGCGTTGCAGAACCAAAAATCCCTAACATGCGAGGTATAATGACAGCGAGAACGAAGCCTCTCAAAGTCGTAGATGCTATCGAGGTCCCTTTATTGTCTAGCATCAGTAGTTATGAGACTCCATCACCTCGGGAAGCGGTAAGCTATATCGACAAAGATAATGTAGCACAACTCGTCGACTTGCTTCATAGGGAGGCAAAAGTTATTTAATTCTTTCATTTTAAAAAGTATTTTATGTCAATCCTCGTATATATTGAAAATATAGACGGCACGCTTAAAAAGTCTGCCTTTGAGCTTTTAACGTACGCTCGTGCTATTGGAGAACTAACGCAGCAGGACGTCATCGCGTTGAATATTGGAACCGTTGACGCTTCGTCTGTAAACAAGATAGGCGAATATGGTGTCGAAAAGCTCATTCAAATTGATAGCGAAAAGTTAACGCAATTCGTTAATCAAGCATATGCATCTATCATTGCTGAAGTCGCACAGCACATAGGCGCCAATACAGTCATAATTGCTAATTCATTCAATGGAAAAGGGCTAGCGCCACGTATTGCCACAAAACTTGGTGCCGCTCTTGTGGATGGAGCGATTTCTTTACCTACTGTAGAAAACGATGTATGGAAGATAAAAAAGACAGCATTCTCCAACAAAGCTATCGCCCATACCGAATTACATACCTCTAAGCGAGTTATTACCCTTACTCCAAATAGCTTTGAGGCGAAGGTAAATCCCGTCAGCCTAACAATGGAGACATATGATCCCAAACTTGTGGATGGCGATTTCTCCACCTTAATTAAAAATATCGTTAGAGCTACCGATAAAGTTGCCTTGCCTGATGCCGATATTGTAGTTTCAGCTGGACGCGGTTTGAAAGGCCCTGAAAACTGGGGAATGATTGAAGAGCTAGCTGCAATACTAGGAGCTGCAACAGCTTGTTCCAAACCTGTATCTGACGCAGGATGGAGACCTCATTCAGAACACGTAGGCCAAACTGGACTTGCAGTAAGTCCTAAACTATATATTGCCATAGGTATATCCGGAGCCATTCAACATCTAGCCGGTGTCAGTTCTTCAAAAACTATCGTCGTCATCAACAAAGATCCAGAAGCTCCGTTTTTCAAAGTAGCTGATTATGGTATCGTCGGCGACGCTTTTGAAATCATTCCGCAGCTGATTGAAGCTATAAAAACATACAAAAACAACTAAACAACAAGAGCAATACAAAGTAAATGGCTGGACAACAACAAAATGTGTCTGGCCATTTTTATTTTGTCTCGAATATTTACATCTTTGTACTACCGTAAGGCTTTAAGAATGAAGAAAATCAAATTAGATATCGTTGGGTTATCCTATAGTCAGACACAATCGGGGGCTTACGCGCTAGTTCTTGGAGAAATAGGAGGCAACAGACGTCTTCCCATCATTATCGGGGGTTTTGAAGCTCAAGCAATCGCTGTAGAAATAGAAAAAATGCAGCCTAGCCGACCTCTTACCCACGATCTCTTCAAGACATTTGCAGATAATTTCCAAATCAATATTCAAGAAGTTCTAATCTATAATCTGATTGACGGCATCTTTTTCGCTAAACTCATGTGTTCTGATGGACATAAGACTATTGAATTAGACTCCCGAACTTCAGATGCCGTTGCGCTGGCTGTACGTTTCGGTTCTCCCATATTTACATATGATTTTATCATGGATGCCGCCGGCATCATTATAGAAAGTAACGATTTCGCTTTCTTAGAGAATATGGAAAATATTTCCCAAAAAGAGAACACGCTTCATAAAGATCCTATTTCCGAAAAAGAAAAACCTAAATCTCCTTACACGAATCTCAGCGATGAGCAGCTCGAAACGAGCCTAAACAAGGCTATAGATGCTGAACAGTACGAAACTGCTGCCAAAATTCGTGACGAAATCGAAAGAAGAAAATCATAAATACCAACACACTATGTCAATTAAATTACGGTTAACCGTCATGAGCTTCTTCCAATTCTTTGTGTGGGGAGCTTGGTTAATTACATTTGCGAATTACTGGTTCGGGACAAAACATTGGGATGGAACTCAATTTGGAGCCATATTTGCCACCATGGGAATTGCTTCTCTTTTTATGCCAACAATCGTGGGTATTGTTGCTGATCGATGGGTCAATGCAGAGAAATTATACAGCATACTTCACTTCCTATATGCGGCCACATTGTGTTATCTGCCTCAAGTGAACGATCCTCACGTATTCTTTTACATCATGTTATTGGCCATGTGTTTCTACATGCCAACACTAGCTTTATCAAATTCTATTTCCTATACAGCACTCACATCAGGGGAATACGACCTCGTTAAGGCTTTCCCTCCTATTCGAGTTTGGGGAACCATTGGTTTCATCGCTGCGATGTGGTTGGTCAATCTGACGGGGAACAAAGCCACTGGAAACCAATTTTACATTGCAGGAGCCGCAGCATTTGGCTTAAGTATATTCGCACTCACGCTGCCTAAATGTCCTCCTAAAAATATCAACAGGGAAAACCAATCGCTGATACAGATATTCGGACTTGAAGCCTTTAAATTGTTTGCGAATTACAAAATGGCACTCTTCTTTATTTTCTCAATGTTTCTTGGAGGAGCGCTACAATTGACAAATGCTTATGGGGATGTTTTCTTAGACGAATTTAAATTTTATCCACAGTATGTAGATTCCTTTGTTGTCAAGTACTCGACCATTATCATGTCGATTTCTCAAATTTCGGAAACGCTCTTTATATTGGCGATTCCTTTTTTCCTCAAGAGATTTGGCATAAAAAAGGTAATGTTAATTTCTATGTTTGCTTGGGTATTACGCTTTGGCCTGTTTGCTTATGGAGATCCTACGACAGGTTTGTGGATGATTATTTTTTCTTGCGTAGTATACGGTATGGCCTTCGATTTCTTCAACATATCAGGTTCGCTATTTGTAGAAACCTCCACCAACTCACATATCAGAAGTTCTGCTCAGGGGCTTTTTATGATGATGACAAATGGTTTTGGTGCAGTGTTAGGTAGTTTAATTTCGGGTTGGGTGATCGACCACTACTTTACCTTGAATTTCTCGAACATCCAAGATCTAGCTTCTTACTTAAAGACAGATTCAACGAATCTTACGCTCTTATCGTTTATTAAAGCGCAAGGACAAACAGTTCTAGAGAATGGGTCGCTGAGCGCGGGTATCTTCTTAAAAGATTGGCACAATATATGGCTTACGTTTGCTGGATATACCCTGGTTATCGCAATTTTATTTGCCGTTTTATTTAAACATAAACACCAAAATAACGAAATGTAAGAAAAAATTTGACGCTAGTATTCTATGTCGTCAACTACAAATTTCTTCATAAGCTGCCTAACATCATCAGATGCGGGCAGCTCGAAAACTTCCAGATCAAAATATTTTATTGCCGCAAATAGGTGATCAAAAATATTGGCCATCGTATTTTCATAAAACATCCATTCTGTACCTGCTGCAAACATATACAATTCTAACGGCAGACCATGTTCCGTCGGCGCTAGTTGCCGTACCATCAACATTTTATCTTGATGGATATTCGGATTATTTTGTGCATATCGGGTTATATAAGCTCGAAATAAACCAATATTTGTCATACGCCTTCCGTTCACAGGCATAGAAGGATCTGCATGGGTCTCCGCATTATACTGTGCTATCTCTTTTTTACGTTCGTCTATATACGGCTTAAGTAATTGTATCCGTTCCAACTCACCAATTTCTTTCTCTGTCAGATAGCGTACGGAGGATATTTTGATATGAATTGCTCGCTTAATTCGTCGCCCTCCAAATTGACGCATACCACGGTAATTTTTAAAAGAGTCAGTCAACAATGTATGTGTTGGAATAGAAACTATAGTTTTGTCAAAATTTTGAACCTTAACATTATTCAGGTTAATCTGTATAACATCACCGTCAGCCCCATACTTTGTCATTTCAACCCAATCTCCTACACGTACCGAATCATTAGCGGAGACCTGAATACTTGCTACAAATCCAAGTATAGTATCTTTAAACACCAACATCAATATTGCCGATGCAGCACCTAGGGAAACCAAAAATGACCAGGGAGAACTTCCAGTCACGATAGAAAAAATAATCGTTCCTCCGATAAAGAAAAGAAAAATTTGAGCGACTTGTAGATAACTATCCAATGGTTTATCCGAGAATATTGCGGACGTTTTCAGAATATCCCGGGTACTTTTTAACAGGGCATTGACCATTCTAAAAAATGCAAGTGTCATCACAATAGCAAAGAACTTGACAAGAATTGTCATAAAACTTGGAAATCCTATAAATATCGAGGGGAGTAGCTGTTGTGCTAATAACAGGGGAATAATATGCCCTAAGTGATCGAGAACCTTATTGTCCAACAATTTATCATCCCATGTGTAGGCTGTCTTTTTAATTAGCTTCACAAAGACAGCTTTGACAATCCTTCGAATGAAAAAGTCGACTATAACAAGAAATACCAAACTTACAAGCAGAAGAACTGCAGAACTACAAAAATGAGCAAACCGATCTGGAATACCTATTGCTTCTATATGTTGTACCGTCCAATCGTAGATGACACTTTTTTGATTAGTCGGTATATTGATGATATTAACTTTATCCATAGTATTCGGCAAACTTATATAATCTATTTTTTTTAGCAAAAATATTTACAGACTATAAAAGAAAAATTACACGTGAATTAGAGAAATACATTGTTCGAAGTAGACTTGAGAAATCTAATAAATAGAAAAAGGTTGTCTGTGGACAACCTTTTCTTATTTGTATGAAAACAAATTTCGTCTCAGCATATTTCACAACAGGCCTAAACATTAACCATAACACTATGAACAAAAATTACTCTGGTTCAAAGATGATATTTTCATATTAATAGAATATTAGCTTCTCATTAAATAAGAAATTCTTTATTCTACAACTGTGATTTCTTTTTTTGTACGATGAAGACGTCCAAATATATCTTCTGCTTCCACCGTTATTGTATGTACCCCTACTGCTAATTTTGGTAATTTGATTTTCCAAAGGTGTTTCGAAGGAACGGCATCAGAAGGGCGTCGACCTTCGACTAATTCCTTGGTTCCATCAAATAATAAAACCTCTTTAGTGTAGTCTGGATCTTGGTCATTTACTTGTTCCATTTTCTTCCAAGATCCGCCATCCACCTGATATCTTACTTTATTATCTGTTGTTCCTATGAAAAAATTAGCGTATAATGAGTATCTCTTGGCGTAACGCTCTGGAACAACTGATGGACCATATAAACCAATACTATAGTCATCTCCTTTACCAACAACTTTATAGTCGAACGTATAACTATTACCGTCAACATGAAGAATTGCATAGCCTTTTGGTGTACCGTCACGCATTGTAGACACAGGTATACCTGCCTCATTAAGACGTCCTGAGTACCAATCTCCAGAGGTCGTCCCTACATTATATTCGTGGTGAGGACGTTGACCTTTCCAGCCATCCTTCGCTTTGTAGTAGTTTTGCTGTTGAAAATGTGTATGGGCGGATAGCGATAATGTGTGTGTATAACTGCTTAACAGATCAAATAGACGTTGTCTATCCTCATTCCTAAATGAGGCATCATTGTCCGGATTCAATGGAATATGTAAAGCCAATACGATCAACTTATCTTTAGGTACAAAACGTAGATCATTTTCCACAAAGTCAAGTTGTTCCTTGCGAAATCCGCCTTGGTAGCCTTCACCTGTAGTAGGATGTGGATACAAAACGTCATCTAATATAATGAAGTGTACGTTTCCAACATTAAAGGCGTGATTTGCAGGGCCAAAAAGTCGCTCGAAAGATTCGTCCGAAAGCGAATCACTTTTTACATCAAAATTTAAATCGTGGTTCCCAATAACGTTGTACCATGGTAACCCCATCTGACCAATAGTTTGTTTGTAACTTGGGTGTAAACTAAGATCGTTGCCAACCAAATCGCCTAAACTAATCCCAAACAAGGGCCCTTTCTTGAGCTTGGCCTCTTCTACAACAGCGCGTTTGAAGAAATCCATCTCATTTTCATTATAAGCTTGCGGATCTCCAAAAATAAATGCAGAGAACTTCGTTGGTTCTTCAACAACCTGAAGAGCAAAATCAATGGATTTCGGTAGTTTTCCTGTCGGCGCAACACCTGCGTATTTCAATTCAGGAGATCCTTTTGGTTTGTGGAGATGATAAAACTGCGAATGATTATCTTTATCTAACGGAAGTCTATAGCCCGAGGGCTTAATCACAAAGATGATATTATCGTTTTGTACCGGCAACTGATAGCGGCCTTCTGCATCTGTTTGTACAACTTCGATTCCATTACTCACACTGACACCTGCCAATCCGACTTCTTTCTTATCTCGTATACCGTTCGCATTTGCGTCCACGTAGACGATACCTTTGGCCATGTCTTGTCCAAAGGCAGTTCCTGATAAGGCACATGCTAAAAGTGCCCAACAAATATTCTTCATAAAGCTTATCGATTATAATGCGACAAACTTACTGTTATGAGATAAAGAAAATGTAAACCGTAAATTAAGTTGATGTTATATAAAAAGAGGAACATCTAAATGGATGTTCCTCTTTTTATCATTGACTTAGTCTCTATTAACGTGCACTCGCAATGTTAATAATTTCCAATATCTTTTCAATGGTGGTTTTTGTTGCATCTTTCATCTTCTGGTTGCCGGGATAATCAGCATCCAAAACCACTTTCTTTCCCTTTTCTTTGTATTTATACTCTACAATGTAACGCGGAACATCCTTCCCTTCTAACGAATCCTTCCGCACCGTAGTCATATCACTGTCGACATTCCAAAACCCCATCTCCATTGCTTTACGATGCAGGAAAAGTAAATCATCATCTCTCAGCTTCAGCTTCGTTTTAATCACTTTATTATCCTTGTTCAAATATTGATAATCCTGTGTAGCGGAATTATAACTATTCAACATGGAGTCTGGCAAACCATATTGAATGGATACGTACTCAAAATCGGAGAATCGATAAGGTGCATTTTTTAACATATTGGAGTAATAGAATACGCAATAAATAAAAAAAGAACCGATGATACACAATCCAAGAAATATAGCTTTTGTCTTTTTAGTCATGATCGTAATATATGTGGCAAAAATAAGGAATAAGCGCGAACTAAGAAGTCAACTACAACGAGAATTACCGCTATAATGTAATTTAAATGTTAGATTTTCGGAGAGCCACAGCGCACGAAGTATTTGTAATACCAAGTATCTTTTAAATCTGAGATAATGACACCTTTTCTTGTTGAAACATGTACGAATTTATTATTCCTTAAATAAACGCCTACATGATCAACTTGACGACCTCCGAATGAGAAAAACAACAAATCTCCTTCTTTGAGGTCACGTTCATATTTCCGCTTTACATCCTCGCTCATATCACGCGAAGTACGAGGCAATTGTCCTCCATATACCTCTTTGTATAGTATGCTCACAAAACCAGAGCAGTCTATTCCGTTTTTTTCCATTCCCCCTAATCGATGCGGACTCCCCATCCAACCGTCAATAAAATAATACAATGTTTTATTTGACAACTCTTTGGAGGATGTACCTAATAAATCGGCGTATTGATCCATTTTAGAACCCGAGAGCGTCTTTGCTCGCGCGTCACTAGCATCGGTGGGAATAGTTCCTTTGCCTGATTTTATTTCTGTATTTGGTCTTAAAACAGTACTTCCTTTTTTCCTGGCACCACAAGAAGAAAGCAACAGAATAACAAAAGATAAACTCGCAAGAAAGTTAAATGACATTCTGATCATAAAGCAAATGTAATGAACCAACCTTCTATCAACAAGTATAACGGTCATTTTTTGTACCTTGCGCGAAAATAATCATGGGAAGATTTAAAGCTATAATTGCCGTTTTTCTGGGTGCAGCGAGTTTTGGCATCCTCTCAACTTTTGTAAAAAAAGCTTATGAACAAGGATTTTCACTAGGGGAAGTAACAGCTGTTCAAGCCTTTTTTGGGATGATTATGCTCTGGATAACAATCTTATTCCTACGTATTTTTAAACGAAGCTATTTTTCGAAGTATACTTCGAAAACACCTCGCTGGACAATCATCCTGAGTGGTATTTCAACGGGAGCAGTAAGTGTACTTTATTATAAATGTGTGCAATTAGTTCCTGCTTCTTTAGCCATTGTCCTATTGATGCAATATATCTGGATAGGTCAACTCATTGAGGTTATCTTCTTTAAAGAGAAACCTAGCAAGAAAAATATGATAGGTATCTTCGTTATCTTATTAGCAACTGTCGCTGCAACAGGTCTATTAGAGCACGAAATGAAATCTATCGATAGTATAGGTATTTGCTATGGTCTACTGGCTGCTACGGCTTACGCTCTTTTTATTATAGTAAATGGTCGCGTAGGTAACGATCATCCTCCACTACAAAAAAGTGCGTTCATGATAACCGGAGCTTGTATTTTCGTATTCCTATTATTTCAACCGTTTAGTCTGTTTGAACTCGGCACATTAAAAAATCTGTTTTCTTACGGGCTACTTCTCTCTCTCTTCGGTACGGTATTACCTCCTGTTTTATTTGCTTATGGAATGCCGAAGATTGGCGTTGCATTAGGCAGCATCTTAAGTGCAGTTGAATTGCCTGTGGCTGTATGCATGTCGTTTTTTGTGCTTCACGAAGTTGTTACTCCGCTTCAATTTATCGGTGTAGGGTGTATTCTGGCGACAGTGGTATTTCTGAATCTGAGAAAAGGCGCTTTATAATAGGCCTTCACATTTTACATTATAATAGAAATAGTCACAACGATCCCAACGTTTTCAAGGCGTTGAAACTATTGCAAGTTCTTATTCCTATTGTCAATAAAAAAATGAGAATCCGCTTCGGAACAAAGCATGTATCGGCTGAAAAGCTTTGTTTTTAAAGATTGAAGAAACTAATGCGTTAACAACTCACGTATTTCCTCCACCTCTACTTCACACTGTTCAGTAACTGATGTAAATTTAACCGGAACAATTTCGTTTACCAATAATGGGTCGTACAATGCGCGTACCTTTACGTAATTTTTTGAAAATCCGTGCATATAACCGTCTTTCACATCCCCCTCGAATAACACCTGTCCTATTTTCTGCATTTGGTCTTCATAGAACGCACGGCGCTTTTTTTCAGAAAGAATATGTAACATTTTACTCCGATCACTTCGTTGTGCCCCTGGAACCGCACCTTCCATTTGGGCCGCTATTGTATTTTCTCTTTCTGAATAGGTGAACACATGCAGATAGGATATGTCCATAGCGTTCAAAAAGTTGTAAGTATCTACAAAGTCTTCACGTGTTTCTCCAGGGAATCCTACAATAACATCTACCCCGATACAACAATCAGGCATTAAAGATTTTATTTTAGCTACACGTTCCTGATAGAGCTCTCGCTTATATCGACGACGCATCATTCCCAAAACCTTATTATTGCCAGACTGTAGTGGCATATGAAAATGCGGAACGAATCGTTTGGACTGTGCGACGAATTCTATGATTTCGTTCGCCAATAAGTTAGGTTCTATTGAAGAGATACGAATACGATCAATGCCTTCTACCTCGTCCAATGCACGAACAAGATCCAAGAAACGGTCCTGCCGTTTTCCATCGCGGATGCCAAAATCACCGATATTTACACCAGTCAAGACAATTTCTTTTACGCCGGAAGCTGCAATTTCTTCTGCTTGACGAACAATATCTTCAATCTTTCCAGATCGGCTGGCTCCTCGTGCTAATGGGATGGTACAAAAGGTACAGGAATAATCACATCCATCCTGAACTTTTAGAAAAGTACGTGTGCGATCGCCAATAGAGTAAGCCGATACAAATTGATTTGTTTCATCTATCGGCGCGTTATGAACAACTGTTTTCGCCTGCTTTGTCAAATCATTAATATGTTCAATAATATTAAATTTCTCCGCAGCCCCCAACACCATATCTACTCCCGGTATCTCGGCAATCTCTTGTGGTTTTAATTGGGCATAGCATCCTACAATAGTTACGTAAGCATTAGGGGAATGCTTTAACGCCTCCTTTACAATTTTACGGCATTTCTTATCGGCATGTTCTGTAACAGAACAGGTATTAATGACGTACACATCAGCCTGACTATTGAAAGGGGTTGTTTCGTATCCTGCTTCCTTAAAAATTCGACCTATGGAGGAGGTCTCCGAATAATTCAGCTTACACCCTAATGTATAAAATGCTACTTTCTTGTTCATGATAATTTTGCAAAAATACACAAAAAGTCTCAAAATGTGAGTTGTTGAAAAATTGTGATATTGTCATGATGCAAAAAAGGGTATCTTCGTCGTCACATAACTGGAGACTTCGGCAATGAAACAATATCTAGATTTACTCAAACATGTTTATGAAAATGGCGTGGATAAAACAGATCGCACAGGAACAGGGACACGTAGTGTTTTCGGATATCAAATGCGATTCAATTTACAAGACGGTTTTCCACTTGTTACGACAAAAAAACTACATCTTCGTTCCATTATCCATGAACTGATTTGGTTTCTAAAAGGTGAAACAAATATCAAGTATCTAAAAGATAATGGCGTGAGTATATGGGATGAATGGGCTGATGCAGAAGGTAATCTAGGTCCTGTCTATGGATCACAATGGCGTTCATGGCCGACACCTGACGGCCGTCATATTGATCAGATTACACAGGTTATCAACCAATTGAAAAAATCCCCGGATTCTCGGCGGATTATTGTCTCGGCATGGAATGTCGCAGAAATTGAAAATATGGCACTTCCCCCCTGTCATGCTTTTTTTCAATTTTATGTAACACCTGCGCAACCAGAAAAGGGAATAACAAAAGCACGTTTATCTTGTCAACTATATCAACGAAGTGCTGACATCTTTCTTGGTGTTCCTTTTAATATTGCCTCTTATGCGTTGTTGACGATGATGGTTGCTCAAGTTTGTGATATGGAAGCTGGCGACTTTGTCCACACACTTGGCGATGCGCATATCTATAGTAATCATTTCGAACAGACAGAACTTCAATTAACGCGGGATCCAAAACCTCTTCCATCATTAAAGATTAATCCTGAAGTTAAGGATATTTTTAGTTTCACATTCGGTGATTTTCAATTGGAAAATTACGAATTTCACCCCCATATCAAAGCTCCTGTTGCTATTTAAACAAAAACCAAGAGCACTAATTCGCTAGTATGAGTAATCTTAAATTAACACAAATCGTTGCTGCTACCAACAACAATGTTATAGGTAAAGACAATAAAATGCCCTGGCATTTACCGGATGATTTTAAATACTTTAAAAAGAACACAATCGATCATTCTGTTATTATGGGGCGAAAGACATTTGATTCTTTGGGTAAAGCTCTCCCGGATCGCAGAAATATTGTTCTTACAAGAGATCAGGAATGGGCTGCAGAAGACGTGGATGTAGCAAATTCCATTCAGGAGATACTAACTTATTGTAGGGATGAACGCGAAATTTTCATCATTGGTGGAGCAAAAATATACGAACAGACTTTGCCTATGTCTGAAAAAGTATTGTTAACACGAGTAGATACGTCAATCGATGGCGATGCTTTTTATCCGGAACTTCCGCTATCAGAATGGAAATTGGTAAATAGTGAACATCACCCAAAAGATGAAAGACATGCTTATGATTTCACCTTTGAAGTTTGGGAACGCATAAAATAAAGAGAGGGGGAATTTGTAATTCCCCCTCTCTTTATTTTATGCGGCTATTTTAATGCAGCCTCAATTAACTCGCTATAAAAATCACGCTCTTTCATACCAAATGCACGTACTTGTTGTGGTATAAAACTTTGTGCCGTTTGTCCGGGAATCGTATTGATCTCTATGAAATAAAAATTGTTTGTGCCTTTCTCTAGGAAAAAATCAACACGAACCATCCCTCTACAATTTAAACGTACATAAACCTCACGAATAATCCGGGAGGCCCGATCTCGTTGTTCGTCGGTTAAATCCGCGGGCGTAATTTCTTCGGTCAATCCTGGTATATACTTGGCTTCGAAATCAAAAAACTCGCGTGTCGTACGCACTTCAGTAGCAGGTAATACGACGAGCTCCCCTGCAACATTACGGAAAATACCCTGCGAGAATTCTCTGCCCGTTACAAATTCTTCAACCAATACCTGCGATCCGGTACTCTCTGCATCGAACGCTTTGTCTAGCGCTTCTGGCAATTCGTTCCAGTCCTTAACCTTCGTCATACCAATACTGCTTCCTCCAGCATTAGGCTTTACAAACAAAGGCAAGGCCAATTGTTTTTTTACTGTTTCACAGCCCTGATTTCTATCTCCTTCAAATAATAAGACAGACTTTGCTACGTGTAACGCTGGTATATCTGCAATAATAGATTTTGTATATCCTTTATTCATCGTTAGAGCCGAAGTCAACGCTCCGCAAGATGTATAGGGTAAACCAATCATATCAAGATATCCTTGCAATCGTCCATCTTCTCCGGGAGTACCATGTAATACGATAAAAGCGATATCAAATTTTAAAATATGATCATCTATCGTCAATGAAAAATCTTCCCGATTGATGGTAAATTTGAGCCCCGCCTCATTCACGTGAAACCATGAATCTAAGCTTATAGTAATAGGATAAACATCATACTTATCTTTATCCAATTGGGAATGTACAAAAGCTGAACTTTTAAAAGAAACCTCGGCTTCTCCTGTATAACCTCCCGTAATTAATGCTACTTTTGTTTTCATCTACTGTTTTATATCAATGGTGGCGACAGCTCTATGCTGTTCATATTAGCTTCGCTAAGCGTGACAACATCTGGGTTTCATAATTATTAATGCTAAACGCAAACAAATATAATTTGCGTTACACGGAAAAACGAATATTTTTGTTTATTAAATAAAAAGTGAAGCTGATCGAGCTATATTAAGAAAATGGCTTTAATATTGCTTCTAGTAATTTTAAAAATACATGTCAAAACTGTTGTTGTATCTAAAAACGGATGCGTTTCGAAAAAATCTAATTGCGGCTTTAGTTGTCATTGTCGTTTTATTTTTGGGAGTCTACATTGGCCTCAGAGTATACACCAAGCATGGAGATTCCATCGAAGTCCCCACCGTTAAAGGAATGCATATCGATCAGGCAATCGACGTATTGGAGAAAGCCGATCTTGAATACTTTATTGATTCAATTTATCAAATGGATATGCAACCTGGCTTAGTCATTGAACAAGATCCCGAGCCCAAATCGCATGTAAAAACAGGTAGAACGATATATCTAACCATAATTACACAAGTGCCCCCCGAAGTTGCGTTTCCAAATATTATCGACAAGACTTTGATTGAGGCTTCTGCGATCTTACGTAATCAGTCCTTGAAAGTTGGAGATACAGTGTATATCGCCGATATCGCGCGGGATGTGGTGCTAGATGTCAAATTTGCCGGTCAACCGTTGAAGCCTGGAAGAATGGTTCCTAAAGGATCTAAGTTGACTCTCGTGCTCGGCAATGGTCGAGGATCGAACGAAGTAGAGCTCCCCAATCTTGTAGGACTATCTTTGGACGAAGCCCGATTTGCTTTGATTGGTGTCGGCCTGAATATCGGCACGATTAACTACGCTGGAGCAGTTGTCGATTCTCTTGCTGCAAAAGTAATTAGCCAACAACCGGATTCGACAACAGGAATAGTGAGTATCGGTACCGCAGTGAACTTAACTTTATCGAATTAAGAAGCTATGACAGAAAAGAAAAAGGGGTTTCCAAAGTTGCTCAAAATTTTACTTCTACTCATACTACTCGTAGGAATAGTTGTCGGTTGGATAGGATACAGTGCTTTTTTAGGAGCAAGTGTTACTGACAAACAAGAATATCTCTATGTGAAAACAGGAGATACTTATAATGATGTCTTAAGTACATTAAAAAAACAGCAAATAGTCGCTAACCCCACGTTTTTTGACTATGTTGCTAGGCGTATGGAGTACCCGAATTTAGTCAAACCTGGTCGTTATAAATTAACGGCGGGAATGTCTAACCGTCGTTTGATCGGCAACTTACGCGGAGGCTACCAGGAAGCGGTCAAATTTAGATTTGAAAATGTCCGGTTGAAAGAAAATCTGGCTGCGCTCTTCGGCAAAAGTTTTGAAGCTGACTCTGCTGCATTTCTAAAAATCCTCAACAATGAGGAAGTTGCGATGTCGTACGGTTTCAACAATGACAATTTCTTCAGTATGTTTATTCCTAATACGTATGAAATTTATTGGAACACGGCCCCAGATAAAGTTATCGAAAGATTTCATGAAGAATATGACAAATTTTGGAATACAGACCGGAAAGAAAAGGCAGCTGCAATTCACCTTACACCACAAGAGGTCAGCACATTAGCTTCAATTGTCAAAGGAGAAGCATTGCATAAAGACGAAATGCCTGAAATAGCTGGCTTATACTTGAATAGATTAAAGAAGGGCATGTTGCTACAAGCCGATCCAACAGTGATATTCGCGAACAATGACTTTAGTATTCGTCGCGTATTAAATAAACATTTAACGATAGACAATCCTTATAATACCTATCGTTATCGTGGTCTCCCTCCGGGGCCGATCACATTACCCAGCATTGCGGCAATTGATGCTGTACTTAATCACAGTCACCACGATTATATTTACATGTGTGCAAAAGATGACTTTTCAGGCTATCACAATTTCGCAAAAACGGAAACTGAGCATCTTGTTAATGCCCGTAAATTTCAACGTGCTTTGGATGCAAGAAACATAAAAAAATAACAATTCACGGATGCTCCATATGTTATTATAGCAAGTGATCGACCTATTTAACAGATGGCATAGCTTTAAACAGATTTATTTTCAACGCTTAAGTTTAATGTTCATACACGAAACCAAAATACGCATTCGATATGCAGAAACTGATCAGATGGGATATGTGTACTATGGTAACTACGCTTCTTTTTACGAAGTTGGTCGTACCGAGATGCTTCGTAGTACCGGGATCACTTACAAAGAACTGGAAGAAATGGGAGTTATGCTTCCTGTAACAGATCTCCATTGTAAATATTATCAACCCGCACGCTATGATGATCTTCTTACAATAAAAACGTATATCAGAGAAAAACCTCTCGTCAGAATCAAATTTGAACATGAGATATTCAATGAAGTGGGTACGCTATTAAACACAGGCTCTACACAATTGGTATTTGTGGATATGAAAAAAAATCGCCCTTGTAAGGCCCCTTTAGTTTTTCAGGAAAAAATGGAAGTATTTTTCGGCACGTGATGAAAACAAAAATACATAGCTCTTTACTACGCCTAAAACCCTACGACAGGTTCATAGAGTGGACTAAGGTAGCTATTATTCCGGGTTTCGGATCATTGCCTTTATATACTGTTTTTACCTTTTTCTTTCAGGAAATAGCTCGTGAATCTATTTTAAATAAGGCTTCATCACTAGCCTATAATTTTATGCTGGCTATTTTCCCCGGAATTCTTTTTCTATTTACGTTAATCCCATATATTCCTGTCAATAATTTTCAACAAAAGCTCCTCGATCTGATACAGGTAGCACTTCCCCACAACGCTTACGATGTGCTAAAAACAACATTAGTAGATATTGTCGAAAATCAAAACTCGGGTTTACTTTCTATTGGTTTTCTCCTGGCAACATTTTTTGCAACGAATGGCATGACTACGCTTATGATGGCTTTTAATAAGGCCTCTCTATCCAAAGAAAAACGTTCTTGGTTACGTCGAAGGCTTCATGCTATTGCACTGTCATTTGCAATTGTCATGGCTTTGGCTGTAGGAATTGGTATTTTCACAGGCACCGGCCTAGTCATCAACTACTTAAAAACACATATTGATTACGATCTTTCATGGTTCTGGACGTTTATACTCACATTATCACGTTGGATAGTACTTTTTGGTATTTATTTTATCACCGTAAGTATGTTGTATAAATTTGGTCCGAGTGACTCGAAGAAATGGAAATTTCTTAATGCCGGAGCAAGTCTAGCAACTATTCTTGCAGTACTTACATTCTCAGGTTTTACATTTTATATTGACAACTTTGGCGCATACAATAAATTGTATGGCTCTATCGGCACCTTGATTGTCGTAATGATCTGGATGTACCTCAACTCGCTCATACTTCTCATCGGCTTCGAGTTAAATGCGTCTATTGCCCTTTCAAAACAAAGTATAAAAATAGTCAAACCACGTATATACAATTCGTTTAAGAACTAAAGGAGAGCACTGGCTCTAGTATCTCGATAGCCCCCTCCCCTTTAGTATCACAACAATTTTATGTTTGTTACACAAAAAAAATAGGGCTTTCGGGAATACGTTCCCTCTTTGTACTCAGATAAAGGGGCAGTAATAAGATGTATATACTTCTGATGATTTTAATATTTAAGCCATAAGTAAGCCTACAACACTAAAAATACCTCTCTGCGTTTGCTGCGGACAATTGGCACAGATATATTGGATTTTACATTGTTTTGGAGAGGCTTGATTTTCTTAAACTTTTTTTCTCTTAATCTCTTGTATATAAAAGTTTTTCGTATTTTTGCAGTCCCTACAACGTAGGGAAAAGGAGAAAAAATAATTAATGGCAAAAAAACAAGAAGCAGAAAAAGAGTTAGCGGCGAAAAACGCAGAGCTACAAGGTGCTGACACTAAAGTAGTGAAAGACACTGAAAAAATCGAGTCTGAAGCAGATTCAAAATTAATCGACGAAATCAAATCTAACACTTGGAGTACACCAGAAGGTGATTTCGATTGGGATCTTGACGAAAAAGCTTTCGGTAACTACAGCGAAGCTGAGCGTACTAAACTAGAAGAACAATACGCTGGAACATTCAACCAAATCAACCAAGGTGAGATTATTGAAGGTATTGTAGTATCTATCAATAACAAAGATGTTGTTTTAAACGTTGGCTTCAAATCAGACGGTCTTGTAGCATTATCTGAGTTCCGCGACTTAACTGACTTAAAAGTTGGTGATAAAGTTGACGTGTTTGTAGAATCACAAGAAGATGCAAACGGTCAATTAGTATTATCACGCAAACGTGCTAAAACACAAAAATCTTGGGAAGCAATCAATGAAGCATTAGAAAATGATGCAATCATTGACGGTTTCGTAAAATCACGTACTAAAGGTGGTTTAATCGTTGACATCAAAGGTGTAGAAGCTTTCTTACCAGGATCTCAAATCGATATCAAACCTATTCGTGATTACGATGTATACGTTGGTAAAACAATGGAATTCAAAGTTGTAAAAATCAACCATGAATTCAAAAACGTTGTTGTATCACATAAAGTATTAATCGAAGACGATTTAGAGAACCAAAAATCAGAAATCGTTGCGAAATTGGAAAAAGGACAAGTATTGGAAGGTACTGTTAAAAATATCACTGATTTCGGTGTGTTCATCGACTTAGGTGGTGTTGACGGATTACTTCACATTACTGACATTTCTTGGGGCCGTATCGAACATCCGAAAGAAGTATTGTCTTTAGACCAAACTATCAACGTGGTTGTATTAGACTTTGATGATGAGAAAAAACGTATCGCATTAGGTTTAAAACAATTATCAGAACACCCTTGGGAATCTTTAGATAAAGAATTAGCTATTGGTTCTAAAGTAAAAGGTAAAATCGTAACTGTTGCAGATTACGGTGCTTTCCTTGAAATTATCCCTGGGGTAGAAGGATTGATTCACGTTTCTGAAATGTCTTGGTCTCAAAACTTACGTTCTCCACAAGAGTTCTTGAAAGTAGGTGACGAAATCGAAGCTGAGATCTTAACATTAGATCGTGAAGAGCGTAAAATGAGCTTAGGTATCAAACAATTGACACCTGATCCATGGAAAAATATCACTGAGCGTTACCCTGTAGGTTCTAAACAATCAGCGGTTGTTAAGAATATGACAAACTTTGGTGTATTCGTAGAATTAGAAGATGGTATCGATGGATTGATCCACATTTCTGATTTATCTTGGTCTAAGAAAATCAATCACCCTAATGAATTCACTAAAGTTGGTGAAAAATTAGACGTTGTAGTTCTTGAACTTGATGAAGAAAACCGTAAACTATCTTTAGGTCACAAACAATTAGAAGAAAATCCTTGGGATACTTTTGAAACTATCTTTACAGAAGGTTCAGTTCACGAAGGAACAGTAATCAAAGTTGGTGACAAAGGTGACATCGTTGCTTTACAGTATGGTGTAGAAGGCTTCTGCCCTAACAAACATTCTGTGAAAGAAGATGGTACAGCTTTGAAAGTTGACGAAGTAACAGAGTTCAAAATCATCGAATTCAACAAAGAAAACAAACGTTTAGTAATTTCTCACTCACGTATTTGGGAAGACCAAAAAGCAGAAGCGCGTATTGAAGAATTCAATGCTCGTAAAAAAGAAGCGAAAGCTGCTAACTCTGCAGTGAAGAAAGTGAAAGATTCCGTAGAGAAATCTACTTTAGGTGATCTAGACGTTCTTGCTCAACTTAAAGAGCAAATGGAAGGTGACGAAAAGAAATCTAAGTAATTAGATTCTTAAACATACTTTTCGAAATCCCTGACTTACGTCAGGGATTTTTTTTTCTATTTCAGCTTTGATTCTGGTAAAGGAACATAACCTGAATCATTCACAACAAGTGGAAACCGATGATTACTCCAATCGTCCTTTGCCTTATCGATAGTAGCCTTGTCAGTAGCTACAAAATTCCAATAAATAAATCGTTCTTCAGGAAAAGGTTCTCCCCCAAAAATATAGACTGTGGTATTTGCTTTCATTGTAAATGAACAAAGATGGGCATCTTTTGTAATCAAAATTTGCTTTGGCCCATAATGATGTCCTTGGTTAACGACCTCACCTTCTAAAATATAAAGCCCACTTTCTCCAAAAAGATACTGACCTATATCGATGTTTTTTTCTTCAATACTCGTTATTTCAATCATGTAGAGAGGCGAATAAACAGGGACAGCTGATTTCTTTCCAAATACCTCTCCTGCTATCAACTTATACGAAATCCCCTCTGTTGTCCAAGAAGGAATATCCTTTGCTTCTACATGATAGAACTCCGGATCTATGAACTCTAATTTTTTAGGTAATGCCACCCAAATCTGCAATCCATGCAAAAATTTATCACGCTGACGCAAGTATACTGGTGTACGCTCAGAATGTGTAACACCCTTTCCGGCAGTCATCCAATTAACAGCACCGGGTTGAATTTCGATTTCATTACCTATACTATCTCTATGCATGATCGCACCGTCGAATAAGTAAGTTAATGTAGACAATCCTATATGCGGATGTGGAGGAACGTCTAAATTTTCGTAATCGGCCAAACAAGCGGGCCCCATATGGTCGATGAAAACAAATGGACCTATAGAACGTTTTTGGCGGAAGGGTAGTAATCTACCAACTAGAAAGTTGCCAATATCAGCAGCTTTTTCTTCATGTATAAAATCAATATTTGACATAATGGAGCAATTATAAAAAGAACTCCAATTTACAAATAAAATTTTTCTCCATTTGAGAGAATAATCACAGGAAATAAAAACTGCTCCTGAACATCTAGAAAACGATATTACATAAAAAATCCCAACCGAAAGTCGATTGGGATCTCTATATTATAAAATTTTATCAATTATTAAACATCGATCTTCGCATATCGAGCATTCTTTTCAATAAACTCTCGTCGTGGAGCAACCTCATCTCCCATCAACATTGAAAAGATGCGATCACATTCGGCAGCGTTTTGAATTGTTACCTGACGAAGAGTTCGGTGTTCTGGATCCATTGTAGTCTGCCATAATTGTTCTGCATTCATCTCACCAAGACCTTTATAACGCTGTACATTAACTGACTCTTCTTTACCTGCCCCTTTCAAACGCTGTATAGCAGCAAGACGCTGATCTTCATTCCAAGCGTATTCAAAATCTCTTCCTTTCTTAACCATATAGAGCGGCGGAGTAGCGATATAAACATATCCTTTTTCAATTAGCTCTTTCATATAACGGAAATAGAATGTAAGAATCAACGTGGCAATGTGTGAACCATCGACGTCAGCATCTGTCATGATTACGATCTTATGGTATCTTAATTTTTCTAAATTAAGTGCTTTCGAATCTTCCGCAGTACCAACACTTACGCCTAATGCGGTGAACATATTCTTGATCTCCTCATTTTCGTATATTTTGTGTTCCATTGCTTTTTCAACATTCAAGATCTTACCTCGCAGAGGCATAATCGCCTGGAATCGACGATTTCTTCCTTGCTTAGCTGTTCCACCCGCAGAGTCTCCCTCGACGAAAAATATCTCACACTTATTAGGATCATTGTCAGAACAGTCAGCCAATTTACCCGGTAATCCAGAACCACCCATCACTGTTTTACGCTGTACTAACTCTCTCGCTTTACGAGCTGCTGCACGCGCCTGAGCCGCAATAGCTACTTTTTGAACGATAGCTTTCGCCTCTCTAGGATTTTCTTCTAAATAGACCCCTAGAATCTCACCAACAGCAACATCGACAGCTCCCATAACTTCATTGTTACCGAGTTTGGTCTTTGTTTGTCCTTCAAATTGAGGCTCTGCAACCTTTACTGATACAACAGCAGTTAAACCTTCCCGGAAATCATCTCCTGTAATATCAACTTTCAGATTTTTCAATAACCCAGACTTATCCGCGTAGGCTTTCAACGTTCGCGTAAGACCTCTTCGGAATCCAGCGACGTGTGTCCCACCTTCGATTGTATTGATATTATTTACATAGGAATGCACATTTTCCGAATAGGTATCATTATATTGTAAAGCTAACTCTACAGGAATCCCCTGCTTAATACCTTCCACATGTATAGGATCTGGAATAAGTGGTTGACGTGTACCGTCTAGAAATTTCACAAACTCCTGTAATCCTCCTTCGGAATAGTATACATCAGATTTAAACGAAGAACCATCATCGTTTTTCTCGCGCTCATCAACCAGTATCAATCGAACGCCTCGATTCAAAAATGCCAATTCGCGAAGACGATTCGCTAGTGTATCATAGTTGTAAATCGTTGTCATTGTAAAGATTTCGGCATCCGGGTGAAATGTAACAATAGTTCCTGTTATATCACTCTCGCCAATTTCTTTCACATCATACAAAGGCTTTCCTTTTTCATACTCTTGTTGGAAAACCTTTCCTTCGCGATGAACCACTGCAGATAAATGTGTCGATAATGCATTCACACAAGACACCCCCACACCATGCAGACCTCCAGAAACCTTATAGGTGTCTTTATCAAATTTTCCTCCAGCATGAAGCACAGTCATAACCAATTCAAGGGCTGACTTATTTTCCTTTTTGTTGATACCAGTGGGAATACCGCGGCCATTATCTTTTACAGAAATCGAATTATCTTCGTGAATAGTAACCACAATATCGGTACAGTAGCCCGCTACGGCTTCATCAATAGAGTTATCAACAACTTCATACACCAAGTGATGCAATCCCTTCACACCCGTATCACCAATATACATGGAAGGTCTCTTCCGTACCGCCTCTAAACCCTCTAAAACCTGAATATTATCGGCCGAATATGTTGATGCATTTTTATTTTCTTCGCTCATGAAATGAAATTAAAATGAGTACTGTTTAACATTCAAAAATACGTTTTTTTTCGCTAAAAATCAAACATTCGCTGCTATAAAATGACAAGTACCGCCCAAAAAAAGAGCATAATTTCTATCAGTATTTTTTATAAGTTTACGTAATGAACTAAGGAAATTTAATTTTTTTATGTTAGGTTTGTTTTTTGAAAAATAGAAAACTCGAAAATTAGATTAGAATGAATAAACTATTCACAACAGTGACAAAAGTATCCTTCGGAGTAGCAATTGCTATAGCCGCAGTATCATGTAACCAAACTGCACAAACAGGGAATAACACGGCCGGCGATTCCACAGTTGCAAAGACGTCCACCGCGTCTGCGAAAGAAGAGAAAATTGTCTATATCAATTCAGATACTTTATCCGAAAAATACGAATACTTCAAAGATATCAGAGCCAAACTTGAGGCAAAAGTAAAAAAAGCACAATCTGATCTTCAATCTAAAGGTCAGGCCTTCCAACGCGAGGTTGCAGAATATCAACAAAAAGCCTCGACAATGAGTGCGTCTGAACGCCAAGCTACAGAAGAAAAATTAGCCCGTAAACAAGACGAGCTTGGCAAATTGGATCAAAATGCTTCTGCTGCAATTGCACAGGATGAATCCACTGAATTTAACAATGTTTATAATACCATTACTGAATACCTTAAAAAGCACGCAGAAGATAATGGATATACGCTTGTACTTACCTATTCCAAATCGAATCCAACAGTATTGTATGCGGATCCTAAATTGGACATTACAGCGCATGTAATTGATGTTTTGAACAAGGAATACAAAGACAAAAAAGCAAAAGAAAAGAAATAAGTTCTTCTAGCAAAGAAAAGGCTTCTCATAGAATGGGAAGCCTTTTCTTTTACAACCTCGGTTACTAACCACGTTGAGTTATGATACAATACATCTTAAACGAAACAAACTCCACCTTCGATTGGATCGATATTTCGGAGCCTACATACCAAGACTTCGCAGAACTACGGGTCAAATATAATTTGCACGAAGCATCCATAAAAGATTGCCTACAGATTGGCCAGTTGCCAAAAATAGAAGAATTTGAAAATTATCACTTTCTTATTATTCGATCAATCCCCACCAAATTTGATGCACTTTCGGATACACTTACAGAAATAACGGAACGTGTCTCTATATTTTTTGGAGAAAAGTTTGTTATTACTGTACATCGGGGGAAAACACAATATCTAGAGGCTTTAGCCGAAAATTTCCCCTATAGCAAACTGAATTCCAGCAAGCTTTTAATTAATCATCTCGCTTCAGAAGCATTGAAAACATTTGAAAATCTTGTTATTAACAAATTAAACAAGCAGCTGGACAGCTATGAAGAGATGGTATTTCTGCATAAGAGAAAAAAAGATTTCTTACGCCAACTCTACTACATCAAGAGACAAATTGATCTTATACGCATCATTTTAACGCTCTATAAAGACATTGTCGACTTCTTTCATTTACCGGCGTTCAAAAACATATACACCCAGGATCTAAAAGATATTTACGCGCGTTCACAAACGCTCTACAGAAATATTGCAGAAAACACAACACAGTTGCTATCTGTATATTTTAATATTGAATCGAATCATACCAATGATATCATGAGAACACTGACCATTATATCGGTCTTTTTTATGCCGCTGACATTTATTGTTGGAATCTATGGTATGAATTTCAAAAATATGCCTGAATTAGAATGGTATTATGGTTACCCCGTCATTCTTGTTTGCATGGCATTACTAGCTTTGATTATCTACTATTGGTTTAAAAGAAAGAAATGGCTATAGTGTTTAGCGCTTTTTAGGAGTGGTAGCGATAAAATCCTTTAAATAGAAGGGTTCAAAATAAATTAAATCTTCAAACTGCTGTCGCTGAAACTTCTCAAAGGCCGTTGATCCAAGAAAACTTGCTGAATTAGAAAACCCCGGGGCTATACGGACACGGGAGTGATTCGAAAAAAGTTCTTGGAACTTATCCGCTCCACTTCCAAAAAGAACATAGTTTGCTGCTAAAGATTCATTATCGAAAGAGGATTCATCTATAATGGCTGCAACAACATCAGAAATTCGCTCTCCCTTCGTATTATAGTTGGCTGTATAAACCTCCATTCTACGGGCATCGATCATAGGCACCAGAATATCTGCCTGAGAGAAATCGGTGAACCCAACAGCCATGGCATCTAAGGTATTAATTGCAAGAAGCGGTATATCCAATCCATAACAAAGTCCTTTTGCTGTAGATACACCTATACGCAACCCTGTGTAGGAACCAGGCCCCATGCTTACTGCAATAGCAGCTAAAGAAGATAAGGTGATGTTGGCGCTAGAAATGACCTCCTCAATAAACAAGGTAAGACGACTGGCGTGTAAATTAGGTTCATCAGCTTCCACCGACGCAATATGTTCACCATTTTTACTTAGTGCAACGGAACATACCGCTGTTGCTGTTTCGATCTGTAGAATATAAATATCTTTCATAAAAATCAGGGAACGGGATCATGTCCATGTCCTCCCCATGGATGACATCTTAGAATACGACGGATAGCCAAGAGCCCACCTTTAAATGGACCATATTTCAAAATAGCCTCTTTACCATATTGTGAACATGTGGGGGTATAGCGACAATTAGACCCTAAGAAGGGAGAAATAAAAAGTTGGTAGAAACGGATGATCAAAATAAATAGGCCCTGAAGTGGCCATTTAATCATTTTCTCCCAAATAAAGCCGACAACATTCATCTTTCAATTTAACTAACACAGCACCGATACGTTTGTACATTTGGTCATAAGGCACTTTTTCTTTCCCAACATATTGGAATGCTACCAACAAAGTTAAGGAATGCAATTGAAGGAACTCGTATAATTCTGCTTTTTGAAGTCTAAAAGACTCTCGCATACGTCTCTTCACGTAGTTACGATCTACAGCTTTTTTAAACCGCCGCTTCGACACCGACATGATACATTGCACAGGGAGCTGCTCACGTTGTTGTCCATCCGGCTTTAAGAAAACTATACGATAAGGATACATGACAAAAGAAGAACCATTATGGAAAAGACCATCTATAAGTCTTTTACTACATAATCGCTCTTCTTTCGTAAATGTATGATGCATGGCAACCAATAGCCGGATCTTAGACCCGGAAGAGTCACCGGCAAATGTTATTATCCTTTGTGACGGTATTCGTCTGATACAGTAAGACGTTTTCTACCTTTAGCTCTACGAGAAGCTAATACTCTTCTACCATTAGCAGTACTCATACGCTCTTTGAATCCGTGCTTATTTCTTCTTTTTCTTTGCGAAGGCTGAAATGTTCTTTTCATGACGCTATTATGCTTATTTAAATATTTTAATCAATTTATTCCTATTCAAGGGAATGCAAAAGTACAGTTAATTTGCAAAAGAAGCAAGCATTGTGTTAAAATATTTCCACCTTTCTTTTCTCTTTATACCTATACCGCAATCCAGTACTTAAATAGAAATACAAAAATGAGAGTAGAACTCCGAATGTACAGCTTACTTACTACGAAGTATATCACGGATTTCAGTCAACAAAACCTCTTCTTTAGTAGGTGCCGGTGGAGCAGATGGTGCCTTTTCCTCTTTTTTCTTCAAGGAATTAAGACCTTTAATAACCAAGAATATACAGAACGCAATAATAAGAAACTGAATCACTACATTGATGAAATTACCATACTTTATAGCAACCTCGGTGACACCAGCGGCTTCATTTGCCTCTGTTATAATGTACTTCAGATTCGAAAAGTCCACCCCACCGGTTACAAATCCAATTGGTGGCATAATAATGTCATCAACCAATGAGGATACAATTTTACCGAACGCACCTCCAATGATGACACCGACAGCTAAATCAATAACGCTTCCGCGCATTGCAAACTCTTTAAACTCTTTTAAAAATCCCATAATTCGAAAATTAAACTAATCAAGAACAAAAATTAACACAAATTAAACAAAAATAAAAAGCTTTTGTTGACTAAATTACAAATTTTAGTATTACTGTTACTTTTAGTTAAACTATTTTTTACACCCCTTTAATTGAGTTTTTTCCATATATTTGCTAAGCAACTGACGTTATTTTAGTTAAACCATTTAAGAACGTTAACCGTGTCAACTAAATGAAAAAAATATTAATCGCTGATGATCATAGTATTGTGAGATTAGGCGCTTCACTTATAATAAAAGAAAGTATTCCAGACGCCACAATATTGCAGGCAGAAACCTATAATGAAGTCTACGATGCGTTAGGTAAGGAAGATTTTGATTTATTACTTTTAGACATCAACATGCCTGGAGGAAACAATATTAAAGTTGTAAAAGAAATATTAGCACTCCAGCCTCATGTCAAAATTCTAATTTTCTCTTCTTACGAAGAGAACTTATATGCTCTTCGCTATATCAGCGCTGGTGCGTCGGGGTATCTAAATAAGAACACCGCCATGTCCGAATTGAAAAATGCAATACAGAGCATCATCAGCAGAGGAAAATACATGTCGGAAGCTGTAAAAGAGCTCTACATACAAAAGCTAACGACAAGCAAATCTTCTTTTGATGGCAATAATCCATTGAGGAAGCTATCGAACCGGGAAATGGACGTCTCAAAGCACCTTATCAAAGGATTGGGAATTTTAGAAGTTGCCACGTTAATGGATTTAAGTTCATCCACAATAAGCACTTATAAAAGTAGGATTTTCGAAAAATTAAACGTTCATAATCTTCCTGAACTTATTGAATTGTTTAAATTACATAGCGAAGAGTAACAGCTGGACTGTTACTCTTCGTCCTCTGCATTATAGCTGATCTATTGTAACTTCTGGCACATCTTTTAAGGACGGAAATACCAGTTCTTTTGTGCTTTTAAAAGCATATCCTTTATCACTATCCAAATCCCACAATAATGGCGAAAGAAAGCGGATACAATTAGCGAACCCTTGATTGGTTGCATGAATATTACCTGTATCCTTTGAATTTTTTGCTTCATTTTCAATTTCGAATGGACCATTGAATCCACGGCGATGTAAAACTGCTACAAAATCATTCCAATCCATATGATCTGTACCTCCGAAACCTGGCAACATTGCTTCATAGTGATGGCGATCCCAATCGTGCTTTGGAATAGTTACACCAGCAAGCGAAGCCAACGACTCATCGACATGCTGCATCGCATACATCCCTCCCCACTCTACACGAGCTGTTGTTTTTAAGTTTCGAGTTGTTTTAACATGAATACGCTTCAGACGAGTAATATCCATATTTTCTATTACCTCTACGGGATTCGTATTTTGCCAAATATCATGGGAAGGATCATAAATCTCTCCGTGAGCTTTACTAGGAATCAACGCATACATTAACTTCCTTGCAGCCAACACCGCTGGCAAGTTATTATAGGTACTGGAATAACGAGATGAACGCCAACCTTCCATAGGACAGTTCTCATAAACAATCGTAACACCAAGGCTTTCCGCATAATTTACAATAGGTTCAAAAACACGCTTATATTCGTCTAAATTCTTTTGAAAACCATCAATTTCATTACCCAATTTGTGGTTATATCCCACGAATGTACCTACTCTTACATCATTAGCATCACCTCCTAACAAGTGAGCTATACGAATTAAACGAAGAAGGTGATTCTGATTCTTGATTCGCTCGGCAGGATCCCCACCTATCATATTCTCAAAAGCCCCCAAAGACAGCCCCAAACCAGCTTGGTTGAACTTCTCTATCAATACACGCGCACTATCGGGAGAAAAATTTTCATAATCCAAATGTGTAGCTGTATGATCTTCCCTTGTTCCGTCTTTTCTAAATACACATAGATCAATTCCTTGTGCGCCGACTTCCTTTGATGTTGTTACAAGTTCATCCAATGACAATTTCTCGTAAGCCGAACTCATCACCCAAATAGGGTTGTTTAGTTTACCTGACATAATTATTTTTAGCCTTTAGTTCCACATCCGTAAATATAATAAAAAAAGCCCTCAAAGGGCTTCTCAAGTTTCTATATAAAAACGAGCTTATTTCTGATTTTTCAGCTCCTGTATCCCTAAACGCAATTCCTGAGAGAGGCTTTTGATATCCTGAAGTCCCTTTCTAACACGCGTCCCTGCCGCGCTATTTCCTTTAACAAAAAATTTGTCTGCATCGACTTCTAAGCCATCGACCAATGCTTTTAACGCTTTGAATTTATCAAAATTAGCCATAACTGAAAGATTTAAGTTCTATAATGTATTAATAATTAACTTGTTTATAAAAATAGCATCTTTTGACAAATAAAAAAATTTTTATATAAAAAAAGACAACCTATTGAGTCGTCTTTTTTATATTTTATTTAAATAGGATCAAATTTAATCTACATTATCATGTAAGAAGGAGTTATTTGGACGAATCTCCGTCTCGCCATCATCAAATGATAGGGTAAATCGAGATACTTGCGATTGCGAAGAATGAGGAACATCCTCTAAAGATTTCTGTCTCCTTTTGTATGCAGGTTCGTTTTCCAACTCTTGTAAACCGTTGCTAGACTTCAATTTCATACTGAGTTCCTTCAAACGCAAAATACGTTCTTTCGTTTTCATCAACTGATCCTCAAAATCCATTTCCTTAGGTTCCGCCACAATACTATTTGTAGGCTCGTTGAAGGTATTTTGAGTAGGCGCTACCTGCTCGGCTCCAGTAGGTTCTGTACTTTTATCAAAAGCATCAAAAACAGAAGGCAGTTTGAATTCGAATACCGAAGGAGAGGTTTTTAGTTCAAACCCTCCGATAGTCTCTTCAATTTCTTCTTCCTGTGCCGGCTCTTCGAAATTAAGTGTATGACGAATAATCTGAGGCTCCTCATTACTCGTGTTATTCACGATAGCAGAATGAATAGGCTTCGGAGATGTAAACAAGTCAGCTGGAGGCGTAGATTGCATCTGCATCGGTGTAGCTACCACCGTATTCTGCACCGGTTTAATATATGTTTGTGTTGTTGTCGCAGGCTCTTGCTTGGAGACAAATTGATTCTGAACCACTGGCTTAACAAACTGATTCGCTACAGGTTCAGGAGTTAAGGGTAACGCAATTTTCTCTTTTTCTTTCTCCTTCACACGCTCTTCAGCTGTCTGAAAACCTGTCGCAATAATAGTTACCGATAGCTCATCTTCCAAACTCTCATCAATACAATTACCCCAAATCAAATCGGCAGACAAGCCTGCTTTTTCCTGTATATAATCAGTAACAATGGCTACTTCATCCATAGTCACTTCTTTTCTACCTGAAGTTATATTCAATAAAATATAACGGGCACCTTCTATTTCATTATCTTTCAAAAGCGGCGATGCTAATGCACCTGTAACAGCTTCGATAGCGCGATTCTCTCCTGTAGAAATGGCATTTCCCATAATTGCAACACCACTATCATTCATCACAGTACGCACATCCTTGAAATCCACGTTCACATAACCTGGTATTGTAATAATTTCTGCGATACCTTTAGCAGCTGTAGTTAAAATGTCATCTGCTTTTGCGAAGGCTGCCGTCATGGTTAGATTACCAAATATTTCACGTAAACGGTCATTCGAGATAACCAAATAGGAATCTACATACTTACGCAACTCTTCCAAACCTTCTTCCGCTTGAGAACGACGACGCTTACCTTCGAATGTAAATGGAGTTGTAATAATAGCAACAGTGAGAATACCTAATTCTTTTGCAGCCTTAGCTAATACAGGGCTCGCTCCCGTACCAGTTCCTCCCCCCATACCTGCTGTAATAAAAAGCATCTTTGTGTTGGTCCCCAACATACGTTTAATGTCTTCGATGCTCTCTATTGCAGAGTTCTCACCTACATCAGGATCCGCTCCAGCTCCCATTCCCTCTGTTAAACTAACACCCAACTGTACCTTGTTAGGAATAGGACTTAGCTCCAAAGCCTGCGCATCTGTATTACAAACAATGAAATCTACTCCACTAATACCTTGCTTGTACATGTGGTTAACGGCATTGCCTCCGCCACCACCAACCCCAATAACCTTGATTATTGACGATTGCTCCTTTAACATTTCAAATTGTATCGACATAAAAATACCCTATTTAACTCTTGCTAAACCACTTAGAAAACTGTTCTGGGTTCAACAATTCAAATGTAATAATACCAAAATCTCCACGAGAGTTTTCCACATTTGTTAAATTGTGGAAAAAACTCAAATTGTGGAAAACTTACTTCTTTCCTATAAACGTGTCATCATCAATGCCGGTATCATCTTTAATAAAATCCGACAAGATCTTCGTAAACCAGCTTTCCTTTTTCCGTTTCTCTTCTGCTATCTCAGTCACTTTTTCCTTACTCACACGTTTAGATACCATCTCTTGTTGCGTTGCCTCATCTTCCTCCATAGCTTGAACACCTTTAATCAACAAGCCGATTGATGTAGCATACATAGGGCTCTTCAATTCTTCCAAAGCCTGTTTGTTCAACATTTCTGTTTTCGATAGATATTCATTTGGATAACCTATACGACAACCGATACCTGTAATATATTCCACCAGTTGTACCAAATGCTTTAACTGAGCGCCACCACCTGTAATAACAATACCTGCAATTAATCGATCTTCATAACCAGAAGATTTGATTTCATAGTAAACATGCTCGATAATCTCTTCCATACGAGCTTGAATGATATAAGCTAGATTCTTAACTGAGATTTCTTTAGCTTCACGTCCGCGTATACCTGGCACACAAATAACCTCGTTATCTTTATTTTCATCAGCCAAAGCGGAACCGTAGCGCACCTTTAGTTGTTCTGCTTGGTTACGCAGAACGGAACATCCTTGTTTAATATCTTCTGTCACAATATTCCCTCCCAAAGGAATAACAGCAGTATGACGAATAATACCTTCGTGAAAAATGGCAACATCCGTAGTACCACCTCCAATATCAACCAATACAACGCCAGCAGTTTTTTCCTCTTCATCCAACACAGCTTCAGATGATGCTAGAGGTTCCAAAACTAATGATGAAACTTCAAGATCAGCGTTATCCACACAACGCTTTATATTTCTAATATCTGTTACGCGCCCAGAAATAATGTGAAAATTAGCTTCTACGCGACGTCCGGCCATACCTATAGGCTCTTTGATACCCGGTTCATTATCAATTGTAAATTCTTGAGGCAGAACGTGAATAATCTCTTCCCCTGGAGGAAGAACCAATTTGTACATATCAGAAATCAATTGTTCAACGTCCAGACGACCTACTTCATCGTAGTCACGTTTTGTCAAAATACCACGGTGTTGAATACTTTTGATATGCTGTCCCGCAATCCCCACGTTGACAACTTTAATATCTACATTTGATTGTGACTCCGCAATGGTAACAGCTTCCCTGATACTACTCACGGTTTTCTGGATATTAGCTACCACTCCTCTGTTAACCCCCGAAGATTCGGCTTTCCCCACGCCTAACAGCTCAATCTTGTTTGTGCCACTCCGTCGACCCACGGTTACACAAATCTTTGTTGTTCCGATATCCAATCCTACGATGATCGGATTCTCTTTTTCGTTTTCTGCTAATCTTGGTTTCATATGCTGTGTATTTGTGCTGTATATACTGTATTACTTTAATTCAACTTCATTTTAAACTGCAAACTGTCAATAACCCAATTTCCTTTTCGTTCACAAACGATTTGGTCGTCATACTTGACATTCACTTTCGTATATGCTTCAGTTCCCACCTTCGGTAAAATACTCTGATAGAACAAAAGCAATCTCTTCAATTTTTCATCTAGCTTTGTTGCATCCCCCAGCACCAACTGCTGCGTACCCACCCGAGGTACAATTTCAATATCTTTAGTTTCGTTGACATACAACTGAACAATTTGATTGCTCCATAAGGGATCATTTTTCACATGCTCCACGACACTTACCAAATCCCTAACCAACTTTGTCTCTACTGTATCCAAGGCTTTTTTATATCCTTCTCTAATATTTCCGTTTGCCACTAACACGTGAGGAACATACCTTAAAGTTACGGGCACCTTGGCCCCTTTTGTATCGATATAAAATTCCTGACCATTCTTATTAATTATCCGCAGTAGTACTTCCCTTTGCTGCACAGAAATTTGCAACACCCCATCCATATCTACATAAATCTCCGCGGCAGATACGTAAGGTAATTCTAACAGCGCTTTTTCTATTTCCTCCACGGGTATCTGTGCTAATGGCTTTCCAACAACTTTTCCAAATTTTGTCTTTACTAAATCAGAAATGTCATGCTGATCAATAAAAGCTTCTTTCCCCTCTATCATTACTTTCATCGACGAACAAATCTGCGTCATATCTTTTTTCTTGACTAGCCCCATCAACATACCTAAACCCACAAAAGCGAGCAGAACTAAACAGGTATAGCCTACGAAACTCCACGATATGCGACGCCATAGTTTAAGCATGTTCCAAAATCTCCTTTAGTGGCCTTACCAATCGATCAATATCTCCCGCCCCAACTGTTACCAGCAACTTGGGTTTTTCTGACCGCACAACATCAAGTACTTCTTGCGCTGTCACAATTCTTTTTTGTTGCAACTGTATTTTATCAAGCAACCAACCTGACGTCACTCCTTCTATTGGCAGTTCTCTAGCGGGATATATATCCATAAGCAAGAGTTCATCCGCCATACCAAGTACTTCAGCAAATCCTTCTACGAAATCTCGTGTACGACTAAACAAGTGAGGTTGAAATATAACTGTCAACTTTTCCTCGGGGTACAACTTACGCATGGACGTTAAAAAAGCACGTAGTTCCTCCGGATGGTGCGCATAATCATCTATATAAACTGCCTCAGATTTTTTAACGATATATTCGAAGCGACGTTTCGCACCTTTAAAGGAACTTAAAGCCTGTCTTATTTTCCCCTCTTCTATACCGAGTTCCAAAGCAACTGTAACAGCCGCTACGGCGTTTTCGACGTTATGCAACCCTGGAATTCCTAAATGAATCGCCTCGAAAACTAACCCATCCCTACCGATATAGTCAAAGAAAAATTCTCCTTCTACAATATGAATATTTGCGGCATAGACATCACATTCATCTTCTTTCGCATAGGTTAATGTCCCCTGAAATGGCAATCCTTTTTTTACAATTGATACTCCATTTGATACAATCCGGCCTAAAAACAAAACAAAAGATTCAAGCAGATGACTTTCATCTCCGTAAATATCTAAGTGATCTGCATCTGCGGATGTCACAACAGCAATATTGGGATGTAGTGTTAAAAATGAACGATCGTACTCATCTGCCTCCACCACTACGACATTATTACCTCCATACAACACATTCGTATTATAGTTCGAACTGATCCCGCCCAAGAATGCAGAACAGTCATAGCCTGAATCCTTTAAAATATGAGCTATCATTGTCGACGTCGTTGTCTTCCCATGCGTACCAGCTACTGCAATGGTAAATCTACTAGCACTAATAATACCCAATACTTCTGATCGCTTATACAGTGTAAATCCTTGTTCTAAAAAGAAACACTTCAATTTAAGATCTTTTGGAACTGCTGGCGTGTAGATCAAAAGAGTCTCTTCAGATGCCGTTTGATAAGCCGTTGGAATCAACGATAAATCGTCTTGATAAACAACTTCAATGCCTTCTGAGACCAAAGCTTGAGTCAGATCCGTTTCCGTCTTGTCATACCCCTTCACCTCACAGCCTAAATGCTGGAAGTACCTTGCTAATCCACTCATTCCTATCCCTCCAATCCCGAGAAGGTAAACGCGTTTTATATGGTCGAGGTTCATCATCTATCTAATTAATTTCAGTACTTCTTTTGCAATAATTTCATCTGCTTCCAATTTAGCAAGCTTCTTAATTTCTACTCCCAACTGCGCTCGTTTACTTTCATCTTCGAACAATGAAAGTATAGTATCAAGCAATTCCCCCCTTGCTACATCATCTTTTATCAAAACAGCCGCTTGTTTCACAGCCAGGGCATGCGCATTTTTCGTCTGATGATCTTCTGCTACATTCGGAGAAGGCACCAGAATCACGGCTTTTCCTATAGCGCACAATTCGGAAATTGTTCCAGCACCAGCACGAGAAATTATCAGATCACTTGCTGCATACGCATAATCCATACGTTGTAAAAATGGTACCATGACAACATTTTTCGGTAGGACTTCTTTCAATTCGCTATCCAACGTCTCGTAATAGTAACTTCCACACTGCCAAATCACCTGAATATCATGCCCTTCAAACGTTGACAAACCTCCGCGCACACAATCATTCAATGTCTTCGCCCCCAAACTGCCTCCAGTAAACAGCACCGTTTTCTTTCCTTCTTTCAACCCAAACGAAGCCAATGCTTCTTCTTTTTTACCGGCAATATCCACGGAAGCACGTCTAATTGGATTCCCCGTCAACAACAATTTATCTCTCGAAAAAAATTGCTCCATACCTTCATAAGCAACACATATGCGCGCAGCTTTATTTCCCAATCGTTTATTCGTCACACCAGCATACGAATTCTGTTCTTGAATCAAAGTAGGTACACCCAACGTATTAGCCATCATCAATAACGGTCCAGAAGCATAACCTCCTACACCTACAGCAACATCCGCTTTAAATTCACGTATAATACGTTTCGCACGCATTAAACTACTTATCATCTTAAAAGGAAGCGTTATGTTTTTCAAAAGCGACTTCCTGTTAATCCCCTGTATATCCAACCCAACAATCGAATACCCTGCTGCTGGGACTCGCTCCATTTCCATACGCCCCTTGGCCCCTACAAACAATATCTCTACATCAGGCTCCAATTGACGCAAGGCATTTGCTATCGCAATTGCCGGGAAAATATGTCCTCCTGTCCCTCCGCCGCTGATAATTATTTTATGAGCCATACTGCTTAATTATATTGTTCCTACCACGACTTTTCTAGGCCGCGGAGTTTCATTTAACTCCTCCTTATTTTTCAACTCTTCAATATTACGGCTGACACTAAGAATGATTCCCAAAGCAACACTGGTGAACAAAATGGAAGTTCCTCCCATACTGACCAACGGCAACGGTACCCCAGTGACAGGCCCCAATCCTACTGCCACAGCCATATTGGCTAAGGCTTGTATAGTCAAACTAAATCCCAAGCCGGCCGCCAAAAAAGCTCCAAACGCACGTGGACTTAGCGTTACAATACGAATACATCTGTACATCAACGCCATATACAACAACAACAATATCGCCCCTCCTATCGTACCATATTCTTCGATAATAATAGCGAAGATAAAATCGGAGTAGGGATGAGGAAGTAGATTTCGTCCTACACTGTTCCCAGCCCCCTTTCCAAAAAACTCTCCGGAAGCGATCGTCATTTTAGCGAGGTTAGCCTGATAGTTTTTATCTTCCTGAAAAGGAACAGCCCCCCCATCTATGGATTCTTCTGTGCGAAAAAAACCTTCTATACGGCTCAAATAAGTCGCGCGTCGTGGTCCTATCAAAATAACCAATGTCAACAAAAACCCTCCCCCTACACATACCATCGCTATTTGTTTAAAACTGATACGTCCGATCAACAACAAGAGAACGCTTGTACCAAATAGCATCAACGCCGTCGATAAATTTGCCCAGGCGATCAATATAAAAACCGCACAAACAGCACCCATGATTGGAACAAAAGACTTCTTTACATCCTTTATATCCTCTTGCTTGCGTGAGAGCATCCGAGCTAAAAATGTAATCAATGCTAACTTTGCTAAATCGGAGGTCTGAAACGTTTGATTGATTACAGGTATTGTTACCCAACGACTTGCATCGTTTACCCTATTCCCTCCTATCAACGTAAACAGCAATAGTGGAATCGTAATGATCATCAACAATTTAGATATACCAGCATAATAGCGGTAATCCAACTTATGAGACAGGTACATTAAAACCAAACCAATTGCGATGATAGAGAAATGCTTAAAAAGATACATTTCAGTGCCTTTCCCTTCTTTATAAGCTAACGTACCGACCGAGCTGTACACGGCAAGCAAAGACCAACCAGATAGGACAATCACAATTATCCAAATCCATTTGTCTCCTTTCAGCTTACTAAAAATTTGATCTATCATCGTACGCTCTTTTTTACTACAAAGCCATTACCGCTTCTTTAAATTTATCGCCACGTTCTTCATAGTTTTTAAACCAATCAAAACTCGCGCATGCAGGAGAAAGAAGCACCGTATCCCCTTTTTTTGATAAGTGTGAAGCCATTTCAACCGCTTCCTGCATAGATGAACTATTAACAATCACGTCGGTATCATCTTCAAATGACTCATGAATACGAACAGTATCTTTTCCGATGCAAACTATTGCTTTCACCTTTGCCTTTATCAAATCACGAAGCATTTCATAGTCATTTCCTTTGTCAACTCCTCCCATAATCAGTATGATATCAGGAGAGAAGCTCTCCAAAGCATACCAAACAGAATTGACATTTGTTGCCTTGGAATCATTTATATAGTTCACACCACCTATACAGGCAACATGCTCTAAACGATGTTCTATATTCACATAAGAACCCATACTCTCTTTCATCGTCTGATTACGTAACTCCTGTGCTTTTGCAATAAGCCCTGAAGCCATATTGTTATACACATTGTGTTTTCCCTGTAATGATAGTTCTTCAATATTCATTTCGAAAGTTTCTTTATTTGGTACATTTATTACAATAGTATTCTCTTGATCAACATAAGCTCCTTGCGAAACTTCTTGCTGAATTGAAAAAGGCAAATGCAATGCAGAAGTAGGATACAATGCAAGTGCTTTATTCGTTTCTTCATCATCTAAACAATAGATGAAATAATCATCTTCCGTTTGATTTCTAATCATCCTGAATTTAGAGGCGACATAATTTTCCATTCGATAATCATATCGATCCAAATGATCTGCTGTTATATTAAGAATAACAGCAACATCCGCGCGGAAATGATACATGTCATCCAACATAAAGCTGGAAATCTCTAATACATACACATCATATTGCGCTCGCGCCACCTGAAGAGCGAAGCTTTTTCCAATATTTCCCGCCAAGCCAACGTTGACTCCACCATTCTTTAGCATATAATAAGTCAACATCGTCGTGGTTGACTTCCCATTAGATCCTGTAATACAAAACAACTTTGCATCTGTATACTGTGCTGCGAATTCGATCTCAGAGATTACAGGAATACCCGCTGCTTTTAACGTTTTTATAAGTGGGGCTCCTTCGGGAATACCTGGACTTTTCACCACTAGGTTTGCTTTCAAAATCTTTGACTCACTGTGAATCCCCTCCTCAAAAAGAAGTTGCTCATCCCGTAAAGTAGATTTGTAATTTTCAGCAATTACACCTCGATCAGAAACAAATACATCAAAACCTTTATCTTTAGCTAAAATCGCGGCACCAACACCGCTTTCGCCTGCACCTAGCACAACCAAAAATCCAGATTGCGGATAGTATGTATGAGCAATATTAGCCATGCTATCTTGTTTTTAATGTTACAATAGTCAAAATTGCTAAGATGATAGATACAATAAAAAATCGCATTACAATCTTAGATTCATGATATCCTTTCTTCTGATAATGGTGATGTAACGGTGACATAAGAAATATACGCCGCCCTTCTCCATATTTCTTCTTGGTGTATTTAAAGTAAGATACCTGCATAATAACGGAAACATTTTCCAACAGAAAAACACCACATAGTACAGGGATTAATAGTTCTTTTCGAATTAAAATAGCAAACGCAGCTATAATACCACCAATAGCCAAACTTCCTGTATCCCCCATAAAAACCTGCGCAGGATAAGCATTGTACCAAAGAAAACCAGTACACGCTCCAACAAAAGCTCCTGCGAAAATTACGAGTTCACCAGAATTTGGGATGTACATAATATTCAGATAGTCTGAGAAAATAACGTTTCCGGAAACATACGCCAGAATAGCTAACGTTATACCTATGATCGCTGAAGTCCCTGTTGCCAAACCATCAATACCATCGGTAATATTAGCACCATTTGAAACAGCAGTTACAATAAAAACGACGACAATAAGAAATACAATAAAAGTTGCAAGACTGCTATTCAGTCCAAACATGCTCAACACCTTAGCATAATCAAACTCATTGTTTTTATAGAAAGGAATGTTAGTCTTCGTTGATTTAACATTTTCAGCATAATAACGTTCACCTGTCTGTGTATCGGTCATAATCTGAACAGCATGTGTAGACGTTGGGTTTTTCACCTCTTCTCGGGAAACAATACCTGGATGGAAATACATTGTGATAGCAATCAATGTACCCAATCCAATTTGACCAATTACTTTAAAACGCCCCGCTAAACCTTCTTTATTCTTTTTAAAAACTTTTATATAATCGTCTAAAAAACCAATAGCCCCCATCCAAATTGTCGTCACAATCATAACAATGACGTAGATATTATCTAATTTCGCGAACAATAATGTTGGGATGAGAATACCAGCGATGATGATCAGACCACCCATTGTAGGTGTCCCGGCCTTCTGTTTTTCACCTTCTAGACCTAAATCTCGAATCGTCTCTCCCACCTGCTTATTGTGTAAAGCTCGAATCAGGCGACCTCCATAAACAGTGGTGATAATTAACGACACAATAACAGCCATCGCTGTACGAAAAGAGATGTATTGAAACAATCCTGCACCAGGAATATGCACATGTTCTTGTAACCAGGTAAATAAATAATATAACATCCTATCTTGTTATTGTTCGTTAAAAGTTTCTTCCAATATTTCCTTATCGTCAAAATGATGACGTATACCATTCACTTCTTGATACTTTTCATGCCCCTTCCCAGCAACCAATATAATATCTCCAGGCTGCGCTAGATGACAAGCTGCACGAATGGCCTCTCTCCTCTCAGCGATGGTAAACACATTTTTTCGATCCTTAGCTTCTATCCCTGTTTCCATATCCCGAATAATTGTCATCGGATCCTCCGTTCTCGGGTTGTCCGATGTGATAATGACGCGATCACTCATACGAACGGCAACAGCGGCCATTTCCGGGCGTTTCGTTTTATCGCGATCCCCCCCACATCCTAAGACGGTAATAATTTGTTGACCGGAACTTCGTAAATCACGGATAGTTGTCAATACATTTTCAACAGCATCTGGCGTATGTGCATAATCTACAACACCAGTTACACCTTGACTCGAACGAACAACATCAAAGCGTCCCTCAGCTCCAACTATACTACTCATCGCAGTAAGAACTTTTACAGTCTCCTGCTCCAATAAGATAGCCGCTCCGTATACCGCCAAAAGATTATATGCATTAAAACCTCCAACAAGCTTCACCCACACGTCATGACCATCAATATGCAATAACATACCATCAAAGTGGCTTTCAACAATTTTAGCTTTAAAGTCAGCCATGTTTTTCAAGCCATATGTCTTCTTGTGTGCAATGGTATTTTGTAACATCACGGAACCATTACGATCATCAACGTTAGTCAGCGCAAAAGCGAATCGATCTAAATCATCAAAAAATTTCTTCTTCGCCTTGATATAATTATCAAATGTTTCGTGGAAATCGAGATGATCATGCGTTATATTAGAGAACACTCCACCTGCAAAACGGAGGCCTGCAATACGCTGTTGCACTACGGCATGTGAACTCACCTCCATAAAACAATAATCACATCCATCTTCTACCATGTCATGCAATAAAGCATTCAATGCAATCGGATCAGGAGTTGTGTGCGTTGATGGAATAATCCGATCTCCTACTTTATTTTGCACAGTAGAGATAAGACCTACATGATAGCCAAGATTTTCAAATAAATTAAAGAGCAATGTGGCAATTGTCGTCTTTCCATTTGTTCCCGTCACTCCAACTAACTTTAGTTTCTTTGAAGGATCTCCATAAAAATTCGTTGCCAGAAGACCTAACACATAGGCTGTATCATCTACCAATACATAGGTTATACCCTCTTGCAGTTTCACAGGGAGCTCCTCAACCACCAAAACCTGCCCACCCTGTTCCACAACTTTATCCAAAAACAAATGTCCATCGGTATGAACCCCACGAACAGCAACAAACAAGCTGTCTTCAACAACTTTCCTAGAATCGAAACAAATCGACTGCACGTCAACCTCGAGGCTCCCCTCAAGCTGCTGTACCGGAATAGCATGTAATAGTTCTTTCAGCTTCATATTACTCTTTAATTCAGTGCCAAAACAATTGGCGTACCTCGTTTCAATTTTGTTCCTGCAGTCAGGGATTGCAAAGTAACCTTTCCCCTTCCTGTCACGCGCGTTTTAAAACCCGCATTCTCCATAGCGAAAATGGCATCAGAAAGGCCCATTCCAACCACATCAGGCACAACACCATCCTTAACAGCTACCTCCACAAATGGCACACCTTTAGCTGACGAATCTGTAGACTGTGCTAACGCGTTCCAATTAGAAGCATGAACACCCAAAGCTTCGTAAACTGCATTCGATGCTTCTTTCGAACCTTTTAATGTTAATGGCGTCCGTGTGCCTGCCATATTTACCTTTCTAGTAGCAAACGATCCATGCAATGACAAATCATTTGCATACACCATGTCAGCCAATTCTTTAAACACAGGCCCCGCTATTGCCCCTCCATAATATCCTTTTCTCGGATTCCTGATCACAACGATCATAGAATACTTTGGGTTTTCTGCCGGAAAATATCCTGCAAACGATGATTGGTAACGACGGGCTCCATAACCACGCGCACCGTCATTCATCTGCGCCGTACCTGTCTTTCCCGCTGAAGTATATAGAGGCGATCGCAAACTTTTACCTGTCCCCTCAATCATCACCCCCTCCAACATCTCTTGCGCCTTTTTTATCGCTTGCTTAGATGCAATCTGTTTATTTACTACACGCGCTTCAAATTGCTCTACCGTATTTCCTAGATGCCTAATCTCCTTAACAAATAAGGGAGCAACCATTTTACCGTCATTAGCCACAGCATTATAAAATGTCAACATCTGCAGTGGTGTCAATCTCAATTCGTATCCATACGCCATTTGAACCAAGGACAATTTACTCCAAGTCCTACTATCAGGGTTCTTAACCCATGGCTTCGCCTCTCCTGGAATTTGCAATCCTAAAGGTTGACCCAGCCCAAAATCATGCAACTTTGAGGTATATTTTGCGGGATTAGCTCCATAATGCGCGTTAACCAATTTAGCAACTCCAACATTTGAAGATTCCTCAAAAGCCTCTTTCACCGTCAACACAGACTTTTTCGGCGCATGTGAATCCCGAATCGTATGCGCAGGAACCTTATATGTACCGTTCCCTATATCAACAGTAGTGGAGGTATCAACCAACCCATCATCCAACAAAGCCAGATAACTGGCTAATTTAAATGTCGAACCCGGATCTGCTCCATTTGCAATTGCATAATTATACTTCTCCCTAAAAACACCTTCACTATCTCTCGTAAAATTCGCTATAGCTCGTACTTCTCCGGTTTTCACTTCCATCAGAACCACACACCCGTCATTTGCATCACTCACAATAAGCTGCTTCAACAATGCCCGTTGCGCCATATCCTGCATATTAACATCTAATGTTGAAATAATATCAGAACCATCAACTGGCGCAACCTCCACTTCTCTATTCACCGGCACCCACACACCTCCAGCGATCCGCTGCATCAACTGAGAACCACTCTTCCCATCCATATAGGATCCATACGCGCCTTCCAAACCAACCAACACCGTATCCCCCTTCATGTTCTTATAGCCAATTGTCCGGGCTGCTAAATTTGTAAACGGCAAGATTCTTTTATTTTCACGAACCGTAACCAAGCTTGTTGAGTAACGTTGCTTACCCTCTCTGAAGGTGTGAAGCAAAGGAAATTCTTTTATCTCCTTCAACTCCTGATGCGAAACATTCCTTTTCAACAAAACATAGCGAGCTCTCTTAGCCCGCGCATTCTTTAATAAAGCCAAATACTGCCTTGCAGATTTATCCCCAAAATGCGATGCTAAACGAAACGCCAAAGAGTCCACCTTGGAGTTAAACACATCCGTCGCCTCCGCAGGAATAGACATTGCATCAAACCGCAATTCATACTCAGGAACCGAAGTAGCCAACAAACTCCCATCATTGGAGTAGATATTTCCTCGAGCTGCCTCAACAATCCTCTCCCGTATCGTCAAACTATCTACCATCGCTCGCCACTCCCCACCATCTACATACTGCAAATGCAACAACTTACCAAAGACCAACAACGCACCAAACACCATAAGCCCGAACGCCAGGTATACCCGAATAAGTATAGATTTCCTAATATTCATATGACCATGTGTTATTAACTAATCACGCTTCTTCACCACCTCAATCTTAATCGGCGGCTCCGTACGCTCTTTCAATCCTAAGGTATCTGCACGTTTGGCTATCTCGGTTTGCGTTGTTAATTTCATCAACTCCGCCGACAAAGATTTATAATCCCAACTCAACTCCTTTACATCACGTCCCAATTGATCGATGGATCGAACCGTACGTTCAGCCAAATGTCTATTTGAGATATACAATAAACCTAATAATGCAACAAAAGCAGCAAAGGGAAGATTCCTAGCAACGAGATAACTTGAAAGTCGCTTTGTAGAAAATGCAGAACGCAAGAAGTCTTGCGTTTGTTCCACCTTCTCCTCAACCGACTCACTCATCTCCTCCTGAACCTCCTCGCTTAATTCTTTATTTCTTATCGTATTCTTCGACATAAACAAAAAAAAATTAATCGACCCTTTCAGCAACACGTAGCTTCGCGCTACGCGATCTATTATTTATAACCAATTCATCCGAACTAGCTGTAATAGCCTTACGACTAATCACTTTAAAGGGCTTGATTTCATTCCCAAAAAAGTCTTTTTCCACTTCACCCCTAAACTTCCCCTTCTGCATAAAACTCTTCACCAACCGATCTTCCAAAGAATGATAAGACATAACCACCAATCTACCCCCGGGTTTCAAAACAGAAGTCGTCTGCTCCAAAAAAGTCTGCAAAACCTCCAACTCCTGATTCACCTCAATACGCAAAGCCTGAAAAACCTGCGCATGATATTTATGCTCTTTCCCTTTCGGAACCAACCTCTTAATAACCTCCTTCAACCTCACGACAGTATCAATACTTCCACTCAAACGAGCTGTAACTATAGTCTTTGCTAAAGAACGGGCATTTTGTATCTCACCATACATCCCAAAAATCCGATGCAAATCTTCCTCAGCATAGTTATTAAGGATAGATCGAGCATCAACTTCTGAAACACGATCCATACGCATATCAAGATCAGCATCATATCGAATGGAAAAACCACGCTCCGGAGAATCAAATTGATGCGAAGAAACACCCAAATCCCCCAAAATCCCATCGACATACTTCACACCTAGCAAACGCAGGTTATTCTTCAGAAATCTAAAATTCTGATGAACCAGCGTGAACCGAGGATCATCTATTGCATTATTAACGGCATCTGGATCCTGATCAAAAGCAATCAAACGACCATTGGGACCCAACTTCTTCAATAGCTCACGAGAATGCCCTCCTCCCCCAAAAGTCACATCAACATACACACCATCCGCCTTAATCGCCAGAGCATCCATACACTCTTGCAACATCACAGGAACATGATAAGTTTCAGGATTAGCCATCCAAACCTCCTCCCAAATCAAAATCACCCATCACCTGCTCCGCAAGATCTGAAAAATCCTCTCCTGACAACATCTCCATCTGTTCTTCATATTTAGCCTTCGACCAAACCTCTATCTTTTCCAAATTACAAGCTAACACTAAATCCGTTCCAACCTCAGCATACTCCAACAAACTCTTTGGCAATAAAACACGCCCCGCCGAATCCAACATCAACTCCGTAGCTCCACTCATAAATTTTCTAACAAACTCCCTGTTTTTAGTCTGGAATTGATTTAATCTAGAAAGCTGTTTCAAAATTCTGTCCCATTCCGATCGGGTATAAATAACCAAATTTCTTTCGAAACCACGGTTCACGACAAGCCCCTCGCGCTCCACATCAGGCAATTGCCTCTTGAGCGCTGCAGGAACCACCATTCTACCTTTGGTATCCAACTTACATTCGTATTCTCCGATCAAATAATTCATTATAGCCTATAAGCCTAATCAAAATTTAATGTAAAAGTATACACTTTCCCCCACTTTCCCCCACAATATAACACAAAAAAGTTTTCCACACCTAGAAAAGTAAAAAAAAACAGAAAAAACCTCACATCAAAAACAATATAAAACAATAAAAATCAATCGATTAAAAGACAAAACAATAAACTAACAGTTCCCAAATGCTCTTACGATGCACCACCCCTTATTCAGTAACAAGCAGTTCGCGTTTCTTTATTTTTAACATGCTTTCACCTCCTCTACTACACTTTCACCTAAAAAGTGGGAGAAAGTGGAAGAGAAACTTTCTTTATTGTCCATAAAATCCGATATTTTTGCTTTTTTAAATTTTCTAATTTTAATTTTCAGTGAGTAATGTACAGAAGTCATAATTGCGGCGAGCTACGCATAAACGATATTAATAAAGAGATCACACTGGCAGGATGGGTCCAAAAGTCGCGTGATAAAGGATTCATGGTATGGGTCGATCTACGTGATCGTTACGGAATCACCCAATTAATATTCGATGAATCTCGCTCTGATGCTGCCCTTATGCAATTGGCAAAATCACTAGGTCGCGAATTTGTTATTCAAGTAAAAGGTACCGTCATCGAACGAGAATCAAAAAACACCGTAATCCCGACAGGTGACATTGAAGTTCTAGTAAAAGAATTGACGATCCTCAATACATCTATTGTCCCTCCTTTTACAATCGAGGACGACACTGATGGAGGTGAAGATATCCGTATGAAATATCGCTACTTGGATATCCGAAGAAATCCTGTCAGAAACAGTTTACTATTTCGTCACAAGGTAACGCAGGAGGTGCGAAACTACCTTTCAAATCTTGATTTCTGTGAAGTCGAAACACCATATCTTATTAAATCAACACCTGAAGGGGCTCGCGATTTTGTTGTACCATCACGCATGAATCCGGGACAATTCTACGCATTACCTCAATCCCCTCAAACTTTTAAACAATTGCTCATGGTGGCGGGGATGGATCGGTACTTTCAAATTGTAAAATGCTTCCGCGACGAAGACTTACGAGCTGACCGACAACCCGAGTTCACACAAATTGACTGTGAAATGTCCTTTATTGACCAAGAGGATATTTTGGATGTATTTGAAGGACTCACTAGGCATTTACTCAAAAAAATACATCAAATCGAGATTGACAAATTTCCCCGTATGACATTCGAAGAAGCTATGCGCAAATACGGGAATGACAAACCGGATATCCGCTTTGGGATGGAGTTCGGAGAACTAAATAATGTTGCTCAACATAAAGAATTTTCGGTATTCAATAGTGCAGAGCTTGTTGTTGGTATAGCGGTTCCCAATGCAGCGGCATATACCAGAAAACAAATTGATGAACTCATCGAATGGGTAAAACGCCCCCAAGTAGGTGCATCAGGCATGGTTTATTGCAAATGTGAAGAAGACGGTTCGTATAAGTCTTCCGTTGATAAATTCTATGATCAAGACGATCTTGCAAATTGGGCACAAATCACAGGAGCTCAAAAAGGCGACTTAATCCTCATTTTATCCGGTCCTGCAAATAAAACTCGCGCACAATTGAGCGCTCTTCGTATGGAATTAGGAAACCGTCTTGGTTTACGAAAACCACATGAATTTGCACCGCTATGGGTTGTCGATTTCCCTTTATTAGAATGGGATGAAGAAACAGAGCGTTACCACGCTATGCATCACCCTTTTACATCCCCTAAGCCAGAGGATATACATTTACTAGACAGCGAACCCGGAAACGTCCGTGCCAATGCGTACGATTTAGTATTAAATGGCAACGAAATTGGAGGTGGATCTATTCGTATACACGACAAAGAGACTCAAGCACTCATGTTCAGACACCTTGGCTTCACTGCTGAAGAAGCACAAGAACAATTTGGTTTCTTAATGAATGCATTCCAATATGGAGCTCCCCCACACGGCGGATTAGCTTTTGGCTTAGACAGATTAACAGCAATTTTGGGTGGACAAGAAACTATCCGGGATTTCATTGCCTTCCCAAAAAATAATGCGGGAAGAGATGTTATGATCGACGCTCCATCCATTATAGCGACGACCCAACTTGATGAATTGAGTATAGCTTTGAACGTAAAATAAATTTACGCAGAAGCTGCAGACGAAACACATAGAAGTCATTTTACTAAGCAGTAAAATGACTTCTTTCATTTATCACAAAATTCTTTGTTAATATTCTTTTAATACGTTAACTCATTTCATCTTGCCCTATAAATAGTTTTATAGTTCATTTTGGAGACTTTTACATTACCTCTCCTATTCGCTAAAATACAAGTGAAACATTTGGTAGAAAAGGGAGTATAACCACAAGTCCAATCAGAATCAATTTTTTACAGATTCCAACAAACTTTCAAACAAGATACGTAGAATTTGAGAAAACATTTAAAGGAGATGAACAATTAATAAATGTGAAGGTCATATTTTCAAAAAATAAACCTAAGAAAAATAAATTATCCCCTATCGTAGAAAAAAATTGGAAGTATTTAATCAAAAAGAGTAGTTTTACCGTATGGCGCAAAAATTGGCAGAAAAATTCAGAGAGGAAAGTGCGGTTAATTCATTTGACCAACAGCATCGCGACATTATCAATTCCAGCATTGAAAAATATCAGCTAGCCTTTAAAAAGGCTAAAAGCAAATTTTTTAATCTGGAGAACTCCAAGAGGAAGGCACATCTCATCAAATGGAAGACGCTCGAGAATTTGGATCGATATTTATTAGATTTCGAAATGAACTTTACACGTCGTGGAGGCAAAGTGATATGGGCTAATGATATCGAAGAAGCACATGTAGAGATTGAAAAAATCGTTGATGCCCTGCAAGTCAAAACTGTTACGACAACAAAGTCGTCCACTATTGACGAAATTCAATTAAATCGACTTTTTCAAAAGAAAGGGATAGAAAACACTCAAATAGACTTAGGACAGCTAATTCTTGAACTGGCAGGACAAAAATCTCCTCATTTTACCAACCCAACAATTCAACTCAGTCTCGAAGAAATCACCAAGCTATTTCACGAGAAATTTGGCACGCCCGCCGAAGCTAGTCCAGAAGTTTTAATCGAGTTCTCGAGAGATCTTCTTCTTAACAAATCCCAAGCAGCGGAGATGTGCATTACAGGTGCTGATTTTCTTATTGCTGACACCGGCAGCATTGCCCTCAGTGAAAATGAAGGTAATGCTTATCGCATGACCAGTATCGCAAAAGTACATGTAGCCGTCGTAGGGATAGAACAAATTATACCAAATATAAACGATTTAGATTTATTCTGGCCTCTTCTAGCCTCTCACGAAACAGGGCAAAATCTCACAGTATATAATAATATATTGAACGGCCCTCGTAAAAATACAGAGCCAGATGGATTGGAAGATACTATTGTTATATTACTTGACAATGGCAGAACAAACCTTCTCGCCGACAAAGACCAACGACAGGGGCTTTACTGTATGCGATGTGGAGCATGCTTAAACACCTGCCCTGTTTATCAAAATATTGGAGGTCAAGCATATCATACCGATTATCAGGGCCCAATAGGTGCTGTTACCGCGCCCTACAAGCGAGGCTTTAAAGAATACATACACCTAAGTTTTGCTTCCCCACTTTGCGGTAGCGCCACCGAAATTTGTCCTATGGGTATAGATCTTCGAAAAATGACACTTCTCAACCGAAAAAGCGCCGTAGACAAAAACTTGATTTCAGCAAGAGAAAAGCGCATATGGAAACGCTTCAACTTCGTATTTCAACGACGCAGTATACTTGATTTGTTCGGAGGAAAATTGAAGAATTTTCTTCTTCGGTATTTTTTTGGTAAAGCATGGGGAAAACATCGTGAAATGCCAAAAGTTGCAGACAAATCATTCTCCAAACAATGGAAAGAACAAGAGAAAAATAGATCATAAAAACGAGTACCTAGAGATTTTCCGGTTTTTGTTCATCTCTAGGTTTACGCCCCTTTTCTCGAAACATCCTTACTAATAAGGATCGACATCAATAGAAATTCTAATTCCTTTGTTTACTTTATCAATTTCAAATTGCGTGATGGAGTGGTGAATCAATTCTTTCACCTTCGCAATACTCACATTGCTGCGCTCTATCTTTAAGGTAACGGTTTGAATAAAGTGATTCCGAATACGAGCAATCAATGGTGGCTCTGGCCCCAACACCCTGCTCCCCAATTGCGACCTTAGTAAAGAAGCTAAACGAATCGCTCCGTCATACACGACCTGCATATCCGTATGCTTTATATTAATTTCTATCAGCCTATAAAATGGTGGATATTGATAATTTTTCCGTTCTTTAACTTCAGTCATAAACATTCCTTCGTAATCATGTTGAAGAACCTGTTCCAAGACTCGATGATTGGGCGTATGGGTCTGTATGATAACCTTCCCCTCTTTCTCTCTCCTACCTGCACGCCCAGCGACCTGCGAAAATAATGAAAAGGCACGTTCATAGGCTCGAAAATCAGGAAAATTGATCATTGCATCTGCGTTAATTATACCAATAAGGCTTACTCGGCCAAAATCCAAACCTTTTGCAACCATCTGTGTCCCGATAAGAATGTCATATTCATAATCATCAAAGGCCGTAATAATTTTATCAAAGCCAAATTTACCTTTTGTAGAATCAAGGTCGAGGCGTCCGATACGGGCTTGGGGAAGTATAATCTCTAACTCTTCTTCAATACGTTCCGTACCGAAGCCCTTACTTTCAATATGAGGCATCCCACAAGCTGGGCAGACCTGAATTGGAGACTCCATATGACCACAATAATGACAATGCAGATGATTACTGGATTTATGGTATGTTAGACTTACATCACAATTCACACATTTGGCCACCCAACCACAAGTGCTGCACTGTACAAAGGGAGTATGACCTCGTCTATTTTGAAAAAGAATGACTTGCTCCTTACGCTCCATTGCTTCGGTGATTCCCGACAACAGCGCCGCACTGAAGTAAGAATACATTTGCTCCTTGCGCCCCTCTTCAGCAATATTGATTACGCTGATTTCAGGAAGCTTGGAATCCCCAAATCGTTCTTTAATTTCTACAAAACCATATTTTCCAGCTTTGGCGTTATAGTAGCTTTCTATAGAAGGTGTAGCAGACCCAAGCAACACTTTCGCTTTGTGCAAATGAGCCAAATATATAGCTGTATCTCGCGCATGGTATCTTGGTGAAGGATCGTACTGCTTATACGAGCTTTCATGTTCTTCATCAATCACAATTATTCCAAGATCCCTAAATGGCAAAAAAATTGCTGAACGAGCACCTATTACCACTTTGTACTCCCCCTTTAATACTTTATGCCACACTTCGGCACGCTCATTATCATTAAACTTAGAATGGTATACCCCAAGTTTTTCACCAAAATGGAGTTTCAATCGATCAGTAATCTGCGTAGTGAGTGCAATTTCCGGCAATAGATAAAGCGCATTTTTACCCGACTCCATCATTTGTTCGATTAGACGAATGTAAAGCTGTGTTTTCCCAGATGCAGTAACACCATGCAATAATACAACGTCTTTATGCTCGAAAATGGAATTAATTTGCTGAAAAGCATCCTGTTGCCTATCGTTAAGAACAAATGCTGTCGTGATTTCCACCTCTTCGCCTCCTAAGCGCGATACAATTCGTTCATTGGCTTCGAATACACCCTTTTCAATCAATGAGCCCAAAATCCCCGAACTTACACCTGCAGCTTCCATAATATCCTGTCGAGTGATATCAACTTTACTCTTCTTCAATTGCAGAAACGCCAATATCGCATCTTGTTGTTTTGGTGCTTTATTCAAGGAATCCAATAAACCGCGCATACCATCAGCATCTGAAAATTCCGATGCTAAGATCAAAAATGATTTTCTTTTCGGCTTAAATCTGTCTTTTATTTCCTCCGATATTAATATAAAACCATGATCAAATAACGTCTTTAACAAGGGAAATACCGTTTTTTGACCTAATAGTTTGACAATATCATTTACGGTCAGCTCACCTGCCACATCCAGTGCTTCCATGACAAGGTATCCTTTATCGGACAACAACGTACGATCAAGCCCCTCATTGTCTGCTGCCACAATCTTCGTCTCACTAGCCATTTTGAGTGCCGCGGGAAGAGCCGCTTGCATCACTTCACCTAAGTAACACATATAATATTCCGAAATCCACTCCCACAGTGACAACTGCTTTAGATTCAATATAGGTTGATCATCAATCAGATTTAAGATATATTTCGCTTCATAATTTAATGGAGCCTCATGAGAAACCTTATAAATAATAGCCGCATAGATTTTGTTTCTACCAAACTGCACAATCACCCGCTTTCCAACTCCAATTTGATCATTCCATTCTACGGGTACACGATACGTATAGGTCTTTGCAATATAAAGGGGCAACACTACCTCAACAAATAAGGTCTGTCTATCCCGATGAAATAAAGAGGTTTCCGACATATCTACAAAGGTAAAAAATCCGCCAAAGAGTTAGATGCCCACTGTTAATGGGCTTAAAGATGAAAGATAAGAAGTGAGTAGCAAGACAATATGAAGAATGTCGCTAAATCACTTGACAAACGTGCAGAAAAAAATCAAGAACGATTACGTAAGGCCGCTATGAATAACCCTACCCATCCAATGATGAAGAAAAGTCCCCCTATCGGTGTGATAGGTCCCAATAATCGAAAATCATCTAATCCAATCAACGAGCGAACACTTAATAAATAAAGTGACCCAGAGAACAAGACAATCCCCAAAACAAAACAAAAATATGAAACACGTATCGACGCATTTTTCGCGCGTGAAAACGTAGATAAAAACAATAAAGCCAACGTATGATAAAAATGGTACTGGTTGGCTGTCTTCCACGTCCCTAAATGATAATCACTTATTTTCCCTTCTAATCCATGTGCTCCAAACGCTCCTAATATGACAGCGGTAAGTCCAAAAAAGGATGCTGTCAATATAATTTGTTTATTCATAAAAGAGATTAAATTCCTATAACGTATGTTTTCCGCCTATAAATGTATAAAATTTCATGCAAATAGCGTTTCAATTTTCAGAAAATTAATCGTCGAAGTTTTTTTGCCAGTAACGAAGAAAATGAGACCTATGGAAAAGCATTGCTTATTTACTTTTTATTTTTTTATTTTTGAAGTTGTTATAGGCTAGTGCGCAATGAGAAATACCATCATCCTTACGATTATATTGTTTATCGCCGTTATTGGGGCTTCTGTATATTATTTTTCCGACCTCAATGGAGAAAAAAAAGAAACGCTACGACCGCTGACCTTTCTGCCTCAAGAAACCTTTCTCATCTCCACTTTTCATAATGATGCTACGACTGACAATATTTTCAAGGACTTCGAAATCTTTGAAGCCTTGGTCGGAAAACAAGAGATAAAACAATGGAAAGAACTGAAGCTAAAAATCTTACGAAATGAAATTCTACAACCTTATGTGGAAGGAGTGGAAATTTATGTTTCGCTTCATCCAGAAAAAGATCATTTGGCCACCCTATTCACCATACCTACTACAGAGAAAATAAGTCCAGAAAGTTTAGCTGCAATCCTTTCTGAAGGAAAAAAAAGTTATAATATTCGTCAAAAAGATACTTTAGATACCCGCATATATAGCTTAGACAAAGGCGTAAAAGATTCGGTATTCCACATTATTTATTTTAAAGACATTTTCTTTGCCTCACGTTCAGATAGCCTTCTTTATAAAATAATTGATGGAAAATCGTCTAAAATAGCGAAAGAAGAAATAGATTATTTCGTAGAAAATAACAGCCGCAACTCGCCTTTATCTGTATATTTTTCTCATAAACAGATAAAGCCTATAATCAATCATTTTTTCAGGAGTAAATCCGGTGGTTTTCTACGCCTATTTGAAAACTTAGGAGGAGAATCGGCCTGGAATCTCAATTTCAAAAATGATGCACTCATCCTCAGCGGCGAAAGTAAAACAGCTCGTCAAAAGGAAAATTATCTCGAAATTTTCGCGAAACAGAGTAAGACAACACAAACCCTTTTTAATTTCTTCCCAGAAAACACAGCTTCTTATCTATCTTTTGCGATCAGCAATACAGGACAATTTCAGGAAGAACTCGCACAACTATTCGAGCAAAGGGATGAATTAGAAAAACTACAACAACAGCTTAAAGATATAGAAAACAAGAAAAACCTTTCCATAATGCAGGATATCCGTCCACTTCTGGGAAATGAGTTTTCTGTCGTCGAACAAAGTAATCAAACGATGCTTGCGTTTATTTCTCTCAGTGAAATGGGTAAGAAAAAACAAGGCCTATTATCTTTAGCTACGGCTGTTGGGGATTCGATTTTCCGCTTTGATTATTCGAATATCCCATATGCGTTATTTGGTGACCCCTTAAAAAATTTCGCTCGCCCTTATTTTGTTCGATTACAGGATGTATTGGTTCTTTCTAACAGTGCAAATCTTCTACAAACTTACCTTCATGATTGGAGAAACGAAAACCTATTAATCAATACATTAGGCTTTAAGAATTTTGAAAAAACACAAGGAAATGAAGCAAACATTACTTTTTTTCAACGCACAAAAACGGCATCTACGATACTAAGCAGTTTATTGAAACACGACTTTAGTGTCTCATTTCGTGACAGAGAGCAATATGGTTATCAAGACTTTTATTCTTGGTCAGCACAAATTTCAGGAAATAATGGTAACTTCCTGACAAGTATCTATGGAATCTATAAGAGTAAACATGCATTAGGAGCTACAGCAGATTGGACTTATGATTTCAATAACAGACCTATTACAGCTCCTTGGGTTTTTGAACATTCTGACACCAGTCAATTCATTCTTATTCAAGAACAGGACCATACGGTACACGGGATACACCCATCAGGAACTCAACTATGGTCGTCTGTTTTCCATGGTCGTATTGTAGGCGAGGCGAGGCAACTTTCAGATCGCTCAATTGTACTAGTCACAGATAAAAATCGTCTCTACCGTTTTGCCCCACAAGGAAAAGCTCTTCCTGGGTTTTCATTGGGGCTAGAGCAAGAACCAACCTTTACTCCAACAGTTGCAAAGCTCACGAACGAACAACTTATTTTCATCCCTGCGGGCAGAAATCTACTTGTGTATACACTTGATGGTAAGCCTTCCGAACAATGGAACAACATATCACTGGCTGGGAATATTCTATTTGATGTAAAAGTGCAGCAAAACCATCTATTTATTGGTACGGATAACGGTCATTTTTATCAATTTGATGCAAATGGCACACTCGTGAAGGAATCAAAAATAGATAATAGTCAATTTAGAAACCCAATCACCCTAGGACTTAACAACAAAAATCAAGTTACTGTATATGCAATCGACACAAGCGGTAATTTAATCATGGCTGATTTCCAAAACCCCGCAAGTAAACGAAAGATTGGAGACTGGGATAGCAAGACAATTATTGCATTTGATGACATCGGTCAACAATCTACAGCTAGAATGGTCGCCATTGACCACAAAAAACTTTCTTCCAAGGCATTTCCCACGATTGAAAATCTATACGACTTCACTTTTACACAAGAAGTCTCTAATAGACCACAGTTCTTTAGCGTTGGAGGTGTGGGGAATATGCTGGGCATTGCTTCACGTGAAAGTTCGCTAATTTATCTTTTCGACGAGAAAGGGCTAGTGTATAACGGTTTTCCGATCGAAGCCTTACCCGATTTTTACTACGGAAAAATAGATTATAACAGTGCTAACTATTTGTTGTGTGTACGCCGTGACAAGAAACTATATGCTTTTAAAAATTAATAACATGAAAAGACTTGCTTTCTTAACATTTTTTAAGAAACAGTTGTGATCAAAAAATTTCTTGAACCAACAAAATTATAGTAGGTTTGCATTCTTAGAATATTTATGCTTACAGGACAAAAAAAATTACAGTTACTCTCCGAACCTAAGAACATCGTTATCACCACGCATCATAAACCAGATGGAGATGCCTTAGGCTCTTCACTAGGTTTATTTCACTGGTTGAAGTCGAAAGGTCATCAAGTTGAAATTGTGCTCTCCTCAGACTTTCCATCGTTCTTAGATTGGATGCCTGGAAGGGAAGAAGTAATTATTTATCCTGAATCAAAAGACAAAGCAGCATCACTTCTACAAAATGCGGATATTATCTATTGTTTAGATTATAGTGCATTAAGTAGAACAAATATCCTAGAGCCTCTTATTCGTGAAGCTAAAGGTCAAAAATGGATGATCGATCATCACTTGGATCCAGAAGACTTTGCTGACCTAAGCTATTGGGATCCGAAGGCTGCAGCCACAGCCCAATTAATCTATACTTTTATCAGTGATGTCAATGGAGATGCCGAATCGGTAACCGCAGAAATTGCAACCTGCTTATATGCCGGTATAATGACCGATACAGGCTCGTTTCGCTTTCGTTCAACCACAGCTGCTGTACACCATATCATTGCAGCACTTATTGACGCCGGTGCAAGAAATTGGGAAATCCATGAATACATATACAATAGTTCCACGGAAAACCGTCTTAAATTTATCGGCTACTGTCTATTAAACTGTTTAGAGGTTATTCCTGAATACAATACCGCACTTTTTGCAATTACAAAAGAAGACTTAGCAAAATTTCACGTCACAACAGGCGATACAGAAGGCTTAGTAAACTATGCATTATCGGTGAAAGGTGTACGATTAGCTGCTTTATTTATTGACAGAACCGAATTAATTAAACTATCTTTGCGGTCGATTGGAGAAATACCATGCAACGAAATTTGTAAAAAATACTTTAACGGAGGAGGACATCAGAATGCATCTGGGGGGAGTTCAAGTGAAGAACTAAGCCAAGTTGTTAACAAGTTCAAATCCATTTTACCAGAATATCAAGAAATATTAACAAAATAACTTAGTGATTATATCAGAAAAATGAAAAAATCAATTTTATTCCTTTCGGCAGCTGTCACGTTATTAGCGATTGCAGCTTGTCAAAACTTTAAAAAAGGTGAGGGTGGTCTTGAATATAACATCGTCAAAGATGCCGGAGCAGATAAAGCTAAAGCAGGTGACTTGCTTTCTGTAGACATGATTGTAAAATCAGATCGTAAAGATTCATTGCTACAGAGCACATACGACATCGGATTGCCGCAAATTGTTAACATTGCTCCAGATTCTATCCCAGGTCTATATGCCGGCGACTACAATTCAATGTTTAAATTCTTAGGAGAAGGTGATAGTGCTGTATTTCGTTTAAATCTAGATACAATGGCAGCGAAAACAGGTCAACCAAAACCAGAATTTGCAGACAAATATGTAACATTCACCATTAAAGTTAGAAAACATTTCAAAAAAGGTAGTTTAACTGATTCTGCTCTTTACGCACAAATCGACAGCTACTTCAAAGGTGAAATCGAAGGTTTGAAAAAAGCAGAAGAAGGCAAATTAGCTGGTTACATCGCTGATAAAAAATTAGAGCCTAAGAAAACAGCTTCTGGCCTACAGTATGTAGTTGCATCTGAAGGTAAAGGTAATAAACCAGCTGTCGGAGATACTGTTGTTGTTAATTATACAGGTACATTGGTATCTGGAAAAGTATTTGATACAAATAATGTTGACGAAGCAAAAAAGAGCAATTCATTTAATCCAATGCGTAAATATGAGCCTATCCGTTTCCGTGTAGGACATGATCCAGTTATTCAAGGTTGGACAGAAGGTTTACAGCTATTAACTAAAGGAAGTAAAGCAACACTACTTGTTCCTTCTAATTTAGGATATGGAGAACGTGGTGGTGGCGCAATTCCTCCATACGCACCTTTAGTGTTTGAAGTAGAATTGGTGGATGTAATCCCTGGCCCTGCAGCAACTCCTGCACTTCCAGTTGACTCTACTGCAACAAAAAAATAAGAAAATTATAAATTTCACAAGAAAAACGCAAGATTATTAATAGTCTTGCGTTTTTTTATGTTGTATTAGGTCGTTTACTACGAAAACCCTAAATTTAGCCCCATTATCAACATTATTATGTCTACTAAGTCCTATATACTTACAGATACCCATACGCATATTTATTACCACGTCAACAATTCTACTCTGGAGGAGCAGATGCTGCGATGTCTTGATAAGGGGATCGAGCGGTTGTTTCTTCCCAATGTGGATGTAGCATCTGTAACCCCTGTAATGGATACAGTTAAAGCCTACCCGAAAAATTGCTTTCCAATGTTGGGTTTACACCCTTGTTCTGTAAAAGAAAACTATCGGGAAGAATTAAAATCTTTAGAACAAGCCCTTGCTATTCATAAAGTATATGCAATAGGAGAAATTGGGCTAGATCTTTACTGGGATAAAAGTACGCTGGAATGGCAGAAAGAGGCCTTCAGAATACAGGTGAATTGGGCAAAATCAATGGGACTTCCTATAGACATACATTGCCGCGAAGCATTCAATGAACTATTCGAACTACTCGAAGAATTGAAAGATGATAAGCTTTTCGGCATTTTGCATTGTTTCACAGGAACGATAGATCAAGCAGAAAAAGCTATCGATTTAGGTTTCACACTAGGTATAGGCGGAGTGGTAACATTCAAAAAAGCAGGACTTGACGCCGTTGTTAAAGAGATCGATCTTCAACATATTGTATTAGAAACTGATGCTCCATACCTTGCCCCTAGCCCATTCCGAGGTAAAGAAAATGAAAGCAGTTATTTGCACTACATAGCAGAAAAGGTAGCGGATTTACATCAAATCGATATCGCAGAAGTTGCTCGTATCACGACAACCAATTCAAAACGAATTTTTGGCATTTAAGCATTAACCATGCAGAATATATTTATCATTTACACAGGAGGCACTATTGGGATGGTGAAAGATCCTGAAACAGGAACTTTCGTACCATTTGATTTCGAACTGATTGCTAGAAATCTTCCAGACTTGGCACGTTTAAATTATAAACTGACAGTACATTCCTTTACACCTATCATAGATTCATCCAATATGAAACCCTCTATCTGGGTAGAGATGGCACAAATCATTAAAGATAACTATGAGCATTACGATGGGTTTGTGATCTTACATGGCTCCGATACCATGTCATTTTCAGCCTCAATTTTAAGTTTTATGCTAGAGGGGCTACAAAAACCCGTTGTTCTATCAGGTTCCCAGCTACCTATAGGAGAAATTAGAACTGATGCACGCGAAAATATGATGACAGCTTTAGAAATAGCATCAGCAAAAGAAAACGGGAAATCAATTATTCAGGAAGTTTGTATTCTATTTGACAACAAGCTGTTCCGTGGAAATAGGTCTTTCAAGTACAATTCTGCAAAATTCGAAGCTTTCCGTTCACCAAACTATCCCGTACTCGCTGAAGCCGGCATCCACATAAATTATAACCGAGAAGCGTTACTAGACAATACGGATAAAGAATTTATTATGCATACCGAACTCGATAATAGAGTTGGTGTCCTAAAATTATTCCCGGGAATAAGCCCCGAAACTATTCGTGCAATCTTAAATGCCGATGTTCGAAGTATCGTCATGGAAACTTTTGGTTCGGGTAACACGATGACCGATGAATGGTTCTTGGAACTTATAGCTGAAGCCGTAAATAGTGGTAAAAATATTCTCGACATTTCTCAATGTAAGGTAGGATCTGTCGAATTAGGCCGTTACGAAACATCCCAAGGTTTGAAAGCAATAGGCGTTTTAAATGGTTATGATATGACCTTTGAAGCCGCTGTTACAAAATTAATGTATTTACAAGGCCAGTTAGAAAAACAAGAGGATGTCGCATACTGGATTGAAAAAGACATTCGCGGTGAGTTGACAGTGAATGACTAATCATTTACAGATCAAACGCAATTATGCTCGGTGACTACGTCACCGAGCATAATACACAAAATTACGGCTTTATATGAGAGCCTACTTTTTAAACTGTACAAACATCTCGTTGTCTACGTTTTTCAAATAAATGCTTTACGCGAGTTAATTTGTAAAAATCGTATAATGCAATAACAAGCAAAATAGCACAGGCTAAATAGAACGTGCCATTCGCTAAATAAAGATACCCTACTCCTCCAAATATTCCTCCCAGCACATAAGATCCCATAATGGTTAATAGAAGGTGAAACTTATCTACAAGTGCCTGATTCTGTCGATTTTCTTTTTTGCTAAACATGGAAACCAAGATCGCCAAGTCTGTTGTTAACCCTGTAAGGTGAGTTGTTTTTACGACCGAATTAGATATACTTGCCGTTAAACCATTCTGTAGTCCCATCGCAAACAACAAGGCTGCCACTAAAAACTCCGTCTCCTGGAGAGAATTCCCGTAAAAAAAATCCAAATACAACCCAACAAATAGAATACTCAAAAATTCTAAAATAACAGGAATAGCATGTGAAATGTATTGACTCCATCGACCTCGCCCTTGAATAATCACAAAATTAGACAAAAAGCTTCCCATGAAGAAGAGCAATATCCAAAACAAGACTACCGCTCCTTGATACCAATTGCCTTTACTTAACTCCTGTGCAAACACCGCATAGTATCCCGTTATATTTGATGTAAATGCAAAAAACACCGTTACCGATGCCACATTCACCATACCTGCAGAGAAGGCAGTTAATGCCCCTAATTTTATGTTGTCGCCTTGCGTTCTATGATTACTATATTTTCTTAGCATATTGATCCGTCTGCTCCTTTCGTTCTAAAACTATTTCCATAATACCTTTAACCTGCAAATCAAAATTGAGATGTAACACCAATTTTTCATCACTCAACTGTTGAATTTGGAAACTTTCAATTTGTTTACCGTTTTTCCGCAATTCCAACACATGTCCCCTTCCCTTAATAAGCCACTCTATATCTGTCTCGTGATTGGGATCAGCGGTTAATAACGCGCGATTTCTATTAAAACGCCATATTCCGTGATCCAACTCCCGGAAGTCACGTAATATTTCTTGGCGCAACCCCTCCTGTAAATAGAAATGATCCGTTAATTCCGCAGAGGCATTATCCTTTTCCAAACGCCATCCTGTTTCTACCCATTCTCCTTGGATAAGGCGTTCAGGACTCTCATGATACATAACCACCAAACTACTTCCTATCAACAATAGGGCAATAAAAATGTAGTTGATCTTTATTAAAATATCTCTATTCATAACTAACCCTCCAATCCTTTCTAAAAAAAATACTATCCATGCTATCAATACTTTCAGCAGTCTCGCCATCACATCGCAACGGAATTACTTTTATTCCGGTCTGCACAGCATTTTTTTTGAGAAGCATCGTTATATCAAAACAGGCGCGCACGGAAGCATGGAAGCGATAATCTTCTGGTAATACGACATGTGTGATTCTGTTGCCCTTAAAAAAATTCTGTAAATACCTCGTATTTTTAGAAATTACCAGATCAGCGTACATCTCGACAACTTTAGTTTTAAAACTTGCTTTAATCATTTCACAACCTTTTATAAAATCATCACTTTCTAATTTTGATAAATGATCGTCTTTTGTAAACCCTAATAATCCAGTAATAGAATCACCTATATCATATCCACAAGCCAAGACTATTTCCACCTTATTATTATCGTCTTTTTCTAAAAAATCAAGAACAATACGAAGCGATTTAACAGTAAAATCTGTGGGTACTAGGATACGTGCTATTTCCGACATAATCTATTTTCTAAAGTCTTTTCAACCAAAAGGCTATTTCCATGGCCTTCACGATAAGCACATAAAACATGCCCTCGCAAAAGTTATTCAAAGCTACGGCACGAACATAGCAATGACATGAGACCAACATTAGTTTTCCGTTAGACTTTTAAGAAAGAAATTAAAATGAGATTAAAAAAAGCAGAAGAATTAAAATACAATGAGAATCATAGAAAATTTACAATCTACTTCATACGAATAGTGGGTAATTCTATACGTACGGTAGTGCCTTTTCCAAGTGTCGAGGATACGGTAAGCTCTCCATCGTGCATTTTAATGATGTTACGGGCCAAGGGCAAGCCTATACCATATCCGGAAAAGTTAGCCGTATTGGATGCTCGAAAATAAGGATCGTAAATATGTGATAATTCGTGTTCAGGAATACCTATCCCCTCATCTCGGACAAGTAATAATACACCTTTATCAAATGCACCTAAAGCAACGTAAGCCGTATTGTTTTCCGAATACTTGCAAGCGTTAGACACAATATTTGAAATCGCTAGCTGCAATAATGGAGCCGAACCGTTCACATTCAATTTCATGCTATCATCAGGTAGCATACTGAAGTCCGTCTTAATATGAAAACGTTCATTTATTGCTTTTACGGTCATCTCAGCGTCCATAACGATCTGATCTATGCGTACTGGACGAAAGTTTACATTATTATTTTCAAATCCAGTTCGAGCTAAAAGCAACAAAGCACTTGTTTTCTTCTCCAAATTTTCAGCTGCATCAATAATTTTCTGAATGGATTGTTTATAATCATCAACACTACGCTCCTTTGAAAGCGCGAGATCTGCTATTCCAATAATCGATGTTAATGGGGTGTTCAATTCATGAGAAGCATTACTTATAAAATTCTTTTGCGTTTCAAAAGAGGTTTCTATACGATTTAACATACGGTTAAATGTTTCTGCCAATTTGTTCAAAACCCCTTTATCCTTTCCCACAGTTAATCGCAGATATAGATTTTCCGATCCAATTTTCTCCACGTCGCCAATGAGTTCATTTATAGGCTTTATAAAAGATTTCTTAACTAAAAGCGAGATTACTACAACAAAAAGTAACCCTAACAACAACGCTACAAATAACAAATTACGTAAGTAATTGAGATGGTGGGTATAAAAATAATTTTCAGCAGAAACACCTACGATATAACTTTTTCCCTTAAAAGGATAAAACTTTGTAGAATAAAAAGTATTACCAATCTTAAAACTACTTGTCCCTTGCTTATTAACCTCTTCCCAAAGATCTTGATTAAACCCACTATTATGTAAAATATGGCCATTCTTGTCAAATTCAACTACAAATTCGCGTTGATTATTTAATTCTTCTAGATAAGTTAGAGACCATTCCGTACGTTGACTTTTACCATTAAACATTTTCTCTGCCGCCAAATCTCTTCTAAGATCTAATCTCTTATTGAAATCAGAGAAAGCAAAATTTGTAATAGAGTACAAAATAAAAGCCACGAAAGAAATCGTATAAACGACCAAAATCGTAATCAGGGCATATAATAACTTATTATAACTGCGCATTTAGTCTTCCATTTTTAAGACATATCCCATACCTATAACAGTATGTATCGCCTTTAGCGGCGTAACTTTTTCTATTTTTTTACGAAGATAATTAACATACACATCCACAACATTTGATCCTATATCAAAATTTATCCCCCAAACCTTGTCCAATAGCTCGCTTCGTTCAAAAACCTTCTGGGGAGCTTGAATAAACAAGAGCAGCAAACGATACTCTGTAGATGTCAGATTCAACTCTTGACCATTGGCATAAGCAACTTTTTTATAATCATCAATTTCTAAAAATTTATAGCTAAACTTTCTCTTCTCTGTCGCTTGTACCTGTCTCGCTATTTCTTGCTTTCGCCGAATCAATGTCCTCACCCGTGCCTTAAGCTCTATCAGTTTAAATGGCTTCGACAAATAATCATCGGCACCACTATCTAATCCAAGTACCACATTTTCAGGACTACCCAAGGCGGTAACCATTAGAATAGGCAAATCGGTATACCCTAAAGAACGAAAGTTCTTACAGATATCTAAACCATTTACTTCTGGCAACAAAACATCTAAAATAGCGAGATCTATAGCATTACTTTGAAGCTTATATAATGCATCGTCATATTTCGTTGCATGTAAAACGACATAGCCGTCTTCCTCCAATCCTTGAATGATAACCTCAGCGACATTTTTCTCGTCTTCTACCAAAAGTATTTGTCGTCCATCCATATATAATTTCGTCTTTCTTATTTTTAGCCTTGCTTACTACTAAAGTATATATTTTTAAGGACATCTGGATGCGATAGCTAAAGTGTGATCACTAGTTTTATCTCAACTGCTCAGAGTCCTCTTTCCTTTCACCTCACACAAGGTTGCAAATCTTGTCTTATGCCAAGTCTATCTTCTATAATTAATGGTAAAATTGTGTAAAGAAATAGATAGACACACTACAATAAATAAAAAACATGAAATCATCTGTAACATTAATCGCGATCACCGGGATAATGCTAAGTTCCAGCCTCGGTTTATCATGGAAACCTTATTCAAAGGAAACATTAACGGAACACAAAGACTATCATCTTGCATCAGACGTGAATGTGTTCGCTGTTGATTCTCTTCTTCAGTATTTTGAAGAAATGACGCTGAACTTAAAAAATCAGGTCTCAGATCTCAATGAAGCTCAACTTCAGTTCAAACCTCAAGCCGACAAATGGTCAATTAGTCAATGTTTAGAACATATTGTGTTATCCGAAAAGATGCTATTTGAAATGGCAAAAGAAGAATTAAAAAAAGACCCAAAACCTGAGGAAAAAGTAAACGTACAGGTATCTGATACGCAACTCAAAAGTATGATGACCGATCGGAATCATAAGTTTTCTGCCCCAGAGGAACTACAACCAACAGGAAAATACAAGGATGTGAAGACCGCATGGAATGACTTCGAAGATGCGCGTGAGCCAGTATTAGTATATATTCGGGAAGCAAATAGTGAAGATTTGAGAAATCACATCAGTGACTTTCCTACCGGAAAAGTTGATGGATATCAAAATCTCTTATTTATCGCTGCACATTGCGCGCGCCGTACAAAACAAATAGAAGAAATAAAAGCGCATCCTAATTTTCCAAAAAAACAAAGATGAAAACAAACTATTTACATATGAAAAAATTAACGTACAACATAACGATTAAAGCTCCTCGTTCGAAAGTTTTTGAGACGATGTTAAGCAAAGCCACATATCAAGAATGGACTAGCGAATTCGATCCGACATCTGATTTCGAAGGGAATTGGCAGAAAGGTAGCAAAATGTACTTTACAGCAATAGATAAAGAAGGTAAAAAAGGAGGGATGATTGGCGAAATAATGGCATTTATACCCGATCAATATGTTTCTATCCGACATTATGGTGTCTTAGATGGACAAGAAGAAGTTTTGAGTGGGGCTATTGTCGACGAATGGGCCGGGGGCATTAGAGAACTATCATTTTGAAGATAGTGACGGTGGTACCTTATTACGTATTGAAGTAGATACAAATGAAGATCACATCACATTTTTTGAGACAGCTTGGCCCAAGACACTTCGCAAGCTAAAAGAGCTTGCTGAAAAAGAGAGTTGATCGGTCGATATTTTCAAAAAAACAGGCTGCAGTTTACATGCAGCCTGTTTCTAGACAAACTAAGCTATTCGCTCGTGTTCCACCATATTTTCGTACTTATCACATCGTCACCTTGACCAGCAAGTGCCTTCTGATAATTTGCTTTATTCGTACTCTGCTCCTTTAACGGATATATGAATCGACTTGGAATAGTAGTCCCAACCTCTGGTTCAAAACGATAGGTAGCAGAACTTCCCGACCAAATAACATCATCCTTTTTCACCAAAAACAAAGGATATCCAGTTCTTCGAATTTCCGACCAAGCCTCTACCCCCTGATTAAAGAGTGCTAGATATTTCTGGCTTAACACTGTTTCCTGAGATGCAGCAGGCAAACCAGCAACATAGGTATCTGCATTATCCGCACTTATTCCCCATTTTTCCAACGAAGCTTTTACCCCTTTCTGATAAGATTCTTGATCCCAATTTTTATACTCAGAAATGATAAACTGAACTTCGGCATACTCTTGTAATACTTCAGCATAATCAGCCGCATTAATAATCTCGCCCGGTAAAGAGATAGAGTCGGTAGGAAACAAGTTTCCAGCTGCAAGCGGTAGTCCATACGGCTGTCCAAAATAAATGCCCTTCACATTAGGTTTCGCATATTTTGTTAGACGTGGGTCGACAGTACTAAACGGTCCTCGCTTTCCCTGCAATGCTTCAATAACGACATGCGATACGGCAAAGTCTTTCCTATTTGCTGTAACGGTAGCCCTATAAAGAGGTGCCTCATTTGGAGATGTCGTTGTATATTTGAATACCGCATTATCTGAATTAGAAGTAAACACTCCCTTATTAATAGCATCTTCAATATGTTGAACAGCTAGAGTAGGCTCTTTTTTTACAATACGGTTTGCCAAACGTAAACGAAGAGAATTTGCAAATTTAGCCCATTTCGCATTTTGCCCTTGGTAAATGATATCTGCTGTCCCAAATGTAGTCGATGAAGCATATTTTAACAGTGTATCAGCAGATTGCTTTAACTCCTCTAACAAATCTTTATATATTTTTTCCTGTGTTGCGTACGCAGGTGTCAGATTATCGGGATTCTGTTGCAGTGCCTGAAAATCAGCATCAGAATTGCCATATGACTGGTAAGGAATATCACCAAACACATCTGTCAAAGAATGAAAAGCATATGCTTTTAGTACACGTACAATAGCAATCTGATTTGCATTCGTTCCCGCCGTACCGGCTGTCGCTACAGCTTTCGTCGCTTCATCAGTGTTTAACCGAATAATTTCATTCAAATTATTTAAGGCTTTATACAATCCTGTCCAATAGTTATCGGCATAGCTGTTCGTTACCACATAACGCGATTGATCTGTATAAATATTCTGGCTAAAATATTGCGCGTACAACTGTGCCCCTCTTAGGTTTAATTCTTCGTTGCGCAACGTATTCATAAGTTGTTTCTCAGCGCTCACCAAAATATAAGGTGTAGACACTGTAGAAGATCCGTTTGGATTTGTATTTATCTCCGAAAAGATGTCATTCGAACAACTCGTCACTCCTAACGTTGACAAAGCAACGATGCTCGCTATATATATCGTTTTAAATGCTTTCATAAGGTCTTAAAATTTAACGTTTACATTGAAACCATACGTGACAGGAGTAGGAATATTCCCACCTTCTATCCCTTGCACATTCCCTCCACTTGAAGTAAACTCAGGATCAATGTATTTACTTTTCGTATAGATATTCCAAAGATTTCTGCCATACAACGAAACCCCTAAATTTTTTACTGTTTTCGTATTTCGTAATGGAAAAGTGTAGCCAAAAGTGATCTCACGCAATTTAACGAACGTAGCATCAAATATAGAGAAGGTCGTAGGTCCGTTATACTCATTTCTAGCCCATTGCTGTGCAGTTACACGCGTATCATTCTGTACTGGATCAGTCACCGTATACGTGCCGTCAGCATTAAAATTTACATCTGCTTTTACGCCATCCAATACTCCCCCCGTCTCGCGAATGTTATTCGCAGCTGTCTTATCTAAGATTCCCGCATACATTCCTACTTTATACGTTTGGGAGAAGAATTTTCCTCCAACACGTCCATCCACTAAGAAACCTAAATTGAAATTTTTATAAGTGAAACTATTTTGAAAACCAAATAAAAACTTAGGCAGAATTGATCCTAACGGAACAAGCTGCGATGTCCGCATATATGTTCCATCTTCTTGAATAACACGCTGTCCATCCTCTGCATACACAAAGTCATATCCAAGAAACTGCCCATACGATTCACCCTCACGAGCAACCAAATTGACCAACGTACTACTCAAACTCAATGTATTAACCAATTCATCAAGCTCTACCACTTTATTTGCATTTTTTGACCAGTTAATAAAGGTATTCCATTGGAATTTCTCTTTCTTAATCGGTGTACCGTTTAAGACCACCTCTATCCCTTTATTTTCAACAAGACCGGCATTCAACATTTTGCTTTCATATCCAAAAGCAGAAGAAACCGGTACAGACATAATTTGATTTCTTGTACTATTATTATAATAGGTTACATCGAATCCTAAACGATTTCTAAAGAATTGCGCATTCAAACCTGCCTCCCATGAGTTTGTCAGTTCAGGCTTCAAAGACCGATTGTTTAATATCGTAGGCAAACTATACGAAGGTGTACCCGCATAAGACTGCTCTGCTGTGTAAACATTTTCCAAATTATAAGGATCGGTATCATTACCAACCCAAGATACCCCAAGCCTAGCTTTAGCAAAAGAAAGCCATGTTAAACGTTTAAGCGCATCCAATTGACTAAACACAAAACTTCCAGATAATGACGGATAGAAATAAGAATTATCTTCAAGCGGTAAGGTGGATGACCAATCATTTCTCAATGTTCCATCAAGGAACAAGATATCCTTATAGCCCAAAGATGCACTACCGAAGACTGAGGCGATTCTTCTGTGGTATTTACTATTGTCAATCAATGCCGAAGAAGCATTTTTTAAGTTATAGTAATTCGGGATAATCAATCCGCCCTGTGTTATACCATATCCCACTTTCCTTTGCATATCCCGTAAATTTGCTCCAGCAAGTGCGGTAAGAGATATATCGTTCCATTGTTTCTTGGCTGTAGCCAAAAATTCATAGTTATATTCATTTAGATTGTTACTTGACTCCTCATACTGCGACGTACTTCTAGAATACACCGCTATTCGGTCTTCCGATCTAAAACTATAGATATCACCATGTACTTTGGCTTGCAATGTTAGCCAATCGTTAGCTTGATATTCAACACCTACATTTCCATATACACGGTCCCTTTGTTCTTCTAAGTAACTTTCGTACGCCGACCAGTAGGGATTGTCAATGAAGCGAGTCGCTTCTGCAGCACTCGTATTCTGCCAACCCGTTCTATTCCAAGCTAAAGGAGTACCATCAGCCCGTTTATAGTTCTCCAAAATTTTGTAGTCCACCTGTACAGCTCCCCACTGGAACGCTTCTAACATAATATTTCTGTTCGATGCTCCCGACCATGGCTTACCCAACGATTCGTTTCTAATATAGTTTAAAACAGAACTCACTTTGATTTTCCCAATTTGCGTGCTTCCCGAAAAATTCAGACTATTACGGGATAAAGTTGAATTCGGAGTAGTTCCCCTCACATTTTTATTTGTATATGAAAGGCGATAGGTCGTATTATCCCCACTTCCAGCTATGGCTAAGTTATTTGTATTGGCCAATCCCGTTCTAAAAAAGTAGTTCACATCGTTCTTAGGATATAACCAAGGAGTCGCTTGCAAGTAATTCGCTTCATCTTCTGGATTTAAGTTATACCATTGTAGTACGTTTGTTCCATCCAAACGCGGCCCCCAGCTTTCATCAGATGCATAATCTACGATCTTGTAATCTGCTCCATTGATATTGACAGTCTGAAATTCTGTAGCATATCCTTGTCCGTATAGCTTTTGTCGCTTAGGTAAACGCACAATATTCTCGAAATCCAGACCTGTATTCAATGAGATAGAAGTACGTTCTCCTTGTTTAGCCTTTTTCGTTGTAATCATAATTACCCCATTCGCAGCCCGTGAACCATATAGGGCAGCTGATACCGGTCCCTTCAATACCGATATGTTTTCGATATCGTCTGGATTGATGTCCTGAATAAGATTTCCGACATCCTTTCCCGCACTACCATTGATTGTGGCCGTAGAGTTAAGATCTCTATCATCAATAGGCGTTCCGTCAACGATATACAAAGGTTGATTATTTCCTGAAATTGAATTAACACCTCGTAACGTAACGCGAGAAGAGCCCCCCATATTTCCCCCCGATGTTGTTACCTGCAGACCTGCAACCTTACCTGATAGGGCACTTAATGCATTTGTCGGTCTCGTCTGCAATTCCACCGATTTAACTTCCTGGACAGCGTAACCCAACGCTTTCTTTTCTCTAGAAATACCCAATGCCGTTACAACTACCTCTGTAATTTCTGAACTATGAGGCAATAGTTGTATTACTAAAGAACCACTACCAAAATTGTTTATTATTTTCTCGTCAAAACCTATAAATTGAACCGAAACATCGGGTTTATCGGCATTCACCAAAAGAGAGAAATCGCCGTTAGCATCGGTTAATGTCTGTATTTTCGTGTTACGATCTGTGACTGTAGCCCCTTGAATCGCTTGATTGTTCTCGTCGACAACTCGACCTTTAAGTGTTGATTGCGCATAAAGTTGCCCTGTTCCTAAGGCAAAAGCAAGCCCCACTATACTAAAATAGTTTGCTGTATTCATTATAAAAACCGCTGGTTGAAATTATTTTTTGTTAGATAGTAAGTGATTACTGGAGATAATATAACCTCAATTACCTCCTAAACACATTCGTTGTGTAATAACAATATACATAGTTCCACAATTGAAATAAAAGATTTGAGCAACAAAAGTACATTTATTCCATTAATTTAGTAGACATTTAAGTCAAAAAAAGGTCATTTAGCCCCAAACAAAATATAAACAACTGACAAACAAATAGATAAAATAAATAAAAACTAAACCGTTTTTTCAACGTTTTATCGCTATATGAAAGGTCTACATTTTTATCTTGTTTTTATTGGTATTTTATTTCTCATTTCAGCTTGTCAGCAAGGAGAAAAACAACGGTCTCTGAATAAGCAGTCCGTGAACACAAAAACCGCACAGGTAGATTCTGTTAATTACACGCTTATTGAAGCGTCGGACGAAATACCCGGTCGGATTGACACGACAGCTATAACACAATTAGAACCCAAAATTCGGGCGCTGGCAGCATTCTATGCCGCGTTAGGAGGATCATCCTGTGATGGTGAATATTGCAAGCTTACGCTCGCTCTCGGTCTTGGAAAACAGGGATCTGATATTCACAAAAAGCTTATCAAGCATTACTTCCCTCAAGACAAAGTAGCTGAGACTGTCGTTAATCAAGACTGCTATCTAAGACCAAGTGGTTCTTCAACTTTTTCCGATTATGCTTACTTGTCTATCACGGATTTCGGGCATCACGTACAAGTTAACTATAGATTACTCCAATACAATCAAGGAAAAGAGATTTGGATTGAAGGTCCGGATAACTATCTTTTTGAAAAAGGGTGCTTCAAGAAGATAAACAGAAATTTGTGGACCTTTGTAGATCAATAAATACAAAATCTTACAAACTAGAATACCAATGCTGTCATATAATTGACAGCCTCATAACGTCTACAACACGAATTCCCCCCTCCTTATATTAAAAAGATTCACTTATCTTTGCTTCCTAAACGACGTATACATGGGATTTTTCCAAAATAAACACCGATATCCGTTAAAATACTGGACGAAACGAAGTGCAGTTTTTTCTCTTTGTATTGTATCGATTCTCGTCATAGACTCCCTGTATAAAGAACAAGGTCGATTTTGGTTAAATACGAGTATAGCCTTTATGGGATTATTTGGAATAATCGTTTCTAACCTCATTTTGCATGTACATTTTGATGTCAAGGACCCTGTTAAATCTCCCATAAAGGTCAAAATCCTAGGTTTTATTATAACTTTCGGAATATGCCTTGTAATGCTTGCATTTTCTGCAAAGCTGGGAATGCTCACACACGAAGAATGTCGGATCATCCAAGGAGCTCCATTAAACGTATTTTTACTTTCCGGCTTCCGAGCGGCTATACTTGATTTTATTGTTCTACTTTGGTTGTATTTCCTGATGAATGACTACTTCAAAAATCAACTTGAACTTGAGCGTTCAAAACTGGATAAGCTAAAAGAAAGAGCTGTAAACCAAATGCTTAGACAACAAGTTCAACCTCATTTTCTTTTCAATGCATTATCAAGTCTCAAATCCCTTATCAAAAAAGATAGTGCTATGGCTGAATCCTACCTTCTACAGCTTTCAGATTATCTACGTGGTAGCTTCATGACTTCCGATGATGGATTAGCTCGTGTAAGTCAAGAACTAAAACTTTGCGAAGATTATCTATCTATGCAAAAGATCCGATTCAAAGATGCTATTCTATATAAGATTCAAATTCCGGAGCAAGTACTAAATCAACATTTACCTATTTTCTCCTTACAACCGCTTGTAGATAATGCGCTAAAACATAATCATTTCACTACAGAAAACCCTCTCCATATTCATATAGGAGAAGAAGACGGATGGATTATAGTTAGTAACAATGTATGTTTAAGAAAGACCTCTGCAGATGACACAAATAATTATGGTTTGAACAATCTCAAGGAGCGATTTAGCTACTATCTAAAAGATAGCGTTATTATCCGTAACGAGGGGCCTTGTTTTGAAGTTCGTATAAAAATTATTTTGGCATGAGAACAGTCATTATTGAAGATGAAGACCTGACAGCAGAAGATTTAGCAATGACACTAAAAAGGCTACAACCTGCGATGGAGTTATGTAAGCGTCTTTCGAGTGTAAAAGAGGCAGTAGCATATTTCAAGACATCGCCCAAAATAGACCTCATATTCAGCGATATTCAACTGGGTGACGGAGAATCTTTCGATGTATTTCAACAGGTTTCACCCACTGCACCCATTATTTTCTGTACCGCTTACAATCAATACATGTTGAAAGCATTTCAGACATTTGGCCTTGATTACATTCTTAAACCATTTTCTGACGACAGCATATCAAAGACATTAGCGAAGTATGATCTACTAAAACAGACATTCAATAAAGGAGCGATGGATTTGGTACAGGCTTTTCAGAATCAATCACCTCAACTGACTTCGGAAGTACGAAAAAAATCGCTGATTGTAATTAGTGGTGATAAAATCATCCCTTTACAAATGGACGATATTGCCATTTGTTATATTGAATTCGATAATGTTTTTGTTAAGACTGATAATGGAAAAGAATATGTAGTGAATAAATCATTAGAGGAAATGGAAAATCTATTGGGTAACGATTTTTTTCGAGTAAACCGCCAACATATTTTGAAACGAACAAGCATTGCTTTTGCCAATATGAGTCTTTCTAGAAAACTTATTCTCAATCTTCATGTAGATCATCCGATTAAAATTTCCGTTAGCAAAGAAAAGTACCATACATTTATGTTATGGCTAGAAGGCTGAGGCTTACTATGTAGTATCCCATCTACCGATTGAATGATCGGTTCAGCCGAAAATTTGTCCGCTTCGGCCGATTTTAAATAATAAATACGAAGCATTCGTTGCATATTTGTTCTGTTCAGAAGCAGGAACGCCTCTGAAAAGGAATCTAACAAATGTATATCATGAAAAAGTACGTATTGATTTTTAAAACCTCTATCAGAACTATTTTGGAGCGTTCACACCTCATCTCAAAACTTTATCAGGTATCAAAGGACGTGCAATTTGCAACTATTGACTTAGATGACGAAGATTTTATTCTTCGGATAGAATCTTCTCAACGAAATGAAGATTTTATCTCCCGTTTTATGCATTTAGAAGGTCATCAGGTTGCTTTTCTTGCCGCTTTTGAAAAAGATGAACAAGGCAGGCCTTTACTGCAACCAGCATACTATTAAGAGATACTTTTGTGTATTTCTATATAGATCATTAAACAGAGATTAACTGGTGCAGTATCATCTCTGTTTTAATATTTTTAAAGAAGGCTCTTCGAGATCTTGATACACAAAAGTCCGAATTGTATTTGCCGCCTCATCGCCAAATTAACATATTCTCCTCTTTGAGTACGAAAGTACTGTAGTTTTATTACACGGAAGTAATGTAAATCTAATACCGATTCACCACGCTCCTCCCACGATATAATTACTTATTAAAAACGAAGTCCAATATTAATATAGGGTAAAACAGCTTCTTTTGAAATACCCCAAGCCGCCTGAATGACCATTAGATCAGCAGGTATGAGGTAAAGACCTCCTCCATAGCCCTGATGCCAGGTCTTTGACCTTTCATTTTTTTCCCACACGCGACCGATGTCATAAAATCCGATTAAACCAACTGTACCTGGAACAAGATAGGAATCAAAGCTGAATAACTTGGCACGAAGTTCTGCATTGTTATAAGCCATAGTATTCCCCGTGAAACGACGCGAATTATAACCACGTAAATTTCTTTCGCCCCCTAGCTGCGCATATTGAAAAAAATAAGGATTTCCCCAAACCGCATCTAATCCTGTTCTATTTGCAAAAACAAATCGTTCGTTAAATAAACTTTTATAAAAGCTAAATGCATTTGAGAGATAAACATGATTACGCTGATCTCCTCCAATTTCTCCTTGCCAATGTAATTTAGAAAGCCAATGAATACCTTTCTTAGCATTATCTTTTTGATCACGACTATCGTAGTCCAAACTAACACTCGCCCCAGTAAAGAATTTTGTTCCAAACACGCCAACATCAGGCTGAGAAGCATGAAAATCTTGAAAGAAACGACCATTGTTTGCTTCCTCACTACTGTTATAAAATGTAGAAAGAGAGCCATATTTAATGTGCAGCTCCTTTACTGGATTAAAGTCTAATAACACCTCCGCCGAAGCCAAATCATACCGATTACGGTAATAACGAATACCTTTTCCTTCCCCTTTTTCAAATCTCGTCTCATTACCAAACCCAAAGAAATTTGCTAAATTTCTCGGACCTTCAGATTCGACATTTATAAGTAGATCCTGTTCCCCAACGATGGATCGAAAAGCCCCATCATACCCAAGTATAAAGGATTCTCTACCCGTCAGATAACTTGCCTTAAATATATGTTTAGTTGCATATCCTTTTTTTCTGAAACCTTGATTTTCAATAATATACCCCAAACCAAAGATCAATCCCCTATCCACACCATAATTTAGATCAACGAGCATCCCCCTACGATCATAGGCAAAGGCATCATACACAAAATTATGTACAGCAGTATCTTTTTTTAATCGGTATCGGATCCCCTGCTTTAGATCAAGATCATTGGCTTGACGATCACTATCCTCGTACAAAAATAACCTTCTGCCGTTCCGGAAATTATTTTTAAAGGTATAATTGTCGTACCCTTTTCCTCCAATTACCCGAACTTTTATTGGGCTTTTTCCACTACCATGAACATTGTAGACATCTTCACCATCAATTCCATAAATTCTCAATTCTTTGGTTTCATTGGGCGTAAATTTCCTTTTAATTAGTTCTCTACCTTCAGAACCGTCTTTCTTTTTGTTTAGCACTTTTAATGATATGCTTCCATCTTTATTATAGTCGAGGTCTACGAATTCATTTTTAGCGGACAATGGAATATCAATAACCCTAGCTAACGCATGATAATAGTCAATTCCTATTTGGTTCAGCTCGTCACGTCTAGATTTAATATTATGAATTAGTTCACCTCCGCTTAGCGCTACAATGGTATCAGGCATTTGTGCTATAGCTCCCTCTATCAGAGAATCGGAAAGCGTTTTCTGCATAAACTTGATTTCTTTTTTCCAATCCTTTTCGTCCAAATGTGTGAGAAAGAAACGATCAAAATGCCTCGCGTTAAAATTCCAGTGAGAGACATTTCGAATATGTGGACTAAAAGGTTGCAAATGTGCTTTCAGCCATTGTTTCGATAAAAGAACAGGTAAAACACCCGATGTTTTATAATAGACCTTGTCCCTATCTCGAGGTACGGGTGTATAAATACGCTTCCCCTTTTCTTTTTCAGGATCCCATCTCCAATTATCTTCATGCCTGTCCCAATCTCCTAAAATCATGTCAAGTAATCGTGCACGCAAGGTAAGTCGCTGCTCTATCTGTGTATCATTATCCGCCAGCGCTTTTCGTATGACCTTTTGTGTATTATCGGTTTTAGAATCTTCAAAAGGCATCCTCGGTTCGAACATATAGGGTCTATTTTTAAAAATGGATCTATATTCTCCTAGATGCTCATCATCTCCAACAAATACCAGCTCTGGACTTGCATGCGGGATATCCAAAGCGACGTTGAATGGAGGTACCGTCAACGCTCCAAAAGGATGTGTAATCGAAATCTGATCTTGCACAATATCTTTAACAATCGTATGGCGCAGGTTTTCAGGCAAACTCCGCTCCGGATATTTTTGGATAGAACGTAATACCCATTCTCTTCCCTGCGCATCGACTAAACGTAAAGACTGCGTTTGCATACCACCTCCAAGCTTAACAACAGACAAACCTCCGTGTTCTTCTCCCAAATGCAATATGCGCATCTCAACCGGCGTGTTATACAGCTTCCGGTAGCTATCCCCAAACCAAAAACGACGAAAGATGCCAACCGTATCATATTCAGGGGCAACTCGTGCAAACACACTATCTCTTTGTTGACTTTTCGCTTCGCTTGCAAGAAGACAAAAAATCAAAAAAGAAGACCGCATCAAAAACTGTTTCATCGAATTATGCATCTTTTTGGGTTTATTTTTTAGTTGAACACACTTCCACACGAAAAGCTTTGAGACCACTTACCCCTTGTAGTTCTTCAAGTTCTAGCAATTCTATTTTTTTCGACAGTATTCCAAGTTCGGCTAGTTGATACAATTCATGATGCAATTCATCAAATGCCACCGAGCCATTGGTTACTATTGCAATCTTGCCGGGTTGTACCAATCGTTCTTTTTTGTTCTTTATAAGAATCTTATCAATCCGCTTTTTAATAACTTGATAACGGATGTTATATCCCCCCTCTACATCAAAGCGTTTTTCATCATGTCTAAAACTAATGTCGATACGTGTGGGATGAACAAAAATAAGTTGTGTTGTAGATAAAGTGACCGGCAAAGATTCTGATAGTTGCGACACCCTTTCGCAAATTCGGGCCATAGAGATAATCTGTTGCCTACGAAATTCATTTACAACACTTTTGTCAAAACTTACTATCGGCGAAATGGACTGTCCAACATAAATATCATACTCGATTCCATCCGTTCTAAATTTTTCAAAATAAGAAGGAAAGGTATTTTGTACTAATTCGTTTAACACCAATATTTCTTCATTGATCAGCGCATTTAAACGCTGCAATGAGTTCTCAAATGCCTGTTGATAGTGATCTTGATGACCTTGGATATGATAACGTGCTATACGTTCATCCAATACAGGGTCCCCTCCCTCTAAGGCCTTTAGAAAAGTAGGAACTTCCTCCTGGAAAAAAAGCACAATATCTTGCATATGTATTGTTGCATTATCCGTCAACAACCATCCATCTACCATGTCCATTCTTTTCAAGAAACTTGCAAAAGCATGTCTATCAGATAAATTGAACTTACTTGGATGAATAAAAATCTGTTGAAGTTGTTCCAAACGTTTTTTATTATCCTTTCGGAAAGCTAAATTCCGTAATAAGGTGGAGTCACGAACATCAATAGCCCCGTATAGCGGATAGACATCTGTGAAGCCGATATCTTCTGGTAATAAATGCGTGCCTTCTTCATTTTCCTTATTTTTTAAAAATGTTGCTGCCGCTTGGTTGAAGCGCCATTGCACAGCTGGTTGTAAAGCCGTAAACTGTTGCATGATAACCGCATCCAGACGGTTTTTAAATTCCAATCGAAGATCGTATGCTAACTGCGTCAACAAAGGATAAAAAGGTGACAGTCGAGAAAATATCGAACGATCCATTTTTGTAGATATACCAGTAGAAAGCTCCAAAAAACCAACCAAGTTTTGATTATGCTTTAAGGGGAAACAAGCGTAGCTACCATTCTGGTTTGCCTTAATTTTGTTTAGAAAATAAGGATCGGTAACCTCAAGTTCCTGTTCAAATCCATAAGATATTATATAAGGAGATTCGAGATAACGGATAAGCTCTTGAGATCCCAAACGTTCTTGTAAACCCGACAACTCGTCGAATAATGTACTTTCGGAAGAGACATCAGCTTTGACAATAGGAACGCCATTTAAATATAATATAGGAAATAAAGTACATTTTATATCCCTATTATCAATGACACTTGCTATACAGTCGTCAATATCTTGAAATAAAACACTCCTTGTATAGGTTGTTAGATTGGCAATGATATATTGAATTTTATCTGCAACATACCGTTCTGTACAATCCTCTAACTTCAGCATAGAAAACCCTTTAAACTTAAAACTCTCCAAAGGGAAATTTTTCAGAAATGGCTCGATATCGCTGTGTTCTGTAATCTCTTTATGCCGAATACAGGAAAAATCAATTTTTGGAAGTGGTAGTCTTGCTTCCACATCAACAAAAGAAAAATCCACTTCAAGCTCAAAGTAACGTTTCACTCCACCTTCATTAACGTATTCGTACAGAAATGGTGGAACGGTCATAGGAATACCATAGAGCCTATCCAATATTAAGGCGTAGAGTATTTTATTGGGCCAATTAATTTCTTTATAGAAAAACTCTAATTCGTTATTCTTTAACGGTCTTAACGGTAACTCTACATCCCGATATAAAGAAGCTGTACCAGCTATTACGCTGGTCGGAATTGGAAAACCAATACCCCAAGCCCCAGAAGAAGATAAAGCAGTTAGATTATTGGATAAACCATAAATTAGTGAAAACGCGCTACTAAAATCAGTTAGATTATCGGATGACAATGTCCCATACTGCTGTTCTAAACGTCCAATATGATCTGCAACAAGTTTTATAATTGCGTCTCCAGTGCTTGCTGTTATCTTCCTATTGTTTAAATGTCGATGTAAGGCATCAAAAGACAACTCTTGTAATACATCATCGGTATTAACGAGTTTATTTATTGCTATCGATTTTATCCACATTTCCATACATTACTAATCTATCGGGGCAAAATTAGCTTATTGTAAGCTTCGTACACCTTTCCTTTTTCATAAGTATAAAACTTGACATTCAGATGTCCATTACTGTAGTAATCTAAGATACAAAATCCCTGCTTTTCATAACGAAAAAGTAAGTCTTTTGCGTTTGTAATCATTGATGTCTTAGCTCCAGATCCACTCACGATTTGTCTTAAATTATCACTCTCTATATATTGTAAACCATGGTCATGCCCTGATACTAGGATTACATTAGGGTGATCGTGAAGCAGCTTAGTCATTCTCTTAATCAAATCTCGATAAATAGGATGTTTTTGATCCTCTGCCGAACTAAATACGGTAGAGCGGAGAACTGGATAAATCGATCCTACAACCGGTAAGGTGACGTACATCCATCGCCATTTAGCCGTTAGCGGAAAAACATGTTGTTTCCATGCAAACTTTAAACCATGTTCACCATAAGATAGCATAGGATGATGGGCCAGTATAAGTATAATATCTTCTTTATGAATTTTTAGTAAACTATCCATCTGCTGAAAGAAGACGTTTTTTTCAAGACTAATTTCATGATCAGATTGCTTATGATGAGGAAAGACCCAATATTCACTATCGTAAACAATTGCAGTCAGCCCCTTGCCCAATCGAATATCAATTGGCCCCAACTTTCCCGCTTTGGGCACAAAATGTAAATCGGGATCCTTTTGTTCGTACAAATAATCTTCCTGAGCAATGACCTTCTCAAGTCCTAGCGGTCCAGATTTATCCCAATCATGGTTCCCAGCTAGAAAATATACGGGCACTATCTTTTCGCGGAAAGGCGTAAATTGTTTCATCAGAATTTCCTCTGCTTCCTTTCTTCCAATCGTATCTACCGGCATACCCAAAGGATATATATTATCGCCTAAGAAAAATACCGTTGTTTTCGCTGATAAAATCATATCAGAAGCTCTTTCCAGTAGGGTTTCTTGCTTGTGATTTATTTCTCCAGCGTCTCCAATCAGAATGATACGTTTAAGAACATCTTCTTGTCCAAGAAGATTAAAATAAAACAAAAATGAAAGCAGGAAAATCCCAATAAAGTTCTTCATATCAACGTTCCTGGATTTTAAATATCCAACCATTCTTTTGCCCCCCTGCTTCGGTAGCTATATACAAGTTATACGAGTGATCAAACACCATACCCTCAGGCTGTTGAAAGACAGATCGATCAAAGCGTTGCAATTTAATAGGTTCAAAATCATTATTTAAAACCACAAGAGATCGATCTATTGATGATAGAACATACCATTCATTATTGCGCAGATGACGAGCCATAGCGGAAGGTTTAAATGTTTTAGATAAAGAGTCATCCAATTTACGCAAAGCACTTATTTTTATTTTAAAGGTGCTATCCCTTACAAGCTGGCCATCATCTTGAATTTTAAATATATAACCTGTTACAGTTTCGTTCTTTCGATCCACTTTACATTCTTTACATAGCACATAAATTTGATTAGTTGCACTATCGTAACTCATTGATTCATATTCGCCCTTAGGCAACAGTTTCTTTTGTTGTAAAACATTTTTTTTGGGATCTTCCGTTGTCGTAGGAAAACTGTAGACTACACCGTCACTGCGTAGCACGAAAAAAAACACACCATTTGAAGTGACATCTTCGTAATCCCCATCTCCAGCGAAAGGACGTTTATCAATAAGTTTTTGATGAACTAAATCATAAGCAAAAAGAATCCCTTTTTCATCTTGAATAGCAAAAATGGTATTCGGCCTTTGAGATAGGATCGTTATACCGGAGATTTCATCTAGATCCTTCGGCATTTCGTAATTTGATTTCTGATCCCAAGAATAAGGAAAAGATATATTCCCCGATTCACGTTTGATCTCTTTTTTCACCGGTGGATGACAGCTCAGAAAAAAAAGTGTTACTATTCCTGTAAAACTAAGTTTCATTAGGGAAGAAAAGAAATGTCTTGATTTCATCATCGAAGTACTAATATGTCAAAATCGAAATAAAAAAAGCACAAATAGCCAGTACCAGTCCAAACATGAAGGTACCATAGGCATAGCGCAACAATCTATATTTTCGCCCAAGCACGACTCCTTGCGAATAAACATCGCGAGTCATCATGCCATACAAAAATTCACGATCTTCCATTACCTTTACCATTCCATCCATATACCGATCGAAAGGCATTCGATAGAAATTCCCGAAAAACAATAAATTAGCTGATTTATTTTCAATTTGTTCCGGTTTAAATGTACCTCCTGGCACCTTAGGAATTGTCGACAAAATAGCGAGTACAATGGTTAAGACCACAGCGATAATCAATATGAAAGTTGGGATAATCAGATGTGCATTACTGTCCAATTTTCGAAACAACCCCGCGACAACAACAGAAAGAATAATAGAATTTACTGTAAGTAAAATATTAGCTTTGTTATCCGCCATATCGCTCAACCGCTGATTATTGGCCGAAGTAATTCGGAACATCGTCTCTATACCACGCTCAGGTTTGTTATTTTTTTGTTCATTTTTCTTTTTGCTTTCTTGTTTCAACGAAGCTTTTATCTCTTTATCCATAAGTTCTTTAAGATTATGTGCCTTACCTTGGTCCCTTCTTTCTTTCGCATAGTCAGTATGATAGTGATGATTACTAAGTAATTTAATCGTCGAGGCACGCCACAGCTCTTTATCAATAGACTTACCCAACAACTCTATAGCCTCTCTTCGCATCAATTTATTACGTTCTTCAAAATCAACGCCTCCAAGATGATACAAATCGGCATCACAGATAATCTGTTCCAAAAGGTTGGTAGGCATCTGTGGCATTTTAGTTGCTAATATGCAAGCGACAACTTGATCAGACACCTGTTTTGGCACTTGATGTTTCTGCAGAAATTCCACGGCTATATCTGCGCTCCGTTGTTCATGCCCAACAGGCCCTCCCGAAAGATATCCTATATCATGAAAATAAGCTGCACATACAACAATAAAGCGATCCTGAGAAGATAACTTATAATATACCGACATTTCCTCTACCGCCTCTACAACAGCTTCGGTATGTCCCCGATCATGGAAACAAAATGTCGAATATGTCCCCAGCTCCTTCACGCGTCTAAATAAAAACGGTTCTATATCCTGTAAAATTTCTTCGTATTTCATAGACTAAATTAAATACATCCTCTATTTGGTGTCAACTTACACATTAAGAATCTAATCCTATTTTGTGATTTAATTAACAGTAATCGAAGGTAAACGTTTACGTACTGTAAATATATTGTTTTTTTCAACTCTTTGGATTGGGGGAATACACATGTGTATCTAAGGCATAGATCCGAAAGCTGTGGAGTTTAATTGTTGTTCGAAGAATTGTTTGAAATTTATTTCTTATTTTTGTCTTAGTTTAATAGTGAATACTTAAAGTGCCAACGCCAATTGAAAACTTGTTTCATTATTCAAACGATATAGGGGAGATTCATACCTCCCCTTTTTTTATCTAAAATATCCATCATCAATATTTTTCTGCGAAGCTTGCTCTAAGCCACGATTAACTTCAAAGTTTGTACATTTGACTATAATACCCACAATATGGAAAAACTATTTGTCAAAGACGATGAAGTAAACTGGATAGAACTTGGTAAAGGAGTTCGACGCAAGGTTATGGCACACAATGAAGCCTTAATGGTAGTGAAAGTACGTTTTGAGGCAGGAGCTGTGGGAGAATTACACGCTCATCCGCATGTACAAACCTCCTATGTTAGTGCAGGAAAATTTAGATATACAATAGAAAGTGAAATTCATATCCTGCAGCAGGGAGATACCTGCATTATTCCAGCAGGAGCCCAACACGGCTGCGAATGCCTAGAGGCTGGAGAACTAATTGACGCATTCACCCCATTCCGTGAAGATTTTTTATAAATACACTTTCTTTTTAATCAGAAGCAATAAAACGTATCTCTTGATTAGAATGTTTATCTCTAAAACGAAGTGATAATGTTTCACGGGGCCCTTGTAAAAATTCATAATTTGGATTTGCTTTGTAAGCCCCTTCAATTTCTTTAAAAGACAATAGCACATCCCCATTATCATCGCACTCTTTAAATATCTCTTCTGAAAATGTTCCTATTTGGTCTTCTGTACTTTTAATAATTTTGATTCTACGATTCTGTAATTTTAGTTCCATAAAATATCTCCTTAGATTATCGTTGTACATCTTAATATATAGCGATAACAGTTGACCTTCTTCAAAGTTCTACGAGAAAACAATAGCGGTATATGTACGCAATTTCCTGCCGATAAAAACCCAATTTTCCGGCTATTTCCTTGGGATTATCAGAAAAATACACATCCCAATAAGTAATTTTTGTTTCGCCATCATTTATTTAGAACAGTTTTAAACTATACATTTTCTTTTGTAAGATAGATTCATAAAAACGATTATATTAAATAATCAATATATTTAGTTGCATTAACTTAAAAGAGACAGCTATGGAGGATATGATTTTATATAATAGGCTTCAATTTGCCTTTACAATCACATTCCATTACTTATTTCCTCAGCTTACGATGGGGTTATCTTTAATGATCGTCTATTTTAAATGGGTTTTTCTTAAGACTGGTAAGGAAGACTATAACTACGCCGCAAAATTTTGGATGAAAATCTTCGCCTTAAATTTTGCGATGGGAGTTGTTACAGGGATTCCAATGGAATTTCAATTTGGCACAAACTGGGCGAAGTTCTCTGAACGTACTGGAGGCATTATTGGTCAGACCCTGGCCATGGAGGGCATGTTTTCTTTTTTTCTAGAGTCTTCTTTTTTAGGTATGTTTATTTTCGGAGAAAAGTTGCTAGGTCAGCGATTGCATTTCCTCTCCGGTTTGATGGTTTTTATCGGCTCTTGGGCCAGCGGCTATCTCATTATTGCGACACACTCCTGGATGCAACATCCTGTTGGTTATGAAATACTCGAAAATGGAAAATTCGTACTCAACAACTTCGGAGCACTATTTAGAAACCCCTGGGTATTGCCATCCTATTTCCACAATCAAGCAGGGTCCTTAATTACGAGTTCATTCTTTATATCTTCGGTAGGAGCTTTTTATCTATTGAGTGACAGACACCGTCGTTTTGGTCAAATATTTTTGCGAAGCGGGGTCATCTTCGGCGTTATATCCTCTATCGCCGTTGCATTCCCTACAGGAGACCTTGCCGCAAAAAATGTTGTCAAATATCAACCGGCTACTTTTGCTGCTATGGAAGGTATTTTCCATACAGAAGATGGTGGTGCTGAAATTGTGTTGATTGGACAACCCGATATGATTAACAAAAAATTGGATAATAAAATTGCAGTCCCTAACATTTTAAGCTTTTTAACGTACCAACGTTGGGATGCACAAATCAAAGGATTAAACGAGTTTGATGACAGTGTTCATCCGACAAACGTACCGGGATTATATTATTCTTATCATATCATGGCTGGTCTCGGCACCATCTTTATCGGCATTATGTTAGTAGCGGCTTTTCTTCTTTATCGACGTAAACTCTACCAAAGCAAGTGGATACTATGGATCCTTATGTTTATGATTCCTTTTCCATATATTGCCAATACAGCGGGTTGGTACACGGCCGAACTAGGTAGACAACCCTGGCTCGTATACAATCTAATGCGAATGACAAGCGGTGTATCACCCACAGTTTCTTCTGGCAATACATTATTTACTTTACTCGGTTTTGTAGGCTTATATATTCTCCTTGGTCTACTGTTCTTGTTATTGGTTTTAAAAATTATACGTAAAGGTCCCGATCCTCAATTGGCTCATTAAATATTTATGCATATGGAAATGTTTTGGTTTATTGTTTTGGTATGTATGTTAGCGATATACATCGTTCTTGATGGATACGATTTTGGAGCAGGAATTGTCCACCTTTTTATTGCGAAAGACGACGAAGAGCGAAAAGCGATAACAAATGCCATAGGCCCTTTTTGGGATGCGAACGAAGTCTGGCTGATCGCCTCTGGAGGTGTACTTTTCTTTGCGTTTCCTACACTCTATGCATCATCTTTTAGTGGCTTTTATCTCCCTTTGATGCTCGTATTATGGCTACTTATTTTTCGGGCAATAGGCTTAGAGTTACGCGGACAAGTACATAACAGACTTTGGGAACGTTTATGGGATAAGGCTTTTGGAATCGCAAGTTTTCTTTTAGCCCTATTTTTAGGCGCAGCATTAGGAAATGTCGTTCGTGGAGTCAATCTAGGGATGGTTGAAAATGGAATCTCTCAACAAGAGCCCCAGTATTTCTTTTTGGCATTATGGAATCCAACGTTCGATCCTCTTGCTGATCATCAAGGGATAATAGATTGGTTTACCATTACTTTAGGTCTTGTATCCGTTGTCACACTTACTATACATGGTGCAAACTGGATTCTGTTGAAAACCCGCTCAAAAATAAACGTCAGATTGCGCCAGCTTATCTTTAAACTGAACTTTCTACTCCTGTTTCTTGTCGTTGTATCAGCAAGTTTATGGTTTTATGTAAAACCTATTGCACTCACTAACTTTGAAAAACATTATTGGCTATGGATATTCCCAATTATCGGCCTAAGCGGTCTCATTGGACAGTTTTATATTCGAAAGTTTAAACATGATGGTGCAGGTTTCCTCTGCTCCACCCTGTTCATTTTAGGAAGTTTCGGTACCACCGCAGCTTCCATGTTCCCAACCCTTCTCCCTTCAACAAACAGCCTAAATCCTTCGTTGACTATCGAAAATGCAGCTGCCGAATCGTATGGTCTTTCTATTGGTCTCTACTGGTTCATTATTGCTCTCATTCTGGTTGTACTTTATTTTTTCATACAATTTCGCGTTTTTAAAGGAAAACTAGATGATGTAGGGTATGGAGAACATTAACCATTTTCAATAGACGCTATAGCGATATTTTTCGATTCCACATAAGGTCTCTTCAAGTTATTATAATAGTCCTATATGTTTTTTATAATTAACAGTGATAACTAGCACGATTCTTGTTTACCACAAGAACAAAATTATTTGACGCTAACAATAACAGTCTAGTAACAGAACAATTATAAATAATATTTAGAAACGTATGAAAACGATCATCCTGATGGCGCTCACTTTGCTTGTTACAAATACATTAAAAGCAAAAGCTCGAATTCCTTTTGGAAAGATAGACAAGTTAGAAATAGTGGCAAATTTACCTGATTCAGAAGAATATAAAGAAAAGGAAAGTACTTCCGTGTACCTAGATTTGGCAAGACTCCACCAAGAGTTCAACATCGCTTGGATTATTCCTGCTTGGATTACCAAAGAACCGAAACTTGTACTGACAACAGATGGCGCAGACGTATACTACGAATTGACCGACGCACAACTTGAAGATATACTACTTGCGAACAAAATTGATAAAGATAAATTGCTATCCCTGCCTTTTTACACCAGATATGGCGGAAAAATAGTTTTGGTTCTACTTTTAGGACTTATATTATATGGATTTTTTGGTAAAAGTGTCAATGAAGAAACTGTTCAAGCAAAGAGTGCTTAATCCATTCTAAAGAATGTCCATATTCGCAAAACAAGGTAAGCATTTAGTAAGAACCTGTGTGCATATAGAGCGACGCACACAAACTATTAACTAACGATTTCATTTCACGATGGGAGACAACAAATTCAAGGCAGCTACTTATCTAAAAATATAACCTCTTCAAGCTGGGCAGCATATTGATTTGTTCCAAAGATGGAGAAATGATCTGCATCATACAGATATGTCTCTTTTGCATTCGTCTGTTGTATATCAGGGGACTGATAAAGGTCGATGTATGCGTTTACGAAGGGGGATTTCTTCATATATTCATTAACGTTACGACGCGAAGGCACAAGATAATCAGTGGGATTGACACCAAATTTCAGGCGCAAACTCTCAATAATGGGATACTCTATAGTGTAACTTTCCGTCTGTCCAATATAGACTACCGGGATATTCATTGGCCGAAAATAGCCCTGCACACGACGAAGATAGGTCTCTAGCTGCGCTTTCGTATAGTCTACATAATTTGCCATTAAAATTACTTTTTTTATCCTTTTACCATACATTGGAAGATAACTCTCATAAAGATAATGCACCAACTGTTCCGGCCCAGCATAAAGCGATGTAACATTTGGCGCGGGGAAAGTCTCATCTCCTGTTGCTTGTAGCAGATTCACATTATTTTTTTGTGCTAATTCCATTAACGTGTGTGAAAACATCCCTGCGTGGCAATCCCCCAAAAGAAGATAATTATCCAAACTATCGGAAAATTGAAGCAGTAAATTTGTATCTACTTTTCCAAAATCAGCACTGGCTAGTAAATGTCCCTGGCCAAAATGAAATTGGGAAGGTGCCTGTACCGTTGGGTAATTTCTGTAAAAATTGTACAACTTGGCCAGCTGTTTATCTAGCGGAAAACCCGTTTGGAATATCTGTGTAAAAGAATAGACCATTCCAATTGCTGTTAAAGCACTAATCAACATTATCTTCGGTTTACGTAGGATTCTATTTTGTTCAAAAATAGTATATGCGATCACACTTAGAAAAAAAGAACCAATACAATAGGCCAGCTTACTCCATAAAGTTTCGGGCCAAGAAAGGTAAGTGGCGAATACAATAATCGGCCAATGCCACAAATACCAAGAGTATGATATTTTGGCTATAAATACGATAAACCTATTTTTAAAAAGAGAAATATCGGGAGCTATACAAATAATAATGCCGGTACAAACAGTAGGTATGATTGTCAAGAAAGATGGCCAGCCCATTTTACCCAAAGATAGAATTCCCGATATTGAAAAAATAAGCATCCCAAGAAAGACAGCGCCCAGCATATTTCGTCTGGCAATGCTAAATCTGACAAATACGTTTTCCCGATAAACAAATGCAAGAGCACCTATACAAAACTCCCAAAGACGTGTAGGATACATATAAAATGCCAAAGACTGGTCTTTTTGCCCACAACAATACATCAGTATTACGGACATTCCCGCTAAAACGTAAATAAAATAAGAAAGTGGCACCTTTTTTCTTTTATTCCACCAACGAAATAAAAGTAACAACAGCGGATAACTAACATAAAACTGTAGTTCAAGCGAAAGCGACCAAGTATGCAAAAGAAAATTCAATTGCGAGGATGGCATAAAATACCCAGCACCCAAATAGTAATAGATATTGGAGAAAAATAAACTACTTGCGAACGCAAACCGGCCAAAATCATACAGCTTAAAAGGAAGTATAAAGCCTATGAGAACTGAAAAAACAAAAATAAGCCCCAATAAAGGCGGCAATATCTTTGCTAGCCGTCTGTAAAAAAAATCAAGAAGATTAACGTTCGTTTCTCGATCATTCTTACCTATTATTGCGGTTATAAGGTATCCAGAAATAACAAAAAAGATATCAACTCCAGCATATCCATCTTTCAAAAGAGGCAACTTAAAGTGATAGCAGATCACAGCCAAAATAGCGATACAACGTAGAAAAACAATATCGTAGCGAATTTGTGCTGTAGATCCCATTATTTTATTCTATCTATCCCTTAAACAAAACAACACATAGTAGGTTTTTATGTATTTTACTTGTTTGCTATAATTTCTACCTTCCCTTCTCTCAAACCTTTTGCCTTTGCTCGTACTTCTATACGACCTTCTTTATCAGTAGCCTGTACAATACAAGTTAGTTGTCCACTAAAGAGATGCATTTTCGGCAAATGAAATGGATCGAGACAAGTTGCATCGCCATTCGCTGCGGCCTTATAGACACCAACTCCGTTAATTTCAAAATTAACTAAAGAACTATCAAACGGACAGAGATTTCCCGCCTTATCCACGGCTTTTACGCGTATGTATGTTAGCGCTTTCCCATCAGCCTTAATCGTCTTTTGAACAGGTTCCAAAAGCAGCTGATAGGGTTTTCCAGCCGTTTGTATCGTCTTCTCCTCCGCAATTTCACCTTTGGCGTCATACGCAACAACTTTAATTTCTCCAGGCTCATATACCGCTTCCATCCACATCAAACGATAACGATGTAATTGGCTTTCATGACTTTTCTCTTGAATCCCTTGACTTTTTCCATTAATAAAAAGTTCAGCCTTAGGATAATTGGTATAAACAAAAACGGGAGTCTTCTGTCCAATACGATCGGGCCAGGTCCAATGAGGTAGAACATGAAGTGTATTTTCGTTTTTATTCCACACGCTTCGATACAGGTAATAACGATCCTTTGGAATACTTGCTAAATCAATAATTCCAAACATAGAACTGTGATTTGGCCATGAATCCTTATCGTAAGGCGACGGTTCTCCAAGGTAATCAAATCCAGTCCAAACAAACTGCCCTATAGTCCACGGATAATCCTCAGCTAGCGCAAAATCTTCATCAGGAAGATTGGACCAAGAGCAATGTTCTACGTCGTAAGATGACGACTGGTGATCGGCATATAAGGCATCCCCCTTCTTTTCTACAGGAAATTTATAGATTCCTCTTGAACTTACAGTGGAGGCTGTCTCAGATCCAAGTACTAGATTTTGTGGCAACTTCGCATAACTTTCTTGATAACGTTGCGTACGATAATTTAGCCCAGGAATATCCAATAAACTAGCAAATCCATTTTCAAGCACACAACTTACCTGATCCATTCCACAGGTAACAGGTCTAGTAGGATCCTCTCGATGGCATATTTCCTGCAAAAATGAAGCAACTTTATAACCATCTGCCCGACATTGCGTAGGCACTTCGTTACCAATACTCCACATCACAACGGAGGGATTATTTCGAAACTGATGCAGCATATTGATCATATCCTTTTCTGCCCATTCTTCAAAAAAGCGATGGTAACCATTCGTACATTTCGCAATCTCCCATTCATCAAAAGGCTCAATCATCATCATCAATCCCAATTCATCACACAGTGATACCAACTCCGGAGCAGGCATATTGTGCGAAGTCCTAACCGCATCACAGCCCATATCTTTCAATAATTCCAACTGATAGCGAAGTGCGGATACATTAATTGCGGCACCCAAAGGCCCTAAATCGTGGTGGTTACACACACCTTGAAACTTCCTCAATTTACCATTTAAGAAAAAACCTTTATCGGCGATAAACTTTACATCTCGAATGCCAAATTGCGTTTGATAATGATCAACTAACACCTCATCTACATAGATTTTAGAATAAGCTTGGTATAAACTAGGGGCTTCAGGACTCCAAAGTGACGGATTCAATACCTCAAAATTTTGTATAAATGGTCGATCATAGCTCATTTTCTGTTGATTGTCCTTATGTGCAACAACCTTACCTTCGCTATTTAATATATCTGTAACCACTCTCACTTTCTTTCCTGAAGCACCTTGCAATTTGGTCTCTAACCGAATAGCAGCTGTAGCTTCGGAAACAAAAGGAGTTGTAATATAAGTGCCCCAAATAGGCACATGTACGTTCTCCGTTACTACTAAATGTACATTTCTATAAAGACCTGCCCCAGGATACCAGCGAGAAGATTGAGGTTTATTTTCAAGTCTTACAGCAAGTTCATTTGCCTTTCCATCAACATGAATAGCATCAGAGACATCACAATAAAAGGAATTATATCCATATGGCCAAAAACAAACCTCTTTTCCATTTACATAAACACGCGCTTCACTCATCGCGCCATCAAATTTTATTGTGACACTTTTTTTCCCTTTAACAAACTGAGGTACATCAAAAGATTTTCGATACCAACCTACACCTACATAAGGCAAGCCCCCAGTACGACCCGTTTTTACCGAAGCTGCTTTCTCCCCATTTTGTGTCACCGCAACTTCCTGTAGATCATTATTCCGGTCAAAAGGCCCAAAGATTGCCCAATCATGTGGGATTGTCACTGTTTGCCAACGACTATCATCAAAGTAAGGATGAAAAGCACCTTCCACTTCTCCTTTAAAAAAACGCCAATCACGTTCTAGTAAAAACTCCTGTCTTAACTCCTGTCCTTTTACCCAAAATGGAATTAAAAGAAATAAAATAAGAAAGCCTTTCAGCTGTTTGTCCATAGCTATTTTCTAATCAATAGGTTTCTGAAATATTATATATAAAATCGGCATACATCAGGCATAACCCTGTAAATGTCTTCTAAATATATATAAATACAGACCAAAACCTGCATTTTTATCAAAAAAAACGGCTTAAAACAACAGAACTATTACTGCCTATTGGGCAAATAACCTAATAAAAACACAAACTAAACCGTTTAAATAATCTGTTTTCAAGCTAAAACACATCAAATAACAGCAAGAAGATTTCGCTCGCATTTTGGGTACTGTAAGTAGGTGCTGTAATCCCCCATTCAAGTAAGGAGCATCGACCTCTTTATGATGCCCCTTACACCTCTTTTTACAAACAAAGTATTTTTATTCGGCGCCTACTTTACAAACAAATGCTTTAGCTGATCTATAATTTGCCCATTACCAGACAGTGAAATACTATTTACTTTTTCAGCAATTTTCTCCACATATTCCATTTCTTTTAACTTATACAACATACTATTCTCCTCCATTAAACGTGCCGTATTCAATAGACTTCTTGTTGAGGCTGTTTCCTCTCTCCGCATGATAATATTCGCTTGTGCACATTTCTCTGCAATCAACACATGATTCATAATATCTCGTACATCCCCTGGAAGAATAATATCTTTTACCCCAGCACGATACAATATCACCCCTAGCGCATTCGCATCTTCGGCTCCCTCGCGCATGATATATTTCCCAATTTCAGTTTTGTTCTCCATTAACTCATCTAAAGACAACTGACCTACATACATCCTAAGCAACATTTGCAATCGCGCATATAATTGTTTTTCGTAATCTTTATTCGCTAACAACGCTTTCTCCAAATCTTGCACTTGATAATGTATCGAGAAATTAATACGTATCTGTGCTTTATCTCTCGTTAAGATTTCCTGTCCCGACATTTCTAGCGCAACGCCCCGCATATCGGCTTTACTTACCGCAATGGAAGTAGAATTTTTCCACCAGTAATACTTTCCTCCATCCAATACCTTCGTAAAAACGCCATCAACAAAAAGCAAACCTTTTTCCGAAGGTTCTAACGTATACTGCCGAATATAGGATGCCAAAGGTTGTTTTTCCAACAGCAGCCTCCCCACCGTAGGTGGAATTTCTATCGTTGCAATACTCTCTATTTGAAAACGGTAGCGATCCAAACTCTTCCAGAAAACATGTCGCCCCGCAGGCAGTACCTTGTGAAAGTTGTTGTTCACAAAAACAAGACAAATTTCATCATCAGCTACCTCAACAATTTCAACTACATCAGAAAAACCATTCAATTGTAAGAGCACATCAATAGCATGCTTTGTAGAGAATGGAATTGATAGATCATATATTTCGATACGTTCTCTAAATCCCAACCAATGCTTACCAGCGGTAAGCAAGCGTAAAACGTTATTGTTTTTGACGACTAAACCAACATGATTGATACTAATTGTTACTCTTTTCATGATTTCTACTTTTTTATTTTCTTGCAATAATGACGCAAGCCATAATATGACTACTGCACTATCGATACCATTTGCTTTTAAAAGCCTTTCCTATCTCGTTCATTATCTTCTCACGGATCTCAAAAGGAGTAGACGACTGTACAACCGCATTAATTAACTATTAAAATGCAATTATCCACACGATTACTTGTTTTGAAATACAAGTTGAGTAAATAACTTCAACTTATGTTTCGATCCCCTCATCAGCAGATAACACCTGCTTTAATTGGGGTGGGAAACGAGTTGCGAACGAGGTAAGGAAAAGCTCTTTTTGGACTTTTTTGAAGAAAGTCATAACTTTTCAAAATCAGATTCACTGAATCTGTACACTACCCAATTATGCAATTCTATCGAAATAGAAGTGGGATTCGAACCCACACGATTGAAAGTTGTTGTTCTACCACTGAACTACTCACATTTTGTAAGACAGGAATCGAACCTGTGACACACAACACTGGTGCTATGCTCTACCCCTGAGCTATTCCGAGTGATCGGAAGTAGGATTCGAACCTACGACGCTAGCGCGTTAAAACCTCAAAATCATCCACTTTACCAGCATATTGCATTCCACGGAATCAATACTTCCCTGCTATACAGAAACAGGCGACTAGGGCTCATTTCTGATTTAAGGTCTCTTTATGCCCGAAGGCAAATATTTATAAACTCTCGTTATTTCATCAAAGAACGTTTGTCACATCCGACAACACAAAGATGGCGCAGGTACTGCGCAACCATTTTACGTAAAAAATAAAAAACACAAAAAAAACATAAACAACTAAAATACAACAACATAAAAAACTAAAAACAATACAAGAGAGTGTATTACGCATTTGTATTGCGTGGCTAATCAAAATGATTTAACTTTATCTAACAACATTGTAACAGAAACAGATATGGCTATTAATAAACTAGCTTTAATTCGATATAAGATAATTGATAATTGCCTTCGACAACGGCACCGCAAATGGACCCTTGACGACTTAATCGAAAAAGTTTCAGATGGCATCTATGAATTAGAGGGGATCCACAGTGGCGTCAGCAAACGAACGGTGCAAGGAGATATTCAACTCATGCGCAGCAATAAGCTAGGCTACAATGCTCCAATCGTTGTCTTAAAACGCAAATATTATACTTACGAAGATGCACAATATTCGATCAGTAACTCGCCATTAAGCGATAACGATATGGCTAAAATGAAAGATGCTGTAGACATTTTAAAGCACCTCAATGGCTTTTCATATTTTGATGAGATGAGCGATATGATCGTTCGCCTAGAGAATAATCTATCCAAAAAAAACGAAAAAAATCCTTCTTATGTCCAATTAGAAAGTAATAAATTATTAAAAGGATTGAAATGGATTACACCGATACATAAAGCCATTCGTGAAAAGATACCTTTATTAATTACCTACAAATCATTCAAATCTGCCAACGAACAAGATGCCGTTTATTATCCTTATCTATTAAAAGAATACCGCAATAGATGGTTTGTTATTTGTCGACCACGAAAAGGAAAAACATTAATCACACTTGCATTAGATCGCATCGAAGATATGGCGGAAATGACAAAAGCGGATTACATCGAATACGAAGGTGTAGATTTTGAACGTTACTATGCAGACACTATTGGGGTTACCAAGACAGAAAAAGATAGAGGGCATCGTGTTATATTACGAATAGACTCCTACAATGCACCTTATGTACTCACGAAACCTATTCATAATTCCCAACAGCTCTTGACAAAAGAAGAAAATGGTGGAATCACCATCCGTTTAGACGTGGTGCTAAACTTTGAGTTGGAGCGCGAAATTTTGGGCTTTGGAGAGTGTATTCAAGTATTATCACCCAAAATTTTGAGGGATAAAATTAAACGGAGAACATCCCGTATGTTTCAACAATATCAGGATGAAAAGGAAAATAATAAATAAATCACCTATTGATAAAACAAAACGCAGTACAATACGTTATATAAGTAATTCATAATTTAGGTTAATAATTGGTTTGGTAAACTCCTGAAGCGCTCTGCTCCGGGAGTTTTTTTATTTAGTTTCAACAAATTAATCAACCCAAGTAAGCTCATATAATAACTTATAAATTAGAACAACTTCTTAAAAGTATATCGCCAACAGCAAACCTGCAGTCGACAAGCATTCTGTTTCCACCTGCGTAGGCCTAGGCAGAAATAATGCATCACCAGTATATAATAACCGCTCTTCTACTTCGAAAGTACCATCCAACGTTAGTATAAAGAAATTTGAAAATTTCTCATCTAAGCTTAAATGGAACGTATGCCTTCCTACAAATGCTCCAAAATAAAGTCGGAATTCGAAAGCATCGTTATCCAGAGGAAGTACCTTATTCCTCTGGTTTAGATCGACGATTGGCAACTTTAAACAAGTTACAAGGTTTAAAGTATCTTTCACCGATGAGAAGATCAATTCCTGAAAAACCATCTCATCATCTTCTGCTGTTAAAGAGCTAACGACTAATCCTGTAGCGTTATCAGCAGCTTGATAAATAAAAACAGTACCCAAAAGTACTTCATGCTTTTCTGTTCCTATTGTTATGGATAAATCACCTGCCAATGGAACAACAACGTGTGTATCACCTTTTGCTGAAGTCAACGAAAAGATACTCTTAGTTCCCTTTCCTCGCCATTCATTAACGTGTTTAAGCTTTCCTATAGGCGACCGATAGGGAGCGGAAAAAGAACCGTAATTCAACGTACTTTTTACCAGCACATTATCAGATTCTATTTCTCCACGTTGATCGGCTATATATATACGAATATCATCCATAAATAAACCTCACTTTATCAAGCACTTACCTTAATCGTAATTTTCATCTCATAACCTTCTGAAAGAGAACCTGTAACAGTAGACATTTCCTTATCCACACCGTCACCAAACACATTATCATTTGCATTATAAGTATAACCTGATGTCCCCTTTGTATAGCCATAAGAAGATCCATTTGTATTTACACTAATACATAAACTATCTTGAAATGCTATCTGTGTCACGAGAAGTGATTTACCCGTCGAATCGTACACATGTACGTGAATGTGTGTTGCCCGGGATTGATACCAACCTGGGAAGATTGTTTGAAAAGTTACGAGCCCGTTTGCATCTGTTACTTGGCGACCACGGTACCAATTTACAGATTGATAATTGCTAGATTGCATCTGTGTACCACCATATTGAGAATAGTTACCATCTACATCACAATGCCAGATATCTACAAGTGCGCCCTCTAATGCAGCACAGTTATTACTCACATTAGCAATGGTGATCAGTGCTGTCATATCCACACCAATGTTATCTCCTTTTCGGATATCGGAGCGTACATAAGACGAGGGTGTCTTTGTTGGAAACGGACCTTCAGTTTCCGTAGGCGTCACACTACAGCTCGTATCCACATCGATATCTTCTCCTGATTGTTCAGACGTCGTAACGTCATCATCTTTTTTACAAGCAGCCCAAACCATGGGACCTGAAAAGGCTAAAAAAGATAATGTCCTAATAAAATGCTTTCTTTCCATAATATCTCTTCTTGATACCGACAAGTTTACAGGGAGAATTTGTAAAATATTGTTAAGTACCGACCAATGATACTATTGTACCGACGAATCTCCAAATAATTGAATAACATCTTTATAATAACTTTCCCCCACACTGAGTGAAAAATGAGGAAGTTGCACCTTTCTATTCGAAAAAGAAAGAATCCGTGCAGTGGCAACTATATAACTTCGGTGGATGCGGATGAAACTATCTGGAGGAAGACGTTCCTGCATGGCTTTCATCGTAGATAACGTCAAAATAATTTTACCTGTAATCAAATGTATTTTGACATAGTCTTGCATACTTTCAATGCATTCAATTTCATCCAAATAAATTTTAGTACGCTGGTATTCCGAATAAACGGAAAGAAATGGGCGATCTATCGTTTTCACAAACCGGGCCTGCACTTTCTCAATTGCCCGAGAAAATCGAGAAAAATCAAAAGGCTTCAATAAATAATCTACAGCATCCACCTCAAATCCTTCGACGGCATATTCCTTATGGGCAGTAGTAAAAACCAACAGGGGTTTTTGCTTTAATTCCCGGAAGAACTCAATTCCATTGACTTCAAGCATGTCGATATCCAAAAAGAGCAGATCAACTTTATTTTCATCTATATAGCGTCTGGCCTCCAAAGGACTGGAAAAGGAGGCCAAAAGATGAACAGCCGAGTGCCTCCTTGCGAACTCTATAAGAATACGCAAAGCTAATGGTTCATCATCTAGAGCAATACAAGACAACATAGTATCAAATATAAAGTAAAAGCTTCACAAAAAAACTCCGCTCATCCTCTTGAATATCGATTACAAATCGATCTTTATAAAAATGAGTCAATAAGCGTAAAGTATTCTTTATGCCTGTCCCAGCACTAGATTGTAGATTTTTTTTTCTAGGAATTGAATTTCTAACCGTCAATTCACACGAAGATGCTGTTAGTTCAATAGCAAATGACAGTTCGCATTCTTCAATAGAGCTCAATCCAAACTTAAAAGCATTTTCTATAAATGGTAAAAGAATAAAAGGTTGAATCTTTTTATCGAAATGCAACCCCAAATACTGCTCTTTTATAAGGCAATTAGGTCCTGTTCTTAATTTCTGCAAAGCAATAAAATCTTTTATAACCTGTATTTCTAAAGAAATATTTATTTCGTTATCTTCTTTTTCATCCATGTAATACCGCATCAATTTCGATAATTTATAAATACTCTCCGCCACTGCTGGATCATTCGTCAGCGCAAGCGAATAAATATTATTGAGCGTATTAAATAAAAAATGAGGATGAACTTGGGCCTTTAAGAAAGATAATTCGGCCTTCATTCTGTCATTTTGTTCCTGTTGAACTTTTCTTTCCGATTCCATCCAATAACTTGTAATCCGAAACAACGTTCCTAAGGCGAGGACCAACAAAAATATATAGACAGCAGCGACATCAATATTTTGCCCACCTCTACCTATTGAGGGATTATTATGTGGTCCTTGTGGAGGTTTTGGTGGCGGGAAATCGTTGCCCCGGAACTCTAACGGTATAGGTGGCGACACCACGGATGAGTGATTTGTAGTGCTACGACGCATAAGTTTGTCAAAAGGCTGCAAATAAAAGGCAAATAGGCCTCCAACAAGCACAACAGAAACAACATACAAAAGAATTTTTCTTTTTCTTATCACATATGGCGCCCACCAATAAGCATTGATGTAAAAACAAGAAAGAAAACAGCATGTAAAGAACCAAAATTCAGAAGAGCACAAGATGAAGCTAAAGTTTCGACTATCCAGAAAAAAAACAGGAAAAGACAGAAAACAGAGCCAAGCAGAAACATGAAGTAACAGATGAGGCTTTCCTCTAAAAAAATGAGTTTTTTGTTCCACTATAAGTAATTCTTAATTCGTATTTGCGCCCACATAAAATAGGCCTCTATATATTCTACCTCATTTGGCGTTTGTGCTTCCTCACCAAATCTCCATGCATATCCTTTGCATTTTTTAGCGCTACAATCATTCGTATTTCGTCTTGACGAAATTTTAATCTGATGATAGAAAAGCAACAGATACACTTTAAATCTACAGGACAAATATCGGATTATAAAATATAATATGCATCGGGATCCGGCGATGCTGGTCTCTCGGCATCCAAACCTAGTTGCTGCCTGAGTACAACTTCAATGTTTTGACTAATATTTGTCATTGGAGTATCTAAGGGACCGTTCTCAAAAGGATCCTGCATTAATATAGCGGTACGCTCAATAACGATAAATATAGTTGGAATAGCAGCGGTAAGAACAGCTTTAATGAAAGCGTAGTTATCATCCAAACCAAAAGGAAGCAACAGCGTAAATAGGTAAATGAGAAAATGAATCAAAGTACTATAAGAAACCGGAAAAATCGTATTTTTAATACGTTCGCATTTTCCCATAGCGTCACATAATTTCGTTAAAGTCTGATCCAGCTGTACTTGCCTAAATTCAGTTAGTAAACCACGATCCGCCAAACTTTTCAACTGCATTCCATGCAAGTTTAGTAATGCATTAGGCACATTAAAGTCGGTTACTTGATGCGCATTTAAATATGCTTCGACCTTATTGGAAAAAGGCAATTTTCTTAAAGATTCACTCAGTGCATAGTTCCAAATAATCTGTCGTTCCATAAATAACCTAACTTCATCGTCTTGGTCTTCAGGCAGAAATTCTTTGAGTTGGCGGATAAGCGTACGCGAATCATTCACTATTGCCCCCCAAATGATACGCGCCTCCCACCAACGATCGTATGCTTGTCCCGTACGAAAAGCAAGCAACAAAGATATCGCTGTTCCTACAATTGCGATTAAGCCTAAAGGAATAACCAGGGCAGACAGATAATGGGTTTTAGCCAATAAACCGACTAACACACTAAATATCGAAATGGCGATCAAATCAAACTTAATAGTCTTAACAAAATCCAATATTGAAATTTTTCCCTTCAGAAGCATATAAATACATTAAAATCGATTTAATAAAAATAAAAAAAAATGTAAAAATGTTTTTCTGAACTTTCTTTTTATAGAAAGTTTTGTTTTTCAACATACAACATCTCTCGTAAATAGTAGTCATAAAATTAAATTCTGATACTTAAAAGATCCTTCACCGCATATTCCGTTTTTTCAAAAAGAAATCGATAACCACTATCAACGAGAATTTTAGGTAAAACCCACCTACTTTTCAGAATCAACTCAGTCTCCGTACCGATCACCTTTGCTCCTATTTCGAGTAACCATGTTGGAGTAGGCAAGCCAAAGCCAATCCCATAAGCTTTGCGAATAATTGCCATTAGTTGTGTGTTTTTTATTGGCTCGGGTGCTGTACAATTAATCACCCCCGTCAACAGTTCATGCGTCATTATCCATTCTGTACACTTTGCGACATCTTGCTCATGTACCCACGAAACATATTGTTGACCATCTCCCTGCTTTCCACCTAAACCCCATTTTACTAAATTTAGCAACCGAGGGAAAGCGCCATCTGCACGACCGAGTACTATCCCCATTCGCAAAGCTACCTTTCGGGTATGAGGTGTATCTATATTAAAAAAAGCTTGTTCCCATTGGCGGCAAACATCAATAGAAAATCCATAACCTATCTCTCCCGTCTCCTCATCTTGAGGTCGATCTTCCGCATGCCTATAAACGGTAGCAGAGGTAACATTAATCCACAATTTTGGCGGTTTGTCCATATCAGCTATTACCCTTCCTAAAAGCGAGGTAGGAACTACTCTTGAACGAATAATCGCCATTTTGTTTCTCTCTGTATATCTGCAATTCACATTTTTTCCACACAGATTGATCAATAAGTATGCTCCAATCAGGCATTTTTGCCATTCTCCCGTAGTGCTACCGTCCCAAAGCACAGTTTTTATATTTCCCTTAGCAACCTTGTTCTTTCTACTCAGGATAATTACTTCATTTGCAAGGGGACTATAATATTCAGCCAAAACTCCGCCAAGATATCCGTTACCTCCGGCGAGTACTATTTTTTGATACATCATATTCATTACGAATTTAAAAGAATCAATAAGATAACCAGGATACGATATAGTATCCAACTGCATGTTAACAGCCAACCGAGTCCAAGGAGCTTGGTCCGCCTGATGTGCTCTAATAACATGAGGACAACGACTATGAGGAACCAACTAGCGTAAAAAAAAGGATGAAAATGTAACCATTGCCCTAAAAATATCATAGGAAAAAGAAGTATAGCCCCTCCAAAAGAAATAGTCATCATATTACCCAAATAATCCCAGCTTCTACCTTTGTTAATCATACGCACGGAAGCCCCCTGAAAAAGAATCTGTCCAGCACAAATTAGATATTCCCGATACAGAGGTCCTTCGGGAAGCAAGCCTAAAATCAAACGACCGTAAGACGCAAGTATAACCGAGGTAAGCAGCCAAGTGAAAAAGAGATAAGCGAGACGATAGTTCAACTTAAATGTAGGCTGCAATTCAAATCTATCATTTGCAGAAGTAGCAGGAATAATCACTCTTCGATTAAAGGAAATAAAAGCATAGATCTTACTCATCAACCAAAGAAAAGGCCGCCATAGAAACAGAGGCTTAAGCATGGGGAATGATGTCGCGAAAATCTTAAACAAGCTTTCAACTCCGTAAGTTACTTCTCCTGTTTCCCGGTTGAATAGCGCTATTTCGTTAATAGCCCGTTGTCGATCAAGTACCGGACAATCTTGTGTTGAAACCTCTTGATAAGCCATTCTTCCATCGCTATCTAGCATGCCACTTTTCACAAACGCACGCGTATATATACGACACATTGGACATTCGGCATCGAAAAGAATGAGATGATTTTTAAGTGTTTTCATTATAGCGTATATTTATAATTATTGAACTTTCAGAAAAAATTGAAAAAACAAAAGCAAAAAAAATATTCTATTTGAATATTTTAAAAATAGATCCCCAAAACCAGTTTTCTTCGGCTTTAAGCATGGTATCTAGTGTTTTATCTACATTTTTCGCTAACTTATTAATATCAGTAACCGATTTGTTAAATGTCTTGTATTCTAAATCATTCACGTCCCCTTTTATTTGTGTTAATTCATCCAAAGCTTTTATCACAGGATCTAATTCTCTTTTTTTCCGCTCTTTCGCTACTTGACGAGCAATGTTCCAAGTATCTTTATCTGCATAGAAATATTCTTTGCGCTCCCCTGCTTTATGTTGCTTTTCGATCAAGCCCCAACCGATTAAATCTCTCAACGTCATGTTAGCGTTTCCTCTCGAGATACTTAGTGTTTCCATTATCTCTTCTGTAGTAAGCGCATCTGGAGAAATCAAAAGTAACGCATGAACTTGCGCCATAGTACGATTTATACCCCATTCCGAACCCAACTTACCCCAGGTCTCAATAAATTTTTTCTTTGCTTCCACTAGTTCCATGAGACAAACATACAAGAAATTATTGAACTTTCAAAAAATACTGAAAGTTTATTTTGAAAGTTTAGACAAGTTATCCCAAGAACTAAATAGCTCCCTCAGACATTTGACCATCTATGTCGACGAAAAATTAAAAATCCGGCTCCGTCCTATTTTAATAACTTACTGTTTTTAAGAAATTTAATCCCCAAAACATTGTACAAGTATTCTATACAAATTCTTTTACTGTGGTTAGACAAGTTGTTGATATATATCATCAGCTCCATCTGCGGAAGATATTATTTAACAAATTTATCTACGTGAGATATTTTTGTAATTTTGGCTCAACTGAAGAATATATATTAAGAACACATTGAAAAAGTTATTAAAAGTATTAAGTAAAGCAGGTTTCGACGGTTTCCTGTTAATGATAGGTACCATGATTCTGCTGGCCTATTTTTTGCCGCAGCCAGGCATGATCAAAGAACCTGTTTCGCTAGAAGAGATTGCCAATGCAGGCGTATCGTTGATTTTCTTATTTTATGGGTTGCGACTTAGTGTTGATAAACTAAAAGCTGGGCTTTCCAACTGGAAAATGCATATTGTCGTTCAACTGACAACCTTTTTGTTTTTTCCGCTCCTTGTTTTAGCATCTCGTCCCTTGTTCGTCAACACCGACTTCGAGTTGCTTTGGTTGGGTGTATTTTTTCTCGCAGCTTTACCGTCTACCGTTTCATCTTCCGTGGTTATGGTTTCCATCGCCAAGGGTAACATTCCTGCAGCCATTTTCAATGCAAGCATTTCCAGTTTGATTGGAGTATTGGTTACACCGCTCTGGGTTGGGCTTTTCATCGCTTCAGCAACAGGTGATTTTGATGTTACTGATATTGTCATAAAGTTGACTCTTCAAGTCCTATTGCCTGTCATCATCGGTATCAGCCTCAACTCCCGTTTTGGTGCCATCGCCGAAAAATATAAAAAACAACTCAAATATTTCGATCAGGCAATCATCCTCACGATCATTTATACGTCGTTTTGCAAATCATTCTCCGAACATCTTTTTGAAGGTTTTACCGCTCTTGAACTTGTCGGACTCACCCTAGGGATGATGGTCTTGTTTTTTGCCGTATTTTTTTGTGTCGGACTTCTCTGTCGCTTTTTTGGTTTTTCAGATGAAGATCGTATTACTGTCTTATTTTGTGGATCTAAAAAGTCATTGGTACACGGCACTGTCATGTCAAAAGTACTCTTTCAGCACAGCACCATCACCGGCATTGTATTGTTGCCACTCATGCTTTATCATGCGTTGCAATTGATTGCAGCCAGCATCATTGCTCAGGGAATGGCTCGACGAAAAGAAATATAAATTTTATTTACGATCTGTGCTCCTTTATTCTTTTGTGGTAAAGAATCACATTGAAGGAGCAATATATGACTGCGTGTCTACATTCATATGCGCCTTTGTCCGTCGAGTTTAATGGAAAAACTCAACGGACAAAGGCGCAAACAAGAATGCATTTTTTCCAATTAACACATTGGCACTAAATTGCAAATTCTTTGCGTATAATTTCTGCTCCAGCACTTAAAGCACTTAGCTTACCTCTTGCTACTTCTCGCGACAAAGGAGCCATACCACAGTTTGTACTAGGGTACAGATTCTCGATATTTACAAACTCAAGCGTTCTACGTAGGGTATTAGCTACCTCTTCTGGTGTTTCGATAGTATTGCTTGCCACATCAATTGCACCAACCATTACTTTCTTACCACGAACCAGTTCAATTAAATTTAAAGGCACATTTGAGTTATGGCATTCTAACGATACAATATCAATATTAGATTTTTGAATTTTCGGGAAAATTTCTTCGTACTGACGCCATTCTGAACCTAATGTTTTTTTCCAGTCATTATTAGCTTTGATACCGTACCCGTAACAAATATGAACTGCAGTTTCACATTTTAAACCTTCAATGGCCTTCTCTAGTGCTGCCATTCCCCAGTCGTTAACTTCATCAAAAAACACATTAAAAGCAGGTTCATCGAACTGGATAATATCTACCCCAGCATCTTGCAGTTCTCTGGCTTCTTCATTGAGTGCTTTCGCAAATTCCCACGCTAATTTTTCCCGGCTTTTATAATGGTCATCGTATAACGTATCTACCATAGTCATCGGCCCTGGTAATGCCCATTTTATAGGCTTATCAGTCTGTTTACGTAAAAATTTGGCATCATCAACAAAAACCGCTTTTTGACGTGCAACCTCACCAACAACAATCGGAACACTCGCATCATAACGGTCACGAATTTTTACAATTTTGCGATTCTCAAAATCCACTCCACTTAAATGCTCAATAAAAGTGGTTACGAAATGTTGGCGGGTTTGCTCACCATCACTAATTATATCCACCCCTGCCAATTGCTGTTCTTGTAAAGAAATGCGTAAAGCATCTTGTTTCCCTTCAAGTAACTGATCGCCCTCTAATTTCCAAGGTGACCATAGTTTTTCCGGAGGTGCAAGCCAAGCCGGTTTAGGTAAACTACCAACAATTGAGGTGGGCACTAATTTCTTCATATAAAAATAATTTTAATGTATTCTATTGATTAACGCGCAAAATCTGCAGACCACTGCTCTAAGGCACTTTGGTGAGGCTTAATGAAATGCTTTTCTGCAAATCTACCTTGCTCGATTGCTAACTGACTACGCTCTTCCCGGTTGTATACAATTTTTGTTAAAGAATGATCTTGATTTTTCAAACTAGGTTTATAGCACACCCCTGCCGCAGAATTGGCATTATAAATCTCAGGTCTATAAATTTTTTGGAACGTCTCCATTGTACTAATCGTACTGATCAATTCAAGATTTGTATAATCAGCCAATAAGTCTCCGAAGAAGAAAAACGCCAAAGGTGCAACGCTATTAGGCGGCATAAAATAACGAACCTGCAAGCCCATTTTTATGAAGTATTGCTCTGTTAAAGAAGATTCGTTGGGTTGATATTCAAAACCTAATATCGGATGATGGTTTCCTGTACGTTGATAAATTTTATTATCTGATACACTCAAACATATAACCGGTGCTTTGATAAAGTTGTTTTTGTAACTTTCTGATGATACAAAATGCTTAAATATATTACCGTGTAAGTCCCCAAAATTATCCGGAATGCTAAACTTGTCTTTCCCCTTGTTATGCTCCAAAAGTAATACGCTAAAATCGTAATCGCGCACGTAAGAAGAAAAGTTATTTCCAACAATACCTTCAATGCGCTGACCTGTTGTATGATCAATAATATGCGTTTTTAAAATCTCAATCGATGGGAATGTTGTACCGCTACCATCAATATCGATATCAACAGAAACAATCTCTAACTCTACCGAATAGCGATCATTATTCGGATTATCCCAGTTCGCCAAGGCATTAAAACGATTGTTTATCATATTAATGGTATTACGTAAATTTTCTTGACGGCTTGTTCCTCTTGCCAAGTTAGCAAAGTTGGTTGTTGTACGCGTACTGTTGGACGGTATATAGTTCTCGTTGAAATAAATACTCTTTAGTGTGAACACAAATTCAGACTTGACGGCATGCTGGATATTTTCCATAAATTCATTTAATTTAGTATTGAATCCTCTTTTATAATCGCTCCCATTTAATTGGATTCAGTTATTTTGTCTTACAAATTTCAATATAAAAGATGAATTTTTCTAATTAAGATATAATTCAGATAATTATTCTTTTATTAAAAACAAAAAAGATAAATATTCTTTATTTGAGCGTAAAAGTAAAAAAAAACAGATTATTTTCCTTTAGAAATTTAAACCGGTAGAAAAACCGTCCTTACACTCGAAATTAGTAAAGACAAAAAAATCAACACACAGGCATACTGAACGTGTACCGATTCCCTTAGGAATAGGTATAAATCCAAGCTCGATAATAACAGGGGATGTACTAAATCAGTGCGCTATAAACCTATTCTTCCCTTACTCCTGCTCCAAAAGTATTTTTTATTTCAGCCATTACAAATGTGCTCTGTGTACTACCGATACTATCTACAGAACCAAGCTTGTTAAAAACAAAATCTTGGTAATGCTTCATGTCGCGCACGGTTACTTTTAAGAGGAAATCATAATCGCCCGAAATGTTATAACATTCTATAACCTCGTTGATTTCCAGTATATCCGTCACAAATTTATGGCCTATACTTCGGTCGTGCTGTTTTAGTTTAATGTTACAAAATACCGTAAAGCCCTGGTTCAGCTTTTCGGCATCGAGTATCGCAATATATTTTTTGATATAGCCTTTTTTTTCCAGCCGTTTTACTCTTTCAAATACCGGCGAAGCAGAAAGATTCACCATTTGAGCGAGTTCCTTTGTAGTAAAATTTGAATTCTCGTGCAGTATATTTAGTAATTGCAAATCGATGCTATCTACACCATCTACAGAATAAATTTCCTTCATATTATTGTTTTTAGACCGCTAAAGTTTTTTTATCTCGTAACAGCAACAAAATTAGGTTAAATAATCTTATTTCTTTAAATTTTACAATTATAAAAACTTAAAGAGTAGCGACCTTTAGCCGCTTACAGGTTGAAGACCTAATTTTAAATTTGTCGAGATGAATATCTTTATGGAAGAATTTAATAGCACACCTGAAAAATAGAGTTCACAAATTGGTTTCCAAGTTTTTTTTCAGACCTATTACCTTTCAAGATTTTCCGATGTTAATACCCCACGAATGCAAAAGTCAGTAGTGCTGTGGCTATTATTAGGTACATGCTATGGATCGTGAAGGAGACGCTTTCATCTCGAAGATAGAAAATTATGGATAAGGAAGGAACTCATTGAAAAATTGGGGATCAGCGAAAGCAAGTATAAGCGGAACGTCCGCTCGGGATTGCTCTACCCTATAAGCTTGAATGGTACGGATGTTCACTTCGAAGCGACCCCTCTAGGAGCTAAGACGAGAGCCGAAATAAGGGCAGATGCTGAAAAATTTGTCATAACCTGATGTAAGTCTGTCGTAACCGGGCCAGCAGGCAGTATCGTCATTCAGTTGTCAGTCTGCCTAATATTTTTTAGTTAGCAAAAAAACGTTCATAAATCCAGTAAATCAGATATCCAACTACAATTAGTCTCACGATAATACTAAACGCAGAGTGTTTTACTTGTCCATGTTCAAGTGTCAAAGGAAGCTGTTGTTGACTCGTCCATTCAGTATTGAATTGCATTCCGAATTGATAGTTTTTGTCATCCGTTGTTTGAATTTTTAAGACTTGTCCGCCGCCAAATAGCGAATTAATTTCTAATAGTTGAGCCGTTGAAATAGTATCAATTGGAATTATCCACTTACCACAAACAAGCTTTTTGTCTGTCAGCAGGATAACTGCTCGTTGGGATGTCACCCAATCAAGTCCACGTTGAATGTCTTGATTTGTTGTGGTCACGATATCCTTACTTGCGTCTGCCGCCAGAACCTTTTCGTTCGGATTGTTAAGTTCAAACTTTCGCCTTACTCGTCCTGTCCCGTAAATTAGGTCAACAAGTCCTTTTAATAGTTGATTTATCATTATCGTTTTGTCGTCTGTCTTAAAATGCCCTATAACGTTCCCAGTCTTTGCATTCGTTCGGGTTTCGGAGCACAAAGCCCCAAGTGATACGTTAGCCCGCCTGACACTCTCCCCTGTTAGCGGTTGTTTTTCTCATTTATTTCGTCTTACTGTTATTTGGTTTTCAAAAATGTCCAAAGTTTCTTCTACTTCTTGATTTTTAAAAAAGAAAATCATATGTCCGTCTTGTTTCAGAAAAACCTCAGGGTTGTATGTCCAAAGGCTTTTGTCAGAAACAGTGTCAATTATCGTTTTGCGTCCTTTCTCCATTTGGTCTGTCAACATATAAAATGCTATCAAATAATGTGGTGAAACAGTCGGACTAATATATTTTTCATCTTTTGCTATTAACTGTTTTAGAGTGTCAAGCGAAACGTAATTGTCAAACATTGGTTTTAAATATTTTTCGAGGTCTGTTTTAATTTGCTCGGCAGTTTTCCTAACGTCAATATTTTTTGATAACGTATACCAATGGTCTCTGTTGTGGGAAAATATTCCAAGTCTATTCTGAATAAAGCAGTCATAAGTTTTAGGGAATTCATTTACTATTTCCTTGTCAGCAAGAATAGAAGAAATGTCTGCGTTGTAAAATCCAAAATTAAAAGTGAACATAACATTGTGGTAAGAATTCCATTGACTTTTCTGCACATTGAAACATTGAGTTACCTCGTTTGTCTGTTTAACGAAATGTAAAGTTTTTCGCTTAAAACCAAGCTCTTTGAAAAAAGGCAGAATTGTCCCTTTACAAATTTCGTCAAATTGAGCTTTTAGAATTTCTGTCATACTGTGTCGGGCTTTGCGCTTGCAGGTAACTGTTTCGGGCTTTGCGTTCGGGCGGGGCAACCGAAGCGAAAAGCTCGAGGTTTGCATGTCAGCCCGCCTGACGCAACCGCAACGCCGAAGGTAAACATTTATTCTTCTGTCAGTTCGTCTATCGTCCTCGCTACTTGTTGAATGTCTCCCGTTTCGTGTTGCCATAAATAAATTTCTTCTTTCAATTTTTTGTTGTCGTTGTCAAATGGTAATAAAACCAAGTTGTCGCCCGAACCATTTGAAGCAATTGCAATTCCGTTGTCAGGGAAATTGTCCCACTCTCTTGCTTGTTTAGTTTCTAAAACAATGTGGTTGCAAGTCCTGCTCATTCTTTTGTTGTCCGACTTGTCAAAAAACGGAAACAGCTGCCAATCACCATCCCCTGTCATTAGTTCTCCTCCGTTCTCTTTTATCATTTTAGACTTGAAACTTTCGGGAAATACAAATTCAAGCTCTTGCTCCGTTTCGAGGATATATTTTATGTCTACTGGAAATGGCATAAGTCGAATTATTTGAAGTTGTCGTAATCAATAAAGTCCCAAGGTATTTCTTTTTTAAAAGTCTGGATGCTTTCCTCAAGTACGTCCAATGAGACGTCTTGTTGGTAAAGCGTAACAGTCCTTGTGCGTTTTGTGTCGTCACGAAATATTTCAATCACGAGCTTGTCATCACGGTAAATTTCTACTCCAATTCCGTCCCTGCCGCTAACATCACTTGCAATTATTATTCTGTCTTTTGGTAGTGTCATTTTTCAACTTATTGGTACTGTGGTGTCGCCTGTTATAATTACCGCTAGCGTTTCGAGGTTTACCGAAGGAAGGGCTTTCGGAGTACCATTTGTCAAGCTACAACTAATGTTTATTCGGAGCCGAAAAGTTTGTGCCACCACGAACGCCCCGCTTTTGGCAAGGTGCCGTTATGGGCTAGCTTTCTTGTCGTTCCATTGTTGTAATGTGATAATAATTCGTCTTCCTCGTCAGGTTTGTCATAAGCGTCTGCTTCGGTTAAATGTCCGTCTTGGTCGCTTATTCTTGTCAGTTGTTTTCCTTGTCTAAACACAAGCTGAAGTCCGTGCTCTTGTTCCCAATCGCATTCACAAGCAATTTGGACATAAACATCTTGTTCCTTATAAGGCCGTCTTGTTACATAAATTTCTGTCGGCTGTATAAAATTCCAAATTTTGTTCCGGTCTTTTATTTGTCTGAGAGGGGCGTCCATTTCGTCAAAACCAATTGCTTCTAAAAAGTCCATACAATTTTTATAAGCGAGTTCAGAAATTAAGTTTCTGTCTGTAGGTGTCAGTTTAAGGAAGTTTGTTAAAGCTTGGTCTGCTTCTTCAACAAAAGTCTTGTCGTGCTCAGGCTCAAAATCCGTAAATGTTATTGTCAACTTTTCGTTGTCAAAAAAAGGAATTTCAATTTCTGAGCTTTTCCACCAATCAGGGAAGTTGTCTTCCTGTTTAAGTCGTCCGATTATTTTTGAAGTAACTTCCTTGTTCATTGTCGTTAGTGTTATCGTCTGCTCAGCTTGCCCATAACAATTGTATTTGCGAAACCAATATACAAACTATTTCTCAAGCCACACCTATATACGAAATACGTCTAAAATTTTGCAACAAAGCATAAACAACTGATTATAAAACACGTACACTAACCTCAACGGTTACCCCCATTTCATTACGTATCTTGTTGGGAATATCGTCCATCAGCTTTTTATAGTCTTCCACTTCCACAACATTTCCATTATCGTCTTTCCCGATATAAATCCCCCAACCTTGCGCGTCTGAAAAACCACAAACCCACTTAAGATACTTATCGCGCCAACTCTATTGTTCGCGCATATATACTGCCGTTTAAAACTACATCAAAAAAAACCATATTTCCTTGTAATGACTACTAGTATGTTCATATTATGTCCATATGTTGATTCAAAAGTTAACAAATAACTGTCGAGTGGGAACGTTCGACCTGCCTGACACCAAACCCTTGTTAGCGGTTTGGATAGTTTGTATTATTTTTCACTTTCAATTATCATTCTAATTTTTTCAAGTTCTTCTTTTGAATAGTCGCCACGATTTAATGCCGTTACGCCTACTGTAATTTGAGAATTTACACGTGCTAGGTACAAAAGTTTGTCGTCAAGAATAAACGCAAGATAATTTCCAATTGCTTTTTCTGTCGCAATACTCCAGCTTTCAGTTCCATTTTCGTCAAGTTGCATTGTGAGCCCTATGTCGCCATAGTTGCTTGTATAAATTTCAAAAGTCGTAAAGTTTTTTGCTGTAACGATTGGTTTGGGGTCAATGGAAAAGGTGTCGTTAGTTTTATCTAACTGTCGTTTGAAATTGCTGTCGTTGTACACAACGTAATACCAACCTGTGCAAAGATATGTACTGTCGTGTTTTGTCGTGTCTGCCACAAAATGTGTTTCATTGTCGTTGTTTTTTGCTCGCGAATTATTGACTGAGCAATATGTAAGAATTAAAGCGGAAATTATAATAAAAGGTTTCATTAGTTTCATATTCATCTTGTTTATTGTGTAGTCAGCACCTGACCACTAACGACAGAGCCCAAATTTACAAATAACTGTCGAATGGGAACGTTCGACCCGTCTGACACCAAACCCTTGTTATGGTCTGTCTTTTGCAGTGTTGTGTTAAATTTGTCCATAATTTATTTATAACGGATCATGTTCAAAAGTTGTGGAGAGGAGAAAAAATAATCAGATATTTGCAGCTTGATATTTTGTTGAGATG